>JAVEYG010000013.1:0-97254 GCA_034003625.1 Prolixibacteraceae bacterium | reverse complement strand
CTATTGTCTTTTAGTTATTTGGCTTATGCCATAACTAAATTACAAATCCTCTTTTGAAATGGTATCGTTCGCACCGCTCCCAATTTTCATTCTCTTGGGGGTCTTTTTTTTGTCATGTGGGTTTCATAATGGTAGATTTTTTGTTCTAAACTAAAACGTAATGCAAGGTACAAATATTGTTTTTTTCGGTAATAACCCCCGGTTAAAAATATGAAGCCAGCATGCTCTTTTTATTTTCCCCTTCCGGAAAGTATCTCTAAACGAGACAACAAGCCTTTGCCACTCGGGATTTTATTATAACGACCCCCTCAAAATTAAACGGGTAGAAAGTTGTTCGGATATTTTTTCTTTCCTGGCAACAAAATCAGCCGCTTTTCGTCCCATCTCGATAAAATCGGTCGAGATCACACTAATCCCCGAACCAACAATTTCCTTCATAGGGGTGTCGTTGTATGAAAGGATACCCATATCAATTCCTAACTGAAACCCTTTCTGCTTACAGTTTTTGACAATAGAAACCAGGTCGTTGTCTTTTATTACAAAGTAAGCCTGACCTTTTTTTACATCAATATCGGTTACTTTTTTGTGAATTGAGCATTTAATCGAATGATCGCGGCAAAATTCCCTGAAAGCATCAATTGTTTCAGCCGGATGTGGCGTGCTGGGCGGGAAAATTAAAATAAACTCGTCGTATTTCCGTATCCGGTCGAGCCCCTGCTCTAAACAACGGTATACTACTTTGTCAAAATCCTGGGTCAGATATGATATCCCTTCCTCGCCCACTTTTCCCATATCCAATATCAACAACTTGTTTGGGTCTATTTTATGTACAACATCTTCAACCCTTTTATTGTTAATATTCATCACTAAGTACATATTGTATTTGCCTAAGCTGTTTTGTATCAGTTGTTCAAATATTTCGTAATTGTAATGGTGAAAAAGCAGGTCAACCGTGTAGCTTTCAGGAAGTTCATTTCTGAAACTGTTGTAGAATTGTTCTTTAAAAGCGCTGAAATCGTCGAGCAATACAAAAACCCGGTACGACTCTGTGGCAACAAAATAACCTTTTGTCGGAGTTGACGAGATTACACTCCTCTTTTTTAATGCCTTATACGCTTTAAATATAGTATCTCTTGATATTCCGCTGTCCCTGCTCAGTTTATTCACTGAAGGCAAAGTGTCGCCTTCTTTCAATGTACCCACATTGATTGCCTCGGTAACTGCATGGATCAACTGTTGCAGTTTGGTGAGACTGGAACTTTCTTCCGGCTTAAATTTGAATTCTTTCATAGTAGTTTTTGCAAAAAAGCCTGAACTGCCACTGCAATCCAGGCTTAAACCCAACAACTTATCTGAATATGTAGTAGAAAAACGTTGTCGTTTTTGCAACGACAACCGGATTTTCAATGAAACCAAACAGGTTGGTCTCAATATTCGCTCCAAAAGTAATAATTCTATTCAAATTATCGCTATAATTTACATTTGCCTTTTCAGTTAAAACTGCAAAAATAAAGAACCATATGAATACATGCTCAGGGAACAGGTTGCTCAACGATCCGAAAATGAACCTTAAATGTCCGGTATCCATACACTCCGATAATGACGAAACAAAGTAACGGCATGACAAATGAAACATTTACAGCCGGTAACGAAAATAATATTTCCATATCAATAATCCAAGCCTGTATTTTAGGCAAAAAAGTACCTCCCACAATTGCCATGATCAGTCCGGCAGCTCCAAATTTGGCATCTTCTCCCATCCCACGGAGGGCAATCCCGTAAATTGTCGGGAACATCAGCGACATACATGCCGAAATCCCCACCAAACAATATAATCCATAAATATCCTGAAAACCAATGGTTCCAGCAGAAAGAACAATTCCTCCTACGGATAAAACCAGCAATAACCTTCCGGGCTGAATATATTTCAACAGAAATGTGCAAATAAACCGGGAAACAAGAAAAATTCCCATTGCATAGATATTGTACAACTGGGCTTTCTGGGCGGCAGCCCCCGGTGTCATCCCATATTGTTCTACAAAAATCCGCTGGCCATATTGCACAATGAACGTCCAGCACATGATCTGGGCCCCCACATAAAACAACTGGGCCACTACTCCTTCCCGGTACCGTTTCACCTTCAAAAGATTTGCCACAGCTCCAAAGAAGTTCAGTTTGTGGTCCGACTCCTCATTTTTCGGCATTCGTGCAAAGAAAATGACAAAAAACATAACGATAATAATACCGCCAATCGCAATATAAGGCGAACTTAAAATGTGGAGATCAGCTGATTTAACCGCCTCAAACTGTTCGGGCGATAATAATGCCCTTTCATCAGCGCCACGCGGGTCGAGCCTGGCCTGGATAAGTGATTTGGCCACAAACATTCCGGTAAGCGAGCCCATCGGGTTGAAGGCCTGTGCAAAATTCAGGCGGCGGGTGGCCGTGCCTTCCGGCCCCATAAATAAAATATACGGATTGGCGCTTGTTTCAAGGAACGAAAGCCCACAGGTCATTACAAAATAGGCTATCAGGAAAGGATAATACAAACCTATTGAGCTTGCAGGTATAAATAATAAAGCTCCTGTAGCATACAGCCCCAAACCCATTAAAATGCCTGCTTTGTAAGTATATCTCCGTATGAAAAATGCTGCGGGGAAGGCCATTACGCCATAACCGCCGTAAAATACCACCTGAACCCAGGTCCCGCCGCCAACTCCCATGTTGAAAATACGAGAAAAGGCCTCCACCATCGGGTTGGTAATATCATTGGCAAAGCCCCAGAGGGCAAAACAACTTGTTATCAGGATAAACGGAATCAGATATTCCGCTGGAACAACTTTCTCTTTTGTCTTCACTTGTCTTTAGTTTGTCAGGTAATTTATTCTGATTTTCAATTATAAAGAGTGAAAGAGGAGAGTCATATCAAAAACTGAGTGTATTGATTTGAGGTATCAGCATCCTGTCCTCAACCTTTGCAATAAACCAGGCAAACTATTTTTCCCGGATATTTTGATTTTTGATACAGCCCCTTTTTCTTCTATTTATTTGAGCTTTTACTTGTAAAGTGGTCCATACGCACTGCAAGCCCTGTAATCCGATCCTTCTTTACCGGTACCGAAAGCTGACCAGGCGCTTGGCCTGAAAATATTATCTTCCGGCACATTGTGCATGTTCACCGGAATGCGGAGAATGGATGCCAACGTAACCAGATCGGCGCCAATGTGGCCGAATGAAATGGCGCCGTGGTTGGCTCCCCAGTTGGCCATTACACTGTACACATCTTTAAAGGCATCATTGTCGGCCAAACGGGGTACAAACCAAGTGGTCGGCCAGGTCGGATCGGTGCGTTTATCAAGTATTGTATGGATTTCCTCCGGCAATTCGACTGTCCATCCCTCGGCGATCTGCATCACCGGCCCAACCCCTTTTACTAAGTTTACCCGCGACATGGTAACCGGCATCTGTCCGGCAGTTTTAAACTGCGACGAATAGCCTCCTCCGCGGAAATAACCAAGATTCGCAGGGCACCAGCGGGTATTTTCGAGGCATCTTTTTACTTCTTCTTTTCTAATCTCCCAATAAGGTTTCATTACCGGGTTACCTGCTGCATCCTTTTGTTGAGCTGTTGCATCTAAAGTAGTTGACCCTGAATTTATTAAATGAATAATCCCATTTTCTGCCAATCCGGTCAGTTCTTTTCCTGTGACCCGTTTCACAGCATCGGGACTCCAGTAAGTACGGACATCGGAAAATATTTGTGCGGTATTGGTCAGTAAATGCCCGAATAACATAGAAACACCGTTCAAGCTATCGTTTTCTGTTGCAAACACAAATGCCTGGCGAATCCCGTTCCAGTCGAACGACGAATTCAGTATTGCTTCTGTAAAATCGGCATTTGGGTAATAATCGGTCCATTGGCGCTGTCCCTGGAAACCGCCCAGGATGGCATTTCGTCCCTTAGCCTCTTCGCCAAATCCCATTTCTTTTAACTTCGGGTTACCGATCATCAGGTCGCGGCAGATGAGTGTTATTTTCACAACAATTTCCCATTCCCAATCCTTTCGCTGACGGTCCGATTGCTTAGCCGGGTCGTTCAAGTCTTCCCCTTCCATGCAATTTTCTTTGGTCCAAGCCATTGCTTTTGCAAATTCTTCTTTATCGTAAATCCCTTCCTCCATCCGGCGAATCAGTTCAACCGATTCGACAAATTCGGTGCGGATGCCCAAATATTCCTGGAAAAAGTTTGAATCGACCATTGAACCGGCAATACCCATTGACGAATACCCGATCGACAGATACGATTTTCCTTTCATCTGGGCCACCGCCAATGCTGATTTCACAAAACGTAGGATTTTCTCTTTTACATCTTCAGGAATGGTTGTATCCCCGGCATCCTGTACATCGCGGCCATAAATACCAAAAGCGGGAAGCCCTTTCTGTGAATATCCGGCCAGGGCGGCAGCCAGATAAACTGCACCCGGACGTTCAGTCCCGTTAAATCCCCAAACGGCTTTGGGAACAAGCGGGTCGGTATCCATCACTTCTGTCCCGTAACACCAGCAGGGGGTAACCGTAAGTGAAACCCCTACCCCTTCGCGGTTGAATTTATCGGCACAATACGCGGCATCGGCTACCCCGCCAATGGTGGTATCGGCAATCACACATTCCACTTTCTCCCCACCTGGAAAACGGAGGTTATTTTCAATTAAGGCAGCAGCAGCTTTGGCCATGTTCATGGTCTGCACTTCCAGCGATTCGCGTACTCCTCGTTCACGGCCATCGATAACTGGCCGTATCCCAACTTTGGGCAAACGCCCGATCAATCTGTTACTCATTTTATATTTCATTAGATTTCACATTTCCCGACAGTATAAATCACTATCCTGTACTGTGCTGCTAAGTAACAAATATTTTTGATATTCAGGAAATGTTCATCAACACATTTTCCCGGATGTAAAGATAGCTGATTGGAAAGTTAAAAAGGATTATTCGGCCTGGACATGCAGCAATCTCACCATGCACATCTGGCTACATTAACCAGTTCTGATCGTTTATCCGGAATCGGAATACGAAGCCGGCAGTAAATTTTAGCAGGAATGACATTCGTTTAGGCTTGCGACTTCAGAAGAATTGCATTCCGGACATATTTTATCGCTCCCTTTCTCCAACCTAAAAGTTGTTTTGCACGAAAGGCAACAAAACCAGCTTTCATCGAAGTGGTATTTCCCCCCACTGATGACCAGGTCTTTTCCTTCGGTAAGCGCCCGGGCAACTTTTTGTCTGGCTGTTTCATACACGCGTGTTATGGTCGGGCGCGATACATTCATGTGCCCAGCCGCCTCTTCCTGAGTCATTCCGTCATAATCAAGTAATTTAATTGCCTGATATTCTTCCAGAAACAGGTCTATTTTTTCAGAACCTCGTTTGGAACGTCCCATAACAGACATTCCTTTTATTACCGGGGGGTCTAAAATTAACCGGCTACGTTTGTGTCGTGGCATACTAAATTCTGTTAATCTTGTTCAGTAAAAAATGATCGGCTAAAACCAGCGCGGCCATCGCTTCAACAATGGGTACCGCACGTGGCAACACACAGGGATCGTGACGGCCTTTGGGATTGATCGTCACTTCGTTGGAGGATTTGTCAACGGTTTGCTGCTCTTTCAGGAGGGTTGCAATGGGTTTAAAGGCGACCCGGAAGTAAATGTCTTCTCCGTTAGAAATCCCTCCCTGTATCCCTCCTGAATGGTTTGTTTTGGTGCGGATACCACTATCCGTTTTAATAAAAATATCGTTGTGCAGCGAACCGCTCAATTTGGCGCCTTCAAAACCGGAACCGTATTCAAAACCTTTTACGGCATTGATGCCCAGCATGGCAAAGCCCAAATCGGCGTGTAGCTTGTTGAAAACCGGTTCACCCCATCCGGCGGGAACACCGGTGGCAACACCAGTGATTAGTCCGCCGACCGTATCATGGTTGCGCCCGGCCTCTTCAATACGGGCAATCATTTTTTCGGCAGTTCCTGCATCAGGACAACGTACAATATTACTTTCGGTTTTCGACAGGTCAAGTTCTTGGTAATTCGTTCCAAGCTCAATCTCTCCTACCCTCGAAACAAACGCATGTATCTGCACGCCTGCCTGTTTCAGCAATAATTTGGCCACAGCGCCCCCTACCACACGGGCAATGGTCTCGCGGGCCGATGAACGGCCCCCGCCACGATGGTCGCGGCTCCCGTATTTCTGTAGGTAAGTATAATCGGCGTGCGACGGGCGGAACACATCTTTCAGATCGTGGTAATCGGTGGAGTGTTGATCCTTATTCCGGACAATAAAACCAATCGGCGTTCCCTGTGTTTTTCCTTCGAAAATACCGGAAAGAAACTCCACCTGGTCGCTTTCGCTCCGCTGAGTGGTAATTTTCGATTGGCCGGGCTTGCGGCGGTCGAGTTCCGACTGGATAAATTCCATGTCGATTTCCAGACCGGCCGGACAGCCGTCGATAATACCACCTATCGCTTTCCCATGCGATTCGCCAAATGATGTCAGTTTAAATAGTTGCCCGAATGTATTCACTTCTTCAATGTTTTGATGCAGGGATCACGATTCATGATACTTGATTCTGGATGTTGGATTTTCGCAACACGTACCTTGTTTTTCCTGCATTTATTATTAAAAAAGTTGCCCTGCCGGAGCAGAACAACTTTCAACAAATATACAATATTTTAACAACCACAGCCGCAACCGCCGCCATCGGAACTGCAGTTACCGTCGTTACAACCATCGTCGTCGCAACCACAACCGCAACCACAGCCACCGGAGAACAATGCAGCAATTTCCTCATCGGTTGCCTCGCGCACTTCCTGTACATTCCCTTTAAAATACAAATCTTCGCCAGCCAGCGGATGGTTGAAATCCATTTTTACCGTATCGTCAGTTACTTCCAGCACAATGCCGTTCATGCGCTGTCCGTTCGAACTCATCATCGGGACGGTATTTCCTTCTTTGATGACCTCATCGTCAAATTCGCCGTCAACAAAGAAAATATGCTTGGGTAGATCAACTATTGCCTCTACATTTTCTTCCCCGTAGGCATCTTTGCACGGAAGGCTTATTTCAAAACCTTCGCCCTGCTTTTTGCCTTCGAGAAGATCTTCAAATTTCTGGAGCATGACACCGGCGCCAAAAATAAAACTCAATGGTTTCTCAATAGTAGCCTGTTCAATAATTTCACCCTTCATCCCGTCGAGATGCAAATCGTAGGTAAGTGAAACCATCATGTTTTTCCTGATTTCCATAGCTTATATTTTTTATTTGATACTTTTATAATTGTTACAAAGAAAGGAAATTCATCGGGATAAACAGCTGCTCCGCCAGAATTTCGTTTCAACATTAAAATAACATCGCGGCCCGGAATTAGGTTTAGCCGACAAGCCATTTTTATTTATTAAAGAAACCGCTCCGGTTCTTTGATAAAACAGGATTGTCCTGTATTAACGTTTTCCCGAAACGGTTTTTTGCCCTAACAACTGATAAATTATTCCCGTTTTACCGGCAGCACGACAAGTTACATTACAGCAAATTTAATTAATCTATCGTGCCGGGGCTGGCAATTCGACGAAAAATGCCCGGAAGCACTTATTTCTTTATTATTTTTTTCACAACCGACTGATTACCTGATAATACTTTCAGGAAATAAACTCCGGAAGGCAGGCCGCCAAGGTTGCGAAGAACAACAGTATCTCCCGCGCCCGCAGTCCGGCGCACGGGTTTCCCGGTCATATCATACAAAAAAACTTCATTTGCCGGATCGTTTAAATGAACCCGCAATTCGTCGATAAAAGGGTTTGGATAAACTTCAGCATATATTTCTTTTATTTGAGGATAAACAGTAGTCGGAATTTGTTTGTTCAGGTTATCCATTACAAAATAAGCAGGGGTGTTCATTCCCCACATTCCTTCATCGGAAGAACTCAGGCTGAATTCGAGCCGCGAAACTTTGCCCAGCGCCGACAGGTCGACCCACTGCCAATCATCTACAATATAATCTTCGGAAGATTTATCCGATCTGAAATCAGCTAAGTAAAAATCAATATGCCCCATGTATTCAATATCGGTATACCCTTTGATTGTCAACTTAAACCAGTCGGGGTCGGTGCCATCCGGGCCACCAAATTTTTTAGAATAATCGTCGCCATTTTTCATTGACCAGTAGGCATACGCACAATTTGAAACATAAAAACCCGACACCGATGATTTTTTCAGGAGAACTTCTGATTTTCCCATGCCGGTATAACCAACGGCATAAGCTGAAGAACCCGCTACTCCCCCACCGGTGATAGCGCTGTACTGGTTGCCCCAACCGGGCGTTTGGGTATCGGTTTTGGTTGAAACAGCAAAGCCCGACCAGCTTCCCCACGATTCGTTGTATTCATTTTTGAAATAGAAGTTTCCACTGTAAAATCCACCCGACAGATCGTCTCCGTTGTAATACGTTTCTTTTTGGTCGAACACATCGTCAAACCGGGCATGGGTAATATCATTCAGTTGTATCGGGCCAAAACCGTTCATGTCGTCGAGGCAAAAATAAGCCGGGGTGTTCATCCCCCACATCCCGTTATCACTCGACTCAAGCTTAAAATTCACTGTTTTCACGATGCCCAGCGCCGATAAGTCGAACCATTTCCAATCGCCGACAAGGTAATCTTCCGACGGATCGTTGGAACGGAAATCAGCCAGATAAAACTCAGCCGAAGCAGTTGTTTTCCCCGAAGCATCAACTCCTTCAGCAATTAGTTTTAAGAAATCGGGATCGCTGCCTGTGGCGCCGCCAAATTTTTTAGAATAATCGTCGCCTTCTTTCATCGAAAAATAAGCATAGCTTGAGTTGGTCACATACACGCCCCGAATGGATTGGGCGACAGCAAACTCTGCCGAAGAAACGCCGACCACATAAGCCACTGCATAATTCGCCGACCCGTTGTGCCCTTTTCCGGCAATGGCGCTATACTGGTTGCCCCAGCCTTTGGTTTTATTGTCGGTAATATTGGAACAAGCAAAACCGGACCAACTCATCCATGCCGGATTATAGTCGTTCTTAAATGTAAGGTTCGAACTTTTAAAACCGCCCGAACCATCGGAACCATTCCAGTATGATTCTTTCAACAGTACCACATCCTCAAAAGCGGCAGCTTTTTGCGCACGGACTGAAAACGTCGCTGCAAACAACAGAAAAAACAAGTAAAAATGCTTCATACGTAAAAATTTTAAGTTTGAATAAAATTTTTACAATACACAAAACCCTCTGGAAATAACCTATTTGAATAATTGGGCTACTCCAAGCTTCTTCTCCCGAAAGCTTTGAATATTGTATTTGCACTGGCAGGTCTTCTGGCTTGCTCAAGTTCTCGCCGCCTTCCCATCCCGGTTTCACCAGGACAGTGGCTGAGGTTGCAAAAACCTTACTGAGCTTACAGCTGCGGGTACAGCTCCGGAATTTCCCTTTTATGACCGGGAGCACCGGATTCCCTCTTCAACACATCTTGTGTTACCAATACGTTGCGAATATACGCCATATCTGAAATTTAAAATCAAAGTGCAGGCAAAAAATTTAGGGCAAAGTATTAACCGGGTGTTGATAACCTCACAAAACAACCCGGGAAAAAGAAAAAAACAAGGCAAAACAACTTGTAAATTAGCTTTATACAAAGTTCATTATATTCGTTTCCGAATGATGTTCAGACTAAAAAGAAAAATTCCGGCGCCAAAATATCCAGTTATCAGGATATACGTCTCCACAATTTTAATATCTTACACCAACTCTGTAAAAACTTTTATTGCTTGTTTTTGTTATGGTAATTGAATTTTTTAAGCATCAAGTTGAATTATTCATTTCTGAAAAAACCAAATATGTTTGATCTCGATTTAATTAAGAAAAGCTACCAGGAACTGGGTGAAAAAATCAGGAAAGCCAAATCGGTCATCAACAGGCCACTAACGCTTTCCGAAAAAGTTCTTTATGCCCATTTATTTAATCCTGAAGACTTGAAAGATTTCAAAAGAGGGATTGATTATGTGGATTTCGCGCCCGACCGGGTCGCCATGCAGGATGCCACGGCACAGATGGCCTTGCTGCAATTCATGAACTCCGGAAAATCGAAAACAGCAGTGCCCTCCACGGTGCATTGCGATCACCTTATTCAGGCTAAAGTCGACGGTCGCGAAGATTTGCGCACCGCATTAAACACCAACAAAGAAGTATTCGACTTTCTGGAATCGGTTTCCAACAAATACGGGATCGGTTTCTGGAAGCCCGGCGCCGGGATTATCCATCAGGTAGTGCTTGAAAATTACGCATTTCCGGGCGGAATGATGATTGGTACCGACTCGCACACCGTAAATGCAGGCGGGTTGGGAATGGTGGCAATCGGCGTGGGCGGCGCCGATGCGGTAGATGTGATGGCCGGAATGGCATGGGAACTAAAATTCCCGAAACTGATCGGCGTAAAACTCACCGGCAAACTAAACGGCTGGACAGCCCCCAAAGATATCATCCTGAAAGTAGCCGGGATACTGACCGTGAAAGGCGGCACCGGTGCCATCATCGAATATTTCGGAGAAGGGGCAAAATCGTTGTCGTGTACCGGAAAAGGGACCATCTGCAACATGGGCGCTGAAGTAGGCGCCACCACTTCTACTTTTGGCTACGACGAGTCGATGGAACGCTACCTTCGGGCCACAAATCGTGCCGAAGTGGCCGACCTTGCCAACGAAATAAAGGAACACCTGACAGCCGACCCGGAAGTATATGCACATCCTGAAAAATATTTTGACCAACTGATCGAGATCAATCTCAATGAACTGGAACCACACCTGAACGGGCCGTTCACTCCCGACAGGGCCACTCCTATCTCCCAAATGGCAGAAGAAGCCAAAAAAAACGGCTGGCCAACCAAAATTGAAGTGGGCTTGATCGGTTCGTGCACTAACTCTTCTTACGAAGACATTTCACGGGCAGCCTCGCTGGCAAAACAGGCCGTAGAAAAAGGACTGACAACAAAAGCTGAATTCACCATTACACCGGGATCAGAACAAGTACGCTATACCATTGAACGCGATGGTTTTATCGACACATTCAATCAAATAGGTGCCAGTGTGTTTGCCAATGCCTGTGGCCCGTGCATCGGCCAATGGGCACGCGAAGGGGCCGACAAACAGGAAAAAAACACCATTGTCCACTCGTTCAACCGCAATTTCTCGAAACGCGCCGACGGCAACCCGAACACCCACGCTTTCGTGGCCTCGCCCGAGTTGGTCACAGCGCTGGCCATTGCCGGCGACCTGCGTTTCAATCCGTTAAAAGACAAGCTGATAAACAAAAACGGACAGGAGGTAATGTTGGATGCGCCGACAGGCGAAGAGCTGCCCTCGAAAGGTTTTGCAGTGGAAGATGCCGGTTACCAGGCCCCGGCTGCCGACGGCTCTGCCATACAGGTTGTCGTCGCCCCCGGTTCAAAACGGCTCCAGTTATTGGAAGGCTTCCCGGCATGGGACGGCAAAAACATAAGTGGCGCCCGGTTGTTGATCAAAGCACAGGGCAAATGTACCACCGACCATATTTCGATGGCCGGTCCCTGGTTGCGTTACCGCGGGCACCTCGACAATATCTCCAATAACATGTTGATTGGCGCGGTGAACGCGTTCAACGGACAAACCAACAAGGTTAAAAACCAGTTAACTGGCGAATATGCTGAAGTGCCGGCTGTTCAGCGGGCTTATAAAGCGGCCGGCATCCCGACAGTCGTGGTGGGCGACCACAACTACGGCGAAGGATCGTCGCGCGAACACGCGGCAATGGAGCCCCGCCATTTGGGAGTTCGGGCTGTCATTGTGAAATCGTTTGCCCGCATACACGAAACGAACCTGAAAAAACAAGGCATGTTGGCGCTGACCTTCCGGGATGAAAATGATTACGACAAAATCAGGGAAGACGATATCTTGAATTTTCCCGATTTGACGGGCTTCGCACCTGGCAACCCATTAATATTAGATATTTTACACACAGACAACAGCAAAGAGTCAATTCTTTTAAACCACAGCTACAATCAGCAACAAATAGAGTGGTTCAGGGCAGGCTCGGCGCTTAACCTGATAAAAAAACAAAATAATTAACGATAAAAATCACCCGAAGAATGGAAAAAATCAACGTGTTGAATCCGGTCGTTGAATTAGACGGAGATGAAATGACCCGGGTTATTTGGTCATTTATAAAAGAAAAACTAATCTTTCCCTATCTCAATCTCGACATAAAATATTACGATCTGGGGATTGAAGCGAGGGACGCAAGTAACGACCAGGTTACAGTGGACGCCGCCCACGCCATCAAAAAATATGGCGTCGGGATTAAATGTGCGACCATTACCCCCGATGAAGCGCGGGTGGAAGAATTTGGCCTGAAAGAAATGTGGAAATCGCCCAACGGGACTATCCGTAACATTTTGGGTGGCACGGTATTCCGTGAACCCATTATGATCAAAAATATTCCACGATTGGTGCCAGGTTGGAAACAACCAATTTGCATTGGCCGTCACGCATTTGGCGACCAATACAGGGCAACCGATTTCACAACTAAGGGAAAAGGAAAACTGACTATCACATTTACACCGGATGACGGCAGTGAACCAAAATCATTCGATGTGTATAATTTTGAAGATGATGGTATTGCCCTGGCCATGTACAATACCGATGAATCGATTGCCGGATTTGCCCGGGCCTGCATGAACCAGGCGCTGATCAAGAAATGGCCCTTGTATTTATCAACCAAAAACACGATCCTGAAAAAATATGACGGACGGTTCAAAGACATTTTTCAGGAAATATTTGAATCTGAATTCAAATATCAGTTTAAAGAAACCGGAATTACTTACGAGCACCGCCTGATCGACGACATGGTGGCAGCGGCGCTGAAATGGGAAGGCGGCTTTGTATGGGCATGCAAAAACTACGACGGCGATGTGCAGTCGGACACCGTGGCGCAAGGCTTCGGTTCGCTGGGGCTGATGACCTCGGTGCTGATCACCCCCGACGGCAAAACTATGGAAGCCGAAGCGGCACACGGCACAGTGACCCGCCATTTCAGGATGCACCAACAGGGAAAACCCACTTCAACCAACCCGATTGCCTCCATCTTTGCATGGACACGCGGACTGTCCTTCCGTGGAAAACTCGACCACAACCCGGCCCTGGTCAACTTTGCGGAAACCCTCGAACAGGTCTGTATCGAAACGGTGGAAAGCGGTAAAATGACCAAAGACCTTGCGCTGATCATACATGAAAAAGACTTGAAGAAAGAGCATTACCTGACTACCGAAGGTTTTTTGAATGCGATTGATGAAAACCTGAAAGAAAAAATTTTTCGTGGATAACGCTGAGTAACACGGAAAAATAAAATCTGCGCCATCTGCGGAAAATGTAAACGAATATGAAAAATGCCATACACATACAGAACGGACAACTGATCGTCCCCGACCAGCCGGTGATCCCTTTTATTGAAGGGGACGGCATCGGAAAAGACATCACTGTTCCGTCACAGCGCGTCCTGGATGCTGCCGTGGAAAAATCATACGGGAACAAGCGCAAATTGATATGGAAAGAAGTGTTGGCCGGCGAAAAAGCGCTTCAGCAAACCGGCGAATATTTGCCTGCCGCCACTCTGGAAGCTTTCAGGGAATATCTCATTGGCATAAAAGGCCCGCTACAAACCCCTGTGGGAGGGGGTATCCGTTCGCTGAACGTGGCCTTGCGCCAAACGCTCGATTTATATGTTTGCCTTCGTCCGGTGCGCTGGTTTAAGGGCGCCCCCTCTCCCATCCGTTATCCTTCACTGGTCGATATGCACATTTTCAGGGAAAACACCGAAGATATTTATGCCGGTATCGAATACATGACCGGGGATGAGAAAAGTAAAAAATTCGCCGATTTTCTGATCAATGAGATGGGGGCCGGCCACATCCGTTTCCCGGAAAGCACTTCTTTCGGGGTGAAACCCATCTCGAAAGAAGGCTCTGAACGCCTCGTCAGGGCAGCCATCCGGTACGCCATTGAACGGGACTTGCCTTCCGTAACACTTGTCCACAAAGGGAACATTATGAAATTCACCGAAGGGGCATTTAAAAACTGGGGATACGACCTGGCAGAAAATGAATTTTCGGGACAAACATTTACCTGGCGGCAATACGAGAAAATAAAAAAAGAAAAAGGGGAAATTGATGCACAAAAAGCATTAAAAGAGGCCGAACATTCAGGAAAAGTGATTGTTAAAGATGTAATTACAGACGCATTTTTACAGGAAACCCTTTTGCGGCCATTCGATCATTCGGTAATTGCGACCATGAACCTGAACGGCGACTACATTTCCGACCAACTGGCGGCAATGGTGGGCGGGATCGGAATCAGCCCAGGCGCCAACATCAATTACGACAGTGGTTATGCTATTTTTGAAGCAACCCACGGCACTGCTCCGAACATTGCCGGGACAGGTAAGGCAAACCCCAGTTCGCTCATCCTTTCCGGGGTAATGATGCTGGAACATCTTGGCTGGACAGAAGCTGCCGAACACGTGCTCGATGCGATGGAACATGCTTTCTCGAAACGCAGGGTCACTTCCGATCTGTACAGCATGATGGAAGGGGCTACATTGCTGACTACCTCTGAATTTGCTGATGAAATTATCAGAAATATTCACTAACTTTTAACGAAATTACCGAAATCAATAAAATACTAAGAACATGGAATACATCAAAAACCGATTTTTCGAGAAAGCCAGCAAATGTATCAGCGAGTATCAACGGCTAAAAACAGAACATGGCAACAAAGTAATTGCCAATATCACCTTAGAACAGGTAATGTCGGGCATGAAAGGCATGCCCTGCCTGATTACCGACACCTCGAAGCTCGACGCACAGGAAGGGATCCGTTTCAGGGGATATTCTATTCCCGAACTCAGGGAAAAACTGCCCCGTCTGCGCCCCGAGGGGGAACCGTTACCGGAAGGCTTGTTTTATCTGATGCTGGTTGGAGAACTGCCCGAACGTGAAGATGTGCTGAATATCAGCAAAGACTGGGCAACCCGTGCGTATGTGCCGCAACACGTTTTCGACGTGATCGATGCCATGCCCAAGATTTCGCGCCCGATGACCCAGTTCACAGCAGCCATCATCAGCATGGCTACCGATTCGATTTTCCAGAAGGCATATCGGGCCGGGGTAAATAAAAAATATTACTGGGACACTACTTACGAGGATGTGATGAACCTGATCGCCCGTTTGCCCCGCATTGCCGCATACATTTACCGACGGATATACCATAACGAAGATCACATCGAACCCGATCCAAGACTCGACTGGGCAGGCAACCTGGCCCACATGATGGGGCACGACTCCGACGAGGTGAAGCGCCTGTTACGCCTGTACATGGTGATCCATGCCGACCACGAAGGAGGAAATGTTTCGGCTCATGCCACCCATCTGGTAGGTTCTGCCCTAAGCAACCCGTATTATTCGTTTGCTGCCGGGATGCTCGGACTGGCCGGCCCGTTGCACGGATATGCCAACCAGGAAGTGATCCACTGGATATTTGACATGATACAAACCATTGGCGCCGATGAACCTTCGGACGAACAGATTGCCGCTTACATAAAGAAAACGCTGGAAGAAGGACGTGTGGTACCGGGATATGGCCATGCCGTACTTCGTCAGACCGATCCGCGGTTTACAGCACAGCAGGAATTTGCAGCCAAATATGTAAAGGATGATAAACTGATCAATATCGTCAACCAGATATACCGTGTAGCCCCTCCGATTCTCGAAGATACCGGAAAAATAAAAAATCCGTGGCCGAATGTGGATGCCTTTTCCGGGGCTTTACTGTACCACTACGGAATCAAGGAATACAATTTCTATACTGTGATGTTTGGCGTTTCCAGAGCACTGGGTGTGTTGGCCTCATTGATCGTCGATCGTTTGTACGGATTGCCCATCGAACGGCCATCGTCGTTCACACTCGGTGGTTTCCGCAAAATGGTGGAAGGCAAAAATGCAAAAGGATCATGTTAATTCATTCATAAACAATAGGCAAAGCCGGAATCACAAGTTCCGGCTTTGTTTTTGCCGGCGGATGCCATTCATTGGCCTGTATCCGTGTTACAGTGATTGAATTTATCCTCGTCCCATTTCAACGGGTTGTTGATGATATATTCTGAAATGGTTTGATACGATCGTTCGTCGCGGATAATATGGTCGTGAAAACGGGATTGCCAACCGAACCCAAACCCCAGACGGTGTGCATGTTTTGATACCGCCGATTTATAGGCACCGATAATTGACGAAATGGTATTTTTCCCCTGATTTTGAAAACGGATTTGCCCGATTGTTTTTTCGGCATGCGTTGCCCCCACCGCATCGTCGTTATCGTTGTGTTCATTTTTGGAATGGTCATTGATCCCATTATTTCCGTTATCATTTAAAATCAATATTCCATGAACATGATTGGGCATTACCACAAATGCGCCTAATTCGATATTTGTTGCATGGTTTTTAATTTCGTGCCACAAAATATCGGCAATAATCCCGGTTTTCGACAATTGCATTTTACCATTTATCACATTGCCAAAATAATATTCCCGTCCTTTGGTACAAATGGTAATAAAATAGGCCCCACCCCATCCGTAATCCCAATTTTGCAGACGGGTGGATTGAATACGATATTTATTTTGAAATTTGTCCATTGTAAATGCGTTTGGCAGGGTGTTATTTCATTTTCATTTTTGGCATCGTTCCGTTTCATTTGATACCGTTTTATTGGTATTGTTCCGTTGTTCGTGCGTTGTTGTTTTTATTGTTGTTTTTATCGTAGAGACAACGCATGCGTTGTCTCTACGTTGCGCCGTTATCATTGCCGCCGTTTTTGTTATTGTTTTTGCCGAAATAATTGTTGTGATCGTCATATCGTTCCGTTTCATCTTTTCAGGTTATATGATTTTCGTTATTGATTTTTTATATCACGATAAACATTTACAATGTTAGGTATAATATGTTACTTTTCACCTCGGTTATCCTGTTTAATTATGGCTTTTTATCAACTTGTTTCTCCCCCCCCCTGTCTGTAGCCTTTTCACAAAGCATCGTTTTCATTTCTATATAGGCTGTAGTCATCTCACGAAGCATTTCCGTGGGCTGAAGCCCTTCGTGAGAAGACGGAAATGCCTGGTGAGAAGGAAGAAATCCCTTGTGAGAAGCCTGGAACTGTTCGTGAACAGGCCATAGTCGCCGGTTTAATAACAGTATGACTCGGTTAAATGGCTAACCCCGTTTGTGAAACGCATTAAATTCCACGTTAAATACAATCTGCAATTACGAGGATGTCCTGGTTTTATAAAAATGCAATATCTATACTATAAACAACTGATAATACGCCATGTATATAAACCGATACGATCTATATCTCAATATACGGCTGAAAAAGTATAAAAAAAAATGAAAAATAAATTTGATGTTTTGTAAAATGATGATAAATTGTATTCGATTATAATTTTTTTAAACCCATAAAAAAACCAATCATTATGAAAAAGCAAACCACCCGTAAGTTTTCAATGACCTACGAAGCTGTGATCACCAAATCACAATCTGTTCAACCGCAGTATACGGCCGACCTGCCTGCGTTCGCAGCATTCGATCCGTCGTTTACCCCTGAACTGGGACAAGAACTGGTTGCAAAAACCACCCTTGCCATAGAAGATACATCGGAAAATACCCATTCGGCGGCCATTCAGCGAAAGACAGACGAATTAAGCCGTTTACGCAGTGAGGCGGGCACAAAGTACCAGAAACTGATGTATTTTGTCCATTCTGCTTTTGGCAGCAACAGCAAGGCCGTTGACAGCACCTTTGGCCGTTCGTTGTATGCCAAAGCGGTCAAATCAGAAAAACAGATGATTACCCTGCTGACCCTGGCCTGCAACGCGGCCCGGCTCGATCCGTTCAAAGCCGGTCTCGAAGCGAAAGGTATGCCCCAGGATTTAGTACCATCGATGGAGCAACTGGCTGCGGACTTGCAGGCTGCCGACAATGAACAGGAAATGCTGAAGAAACAGCAACTGCTGGTTACCGCCCGGCGGGTTGAACTATACAACAGTATATGGGATATCCTGCTGAAGATCAATGCCGCATCGAAGGTCCTTTATGCCAACGACCCGGTCCGGATAGCCATTTATCAATTGTACGATCCCAGCTCGCCAAAAATCCCGGAAGCGGATGAAACAAGCACAACCGGTGAGTAAAATGTTGCCGGATATCTGAAATCCCATTTGGGTTTTTTCGATTTTTGACGGTTAAGGAGATTTAATTTCCTTGGGAAACCGGTTTAGGGGGGAACAAAAATGAGGAGGCTGTCCAAACAACAGAGTTTCCGGACAGCCTCCCCTTTATATCGCCTACAGAATAATCAATCCTGTTTTTTGCTGTCTTCCCCGGCAATGGATTCGCGCATCGCTGTATCGGCCATAATGTTTTTGTATTTCATATAATCCATGATCCCGAGATTTCCGTTCCGGAAAGCTTCGGCAATAGCCAATGGAATTTGTACCTCTGCCTCAATTACTTTGGCCCGTGCTTCCTGTGCTTTGGCAATCATTTCCTGTTCTAATGCAACCGCCATGGCCCGGCGTTCTTCTGCCTTGGCCTGGGCAATGTTCTTGTCTGCTTCTGCCTGGTCCATCTGAAGCTCGGCGCCAATATTTTTACCAATATCGATATCGGCAATGTCAATCGAAAGAATTTCAAATGCAGTACCGGCATCCAATCCTTTTTCCAGCACGACCTTCGAAATTGAATCGGGGTTTTCCAGCACTGCCTTGTGGCTGAATGAAGAGCCAATTGAAGAAACAATGCCTTCGCCCACACGTGCCAGGACGGTTTCTTCGCCGGCCCCTCCCACCAATTGTTTGATATTGGCGCGGACCGTTACACGGGCTTTACAAATAAGCTGGATGCCATCTTTGGCCACAGCACTTACCGGCGGCGTATCAATTACTTTAGGGTTCACCGACATTTGTACTGCCTCGAAAACATCGCGGCCTGCCAGGTCGATTGCGGTGGCCATGTTAAACGGCAGTTCAATATTTGCCTTTGCAGCCGACACCAATGCGTGGACCACTTTGGCCACCTGCCCCCCGGCCAGGTAATGGGCCTCTAAGCTGTTCCGGTTCAAGGGCACATCGGCTTTGGTCCCTTCAATAAGGGCGCGTACAATAACCGATGGCGGTACTTTTCTGAACCGCATCAGAAACAGTTGCATCAACGAAATGCGGACGCCGGAAACCAGCGCCGAAAACCACAGCCCGATCGGGATGTAGTATAAAATGATGATCAGCAGGACAATAATCCCTGCAACCAATCCAAATGTTCCGTAAAATTCCATGCGTTTTTAATTTATAGGTTCTACAATAATTTGCGTACGTAAAATCCCGACCACCTTCACTTTTGTTTGCTGGTCGATAAAGCTGCCGGTTGATTTGGCTTCAACGGTTTCCGTCCCGATCCTGACTTTTCCGATTGGGGCCAGACGGCTTATTGCAATTCCTTCATCCCCTATTTTTATTGTTTCTGCTTTTATTTCAGTTGAAGTGCCGGTAATCTTTGATTCGAGCATCATCTTCTTGCCCATCCGGGTTTTAAACATGCGGTACACAAGGACAGGGGAAACAATCAGCACAAAAACCAAAGCAATTATCCCGGCAACCGTACCATAACTTTTAAAAGCCAGATAAACAGCCGCTCCCATCATCAGCAAACCGCCGATTCCGGCAATGGTAACTCCGGGAAGAATGGTAAATTCGATCAGTAAAAGCACGATGCCAAGAAAAACCAGAAACAGAATGACCAGAATATCCATGACGGTAAATTTAAATAATGTATGAAAAAACGGAGGAAAGAAACACGGAAACCGCCCACAACGCGACCTGCGGATAAAAACCCCTGTACTGCCTTAATCGATGGTCGCTTTCAGTTCACGGTCAACCAATGCTTTTCTCATTGGACTAAGATACGTAAAACTTCCTTTTTTAACATCACATTGTCCTTTATAATGTACCAACATGGTACACTGGGTTGCCTGATTGATTTCGTGCCCGCACACATCGATCAATGCATCAATGACATAGTCAAATGTGTGGTAGTCGTCATTGTGAAGGATCAGAAACCGGTCTTCTTTCAATTTCCCGTTTTCGTCAGTATCTCTTTTTAATTTTTCTTTCGCAGCCATTTTTTATTCTCCGTTTATTTTCCGTGCTTCATTTACGGGGATCCGTATCCCATTGTTATATGCAGCCACAATTGCATTCTTAATTCCTTCTGTTTTAACCTGTTTCTGTAACTCAACCGCATCGGCATACGAACGAAGTTCGCCGGTCGTGTATACTGTTACTCCTTTTTCATCGGTGTAATTGCTTATTTTTCTGATTAATGACAGTTTTTTAAATAAACGCAGGGCCCAGTCGGGAGGTTCTTTACTGAATGCCCCTATCTGTATCTTATACACAATTCCTTTTGTTATTTCTTCCGGCGCTTCTTTTTCCGGTTCAGTTTTCTCCACAATCGGCAGCGCTACGGTCTCGGGCGGGAGAACGCCAATTCGTTTTTGTTTTTCTGCATGCAACAATTCTATGCTGTCGGCAATAGCCTGGTTCTGCGCAATAAGTTTTTCCATTTCCCCCGAAGGTGGAGTTGCCCAATATTTGCCTTCCATCCGGCCTGCCAACAGATTATACGCTGGTATTTTCCGGTTCAGGGCAATAATTTTCTGTTCGTTGTCAAGTATTTGTTCCGTCAGCGATTGTTTTTCATCCTGACCCGACCGGGTATATTGTTCCCTCAGACGGTCGGTGGCCAGCATAACCGAATCCCGTTCCTGCCTTTTTAACCATCCTTTTACAAAATTGAGTTGGGCTTCCTGGTTTTTAAATTGACTGAGTTTCATGTAGCGTATTTCCGGATTTACCTGAAAAACAATCACCGAATCAAACAATCCGCCAGGTATGGTAAAATTCTCAGCCGGAACCGTATCGGCGGGAATTTCGTTCACATCAGCCGGCTTTGCGGCAGGACCGGCATTCTCCGAAACAACCGCCGGTATTTCCTTTTCCTTTAATACAAAAGGATTCACCCCCTGTTCGCACAATTCGATCAGCCTCTGATAATCAACCGCTTTCTTCACTTTGCTTTTTGCTTCTTTGTCGAAACGATAATAATAATCAAGCGCTGTCAGATAATCGTTCCCGGCATGAAAGGCTATTCCAAGATAATAATTGACCTTATCGGGAATGTCTTTACCAACTGCCCCCAGCAAAGCCTGCCTGGCACGGGCACCGTAATTTCCGGTTTCAATCAGGCAGGCGCCCAGATAATAGTTCAGCGTTTTATCGCCCGGGGACAGGCTGATCATATCCTCAAAAACCGGCAATGCCCGGTCAAATTTTCCTTCCATGAAAAGGGCAACCGCCTCCTGTTGCGGGTCTACTGGGACACGAGCAACAGCCCCCAAAAACATAACCCACTGAAATACAGAAAATAAAATTATATGCCGATAAACTTGTTTAAACATATCCGGTCTGGTTGATTCAGGCACTAAAATTACAAAAATTGTACAAAGTTGCCGGCAAAACGGCACACTATTTCCCCGATAGAAATTCCTTATCCTATATTGAGATTATTGATTTGACAGCCATTGATTTATACCGTAATTTCGGCGAAGAAATTAATTGACGTTTAATTTATTTAATCATGGAAGAACAAGTATATCAAATGCCACGGATCGGGGATATGGCTCCCGATTTCACTTCAAATACCACTTACGGCCCTTTAACGTTTTCGGAATACAACAAAGGAAGCTGGGTCATTTTGTTTTCACACCCTGCCGATTTTACCCCGGTATGCACCACCGAAATGAGTGGTTTTGCACTTCGCTCAGATGAATTTAAATCGCTGAACACAAAACTTATAGGATTGAGTATCGACAGTATCCATGCACATGTTGCATGGGTAAACAATGTGAAGAAAAACTCGGGCGTGCTGTTCAACTTCCCAATCATCGCCGACATCGACATGAAGGTATCGAAACTTTACGGCATGTTGCAGCCCAACGAAAGTGAAACTGCTGCCGTTCGTGCCGTTTTTATCATCGACCCGACGGGAAAAGTAAGGTTGATCATGTACTATCCGTTAAATGTTGGCCGTAATATGGACGAAATTGTCCGTGCATTAAAAGCCCTTCAGATTGCCGATCAGCACAAAGTGGCCCTTCCGCTGAACTGGAAACCCGGAGAAAAAGTAATTGTACCTCCGCCAAAAACAGTTGAGGAAATGGAAGAACGCGAAAAAAGCAATTACGAAATGATGGATTTTTACCTCGCAAAAAAGGACTTATAAAAATACATAGTTTGTTTGGTTTAGTTAGGTTATAGTTAGCGTGAAAAGAGGAGTCGAAAGAATCTCCTCTTTTTTTTCGACCGTATGCCAATTTGTATTAATATTGCACAAATTTTTTCAGAGGCAAACGATGTCCGGGACCATCCACAACAGACAATTTTTTCGAGGTTTCACCCGAAACCGTGAATTGCTTTTATGCCTCATTATTTTTTCTGAATTTTAAGATTGCTATCTGCTGTCCGACCGTTGCTTTTTACAATTAAGGTATTTACTTATTTCAACAAAGATGAACGCTTATCATTCGTTTCTGAATGAACTGATCAATGAAAATCATTCCACTTTCGGCAAATTTGAAGGCCTGAAATGGATAAACCCATATCAGGCTCTCGATTACGAGGAAGAAAGGGACGAAATGACCCGTTCGTTTTCTGAAAAAGTAAAATACGGGTTCAAAAATACCAAGCCGTATATTAACCGGATTTCGGAAGGCTGCCGGTTGTGCGGGGAAGGGGAATGGTCGTGCCTGTTCATTACCGGAAAATGCAATGCAAATTGTTTTTATTGCCCGGCCCCGCAGGATAGCGACGATTTGCCAACCGCCCAGAAAATGGAATTTGAAGACCCCTTACTATATGCCGGCTTTATCAATTACTTCGGGTTCAAAGGATGCAGTTTCAGCGGCGGAGAACCTCTGCTTGTTTTCGACCGGACCCTTCATTTTCTGAGAACCATACGCAAGAACTGTTCTTCCGAACTGTATATATGGATGTACACCAACGGGATACTGGCCAGTGAAGACAAATTTAAAGCTCTTGCCGATGCGGGTATTAACGAAGTCCGTTTTGACATTGGCGCTACCAATTACAACCTGAAAGGGTTAAAAAAAGCAGGCGGCATTATCCCGAACATCACGGTCGAAATCCCGGCAGTCCCCGAAGAAACCACATTACTAAAAGAGTTGATCCCGCAACTTTGCGAATTGGGCGTTACCAATCTCAATCTTCACCAGTTACGGCTTACGCCGCACAACGTACATAAGCTTTCAGGACGGGGATACACCTATCTGCACGGCGAACAACCGACAGTCCTGGAATCGGAACTTGCAGCGCTCGACATCATTCGTTTTGTCGATGAAAACGAACTTGAAATTGGCGTTAATTATTGTAATTTTCAGTACAAAAACCGTTTTCAGAAAGCCGGTTACCGCATGAAAGTTGCATCAACGATTTTTACAGATAATGAAGCCGTGACTGAAAACGGTTTTATCCGGAAAATACATGTCCCCATTGATCCATCGGTCAAACCGGACATCAACAGGCTGATTGAAAATCCCGGGCCATTCCGGGCCATTTCGGAAAACGACTTCCGGGAACATCACCGGCAGTATACTTTTGCCGTGATCGAATATACCGGGATCATTCTTCATAACCGAAAAAACAGACCCCCGCTTTTTGAACTCCTCGGGATTAACAACGAAAAATATCCGTTCGAAAGAGGAAAACCCTGCAACCCGGTTATCCTGCAAAAAGAACAATTTCCCCGTTTTATTGCTTTATTAAATGAACAAGGCAAAAATATCCCCGACGATCCGGACATGTTTGCTGTTTGGAAGCATGAAAAAATTGAATTCGGACGGAGGGACTACTTTTAAAAACACTGAATGATCGCAGCACTATGAGCTATTTGTACAGAACAGCAAAAAGAGTTGAAAAAGTTTTTTCTGAACTCGACAGGCAAGTTGAAACATTTCAGGGAAAAACAGGATTGCATTGCGTGGCCAAATGCAACCTGTGCTGTATGAAGAAAGATTTGGAAACGTCGGTACTTGAATTTTTGCCGCTGGCCATTTACCTGTACGAAAATAACCTGCATGAACAGTTTCTCGACGAACTGGCAAAAGGCCGTGAATATTGCATTTGCCTGTCGCAGCTCAAAATAGAAGGAAAAATCACCGGCTGCAGCCAATACCGGCACAGGGGATTGATCTGCCGGCTATTCGGTTTTTCGGGACTGACCGGCAAGAACGGCGAAAAAAAAATCTATACCTGCAAAATCATCAAAACCGGGCAGGAACAGGAATATAAATCGGCCACCACACGCATCAACGAAAATTTGAAAATACCCATGGCGTCCGATTTTCAGATGAAAATGGACCAGATCGACCCCATACTGGCAAACGACATCAATCCGATCAATGTCAGCATTGAAAAAGCAATCTCGAAGGTGGCCTATTATTTCAGCAACCGTCCGGGACGCCCGAAAAGATTTTCCAAAGCCGGCTAATTATAGCGGTTTCACTGCAACCGTTTCAATTTCGACCAATACGCCAAGAGGAAGGTCTTTTACTGCAAAAGCCGCACGTGCCGGGGGATCGACCGGGTAATAATTTCCGTACACCTCGTTCATCCCTTTGAAATTGGCCATGTCACTCAGCAAACAAGTCGATTTGACCACATCCTGAAAAGTATACCCGGCAGCTTCGAGTATGGCCCCAATGTTTTTCATAACCTGTGCGGTCTGTCCGGCAATATTGCTTTCTTCCACTTTCCCGGTTTCCGGATTGACGGGTATTTGCCCCGAAATGTACAAGATCCCGTTTACTTCTACCGCCTGGCTATATGGCCCGATCGCAGCAGGCGCATGCCCTGTCCTGATAATTCGTTTCATCTTTTATTCCTCGTTTATACCGAAAATATTTTGCATATCAGTCATTAAAAAATCATCGAAATGAAGAAAAACCTTCCCGGCCTGTCTCGTTCCGATATTTATATTATGGATACGCTGACTCAGTTATTTCCCAAAATCAGCGGCAACCCGTCTTTTCCGCTCCCGACCACAACTACTTTTGTGTTCGGCGACTTAGCCAGTTCCAAAGTAGCATCAATCCCTTTCTGTTTCAGGATTTTGTCAGTCAGGCTATTGCTGATGATCAGGTTATATGCCGAGATACCGTCGGCTTCAATACGGCGGCGTTCGGCTTCTGCTTTTTCCTTTTCAAGCCTGAATTTATAGGCAAGCGCCTCCTGCTCCTGCTGCAGTTTGTTCTCGATAGCCATTTTTATTTGCTGGGGAAGGTTGATCGAGCGGATAAGCAAAGCCCTCATGTCGATGTTGTTTGTCTGAAGTATTTCCTTGGTCTCGGAAATGATCGAAGCCTCCACTTCGCTGCGTTTGGTCGAATAAATCTCTTCGGCAGAATATCGTCCGGCCACCTGGCGTACCGACGAACGTACTTCCGGTATAATCAACTGATCGATATAACGTTGCCCGAATATTTCGTGAAGAAAACCAATCCGGTCGTACATCGGGTTAAACCGCACCGACACATCCACATTCAGCGAAAGCCCGTTTTTATCGAGAACATCCATCGTTTCCTCGCGCTGCTGTTCCTTCACATCGTACACAAACATAGTGTTCCATGGAGCCAGGATATGAAAACCCGGCTGATAAATATGGTCTTTATCGAGCCCGCTTGTGAATTTCCTGAAAATTACCCCCCGCTCCCCCGGTTGAAGGGTGATAAACATGCTGTTGCCAAATAAAATTAGAAGGAGCAACGCAACCACCGCGACAACAATGTACGATGGCTTGATATTCATATTCGAAAAATTTCTGTTCATAACTTGCTGAATTTATTAATTTCTATGCCTAAAAATACGTGAAATAAATTCAAACTTTCAGGCAAAATGTCAATTTGTTGATAACTGGCAAGAAAACGGCTGATTATAATCGCCTGTTCCGGTTGTTCCTTCTGAAGTTTTTATTTAGTTTTATGGCTGACTGTAAACCGATTATTTATGATCCAGTCTTCAGAACTTATTATAAACAGTGACGGAAGTATTTTTCATCTTCACCTTAGTCCCGAACAAATTGCTGACGATATAATTCTGGTAGGCGATCCCGGACGGGTCGACCTGATTGCTTCGTTTATGGACCATACCGAATTCAGGGTGCAGAACCGGGAATTTGTTTCGGTTACCGGAAGTTTCCAGGGCAAACGCATCAGCGTGGTTTCAACCGGAATCGGTACCGACAACATCGACATTGTGCTGAACGAACTGGATGCACTGGCTAACATTGACATAGAGAAACGCGAAATAAAACCGGTACACCGTACATTAAATTTCATTCGCATTGGCACTTCGGGCGGTCTGCAAAACGATATTCCGGTCAATTCGTTTGTCATTTCCCGAAAAGCAGTAGGTTTCGACGGGCTGCTGAATTTCTATGCAGGGCGTAACCAGGTTTCAGACCCCGCTTTTGAGAATGCGTTAAAAACTCATCTGAACTGGAACCCTTTATTGGCTTCGCCTTACGTGGTTAATTGTTCTGAAACTCTTTTCAATAAACTACATAGCGAAACGACCTATGACGGGGTTACTGTTTCGGCGCCGGGTTTTTACGGTCCACAGGGACGGGTTTTGCGGCTTCCGCTGGCTGACCCGGACATCAATTCCATGATCGGATCGTTTTCGTTTGAAGGCCAGAGGATTACCAATTACGAAATGGAATGTTCCGCCATCTATGGGCTTTCGGCCCTGCTTGGCCACCATGCGCTCACGGTTTGTGTAATTATAGCAAACCGGGTAGTAAAAAATGCCGGCGGAAATTACCACAATGCCATTGAACAACTCATAAAATTTGTGCTCGACAGGATCAGCCAATAATAAAACACCGGTTATGGACGACAAAAAGCTGCATACCCTGCTCACCCTTCTTGATGACCCCGATGATTCGGTGTTCCGGATGGTGGAACAGGAAATCCTGAAAGAAGATGTACGCATTGTTGAAAAACTGGAACAAATATGGGAAACCAGCCTTGACGAACTGATCCAGTCGAGAATTGAAAACCTCATTCAACAAATTCAATTTAACGATACCAAAGAACAAATCAAAAAGTGGTCAACCCGAAAGACCCTTGATCTGTTTGAGGGCTTTTTCCTGATTTCGCGATACCAATACCCCGACCTGAGACTGAAAAGCATTACCGCCCAATTAGATAAAATCACCAAGGACATCTGGATAGAGTTCAACAACTCACTGACCGCGCTCGAAAAGATCACTATTGTGAACCATATTATTTACGATGTCCACAAATTTTCAATTAATCATCACAACATCGGTTCACCGCAAAATTGTTACCTGAACCAGTTACTTGAAACACAGAAAGGAAACCCTGTTTCAATAGCTATTTTGTATGTGCTGATAAGCCGAAAACTCAATCTGCCCGTTTATTTTATCGATTTCCCGAGAAATCCGCTTCTCGCCTATTTTGATCAGGGAATTGCCGAACTGGCAATGGAACAAAATACCGGAAATCCCATTCTTTTTTATATTAATCCGTCGAACAAGGGAGCCATTGTCGGGAAGCGTGAAATCGACTATTTTATCCAAAAAAACGAGGCAATTACCCACACATTGGTAACCACTCCCTGCCCCGACAAAACCATTATCCGCAAGCTACTTGAAGCGCTTATTCAATCATACGAAGAACTGGGTTTTCAGGATAAGGTTGGCGATTTACGCGAAATTGTCCTGATGCTGTATTCTTAAAAGAATATTCCTGATTGATTTTTTTTCTTATTTTGCATCGTATAATCGATTACAAAATCTAACAACTATTAACTAATAAAAATTCTATGAGTCAAAAACAATCTTCAAGACGTACATTTTTAAGACACAGTCTTGCTCTTGGCGCATTAACTGCGTTCCCGTCTATTCTGACAAAAGCAGTATCCGGTAGCGAAATGCCCCTGTCGCAACTTGCAGGCGCCGGCGAACGGGTCAATCTGGCATGCTGCGGAATTGGAAACCGGGGCGGCGAAATTATTAAAGCGTTATATAATACCGGCATGGCAAATATCGTAGCGCTTTGCGATGTGGATATGGGCGCGCCGCATACCAGGGAAATATTGGAAAAATTCCCGGATGTCCCGCGTTTTCAGGACTTCAGGATGATGTTTGATAAAATGGGCAGCCAGATCGAAGCAGTAACCGTTGGGACTCCTGATTTTTCACATTTTCCGATCACTATGCTGGCCATGTCGTTGGGCAAACATGTGTATGTTGAAAAGCCAATGGCCCGCACTTTCGATGAAGTGGAACGGATGATAAAAGGCGCCGAAAAATACAAGGTAGTGACCCAAATGGGCAACCAGGGACATTCCGATGGAAATTATTTTCAGTTTAAAACCTGGGTTGAAGCAGGCATCATTAAGGATGTGACCGCAATTACTGCTCACATGAACGGCTCACGCCGCTGGCACGGATGGGATACAAAAATCACAAAATTTCCCGACGGACAACCTATTCCTGAAACCATGGACTGGGATACCTGGCTGATGACCGCGCAATACCATGAATATCACAAGAATTACGTAAACGGACAGTGGCGCTGCTGGTACGACTTTGGCATGGGGGCGCTGGGCGACTGGGGGGCACATATCATCGATACAGCACACCAGTTTCTCGACCTGGGGCTGCCCTACGAAGTAACCCCTGTCAAACTGGAAGGGCACAATCCTTTCTTTTTTCCTCAGGCTTCTACCCTTTCATTTAAATTCCCGAAACGAGGGGAAATGCCCCCCTTGGAAATTACCTGGTACGACGGGGTAAAAAATGTACCTGCCGTTCCTGAAGGTTACGGGGTTTCCGAACTTGATCCCAACATCCCGCCGCCAAGTAACGGAAAAATTCAACCGGCCAAACTAAACCCCGGAAAGATTATTTATAGTAAAGACCTGATTTTTAAAGGTGGTTCACATGGAAGTACCTTATCAATCATTCCGGAGGAAAAAGCAAAAGATAAGGCCTCAAAATTACCCGAAGTGCCCAAAAGTCCGTCAAACCATTATGCCAACTTCCTGCTGGCCTGCAAAGGACAGGAAGAAACCCGTTCACCATTTCCGGTTGCCGGGCCACTGAGCCAGGTTTTTAACCTGGGCGTTCTGGCACAACAATTAAACACCAAACTATTGTTCGACCGGAAAACCAAGCAAATTACCAACCACAAGGTGGCCAACGAATTACTCACTGGCACTTCGCCGAGAAAAGGATGGGAAGAATTTTACAAACTGTAAATCAGGAACGATGAATAAAAAATCTATTTTTCTGTTAGCGGGTATTTTTGTTTTTCTTTTTACAACTGCCCAGGAAAAGCGCCCCGATCCGCAACCTGCTCCCGAAACCGGGGAAAAATTCAAAGTGGGAATGGCTGGTTACACTTTTGTGAAATTCGACCTCGAAAAAACACTGGAAACCATGCAACAGGCCGATGTACATTATCTGTGCATCAAGGATTTTCACCTTCCGCTGAACAGCACCGACGAACAGATTGCCGCTTTTCACGCCAAACTGAAAGAAAAAGACATCACCGGCTATGCTGTCGGGCCGATCTACATGAAATCGGAAGCCGATATCGACCGCGCCTTTGAGTATGCAAAACGGGTAGGAGTGAAACTCATTGTGGGTGTTCCTAATTACGAGTTACTGCCTTATGTCGACAAGAAGGTGAAAGAATACGGGTTTAATTATGCCATCCATCTGCATGGACCGGATATTAAATTATATCCCGATGCCGACGATGTATGGGACCATGTGAAAGACTTAGACCCCCGGATCGGGATGTGTCTCGATATCGGGCATGATACCCGCAACGGAAAAGACCCGGTGGCCGACTTGGAAAAATACCACAGCCGGGTGTTTGATATTCATATTAAGGATGTGACGGGTAATACTAAATTAGGTTATTCGGTCGAGATTGGACGGGGAATTATCGATTTTCCCGCCTTTGTGAATATGCTCCGAAAGGTAAACTATTCAGGTGTTTGTAGCTTAGAACACGAACGTAATATGGATAACCCTTTCATGGGAATTGCTGAATCAATCGGGTATTTCAGAGGAGTAATCCGTAGCACCAAGGAATAAGTCTTGGTAACCCGATTTTTTCTCACAAACTGATCCGATGGAACAGAACCATCGGATCAGTTTGTTTTTTAAAAACCACTCCGGTCACCAGTAAGTATCTGTAAGTCAAAAAAAAGCGGGTTACCTGTTGGATAACCCGTTGTCCATAATTTAGTTTAGCTAGATCGGAAAATAGATATTGGTTAAAAGAGAAAAGGTAGAGATATAATGTTTTAATTTCAAAGCTTTTATCAAAAGCGATGCTAATATAGTATTTCTTTCTTTACATTTTTTAAGAATTATTAAGAATTTAATAACGTATCCGGAAAGTTGGTGTTCATGATTTTGTAAGAGCCAGCATATCAGACGGTAAAATTCAAAAATATGTTATAAAATATATTTACCCCCTTTTCATCTCCCAATTCTTAGTAAATAAAATATTGGATTTTTAGTCGTAAAAAGTCTAAAAAAGAAAAAATACTCTTTCCTTTCCACGATTATACAAGGCGAATACAGGAGAAACAAAGTTTCATTTCACTGAAGAAGAACTATCTGAAGTGGCCGGAATAAAGCTCAGGGAAACAGAATTGACGCAATGTCTTGTATTTCTGGCAGTGAACCCCTCGCCATAAAACACATGCCCCAAATGTCCCCCACAGTTGGCACAAACAATTTCAGTCCTGTGTCCGTCGGCATCGCGAAGTTTTTTCACGGCCCCTTTTATTTCATCATCAAACGAAGGCCAACCACAATGCGAATCAAATTTATCGGAAGAACGGTAAAGCGGTACATTGCAACGTTTGCAAAGATAGGTTCCTTCTTCTTTGTGTGCGTAATATTTCCCTGTAAAAGGACGTTCGGTCCCTTTGTGAACGATCACGAATTCTTCGAATCCGGTCAGGGTATTGTATGTGTCCTTCTTTTTCGTTTCCTGAGCCATGACTACTATATTAATAACCAGAAGCAATAAAACAAAAACTACACGCATCTTTTTTCTTTGTTAATACAAACAGAAGCCAATAATTGTTCAACTATGCTCGGCCGGAAAAAAATGAAATTTGTATATTTATTGCTCCAATAAAAAACCATTCAGAAAAATAATAAAAATAACCGGCAATGAAAAAGACAACCGTTCTGATCCTAAGTATTATCTGCGGTGCAACAATTACTTTCGCGCAAAATTATCCGTCGAAATCGCTGGAAGAGTTTCATTTTTCAGTTTTAACTGAAAAAAGCAGGATGGGAGGGCAATATGACTATTCGTCTATTCAGGGATCCCCTTTCCTGAACAACGAATTTGTAAAAGGTGAAGTAACCAGCACGAGCAATACGATAGTCAGTGATGTTCCGTTACGGTATAATATATATGCCGACGAAATCGAATATGAGGAAAAAGACAAGAAAACGTTTTATCTTGATAAATCGACCGTAAAAAACATAAAAATTGGTGGCTCGGAATTTATTTACAAAGCGTATCTGCTGAATAACAAATTAGGACGTTCATATTTCGAGGTATTGCTTCGGGGCAAGGCAACACTGCTAAAACAGTACCGGGTGAATTTTGAAGATGCAAAACCGGCAAAAGCTTATGAGGACCCCTCTCCTGCCCGGTTTAAAACATCAAAGCCAGATTTTTACATTGCTTTTGGCGATGCGGAAGCCAAACGGATTTCCGGAGCCAAACAACTATCAGAAGAATTGTTTTCCGATAAAGGAACAGAAATAGCCGGATTCATTAAGAAAAACAAGCTAAAAACCGGAGACCAGGAAGATATTGTCCGGATCGTTCAATTTTACAACGAAGGGCAATAACATATAAACTCCTTTTTTTTTCGATATGTCAGGTTCAGACTGCTTGCACCACGCTTTAAAATACTCTTAAACTTTTGTTGAAACACCGGCATGAAAACGATACCCCGGTATAATTATCTATCTTTGTTTTAACGTAAAAACACAAAATATTAACACACTATTAAAATCCAATGGCAGAATTTGTATACCAGAAACCTTTTCCAATTTTAAAGGATACCACCCATTACCGGTTGTTAACCAACAACTTTGTATCGACCATTGAAACAAACGGACGAAAGATCCTGAAAATCGCCCCCGAAGGGCTTGAACTGCTGGCCCGGGAAGCCATTACCGATATTTCGTTCTACCTTCGTGGTACCCATCTGCAAAAACTTGCCGATATCCTGAAAGACAAAGAAGCCACAGACAACGACCGTTTTGTCGCTCACACCATGTTGCTTAACCAGGTAATTTCGGCAGAAGGAGAACTTCCTACCTGTCAGGACACAGGTACAGCAATCGTAATTGGAAAGAAAGGAGAAAATGTATATACCGGTGTTTCCGATGCCCAACACCTTTCTAAAGGCATTTACGAAACCTTTCGCGACCGTAATCTTCGGTATTCACAGGTAGTACCTTTCACAATGTTCGATGAAAAAAACACAGGCAACAACCTGCCTGCCCAGATCGATATTTATGCTACCGAAGGCAACGAATACGAGTTCCTGTTCATTACCAAAGGTGGCGGTTCGGGAAATAAAACTTTCCTGTACCAGCAAACCAAATCGTTGCTGACTGAAGAAAACCTCACAAAATTCATTAGGGAAAAAATAAAAGACCTTGGTACTTCCGCATGTCCGCCGTATCATCTGGCCTTGGTCATTGGCGGCACATCAGCCGAAGCAACATTGGCCACGGTGAAAAAAGCATCAGCCGGTTATCTTGACCATCTGCCTACGGAAGGAAATGCCGGAGGACAAGCATTTCGTGATCTCGAATGGGAAGCAAAAGTCATGAGGATATGTCAGGAAAGTGGGATCGGCGCCCAGTTTGGCGGTAAATATTTTGTCCATGATGTGCGCGTAATCCGGCTTCCACGCCACGCTGCTTCCTGCCCTGTCGGGCTTGGCGTAAGCTGTAGTGCCGATCGGAATATTAAAGCAAAAATTACCGCCGATGGCATTTTTCTTGAAGAACTCGAAAAAAAACCGGCCAAATATCTTCCGAAGGAAGCCCCGTATATGCAACCGGCTGTCGATATTGACTTAGACCAGCCTATGGAAAAAATTCTGAAAATATTGAGCCAATATCCGCCCAAAACACGGCTGAACCTGTCGGGAACCATGATAGTTGCCCGCGATATGGCGCATGCCCGGATTAAAGAAATAATCGATGCAGGACAGCCCATGCCGGAATACTTTAAAAATCATCCGGTATATTATGCAGGCCCGGCCAAAACGCCGAAAGGAATGGCTTCGGGAAGTTTCGGCCCTACTACTGCCGGACGTATGGATCCTTATGTTGACGAATTCCAGAGCTTAGGGGGATCGATGATCATGGTGGCCAAAGGCAACCGCAGCCAACAGGTTACCGATGCGTGCAAAAAACACGGAGGGTTTTACCTTGGCTCTATTGGAGGTCCGGCTGCAATCCTGGCAAAAGACAGTATCAAGTCGGTGGAAATTGTTGATTTTGAAGAATTAGGAATGGAAGCCATCCGTAAAATCCGGGTCGAGAATTTTCCTGCCTTCATTATTGTCGACGACAAGGGAAACAATTTCTTTTCCGAGTTTTAGAGAACTACCACAAATTCACTATGCAATGAAAGGGTATTCTCCGGAGTGCCCTTTTTTTATGCAGTCAAACCATACAGAATAAAGTTGAAACTTTAGAAAGAACGATTTACATATCAATGAAATGAACTGTTTAAACCATTGTCACATCCGATCGTTTCTATGCTATGATGCCCGTTCCCCGTCTCTGATATGGAAAATCCAAATCACACAGGAACGAACATATATCGCAAATACAAATTATTAATAATCCATCAAAATACATCATGATATGTCATCAAAATCAAAAGATATTTTAATAAATTCGTATATTGCACCCCGAAAAACTTACAAATTATTATTTAACACCATTTATTAAAATTACGGAATGAACCCACAAGCTGCAGAACTTAACCAAATCATTCAGGATAAAAATCCTGTGGTTTTTGAATTGTTATCGGAGCGGGGGAAAAATATTTTCTTTCCCAAAAAAGGAATTCTCGGGCAAACAGCAGATGCCAAAAACACCAAAATCAATGCAACTATTGGCGCTGCCATTGAAGACGATGGTTCGCCCATGCGCCTGGAAGCCATTGCTTCTAAAATAGACCTTGACCCGTCGATGGTATTTCCGTATGCACCAAGTTTCGGAAGGCCCGACATCCGTGCCAAATGGAAAAGCATGATGTATGAAAAAAACCCGTCGATGACCGGAAAGGAGATCAGTTTGCCGGTTGTAACCAATGCCCTGACGCATGGGATTAGTATGGCCGGGTATATGTTCCTGGACGAAGGTGAAAAATTCATTGTTTCCGATCTGTTCTGGGGCAACTACAACCTCACGCTGGATAATGCCTTCGGGGCAAAAGCCGACAAATTTAACCTGTTTAAGGATGGAGGTTTCGACATCAGCGCCTTTAAAGCAAAACTCGAAGAAGGCGGAATTGGAAAAAAAGTGGTCATCCTCAATTTTCCGAATAATCCGTCAGGATATACACCAACAGTTGAAGAAAGCAAAGCCATCGTGGGAACGATCCGCGAATCGGCAGAAAAAGGCAATAAACTGGTCATTATTACTGACGACGCCTATTTCGGGCTGGTTTTTGAAGATGGCATCGCACAGGAAAGTATTTTTACCGGCCTCTGCGACCTGCATCCCAATGTACTGGCGCTGAAAATTGACGGACCTACAAAAGAAGATTATGTATGGGGCTTTCGCGTCGGTTTCATGACCTACGGGATAAAAGGTGGTGATGCGGCCCTGTATGCCGCGCTTGAGAACAAAACTGCAGGCGCTATCCGGGGAAATATCTCCAACTCGCCCAATATTTCGCAATCGTTGTTGCTCCAGGCATTCAGCAGTCCTAACTACCAACAGCAGAAACAGGCCAAGTATAATCTTATGAAAGAACGCTACAATGCAGTAAAAGAAGCATTAAAAGACAAAAAATACAGCGAGTACTTCTCTGCGCTTCCATATAACTCCGGCTATTTTATGTGCGTAAAACTGGTCCCGGGCATTGACGGGGAAGAACTTCGTCACTTGTTGATCAGCAAATACAGCATTGGCATTATCAACCTGAGCAATATCATCCGGGTGGCTTTTGCCGCCGTTGCCGCAAAGGACATGAAAGACCTGTTTGAGGGAATTTATAATGCCTGCAAAGAAGTGAAAAAGTAAATCAAATAGTTAGCCATAATTGAACAAGGGAGGCACCATTGTATTGCCTCCTTTGTTTTTTAATCTTTCAAGAAATAATGTTATCCTTGATTATAAAACAAGATTCCGTTTCTCTTTGTACAAAAAGATTTTTCGTTTAAGTCCTAATTTTTGCTGAAAACTTGTTTTTTATGAAAGCAACCGATCCGTTTTACAAGCTGAAACAACAACTCGAAGGCGATGTATACACCGACAATGTCCAAAGAGTAATTTATGCTACCGATGCTTCGTCATACCGGGAAATACCGCAGGCGGTGTGCCGCCCTAAAACGAAAAGTGATATCCAGAAAATAATATCATTTTCCCGGGAAAACAATACTTCGGTCATTCCACGCGGAGCCGGGACATCATTGGCCGGGCAGGTGGTGGGCAGCGGTATGGTGGCCGACATCTCTAAGTATATGAACCAGATACTGGCTTTCAACAAGGAAGAAAAATGGGTGGAAGTGGAACCGGGTGTCGTGCTGGCCGAGCTGAACCAGATACTGGCCCCGAACGGTTTGCAGTTTGGCCCCGAAACATCAACGGCCAACCGGTGTACACTTGCCGGGATGCTGGGAAACAATTCCTGCGGGTTGCATTCGTTGGTGTACGGAAGCGTCCGGGAGCACGTACTGGAAGCTGACGTTATTTTGGCTGATGGCTCAGAAGTTACATTTAAAGCACTTGATAAAGCCGGGTTTGAAGAAAAATGCAATGGCCCGGAAGGTTCGCTTGAAACAAAGATATACCGGAATATTCGCCATATTCTTTCCGATCCACTCAATCAACAGGAAATCAGGAACGGTTTTCCCGACCCAAAGGTACGGCGCCGGAACAACGGTTATGCCATTGATGTACTGCTCGAATCAGAGATTTTTACGGAAGGGGGTGAACCATTCAACTTCTGCAAATTATTGGCCGGATCGGAAGGGACGCTGGCTTTTGTGACCAAAATCCGGCTCAACCTGATTCCTCTCCCACCACCATGCAAAGGCTTGGTATGCGCCCATTTTCATACTCTGGAAGAAGCTTTTAGGGGAAACATTCTGGCTCTCCGTCATCGGCCCGATGCGATTGAAATGATGGATGACATCATTATGAATTGCACGAAGGAAAATATTGAACAGCGCAAAAACCGTTTTTTCATTGAGGGCGAACCGAAAGCGATGCTGATGATCGAGTTTTCAGACGATTCGGAAGAAAAAATCAGGAAACGAGTCGAAGAACTTGAAAAAGACATGCGTGCTGCCGGTTTTGGGTACCATTTTCCCTTGGTTATCGGTGCGGCTAATATTAAAAAAGTGTGGGCGCTACGGACTGCCGGGCTGGGTATCTTGTCGAATATTCCCGGCGATAAACGGAGTACCACGGTCATTGAAGACACTGCCGTTGCCCCTGATTACCTGCCGGAATACATGGATGATATTCAGGAAGTGCTGAAAAAATATGGCCTCAACTGTGTGTTTTATGCCCACATTGCTACCGGCGAAATCCATCTGCGTCCTTTGCTGAACTTAAAAGATCCGGCAGATGTGGAAGTGTACCACAGCTTGGCAAAAGATGTAGCGGTGCTGGTAAAAAAATACAGGGGTTCGCTCAGTGGCGAGCATGGCGACGGGCGTTTACGCGGCGAATTCGTTCCGTTTATGCTGGGAGAGCACAATTATGCCCTGATTAAACAACTGAAAAAAACATGGGACCCGGAAAATATTTTCAATCCCGGGAAGATTATCGACACACCGCCCATTACCGAAGGGCTTCGTTTTATTGCCGGGCAGCCGGCGCCCGACCTCAAAACCACCTTCAATTTCTCGGACGAACAGGGCATTCTGCGTGCAGTGGAAAAATGCAACGGCTCAGCCGACTGCCGCAAATCGGAATTGATCGGAGGATCCATGTGTCCCAGTTTTATGGCCACCCGCGACGAAGACAAAACCACCCGCGCACGGGCCAATATCCTGCGCGAGTACCTCACCCGTTCCGGTAAAAAGAACCGTTTCGACCACGACGAAATTTACCAGGTGATGGACTTGTGCTTGTCGTGCAAAGCCTGTAAAGCCGAATGCCCGTCGAATGTGGATATGGCCAGATTCAAGGCCGAATTTCTGCAACATTATTACGATGAGCACGGGATTCCTCTACGGACCCGTCTAATCGCTTATCTTCCGAAAATCAACCGGTTAGGAATGGTATTTCGTCCGGTTAGCAACCTGATTACCGCCAGCAGCTTATTTAAAAAAACAATTGGTTTTGCGCCTCAGCGTCGGGTTCCCGCCCTCTCGAAACTCAGCCTGCGGAAATGGTACGGGAAAGGTTTCAGGGAAACACAATTTCCGAACGGGAAAGTGTATTTGTTTGCAGATGAATTTACAAACTACAATGAAAGCGATATCGGCATAAAAGCCATTTTGCTACTAAATAAACTGGGGTATGAGGTAATCATCCCGAAAACGCGGGAAAGCGGGCGTACCTATTTGTCGAAAGGATTGGTGCGCACAGCAAAAAAAATAGCCAACAAAAATGTCCTTCTCCTCAAAAATCTGATTTCAGAAGAAACTCCGCTAATCGGCATCGAGCCGTCGACCATTCTTTCGTTCCGCGACGAATACCCCGAATTGGTCGACCCGGAGTACATCGAAAGCAGCCGGGAATTGGCAAAAAACTGTTTGCTGTTTGAAGAATTTATTGTGCACGAAGCTGCAAAAGAAAAAATAAGCAGTAACCGGTTCACCAGTGAAATAAAACGAATAAAGTTACACGGCCATTGCCAGCAGAAAGCCATCGCTTCTACCCTGCCGACAAAAAAAATGCTGGAGCTTCCTGAAAACTATTCGGTAACAGAAATCGCCAGTGGTTGTTGCGGTATGGCCGGTTCGTTTGGGTATGAAAAAGAACATTACGAGCTAAGTATGAAAATCGGCGAACTGGTACTCTTTCCAGAGGTAAGAAAAACAGAAAACAGCGTGCTGGTTGCTGCCCCGGGAACTTCGTGCCGCCACCATATTGCCGACGGGACAGGTAAACAGGCTTTTCATCCGGTGGAGATTTTATATGAAGCGCTAAAATCATAAACCGGAAAGAGCCGAAAATTATTTATCAGTTCGCAAATTGGAAGAATTACAACTATATCTTTCCAAAGACCGGAATGATAAAATACAGATTTTTCATTCTGCTTAATTATATTTCAAAGTTGTTTCTGGAAAATACGGTAGCGTTTATACACTTTTCCTCCGAGTTTTTCCATTTCGGCCCGCACTTTATGATTGGATTCCAACTCAAGATGGGAATCAATGGTCAGCTTTCCTTTCTTTCGGGCCGATTCAAGCATTTTAATGCCCATCATCACATCTAATCCGCGTCCCCGGTAATCAGGTGCAATTGCGCCAAGCAGTAAATTGAGCTGCTTCGATTTTCGTGCAGCAAGAATCACACGAAATATTCCCAGAGGAATCAGTTTCCCCCTGCACTTCTGAATTCCTTTGCTGATATCGGCCATCCCGATAACAAAAGCAACAGGATCCATCGTTGCATTGACCACAATTTTGATAAAACGGGGATTGATCAGATACAAATAGCGGTTGGCTATATCGTCCATTTCATCTTCGGTATACGGAACAAAGCCGTATATTTCATGAAAAGTATTATTTACCAGATGAAAGACGGGGCGGATAAATGGCCTGACTTTTCTCCGGGAAGTAAACTCCATCAATTTCAGTTCTCCATTCTTCTGCGAAAAACGTTCATTTATTTTCTGATAAAACCCCGGAATTTGTTCCGGTACCGGTATCTGATAAACAACCAGGTCAACTTCTTTGCTGAAACCCTCATTTTCCAATAACTGAGACTGATATGGAAAATTACAATTCGATGCAACTACCACCGGTTTATCAAAACCTTCGATCAGCATTCCCTGCGGATCTTTGTCGGAAAAAGCCAGCGGCCCAACCAGCTTCTGCATCCCTCTTTCCCGCGCCCAGTTTTCAACCGCTTCGAGCAGGGCCTTCGCTATTTTGGGGTCGTTATAGGTTTCCATCCAGGCAAAACGACCATTATTCTCTCCCTTTATTTCGTTGTATTTATGACTGATCAGCCCCATGATACGCCCGACTGCTTTACTTTCGTTCCATGCCAGTAGAAAAATATGGTCACAATCGCGAAACGCCTTATTTTTCTCAGGATCAAAATATATCCATTCATCCATATAAATCGGAGGTACCCAATTGGCGTGGTTTTTATGAATTTCAGAAGGAAGATAAATAAATGTTTTCAGTTCCTGTCTTGAGGAAACTTCCCTGATCACGATCACCATAAACAATATTCGGTTATTTGAGGCAATTTATTCATTTTTAGAAAAGAACAAACAATATATGTTTTAAAAAAGGAAAATGGCCGAAAATTTTCAAAAAAAGAAGAGAAAACCTGATACGGCAGTGAAAACATAATTGCATTTTTGGTGTTAAAGGAAATGGAGTTTAAATGAGAAAACCGACATGAAGAATTTTACAACCCGTTCGTTAAATGTACCCTACGCAAAAAACGACCCGCACCGCGCATTATCAATGCCAACCTATCATTCCGTGGCATTCGAATTTGACACAGCCGAAGATATTGCCGCTAATTTCAGGGGCGAACTTCCGGCACATGCCTATTCGCGGACAGGTAACCCGACGGTCGAATACTTCGAGCACAAGCTAAAAGCCCTGACTGGCGCACATCAGGTACTGGCGCTGGCTTCAGGAATGGCTGCAGTTTCCGCTGTAATCATGGCGGTCAGCAAATCGGGAGACAACATTATCTCCGGGAAAAATCTTTTTGGGCATACGGCTGCCTTGTTTGCCCAAAGCCTGAAAAACTTCGGTTTGGAAACGCGTTTTGCCGATCTGAATCTCCCCGAAAAAGCCGAACGGCTGATCGACAAAAACACCCGTGCCATTTTTTTTGAAACGGTCACCAACCCGCAACTTGAAATTGCCGATATCGAAAAACTTTCGGCGTTGGCACAAAAACACGGACTGCTTCTGATTGCCGATAGTACACTGACACCGCCGATATGCTTTCATGCTGCCCGTTTCGGAGTAGATGTGGAAGTGATGTCGACCACCAAATTTATTTCAGGAGGGGCAACTTCGGTGGGCGGCGCTATTGCCGACTACGGAACGTTCGATTGGAACAGTAATCCCAATACCCGCGAATTTGCCGGGCGTTTCGGGAAAGATGCATTTATCGCCCGTTTGCGCAAAAACTATTTTCGCAACCTGGGGGCCTGCATGTCGCCACAAGTTGCCCAGCTTCAAATTGCAGGACTCGATATTCTGGAACTCCGCTTCGAACGATGTTGCCAAAACACCATGGCGCTGGGCGAATTTTTATTGAGGCACAAAAAAGTGGCACGGGTTGATTACCCCGGATTACCATCATCGCCGTATTACGAACTGGCTTTGAAACAATTTGAAGGAAAGCCGGGCGCCATCCTGACTTTCGATCTGGAAAGCCAGGAAGAATGTTTCCGTTTTATGAACCGGTTAAAGATCATCCGACGGGCAACCAACCTGAACGATAACAAATCGCTGATCATCCATCCGTATTCTACAATTTATAATGAGTTTACTGAATTGCAACGGACTGAAATGAACATCCGCAACACCATGATGCGACTTTCAGTAGGTATTGAAGGTGCTGACGACTTGATGGAAGATATCGAACAGGCATTATCCTGAAACGAACATCCGCAACCATTTTAAAAATAATTTATCCTGCTCCGCAAGTTTTTCCTGTTGCTGGTGTCATATTGCTGAAAACTTCATAAATTATGATTGAATTTCAGCAGAATGGACGACCGGCAATTCATTGAACAAATAAAACAAGGAAACGAAGCTGCCTTCAGGCAATTGGTTGAACAACATCAAAAGATCGTTGTCAATACCTGTTTTAGCCTTGTACACAATGCCGATGATGCCGATGACCTGGCGCAGGAAGTTTTCATCGAAGCATTCAATTCAGCACAAAACTTCCGGGGCGAATCCAAAGTGTCAACCTGGTTGTACCGGATTGCTGTCAACAAGTCGCTCAATTTCATCCGCGATAACAAAAAACGTAAATTCTTTAAACGTATAGAAGATGTTTTTTTCGGAAGGAATTATACTAATTCCGAAGCGGGCCTGTCGTCCGAAGAACCAGACCAGAACCTTCAGGAAAAACAAAAGGCGGTAATTTTACACAAAGCTATCGATTCGCTACCCGAAAACCAGCGCATCGCTTTTACATTGAATAAATACGAAGACCTCTCATACAAGGAAATATCCGACGTGATGAACGTTTCCCTCGCATCGGTCGAGTCGCTGATCCATCGTGCAAAAAAGAATTTGCAGGAGAAATTATACGACTGCTACAAAAAAGATTGCTAACAGCGCAAGTTTTTAAAATGAAAAGTGTCATACCATCAAAATCACACAAAATGAAACACAGGGACATCCACAACGATTTGATTTTCTACCTCGAAGGTGAACTGCCGGAAGAAAGGCAGCAGGAAATCAAAGAGCATTTGACCGGATGCGGGGAATGTCGTGAGTTCCTTGAAGTCCTTCGGGTTTCGTTCTCGATTATTGAAAAAGAAAAGAACCCGGAAGTAAACCCCTACTTCTACCAGGCAATAAAGGCAAAAATTGAAAACCGCTCAGTACCGGAGAAAAAATTCAGTTTGCAGCGAATCCTGCAACCGGCATTATTTACGGCCTTACTGATTACCGGGATTGGGTTCGGAGTATTGATAGGCTCGAAAATGACAGAGAATAAGCCGGCAGAAACTACGGCTAATGAAATGTTCTACTTCAACGAAATAGGCAGCGAACCCATTGAAAGTTACTTTTTAAACTGAAAATCATGGAAAAGCTCACAAAAATATACATCTGGCTGATCATCATCCTACTGGCAACCAATCTGGCAACCATCGCTTCGGTACTGTATCATATTTATGCAGAGAAAGCCGCAACACCAGTACAAAAATCCGAAATACCCAGCGAACAGCGTACCCGTTTCCTGGTCGATCAATTAAACTTAGATATGCAACAGGCCGGACAGTTTAGGGAAATGAACCGGACTTTTAACCGGACAGCCAATCCAATAACCCGGAACCTTGAAAATCTGAGGCTGCAAATGCTGGAAGAAATGGCACAGGCAACCCCGGATACGGCAAAACTGGAAACAATTACCCGCGAAATCGGCGATTTGCATACAGAGCTTAAAAATGCAACTGTTGAATTCTATATCCGGATGAAAACAATATGTAACGAAGAACAACAAACGAAATTGTATCAAATCTTTCACTCGATGCTGAATCAGGAAGAAGACGTCAAATTACCACGTGGCAGGCACCAGGGCGGAAGAGGAAGAAACATAAATAACCATTAAATTTTTAAAAGATGAAACGATTAGCAATAATTATGGCAGGGGTATTCGTAATCGGAACCGCTGCAATGGCACAGAACCGGACAGGACAATGTACAACGAAACTAAATGGTTTGACGTCACAGCAAACCGAACAGATCAATCAGTTGGTCAGCCAGCACCAGCAAGTGATGGATGGTTTACGGACCGAGCGCAGATCGACTGCTGATTTTGCAGCGAAAGACAACGTTCGCAGCAAAATGCTTTCCGTGAAAGAAACCTACCGCAAACAAATGAAAGAAATCCTTACTCCTGACCAGTGGGCCCAATATGAAACCTTTTATCAGGCCGGTTACCGGGGTGGACAAGGAAAGGGAAACGGACAGGACTATCACAGGAGTTCCGGGAAAAAAAACTATGGCAACGGGAACCGTACGGCAGGAAAGTGCATGCGTGCAATCCTTTGATATGCGGTAGTTTTTTTTCCTATCCATCCAAAAAACAAATGTCTTTCAGAATATTGAAAAAGCGAAGGCCCCAACTATGGGAACCTTCGCTTTTCCTGTTACTTTCAACGTACCAGCATTCCTTCTGCAAGCTGATCAGCTTTGTCTTTCGATCCAAACAATTCAACAATCGTAAGGGCAAATTGCAAAGCAGCGCCAATTCCCCTGCCTGTGATAATATTACCCGAAATAGCCACAGGGTCATATTTGACCTTCGCCCCGGCCAGATAACTTTCAAATCCGGGATAACAAACAGCATCTTTGTTTTTCAACAAGCCCATATTTCCAAAAACCAGCGGGGCCGCACAAATTGCAGCCAACGGTTTCCCCTGTTGATGAAATGCCGCAATTTGTTGCTTCAGCCCGGCATGGCCGTCTAAGTTTTTCGCCCCGGGCATTCCTCCGGGCAGAACAATCATATCGAATGCCGTATAATCTGTTTCTTCAAAAAGCTGGTCTGCTTTTACCGTTACACGGTGTGCGCCTACAACATACTTATCTCCTGTTAAAGAGATGGTTACAACATCAAATTCGGCCCTCCGCAGGACGTCGATAATGGTAATGGCCTCAATTTCCTCGAAACCTTCGGCAAGATGAATGGCTATGGATTTCATAATCGTTTGTTTTTTCTATAAAAATACAGATTATTCCCCAAAAAAAATGACCTGCCTCTGGCAAGTCATTTCTAATACCCGATATGATCAACTTATTATACCAATAAATCAATTTGCAAATTCTTTCAATGCCTTTTCAAGTTTCTTCCGGGTGAAAAAAATCCGGCTTTTAACCGTACCAAGCGGAAGATCCAGATGTTCAGCTATTTCCTTGTATTTATATCCGTCTAAGAACATCGTAAACGGAACCCTGTATTCGTCTTCCAATTGGTTGATGCTTTTGGAGATTTCTTTTGAACTGTAAAATGATTCCGGGGAAGGATACATTTTATCTTTCGAAAATTTCAAATGAAATTCGTTGTTTGCACCGTCGAAAGTGTTTTTCGCTTTTACGTTTCTGCGATAATTGTTTATAAACGTGTTTTTCATGATCGTGTAAATCCACGCTTTGAAATTGGTGTTTTGCGCGAATTTGTCACGGTACGTAAGCGCTTTGAGGAATGTCTCCTGAAGGAGGTCTTGTGCTTTTTCCTGATCCGAAGTCAGGCTGAGGGCATAAAATAACAACTTGTCCTGTAGCCCCAATAATGCGTTGTTGAACTGAAGTTGTGTCATGGCGTCATGTTTTATATTAGTTATTGTGTCCCCAAATGTAATTATTCAGCAATTATAAATAAAAGATTTTAACATCTTTTATTATTCGATTTTATTTATTCCTGATAAAAAAAATTTATAATCCGGATAAAACCGGATAGTAAAATGATATATACGTTTCCTGATAACGAGAAGGTTGGAGATAGCAAATGTTCTTTAACAACGGAATACATGTCAAAAACCTCCCTTATTCAATATTAATTTTGTATTTTATATAGAAACCCTTTCTACAGGTACCTCAGGTATTCTTCGATAAATCTGTATTTTTGGCACACTTATTCAACAAAAGAATAAACGATGAAAAAACTATTTACAAAACCCAAAAGGGCTGAAGTGTTCGTCTTCAAACGTTGGGGAGGCAAAAGTTATTCGTTGTTCAGGGCTTTGAAAAAACAGGTACACATTGGTGTTCTACTGGCTGTGTACACAACTGTTTCAATTCCTGAAACCGTTTTTGCCCAAACCGACAGCCTGAAGATAAGCATGGAATTTGATCTTGATGAGATCGAGGTCAGCGCCCAAAGAGCACCTGTTACGTTCTCGCAGGTGGCACGGATTGTTTCCGTAATCGAGAGAGACGAGATTGAGGCTGCCCCGGTGCAGAGTATCCAGGAACTTTTGGAATACGCCCTTGGTGTTGATGTCAGGCAAAGGGGCGTTCACGGAGTTCAGGCCGATGTTTCGGTACGCGGCGGTTCGTTCGACCAGACTTTAATCCTTCTCAATGGCATCAATCTTTCCGACCCCCAAACGGGCCACCACAATTTCAACCTTCCGGTCAGTTTAAAACACATTTCCCGAATCGAAATCCTCGAAGGACCAGCTGCACGTGTATATGGGCCCAACGCTTTTTCAGGGGCTATCAATATTATTACCGGCGAAGAACGGGAAAAATTTCTCAAAGCTGACCTGCTGGCAGGACAGCATAAACTGCGTGACTTAAATATTTCCGGGAATATGCAAAAGGGCAGATACAACCAGTTTGTAGCGGTAAATTCGATTTCTTCGGACGGGTATATCGACAATACTGATTTTGAAAGCCGGAACCTTTTTTACCAGGGGCAACTGAAAACGAGCCCGGCAAAACTTGATGTCCAACTGGGACATACCAGGAAAGGATTTGGTGCAAACAGTTTTTACACCCCCAGTTACCCGGACCAGTATGAAGCAGTTAAAACAACTTTCGCTTCGGTAAGAATGGAAACCGGAAAACAGCTACATTTTACCCCGGCAGTTTACTGGCGCCGCCACCAGGACCGGTTTGAACTTTTCCGCAACAACCCGGCCAGTTGGTATACCACTCACAATTATCATTTAACCGATGTATTCGGAAGTAACCTGAACGCATGGTTCAGCTCAAAATTTGGGAAAACAGCTTTTGGCGCCGAATTCCGCTCCGAAAATATATGGAGCAATGTACTCGGCGAAGCAATTTCCGGCCCGATAGAAGTTCCCGGCGAAGACGGGCATTACTTTACCAAATCCCATTCACGTACCTACCTCTCCTATTTTGCCGAACATTCGATATATCTGCAAAAATTCAGTATTTCAGCAGGCGCCATGGCCAACTGGATTTCCGATCTGGATTTCGACTGGAACATTTATCCCGGAATTGATCTTGCATACCAGATTACCGACCGGGTTAAAGTATACTCATCATTTAACACTGCGATGCGGATGCCCACTTTTACCGACCTCTATTACAACGGGCCCGCCAACGTAGGAAACCCCGAACTGAAACCAGAAAAATCGTCGGCCCTTGAAGGTGGAATAAAATTCAATTCACAAGCAGTACACGGACATCTGAATGCTTTTTACCGGAAAGGAAAAGACATTATCGATTGGGTGCGTACCAGCGAGGAACTGAAATGGGAAACACAAAACCTGACTGAAATTTATTCAACAGGTATTGAAATCCAGGTGCAGGTACTTCCTGAAAAATTCTTCCATCAGCCTTTTTTTATGAAGAAACTGAACCTGAATTATTCCTATATCCGGCTCGACAAAGGCGAAAATAATTTCTATTCAAATTATGCGCTCGACAATCTGAAACATAAATTTGATATTACATTCTGTCATTCGGTGTGGAAACAATTTGGGGCCAACTGGCAAATAAGCTGGCAAGACCGAAACGGGACATACACCCGGTTTGAAAACGGCAGTTATACAGGAGAAGCAGAATATGCCCCATTTTGGCTGATCAACCTGAAATTATTCTGGAGAAACAAAAATGCGGAAATCTATTCCGTAGTTTCCAATCTTTCTGACACGGAGTACAACGACATCGGTAATATCCGGCAACCCGGCAGATGGATCAGTTTTGGAGTGAGTTACCAGTTAAATTTCAAATAAAACTGAAAGAGGTTGTCCTGAAAAGCGAAGCAGGGACTGACTTCGGAGGGACAACCTCTTTCTCTCTATTTGTATCGAAGCCTGTCAGTATATTTTTTTTATTTCAGGAAAATAATATCTTCGCAGTCGGTTAAAAAACGACAAAATGTTAAAAGGAATAGTAGCAATCAGCGGACAACCAGGCTTATTTAAAGTTATTTCGGAAGCCAAAAACAGTGTGATCGTAGAATCGTTACTGAACGGTAAAAGAATGCCGGCATATTCAACCTCAAAAATCAGTTCGTTGGCCGATATCGCCGTTTTTACACAAACAGAAGAAATAAGCCTGAAAGAAGTATTAAAAAATATTGATAAGCTGGCAGAAGGAGGAAAGTCATTCGATCCCAAAGCATCAGGTGAAGAGCTGAAAGCATGTTTTGAAGAAATATTACCGGAATATGACCGCGATAAGGTGTACGTTTCCGATATGAAAAAAATAATTTCCTGGTATTTACTTCTAAAAGAAAAAGATTTGTTTGATCTCACAGACGAGGAAGAGAAGCCGGCACAAGAAAAAGAATGACCTCCTGAAAAACTTCCTTTCCTGCTTTCTTTTTTATCCGGGACGGGGACCGGATATCAATTTACAGCCTTAAAACAGGCAAAACGGTTATTCTTTGTACCAGCCCGCATACATGCCATATGCGTTGGCAATGCGTTTGATTTCGCCTTCCAATAGTTCAGGCCCCACATCTTTGATCTTTTTGGCCGGGATGCCTGCATACACCGAACCGGCTTCAACCACAGTGCCTTTGCTTACCACCGAACCCGCTGCCACAATGCTGTTGCTTTCAATTACTGCATCATCAAGCACAACAGCATTCATGCCGATCATCACATTGTCATGAATGGTACAGCCATGAACAATGGCACCATGCGCAATAATCACATTGTTTCCGATATTGGTTGGCGATTTCTTATAGGTCGCATGAATAACCGCACAATCCTGAATATTCGTATTATTGCCTATCCGGATGTAATGCACATCGCCGCGTATAACTGCGCTGTACCAAACACTGCAATCGTCCCCGATTTCTACATCGCCAATAACAACAGCATTTTCAGCAAGAAAACAATTATTCCCAATCAAAGGAGTTTTATCCAGAAGAGGTTTTATAATTGCCATTTTTTGGATTCATTTTAAATAGGATGCAAATATAGAAATAATACAATAAGTCATGCGAAAGGTGTTAATTAATGGTTATTTTTGACTTGTTTAATAAATTTAGGTTGATCGAATAAAATGATCTCGGCTTACAATTTATTACATTTGGATTCATTTTTTTAAAAATATGTAAGAAAAAGAGAAGGGAAATTAATTATTTATAAGATGAGAGATACAAAGGTTATTGAACTTGAAGAGGTTGCAATACGGTTTTCAGGAGACTCGGGAGATGGCATGCAGCTGACCGGAACATTATTTTCCGATGCAACTGCACTATTCGGGAACGATATTTCTACATTTCCAGATTATCCTTCCGAAATCAGGGCGCCTCAGGGAACGGTTGGCGGAGTTTCGGGATTTCAGGTACAATTAGGGGACAAACGGATTACCACCCCCGGAGACTTTGCACATGTGTTGATTGCCATGAACCCTGCAGCGGTAAAGGCCAATGCCAATTTCATGAACCCGGGGGGCACCATCATTTTCGATGTGGATTCGTTCAATGAAAAAAACTTTGAAAAAGCAAACTTCAAAACAAATGATCCGTTCAGGGAATGCAACCTTGAAGATTATACAAAAATCGCTGTACCAATCACCAGCCTGACCAAAGAAAGCCTGCTCGAATTTGGCCTGGATAACAAAAGTGTATTACGAAGCAAAAATATGTTTGCGCTGGGTTTGGTTTGCTGGATATTCGATCGTCCGCTCGATTACATCGAGAACTTTATCCGTACGAAATTTGCAAAAAACCCGACTGTTGTAAAAGCAAACCTGAAAGTATTGCACGACGGGTACAACTACGGGATGAACATGCAACACGAAACTCCGCGCTACATAGTACATCCAGCATCAATAGAAAAAGGCACATACCGGAACATAAACGGGAATAAAGCCACTGCATGGGGCTTCATTGCGGCTGCAGAGAAAGCTGGGCTGGAACTATTCTGCGGCTCCTACCCCATTACTCCGGCAACCGATATTTTGCAGGCGCTTGCTGAACGCAAAGATTTAGGAGTAAAAACCTTTCAGGCCGAGGACGAGATTGCCGGTATTTGCACTGCGATTGGTGCTGCTTTTGCAGGCGACCTGGGAATTACCACTACTTCGGGCCCGGGCTTTGCCCTAAAATCGGAAGCATTAGGATTGTCGGTAATGGCAGAACTTCCGTTGGTCGTGGTCAATGTTCAGCGTGGCGGCCCTTCCACCGGACTGCCAACCAAAACAGAGCAATCCGATTTATTACAGACCCTGTATGGAAGGAACGGCGAAAGCCCTGTGGTAGTAGTTGCAGCCAGTACTCCTTCTGATTGTTTTTATTATGCATATATTTCGGCCAAAATAGCCCTTGAACGGATGGTTCCCGTAGTGCTGTTAACCGATGGGTTCCTCGGGAACGGGAGTGAACCGTGGAGAATTCCGTCGATGGACGAATTACCCCCGATCACTCCCCGTATCGCAAAAGATCCAACGGTTTTTAAAGCCTACCGACGCAACGAAAACTGTTTGTCACGTGAATGGGCATTCCCCGGAATGGACGGGTTCCAGCACCGGATCGGAGGACTTGAAAAAAACATTGAAGGCTCCGTCAGCCACGATCCGCAGATTCACCAGAAAAATTGTGAAATCCGTGCAGCAAAAGTAGAACGGGTAGCCGATATGGTTCCGGAACTTGAGGTTTTTGGCGATCCGGATGGTGGCGATCTGCTTGCTGTTGGCTGGGGCGGTACTTTTGGCCATCTCATCAGTGCTGTACGCGAAGCCCGTGAAGAAGGGAAAAGTGTCAGCCTTGTCCATTTCAATTATATAAAACCTCTTCCTAAAAATACGGCGGAAATATTCAGTAAATTCAAAAAAATTGTTGTATGTGAGCTGAACTTAGGGCAATTTGCTAGTTATCTGCGCGACAAAGTCCCGGGATTTACCTTTTATCAGGCCAACAAGGTACAAGGACTGCCTTTCACGGCTATTGAATTGAAAAAGAAGTTTGACGAATTACTGGAGGCCTAATCATGACCGAATATATTTACACAGCAAAAGATTTTAAAAGCAACAACGAGGTACGCTGGTGTCCGGGTTGCGGCGACTATGCCATCATGAACTCCATTCAGCGGGCAATGTCTGAAATGGGTGTTCCACACCAGGATTTTGCCGTTATTTCCGGCATCGGTTGTTCATCGCGTTTCCCGTATTACATGAGTACTTTTGGGTTCCATTCCATTCACGGGCGGGCCACAGCCATTGCATCGGGCGTAAAATCGGCCAATCCGAAGCTCAATGTATGGGTCATCACCGGCGACGGCGATGCCATGGCAATCGGGGGGAATCATTTCATCCACCTGGTGAGGCGCAATATCGACCTGAACGTAATAATATTCAACAATAAAATTTACGGGCTTACCAAAGGACAGTACTCCCCCACTACCGATCGCGGTTTTATTACCAAGACTTCGCCGTTCGGGACCATCGAAGACCCGTTTTTACCGGGCCAGTTGGCACTGGGGGCCAGGGGGACCTTTTTTGCCCGTGCTGTTGACAACAATGTGGTACATACACAGAATGTAATGAGGGAAGCCGCCAAACATAAAGGCACTTCCGTAGTTGAAGTACTTCAGAATTGTGTAATTTTCAACGACGGTATCCACAATGCCATTGCCGACCCGAAGTACAGGGCCGAACGCCAGTTGTTTCTGAAACATGGGGAACCGATGATTTTCGGTGAAGAAAACGACAAAGGCATTATCTGGACATTAGATGGCCTGAAGGTGGTAAAAATCGGTGAAAATGGCATTACAAAAGACAATATTCTGGTTCACAACGCAAAAAATCCTGATCCTTCTGTCCATATGGCGCTGATCAACATGGCATTTCCTGATTTTCCGGTTGCCGTTGGCGTAATACGTTCAGTTGATATGCCGGTTTACGACCAGGAGATGGAGCGCCAAATCAGCGAAATACAGGCAAAACGAAAAATAACCTGCATGGATGAACTTTTAAATTCAGGAAATACCTGGAAAGTAGAAGGAGAACGGGTAACCGGGCCAGAACCGTTCTTTAAAAAGAAGAATGGTTAATCCCTAAACAATACTATCACAGCAAGAGCTTCCTGTATGGGGAGCTCTTGTTGTTTACACCGCAAATATCCTGCTGCAAAACCATCTGTACAGCATCCCGGAAACAGATAGCGGTTTCCTTAATTTTTGATAATTTGTAAGCCAAAAGAAAAGATATGGGTAATCTGGATTCAATCAATTTGTCGTCAATATATAAACGGAGCAAAAGCGACCGCGACATCTTTCAGGAACTGATGCCAACCAAAGTAAAAGAAGTATTGCTGGTTGCAACGCTTTACGACAGCTATTCCATTGTCCGGGAGGGACAATTTACCGATAAGATTTTTGGCGAATATCTTCAGTTAAACCTGTATGCGTATCCTCGTTTTACCAGTGTGAATTCGCAGGAAGATGCCATACGGATGATCAAGGAGCGCGATTTTGACCTGGTAATCATCATGGTCGGTGTAGACAAAAGCCAACCCATAAAAACCTCGGAAACAATCCGGGAATTTAGTCATGTTGTCCCGATACTGCTGCTGGTGAACAACAACGGCGATCTCCGGTACTTTCAGGAAACAGCCCATACACATCATTCCATTGACCGTGTTTTTGTATGGAACGGGAATTCCAATGTTTTCCTTGCCATGATAAAATATGTGGAAGACCTGAAAAACCTTCATGCCGATACCAAATTAGGAAGTGTGCGCGTCATCCTGCTGATCGAAGATTCGATCCAGTATTATTCCCGTTACCTGCCGTTGTTGTATACCACGGTGATGACACAGACCCAAAACCTGGTCGAAGACAATACCAACGACGAGTTGAACCTGATCCTGAAAATGCGGGCAAGGCCCAAGGTCATTCTGGTAAGCACGTATGAAGATGCGATAAATATTATCAACAAATACAAGAAATATCTTTTGTCGGTAATTGCAGATGTATCGTTTCCCCGAAACGGGACTGTTGATCACAGTGCAGGGGTCGATTTGCTGAAATATGTCCACTCGTCAATGCGCTATCCCATTCCCACCCTGTTACAAAGCCACGATGTAAACAATGCACAGAAAGCCAGGGAAATCGGAGCCGGGTTCATCAATAAAAATTCAGAGAGCCTGTCACTCGACATCCACAACTTTATTTATAAAAATCTCGGCTTCGGGAACTTCGTATTCAAGGATATGTCGGGAAATCCGATCATGAGCGCCCGTACCCTGAGCGAATTCCAGGAAATGTTCCGTATCATTCCCAGCGACGCGCTGGCTTACCACGGAAAACGCAATTCATTTTCAACATGGCTGATGGCCAGGGGAGAAATTAATATTGCAGAGCAACTTAAACCTGTACGTTTTGAGGATTTTAAAGACCCTGAGGATTTGCGGCAATTTTGCCTGAATGTTTTTGAAAAAACAAAAATTGAAAAACTGAAAGGCAGGATCATCAACTTCGATACCGAATTGCTAAACAACCAACGGTTTATCATACGAATGGGAAAAGGATCGCTGGGGGGAAAAGGGCGCGGCCTGGCATTTATATGTAATTTCATTGAAAATATTGACTTCGGCAAAGTCATTCCCGGCATGAACATCCGTATCCCGGCTACAGCCATCATCGGGGCAATGGAATTCGATAAATTTCTGGAAATAAATGAACTCTACCACGACGTATACAGCAACAACAGCTATGAACATATAAAAAACCTGTTTCTGAACTCCAGCCTGAGCGAAACACTCAGGGAACGTCTTTTCCTGTATGTCGAAAATGTAACCAAGCCATTGGCAGTAAGGTCTTCCGGATTATTCGAGGATTCTCTTCTGCAACCGTTCTCGGGGGTTTATGCGACCTATCTGCTGCCCAATAACCATCCCGATATCAGGGTTCGGTACCAGCAACTCGAAACCGCTATAAAGCTGGTATACGCCAGTATTTTTACTGAAGATGCCCTATCGTATTTCGATGCAGTGAATTATAAGATTGAAGAGGAAAAGATGGCAGTCATTATCCAGGAAGTAGTTGGCCATCAATACAATCAAAAATATTATCCGTCGATCAGCGGGGTAGCGCAATCGTATAACTTTTACCCGGTCTCGTACATGGAACCGGAGGATGGTTTTGCCGTTGCCGCCATCGGCCTTGGATTGTACGTCGTGGGTGGTGAAAATGCGTTTCGTTTCTGCCCTAAATATCCGGATATCAATCACAGTACGGTCTACGACCTGATGGCTGGTTCCCAGAAAATGTTTTATGCCATTGACATGGGCCGCGACAGCATCGATTTTGAAAACGAGGGACAGGAAGCTGCCATCCGAAAATTTGTCATCAACGATGCAGAAGAGGGCAGCGTCTTGCAACACTGTGTTTCGGTATATTGCCGCGAAAACGACGAACTGGTACCGGGTATCGGCATAGACGGCCCCCGTGTGGTTGATTTTGCCAATATCCTGAAATACCGCTACATCCCATTTGCCGATATTATCAGGTTATTGCTCCGCTTGTTCAGGGAAGCAATGGGTTCGCCGGTAGAAATTGAATATGCGGTTGATCTTGAAAAAAGCATTGATGAGAAACCAACATTTTACCTTTTACAAATCAAACCACTAATCCGAAACGAAGACGAATTTCAGGTCGATCTCGGGAATCTTCATCCCGAAGAAATCGTCTTGTATGCAAGCAGGGGCATGGGAAATGGTATTGTGAAAGGTATCCGGAATGTGGTTTACGTGAAACCGGAAGCTTTCGACCAAACAAAAACCCGTGAAATAGCAGAAGAGATTACCCGGATAAACAAAAAAATGGACCAGGCTGGCATGGAATATATCCTGATTGGACCAGGCCGGTGGGGCACACGCGATCCATTTACCGGTATCCCGATACTATGGGCCAATATTTCAAAAGCCCGTATTATTGTTGAAATGGGACTTCCCGAATTTCCTCTCGACAGCTCGCTCGGGTCACATTTCTTCCACAACGTTACCTCAATGAATGTAGGTTATTTTTCAATTCCTTATCGTTCGCGCGATGCAAAGGTAAACATGGAACTATTAGACCGACAGGCTGTAGTGGAAGAAACTCCCTTCCTGAAACATGTTGAATTCAAAAATGACCTGAAAATTCTGATGGATGGCAGGAAACGGCAGGCTGTAATTGCGGTATAACAGGCTGCCAGTTATTCAAGTACCCTCTTCATCACCCGCATTTTATGAGAATACTGACGGGTATCGACATTGAAAATACCAAACTGGTCCACATTGTCGATCCGTACCTTTCCTGAAGCGTGAATAATTTTATTTCTTGCCCAGATAATCCCAACGTGTACAATATTTCCTTCGTCGTCATCGAAAAATGCAAGATCACCGGGCAACGTTTCTTCCACAAAACTGAGAGCCTTACCAAAATAAACCTGCTGGCTGGCATCGCGGGGCAGTTTCACTCCAACCATTTTATAAATTACCTGTACAAAACCTGAACAATCGACCCCAAATGGTGAACGTCCTCCCCATAAATAAGGCGCATTAAAATATTTTAACGCCTGATCGACAATGAGCTTCCGCGGATATTTGGGCAAATGATAGGTATAACTGCCATCCATTTTATAAGGTTCCTTCACTAACGAAAATTCCTTTTTATAAGGCCTCCAGCAAGGCAGACTGCTTCCGGCAACAATCATTACATTTTGTTCCGTGTCCACCGGGATCAGATTAAAAATATCCGTGCTTACTGCAACCGGCATCCGTTCAATCTTCTGATATATGCGGTCAGGCAAAGGTGTAATCATTTTCAGGTCAACCCACCCCTCGTATTCGTCGTATGCCAGTTTTACCCGGCACCAGCCAAGCATCTGTTCAAATACTTCAAAATGTTCCCCGAACAATATCTGGGTTACCATTTCACTTTTTTCGGAAGGTTCTTTTCTAACAGGAATAATACTTAAACCGGAAATACCGTACTGCATGGATAATTTCTTTATTTTTGAGTATCAAAGATAAAACTTAAACATTATTCCTGATCGTCGGTAAATATTCAATAAAAAGTATTTATGAAAAAGTTATTAACCCGGTTGAGCCAATATTACCATTATTTTTTTCTTGGCATTGTATTTCTTGTCACCATTTTTCTTTTATTCCTGATATTTCCCGGCGAAACCCGCTTTAAATACGAATTTCAGAAAGGTTCCCCATGGCGCCATTCAACGCTGATTGCCCCGTTCAATTTTGCGGTACTGAAGTCGGACGCAGCCATTGCAGCCGAAAAAGATTCCGTTCTGAAAAAGTATATTCCCTATTTTAAGCTGGATACACTTAGTAAGGCTACTCAGTTAAGAGAATTTGAAAAAGCATTCGCGGCATTTTTCAACCTGTCAAAAAACAAGCGCATACCCAAAAATCTGAACCGGATACCGGAGCTTTTGGAGCAGCTATACAACGATGGGATCCTACCAAAATCACCCGGAATTTATAATGAACTTTCCGGGAAAACGGTCCTGATGGTTGTACGGGGAAACCAGGCTACCCGGGAACCGATTGAAAAAATACACTCATTAAAGTCTGCCTATCAGGTATTTAACGACAGCATACAAGAATGGACCGGTCCGCTGTACAATGATTTCATCGCCACAATAAACATCAACGATTACCTGCAGGAAAACCTGGTTTACGATACAGAACTAAACAACAGGCAAAAAGGAGAGCTGCTCGGTTCGGTATCGTTGACCTTAGGTGCAGTACAAGCCGGGGAACGGATTATTTTTGAAGGCGATTTGGTAGGGCAAGAGGAACTGATCATTCTCGAATCGCTGAAAAAAGCATACGAAACAAAACGCGGTGAAGACCTTGATTATTACTTGGTCATAGGTGGGAAAATCATCCTGATCATCGGGTGCCTGTTGATCCTCTTTCTGTATCTTTTATATTACCGTACCGAAATATTTTATCACAAACGTCAGTTCAGTTTCATCTTCCTGATGATTGTACTGATGGTATTTCTTTCGGGCTTAGTTGTAAAAATGCAGTTGGGAAATATTTACATGGTACCGCTTGCCGTCCTGCCCATCTTAGTACGTATTTTTTTCGATTCGCGAACAGCCACTTTTGCATTAATAGTCACAACCTTGCTGATTGGCTTTTTTGCACCCAATAATTACGAATATATTATCCTGCAAATCATTGCCGGTGTTGTGGCCGTGTTCAGTCTCAACAAGTTGCAAAACCGGGCACATCTTGTCATTACAGCTTTCTGGGTCGCAGTTACCTATTCAATTATGTATATCGCCATTTCACTGATGCAGGAGGGAAACCTCGCTTCCGTAAAATGGGCCGAACTGCAATGGTTCGGATACAACGCCCTGCTCATTTTTCTCACCTATCCGCTTACCTGGGTTTTTGAAAAAGCATTTGGTTTTGTTTCCGATCTCACCCTGATGGAACTTTCAAATACCAATCAGCAGCCATTGCTGAGAAAATTGGCAGAAGAAGCACCGGGCACTTTTCAACATTCGATGCAGATAGCCAACCTGGCAGAAGAAGTGATCCACCGCATTGGAGGCAACCCGTTCCTTGTCAGGGCCGGAGCGCTGTATCACGACATCGGAAAAATAAAACGGCCCGCTTTTTTTATCGAAAACCAGGAAGCCGGAATGAACCCGCACGACCGCATCGATCCCAAGCGAAGCGCTGAAGTGGTCATCGACCATGTGACCAATGGGGTACGACTGGCCCGAAAACATGGACTTCCTCAGGTACTGATCGATTTTATCCTGACCCATCACGGGACCACCCAGGCTACCTATTTTTATAAAACCTGGCAAAACGAAAACCCGGGACAGGAAGTAAATACAGAAGAATTCAGTTATCCGGGGCCGATACCTACCAGTAAAGAATGTGCCGTGGTCATGCTCACTGATGGCATTGAAGCCGCAGCCCGTTCCCTAAAAGACAAAACCTATGAAAACCTGCACGAACTGATTGAAAATATGGTCAACAAAAAAATACAGGAAGGACAGTTGCAAAATGCAGAACTGACTTTCAGGGAAATCACTGTTTTCAAAGAAACTGTATTCGAGAAACTTAAAAACATATATCACCTGCGTATCGAATATCCCAAATAAAAAATCATTTTTCGTCAATTTATATCCGGATTCAAAATACCTGCCCGGGTTTTCAGAAAGAACAGGAGCAACAGTCTTCGCGCACCAATTTGAACCACATGCAGAACGTCTGCATTTCCGATCAAACAATAAGGAATAGTAAAAATCAAATACTTATCCGAAATCGATTTTCGCTTGCGGATCATCAGGTTGCCGTGACAGGAAATTTTCCACAATATGGTCGATAACCGGCAGGCACTTGCCACACGAGGTACCCGCCCTTGTGTATTCCTGTATTTCTTCGGTTGATGTAGCCCCTTTTTTCAGTACGGAAATAATCTCTTCTTCCGTCACAAAATTGCACATACATACCAGGTGGTTTCCCATTTATTTTCTGATTTTAAACTTGCTGGGCAATCATTCAACAAATTTATTTTCAATGAAAAGTTTGATAACCCGGTAAGCATTGATAATCCCATCCTGTTTGGGCAGCGTATCGTATATTTTTTGGATATACCTGTGCTGGTTCAAAATATTGAACGACACTTTAAAATTAAGGTCAAATACCCACGACATTACCATCAGCCGAAAATCGTTCATGGTTCTCAGGTCTTCTTTTCTGACCGGTTTCTCCGTTTGAATGGCTTTTACAACCTTCTCTGAAACCGGGTTCAGGTCGGGCAGGTTGTACATGAAGGCCTTCATGTCGTTACTGTTCCGGTCGCGAAACTGATTGGTAACCATCGCCCACAAATCTAATTTGTCGGCATCACGGATCAACTGGCAAAATAACTGTGCCTGTCCGTCCTCAATGACAGGCAATTGTATCTTCGAGTGATTCAGGACTGCCATTTTAATAATTTGCTGCGAGGATTCACCTATTTCGGAAAAAAACGGAGCTTCGGTAAGTATTGAAACTGAAAGCGAAGCATGATCTTCCGACTCTTCATCGTATAAGGTACCGTATTTAACAAGCTGAAGGAAACGTCCTGCATCGTGGTATAGGGCTATCAATTCGGCGACCGCTTTTTGCTCATCGGTTAACGACAAAATCCCGGCCAGTTTCAGACTATTTTCAACTACCCTCAGAGTATGTCCCCTTTTCAGATCGATACTCTTCTGAACATTCAAATCATCCGATTTGTGCACCTGACAATATGAATCAAAATAGTTTCCTGCTTTTATCAGAATATCTTTTGTTACCATAGCCAATTATTGACAACTCAAAAATATGTATTTTTTGAGACCGTCTTTCCATTGTTCAGAAGATAATTATCAACAATCGATCATCTGTTTCAACACCTTATGAAAGCAGGCTTGCATGATGTTAATATTTTTTTGAAACAACCATCATGTTTTTAAGTAAAACGCAACCACACAACCGAAGTTTTATTATTTTTGTGCCTCAAAATTGGAGTAGGTCCCATAGTTCAATGGATAGAATATCAGATTCCGGTTCTGACGATCTGGGTTCGAGTCCCGGTGGGACTACTGAAAAAGAAGTTAAATTGAACTAAAAGCACTTAAATTCAATGATTTAGGTGCTTTTTTATTTTTGTAAAGTAGTCAAAAAATGCACTAAAAATCAACAAAAAAGGGACTAAATCGAGACCCATACTCAAAAAATGGCCGATAGGTCTCGATATTGCTGTAACTTACTGTAATTCAATACAAATTGATTTCATTTGGTTCGTTTTAATACGCTGAAAATCCCTGCATTTTAGGTATGTTTAGCGGTGAAAGCGAGACCTATTTTGTTAATATTGTAAAATAGGAATTATGAGAATTACAATTTGTTTTCAGTTAAAAAAGTCAAAATCAAGGTCTGACGGGAAATTCCCGCTGTATTTAAGGTGTACCATGAGCGGCCAGCGCTTCGAAACTTCTACCGGTTTTTTTCTTGATAAATCTTCCTGGATTGAGTCCGCTCAGCTTGCTGACGGCAAATCGGAAGAGATAAAAGTCATCAACAATCGGCTAACCAAAATCCGAAGTAAGATTCTGGACATTTACAACCAACTGGATTCGATTGGGGAACCATTCGATATTCTTTCAATCAGGGACAAGTTTCTCGGGATTAGCAACGGCCAAGGATTCTTGGAAGTTTTCGATTCTATAATTGAAGATGTTAAAGCAACATTGGGGAATGACTATTCGCCTTTAACATTAAAACAATACCGGACTGTTCGTACCCGGTTTGAAGAATTTCTAATAAGAAAGGAGAAGCGAAGAGATATTCCTGTTGCTGGTTTCGATTTTAAGCTGATCAAATCTTTTGATGTTTACCTGAAGAGTACCTATCATGTGGCTTCAAATACAGCCTTCTGCTACCACAAGATCATCAAGAAGGTATTGAATCAGGCAGTTGCCATGAATTATTTAATTCGGAACCCTTATGGTTCATTTAAGTTTTCAAGAAGCGACGGCCATCGTGATTTTCTGACACTTCAGGAAGTACAGAAAATTCATACTAAAGAATTGGCAATTCCCAGAATGCAGTTGGTCCGTGACATTTTTGTCTTTGCCTGTTACACGGGATTATCATATGTGGACATTTCAAAATTGAATTCACGAAATATTCAGAAAGGGAATGACGGCAATGATTGGATCATTCTTGACCGAACGAAAACTGAATCAAGATGCCGGATTCCAATTCTTCCGGTAGCACAACAAATAATGCTGAAATATCAAGATCATCCAGTAGTCTGTTCATCAAATAAGGTACTTCCGGTTCTTTCCAATCAGAAAATGAATAGCTATTTGAAAGAACTGGCTGATGTCTGCGAGATAAGTAAAAACCTTTCGATGCATGTTGCCAGGCATACTTTTGCCACTTCTATAACCTTGTCTAATGGAGTGCCGATAGAAACGGTGTCGAAAATGCTTGGCCATACCTCGCTGAAAACAACACAGATTTATGCAAAGATTGTGGATTCAAAAATTAGTAAGGATATGGAGAAGCTAAAAATGTCATTATCTCAACAGGTGTGCATATAGCAGATACAAACTATATGAGCTAAACAAATAAAAGGATAATTCAACTATAAACGATTTGAGTTAAACTATATTTGCAAACATGCAAGCTATTCATGATATATTTGAAAAGGATTTGGTCGCTCGCATCAAAAGAGGAGACGAAAAAGCTTTTGAATTAGCCTTTGAGCAATACAAGAACTATCTGTATTTGTTTGTTTGCAAAGCATTGCCTGCCGCAGAAGATGCTGAAAGTATAGTCCAGGAAATATTTATTAATTTGTGGCTCAGCAGGGACAACCTTGATAAGGATAAACCATTAAAACCCTATTTGTTTACGATTGCGAAGAACCAGATTTACGATCATCTTCGAAAAATTTATTCAAAAAGAAAATATCTTGACTCGTTGTTTTTAAACTATTCGGCAAAATCTGGTTCTACAGAAAACGAAGTGGAGTATTGGGATTTTGAACGTTTCTTGATGGAAAAAATCAACCAACTACCGGAAAAACGTAGGAAGATATATGTGCTTTCAAAACTCGAAGGAAAAAGCTACCGTGAAATAGCAGAACTGCTTGGTATTTCTGAGAACACAGTAGATATGCAAATGAGGTCTGCTAACAGTGCGATATCAAAGGCCATAAAAAACTATTTGACACAATTGATTCTTTTTCTTAGTATATAAATACTTGTTAATAAAATAGTTAGTAGCTTAAAAGCTATTTTCACCTTTCTTTATTCGTTGTATTCGTATAATTTTTTTCAAAAAAAATAAACTCCGATTACGGAAATTATTTTGAAATCCGTATTAGTGATAAACTGATATTAAGCAACCAGACTTATGGATAAAGAATCAGATTTTCGGAAGGTAGTAGGTTTGCTTTACCAAAAGTGTCCTCTTGATAAAAATGAACTGGCGGATATAGGAGAGTTTCTTCGTAATCCCAGTAATTTGCATGAGCTTAACTCTTATTTGCATAAAATTCCTGAGAGTAGTCCTTCTGATATTAAACTGAAAATTGAATCTGTTTGGGCCGAGATCGAAAAGAGAACAGAACCAGAGTCTTTCTTCAGCCGAATCATTCCCATTGTCAGGAAATATGCTGCAATATTGCTTTTGCCACTATTCATTTATACAATATGGGTAAGCTATCAGCACTTTTTATTGCCAGAAGAATATTTTACCCTGGCTACAAGCAGAGGCGAGCAAACAAATGTCATTCTGCCCGATGGCAGCTCTGCTTGGTTAAATGTTGATACACGGATTACTTACAGCACGTCTTATGGTAAAAAGGAGAGAGAACTGACTGTCTGCGGGGAAGCTTATTTCAAGGTTAAGAAAAATGCTGCAATCCCTTTTATTGTCCATATCCGAAATATGGATGTGAGGGCATTAGGAACCGCTTTTAATGTAAGAGGGTACGAGGATGATGCAATAGTCCAGACGTCCTTAGTTGAAGGAAAAGTAGGTGTGAAAATTAATACTGCAAAAGTAGGTTCAGAACAACGAGTATTAAGCCCAGGACAAACATTGGCTTATAACAAAACTACTGATTCCGCACAAATGAGGATGTCTGATAACGAGACTGTAAAAGCATGGACAGATAAGCAACTGATATTTGAAAATACTCCATTTGATGAAGTCATTAAAAATACGGAGCGTTGGTTTAATGTGAAAATCACATATGAACCAGCACGATTTAAGAATGATTATCTAACTCTGAGACTGAAAAAAGGAGAATCGTTGGAGCGCCTGTTTGAAATTATTGACGAGACTATTGGCATTAACTATAAGGTTGATGCCAGAAACATCATACTTACTCCTAAAAAATAATGCCTATGTAGCTACGTTAAACCATTTTTAAAACAGAAACGACCAACTCGCGATTGGCCGTTTCCTAGATTTTGTAATAAAAATTATTTTTTAAAACATTCAAATTTATGAAAAAAGATGATTTACTCCAAAAAGGGAGACGAACAAGTAATGCCCTTGGAGGAAAAATTTGGAAAATTATGAGACTAACCGGGCTATTTTTGCTGATATCATTTGTGGCGATATCGGCTGAAACGTATTCTCAAGGCACTCGTTTTTCATTCAAGATGGAAAACAGCACTTTAAACGACCTGTTTTTGTATTTGGAACAGAACAGTGGATACCGATTTGCATACAACAAATCAGATTTAGATGATGCACGAAAGATTTCATGTGAATTTAAGAACGAATCCATCGATCAAATTCTAGAAAAAGTTTTGGACACAGGGAAACTGTCGGTTTCAATTAAGAATGAATACATTATCATTACCAGTAAAGAAAATGCGACGGGAAACTTGCTGCCTGCTAATCAACCTATAAAAACCGTCTCCGGTAGAGTCACCGACTCCTCTGGTGCGCCTCTACCCGGAGTTTCCGTTGTACTAAAAGGCACAACAACAGGTGTTATTACCAATGTGGATGGTAAATATACACTTGCAAAAATTCCAGAAAATAGCGTTTTGCAATTTTCTTTTGTTGGTATGAAAACCCAGGAAGTTGTAATTGGGAACAAGACTACGATTAACGTCACCCTTGCTGAAGAAAATATTGGAATTGAAGAGGTGGTGGCAGTTGGGTATGGAACCCAACGGAAGAAGGATTTAACTGGAGCAATTTCACAAGTAAAAGGTGATGATATAATAACTCCTTCAACCTCAAGTTTTGACCAAGTGTTACAAGGAAAAGTTGCCGGGGTACAAATTACGCAAACGTCAGGTGCACCAGGTGGAAACGTAAATGTTTTGGTACGTGGTATTAGTTCAATCACTGGAGGAAACCAGCCTTTGTATGTAGTTGATGGCTATCCGATAGGTTCTGGGGGTGGAGGTACTGATATGTCTAGTTTTGGTTCTTCAACCTATTCGTCATCGGGTATGATGGGAAACGCTCAGAATCGGGTAAATCCTTTATCGTCCATTAACCCTTCTGACATTGAATCGATTGAGATTTTAAAGGATGCCTCTGCGACTGCTATTTACGGGTCGCGCGGTGCCAATGGGGTAATTATTATTACTACAAAGCGGGGAAGCTTCGGAAAATCTCAAATTAACGTTGATGTTTCATACGGTATACAGGAGGTGGCACACAAACTTGACATGCTAAATTCTCAGGAATATGCTGAATTTGTGGCCGAAGGGCGCGACAATGCATGGATCTTCTCAACAGGAGGATCAGCAAGCGATCCAAATAGCATGAGGCCTGGAAGCCAACAGGTACGCCCTGAATTTAGAAACCCTTCATCAATAACAACCAATACTGATTGGCAGGATGTAATTTTCCGGATTGCACCAGTTCAGGATTATCAGATTTCGGCAAACGGAGGTAACGACAAAGTCAAATATTTCATTTCAGGTGGATATTTTAACCAGAAAGGTATTGTGCTGACTTCAGATTACCAGAGGTTTAATTTGCGCTCGAATATTGATGCGATGATGTCCGACAAAGTTAAAATTGGTTCTACTATTTCAGGTTCTTATGGGTACGGCAGGTTTCCAAATACGGAAGGACATTATGCTTATGGAGGAATACTTTCGATGGCTTTGGCTGCTTCACCAACTATTCCTGTTTATGATGGTAATGGCGAACCTTATTTCAGTCAGGCAGATGTAACTGATGGTTTAGGGTGGTTGGCAAACCCGTTGGCTGTACTGGATGGTTATTCTGATAACCGGAAGGTCGCTGACATTTTATTTAATAATTTTATAGAATATAAAATATCGGAAGGCCTGACTTTTAAAAGTACAGTTGGGGTGAAATACGGAACAAATGCTATAAAGTTATGGAGATCATCAGCGGTTCCCTATAGTACTACGCTTAATTATCCTGCGACTGGCGGTGCAACAAAAGTTGAATCAATTAATTGGCTAAACGAAAATACGCTTACCTACAAACACATTTTTAAAGAAAAACATAATTTTGATGCGCTCATTGGAATTTCTTCTCAAAAGGATAGTTACGACCGACTTTCAGTAGGAGCAAGTAACTACCCGTCTGATTACGTGACGTATATTTCTGCGGGCATCGTGAACTCAGGCGCTCACCTCGTTTCCGAATGGTCGATGTTATCGCTTATTTCAAGGGTCAATTACCAGTATGATGGTAAATATCTTTTTACAGCTACTATCCGAAGAGATGGCAGCTCAAGGTTTGGAAAGAACAACAAATGGGGAAACTTCCCTTCGTTTTCTGTGGGATACAACATTTCGGAAGAACCTTTTATGAAACCGCTGAAATTTATCAATAACCTTAAACTACGGGTCAGTTATGGTATTTCAGGAAATAACCAGATTGGAAATTATACCCACATCGGACTATTATCTTCTTCAAATTACGTTGAAAACAACAAGCAGAACCCCGGACTTGTACCAAGCTCGTTATCAAATGATGACCTTACCTGGGAAAAATCGAAACAAACCAATATTGGGATGGATTTAGGATTTTTTGAAGACCGGATTTCACTTACTGCCGATATTTACAAAGACCACAAAACTGATTTATTGCTGGCAGTTGCATTACCATCCGCTTCGGGCTTTAGCAGTTCAATGCAGAATATTGGTGACATAGAAAACAAAGGCATTGAATTGGGGATACAAACGGTGAATGTGAAAAGTAATAAATTTGAATGGACCAGTAATTTCACTTTTAGTTCGAACCACAACAAGGTATTAAAACTGGCTACTGAAGGCGGACGGATTACAAATTCCGCCTTACAAATTACTGAAGTAGGAAAACCAATTGCCAGTTTTTATTTGCTACATGCAATTGGTGTATTTATGAATTCTGCTGAATTAGCAGGGGCGGCATTGCAGCATCCGAAAACACAGGCAGGGGACTTAAAATTTGAAGATGTCAACAAGGATGGGAAAATCGATGGAAATGATAAAACAATTGTTGGCGACCCGTGGCCCGATTACATCTGGGGGTTCGATAATAAATTTACTTACGGCAACTTTACTTTAGGGATTTCCTTAAATGGTTCTCATGGAGCTGATACCTATTTTCAGGAAGGGGAAATTATCATGAATGGTGCCGGCGTTCAAAACCAATTGGCAGATTTGTCGCTTCATCGCTGGAGATCGGAAAGTAATCCGGGCGATGGTTTTATGCCAAGGGCTATCCGAAATGGTTATGCTTTGCACTTTGCTCAAACCTCTCATTATTTGTTTGATTCTTCGTTTACACGCATTAAAAATGTGAATGTTTCATACCGACTTCCTCAAAGTCTTGTTTCCAGAACATCGGTTGGAAGTATTTTAGTGTATGCCAATGTTACCAACCTGTTTACATTTACTGATTATCCGGGTTACGATCCTGAATCAAGTACTGCCGGTGATAATATTGTAAACTCAGGTATCGATTATCTTTCCTATCCTCTTCCCCGCACATATACTTTTGGGATAAAACTTACTTTTTAATATTTAAAATATAAACATCATGAAAAAATATATTTTAATCGTCTTAACGTTGCTCTTTAGCTTAAACTCGTGCGTAGATTTCCTGACCTTGCAGCCGGAATACCAGATCAATGAAAATACATTTTATGAAAATGCCAGTGATTATGAAACGGCCCTAGTCGGAACATATTCCACTCTTCAAGGGCTGCATAATACTTCGTTACTATATCTTGCAGAGCTGACAACCGACAATGCCGAGATAACCTGGTCGGGAGGAACAATATCTCAAATGGAATGTGATCAAATGAACCTGACTCCAACAAATGAATATGTATATTCAACATGGAATTCTTGCTTTACAACTATATCCAGATGTAATAATATCCTCACCAGGATTGAGAATGCAGACATTGATATAACGTTAAAATCTCAATATAAAGGGGAATCATTGTTCCTGCGTGCATATTGCTATTTCTACCTCGTCAGATTATTCGGCGATTTGCCACTTATTAAGGTTGCTTTCAGGAGTCCGAATGAAATTGCTGCTTTTGATATGAGCAGAAAACCCGTTTCTGAGATTTATAACTTGATTATTGCTGACCTGAAAGAAGCTGCAAATTTATTGAGTGGCGTAGCCGGGCTGGAAAAATCAAGGGCATCGGTTGGTGCATCAAAAGCATTGTTAGGAAAAGTTTACCTGACCCAAAAGGAATATGCTCTAGCGGCTATTTCGTTGAAAGAAGTGATCGACATGAATAAATATTCGTTGACTCCAAACTATAAAACCTTATTTACGAATGGTAATGATGACCTTGCGGAATCAATTTTCGAAATTAAATACATTGGTGGAAACGTTGGCGAAGGAAATTCTTTTTCGAGCCTTTTTACGCCTTTTATCTTTGACATGGCTATCTTCCCGGGTAATATGGCAGGGTCAGGCATTATCATTCCAACGCATGCATTAGCAGACACTTACGAGCCTGATGATTTGAGAAGAGGTGCTTCTATTGCCGATTCAATAAAGCTTAAAAACGGTTCGTATGGTAAGAATCTTTACGGGTTGAAGTTTGTCGATTTTACTACAGGGATTCAAGGTGATGGAAGTATTAATTTCACATCCATAAGATATGCTGATGTTTTGCTAATGTATGCTGAAGCACTTAATGAAACCAATAAAACGACTGAAGCTCTCACCTATATGAACATGATCAGGGCTCGGGCTGGCTTGGCCGCAAAAGCTGGATTGTCAAAGGCAGATTTTACCCTATCCATTGAAAAAGAACGTCAATTGGAATTTTTATGCGAGGGGGCACGTTGGTTCGATTTGGTTCGTACAGGACGTGCAAAAACCGTGATGAACAAATATTTTTCTGATCACGGTTTGAAATTTACAGTAGAAGATTATGAACTGTTGATGCCTATTCCACAAAAAGAGAGAGATATAAATCCAATTTTGGAACAAAATTCAGGGTATTAATAAGTTCTAAAGGCAATCTATAGAATTCATTATAAAATTTTGATTTTGAATGTCAAGAGAGATTTATTCTCAAATCCTTTCATTGCAAACAAAAAATCTCTTGGGTAAATCGGTATAGACTATAACAGTGGTTTTATAGAGCCTTATATTATTTTAAACTTTCATGCAAAAATTATGAATACATTAAAATCTAAATACTTTATAAAGATAATTACTCTTTTGATGTTTTTATTTTTTTGTAAAATTTCAAATACACAAACTACAGAAATTCAGAAATTTAAGAATTGTGACATAGCGGAGTCTGTTTTACCATTTAAGTATAATAGTAATAAACAAAAGCTTTTAGCAGCCGGTTGGGACCCGGTACTGGCTGGCAACAAAGTTATGCAACGGCTTATTAGGGTCACGGCTCCAAATGCTAGGGGTGCCCATGATGCGGAATTCGTCTGCGTGGGTGAGCGGGCTTATGTCGTCGAACATGACAACGACTTGGAGCCAGGACACAATGCTGCGGAACATCAATATTGTGTTCTTTCTGTGGTGAATCTGAACACGCTTGCAGTGGATTCGATCATCCCAATTGCAAGGTCTGAACAGGCGTTCGAAAATGTGACGCTACCGAAAGGAATGTGTTTTGTGCCACGCATTATCCAGAAGGATGAACAAACTCTTCGCTGCTATTTTGCTAGCCAAGGAGAGGGATATGAAGAGCAGATATGGTACCGTGACTTCAATCTGTATTCACAAACTTTTGAAGAAAGCATCCATAAAGCAAAGCTTAAGACTTCCACTGGCGTCTTCGACATGCAACCGTCCTACTTTCACGCAGATGCGGTGAAGCAAGGTTTCGGGAAGCCGGTGAAAGGCGCAGGACTATATATCTTCGACTCTTTTAAACGCTTCGGTGATAAGACTTACGTTGTGTTGAATAACTTCATTGCTAAGCAGAACGCCTTGGCTCTGCTACATGACGATTTCACAACGTTCGAGGTCATCGGTCATTACAATGAGCCCCAATCTCAACAATTGAGCGAATCGGCCGTTAACCGTCTGCCCGATGGCACGTGGATGGCGATTTGTCGTAATGATGGGGGCAACTATCACTTCACTACAAGCAAGGACGGCAAAACGTGGAGTGAGGGCAAGGAGATGCCTTTCGTGACAAACGGCCTCAACTCGAAGCCGACCTTCGATAAGTTTGGTGGTGTATACTATTTAGGTTGGCAAGAGAATACAACCGTTGAGAATTGTAAACGCAGTGTATTTAACATTGACATTTCAAAGGATGGAATGACATGGGAGCGTAAATATCGCTTTGAGACGCCGTATTCTTTTCAATATCCGACTTTTCATGAATATGAAGGCTCCATCTGGCTCACCGTTACCCAAAGTGACCACAAAGGCAGTAGCGATCGCATCATGTTCGGCAAACTGGAAACTCTTGCAACTCCACTCCACGTAGTGAGACAGACTGATATCCGAGTCCCTGCGGAAGCGGAGAAGCCTCGCAATCCGAACGTGATCATTATTGTCACTGACGATCAGGGTTATGGCGACCTCGCCTGTCTCGGAAATCCGGTTCTCCATACGCCACATCTCGACAAGCTCTACAAAAACAGCATCCGTTTCACTAACTTTCACGTTTCCCCTGTGTGTACCCCTTCACGTGGACAGCTTCTCTCCGGACTTGATGCAGTTCACAACCGGGCTACAGCCGTTTCACAAGGACGAGAAAAGCTGAAAAGAGATCTTCCCACCATGGCTGATGTCTTTAAAGCTGGCAGTTACACGACAGGCCTATTCGGGAAATGGCATCTCGGAAATGCCTGGCCTTATCGCCCCCAGGACCGAGGATTTGACGAAGTGATGACTTTCTATGGTTGGGGTTTTTCTGGGGTTGCTGAGCTTCTTAATGACTATACTGACGGCACCTTCGTCCACAACGGCAAGCGTCAGCCCTTCGAGGGCTACGCAACTGACTTCTGGTTCGATCACGCAATGGAATGGATGAAGGAACGGCAAGCCACAGGAGAACCATTCTTCTGCTATCTCGCCACTAACACGGCACATAGACCAATGTGGATCGGTAAGGACTACCTTAGCCGCTTTGCTAAAACGCCCATCAAAGACTTTCAAACTTCCGGTTTTCTCGCCATGATTGAGAACATTGACGACAACATCGGACGCCTCGAGCAGTTCCTGCGCGATCAAGACCTCTATCGTAACACAATCGTAGTATTTCTTTCCGACAATGGAACCGCAAGTGGCGACCATGTTTTCAATGCCGGGATGCGAGGGAAAAAGGCCAGCCTTTACGAAGGTGGGCACCGTGTTCCATGTTTTGTTCGCTGGCCTGGTGCTGGACTGCAAGGTGGGCGCAATCTCGACGGACTCACAGAAGTGCAGGACTTACTCCCCACGTTGGCGCATCTTGTCGGCCTTGAATCATACTTACCTAAGAATCTTGACGGTATCAATTTGGAACCGACGTTGCGAGGCGAAGTCCAAATACCAGACCGCAAGCTGGTTGTCCAATACCAATCAGGAAAGGAACTAGAGTTCGGGGATGCCGCTGTGCTATGGGGACCGTGGCGACTCGTTCGCGATAGAGAACTGTATCACGTCGGCCGCGATCCCGGCCAGACCGATAATCTAATTGCCCAGCATCCGGACATAGTAAAAGAGATGCGTGATCACTACATCGCGTGGTGGAAAAAATTCTCGCCCGACTTAAAAACGTATGAGCCTTTCGTGTTGGCGCCGTCGAAAGAGAATCCCGTCATCCTGTACAATGACGACATGGCTGGTGGCGGTGGGGCGCCCACAATGGACGTCCTTGATCCGCCGCTCCAAGCAAATGGAGTATGGCATCTTCTCGTCCAAGAGGCTGGTCACTATCATGTGCGGGTAGCCCGCTGGCCGTTCGAGGCGAAGCTTAAGCTTTCTTCGCCTCTTGAAGGTTACTACCTCACGGGCGGCTACCGAGCTTGGCCCAAAGACTGGCATCTCCTTTTGAATGCTATTCCCGAGAAAGTCGCCGCATCCTTGCGCAATCTACCTCCAATCGGTAAGGCATTGCCTATTCAGGCAACTCGGCTACAGATTGGTGACTATGATGTCATACGAAAAGTAGATACCGACGATCAGTTCTCTGAATTCGAACTCGACCTATCGGCAGGCAGGTACGAGATGCGATGCTGGTTCGAAAACGCGGAGGGTAAATTAATCACACAGGCACCCTATATCGAATTCTCCTCTTTCTGAGACTTGGTAATCCATGAAGGACTAAATACTTAATATTGTATTATGGTAATTTATGTAATGTCATACCTATTTATTCTTACATCGGTTTTTTCCTGCTCCAACCCAACCTCAAAAAATCCTCAAAACTGGAGTGAAAAAGAAACTACAAAATGGTTTGAATCCGGTGACTGGAAATCCGGCTGGGATATTGCTCCAGACGAGTCAATTAATAAGGAGGAATTTGCCCTCCAGTATTTTCGAAACAAAACCAGATGGAACCAGGCGTTTACTTTCTTGGCAACCAATGATCTATCGAAGCTTGAACTAGGCAAACACGAACTGGACGGGAGTAATCTTTATATCAGTGTTGATGAATACCTGACCAAAGACGAAGAAGACTCCCGTTTTGAGGCGCACCGCAAATATGCCGACATCCAGTACCTGATTTCTGGGGAAGAACAAATTGGAGTCACAGTGCTTGAAAATACTACAGAAACAATTTCTTACGACAATACAAAAGATGTTGTATTCTTGACGACCGAGCAGAACAATTACCGGCTTGCTTTGCCTGAAAAGTTTTTTGTTTTTTTACCGGGGGATGCTCACCGTCCGGGGGTCAAGGTGGCAAACAATATTAAAGTGCGGAAAATCGTGGTCAAAGTGCGCATTGATTAAGGAAACATCTGTTTAATGACAGACAGTAATTTCATTGATTAAAAGGACGAAAATTAAGATGAACAAAAAAATAGTAAGTTTTGGGGAGATCATGCTGCGTCTGGCAGCGCCCGGTTACCTGCGTTTCAGCCAGGCCAATGAGTTTGTGGCAACGTATTGCGGAGGCGAAGCCAATGTAGCCGTATCACTGGCCAATTTTGGAATGAATGCGGAGTTCGTAAGCCGCCTGCCAAAAAATGATATTGCAGAGGCATGCCTGAAAAGCCTGCACAAGCATGGAGTGAAAACCAACCATGTGATTTATGGCGGAGAGCGTTTGGGTCTTTACTACCTGGAAACAGGGGCCGTGGCACGTCCCAGTAAAGTGATTTATGACCGTGCCCATTCTTCGATTGCTGAAATTAAACTCGGTATGATCAACTGGGGAGAGATACTGAAAGACGCGGATTGGTTTCACTGGACAGGCATCACCCCGGCCCTGTCGCAGGGTGCTGCCGACGCTTGTATGGAAGCCATTGAAGTTGCCAATAATTTTGGGGTTACTGTTTCTGTCGATTTGAATTACCGTAAAAACCTGTGGAAGTACGGGAAAACAGCCTCGGAAATTATGCCGGACTTGGTGGGCAAATGTGATATTATCCTGGGTAACGAGGAAGATGCCGAAACTGTATTTGGGATCAAACCCGAAGGTTTTGATGTGACCAAAACTTCAGGACAGGTAGATAGCAATAAGTTTCAATCGGTATGCGAACAACTAATGGCAAAATTTCCACGTGCAAAAAAGGTAATTATCACTTTGCGGGGATCAATCAGTGCCAGTCACAATACCTGGGCCGGTGTATTATATGATGGCAGAGAACTGTTTAAATCGCCAACGTATGATATTACCCACATTGTTGACCGGGTGGGAGGCGGTGATTCGTTTATGGGAGGACTGATCTACGGGCTGCTTACTTATCCCGGCGATGACCAGAAAGCGCTGGATTTCGCCACGGCTGCATCCTGTTTAAAGCATACTATTTATGGCGATTTTAACCTTTCAACAGTAGCCGAGGTGGAGAACCTGATGAAGGGTGATGGCAGCGGACGGGTAAACCGGTAAAAATTAAAAAAAAGAAAGAATCATGCAAAGTACAACAAAAGAAACCTCCTTTTCATGGGAACGGTTTGAAGACATGCCCATTGTGGGCATTGTAAGAGGAATAGATTTGGAAGATTTTAAACAAATCCTTCCGGTTTATGTGAAAGCCGGGTTGACAACGATTGAGGTAACAATGAATACCCCGGAAGTTGAAACACTAATCCGGTATGCTGTCAAAGAATATTCAGGAGTCCTGAACGTGGGTGCAGGCACGGTTTGCAGCTTATCTGATTTGAACAACGCATTGGATTACGGGGCCCGGTTTATCGTTACGCCTCTTATAAACGAAGAGGTAATAACCGGTTGCGTGAACCGGGATATTCCTATATTCCCGGGAGCGTTAACCCCTTCCGAAATATATAAAGCCTGGATACTGGGAGCGGCAATTGTGAAAATTTATCCCGCCGGAAATTTTGGGGCAGGCTATATTAAAGACGTAAAAGCCCCATTAAACCAGGTAAAGATGATGCCAACCGGGGGAATAAGTACCGGCAATATGCAAAGTTTTTTAGATGTTGGTGTAGAAGGCTTTGGTATTGGAAGCCCGTTATTCAATAAAGCCATCATAAAGTCCAAAGACTGGGATGCTTTGGGGAAACATTTTTCGGGCTATGTCCAACTGATCAGGGACTTTCAAAAATTAAAGAAAGCATGAAGATAAAGAACTATCGCTGGATTATCGTCTCCATGCTCTTTTTTGCCACCACCATAAACTATATGGACCGGCAAATTATTGGGTTGTTAAAACCTACGCTTGAATCTGAATTCAACTGGACTGAAACCGATTTTGCACATATTGTAATGGCCTTCACCGCAGCCTATGCCATTGGACTGTTGTTGCTGGGCCGGTTTATTGATTGGGTAGGAACAAAGACCGGCTATTCTGTTGCTGTGATCGTCTGGAGCCTTGCAGGTATGCTGCATGCTGTTGCAAAAAGTGTCTGGGGATTTTCATTTGCCCGGATAGGTTTGGGGATAGGTGAAGCCGGGAATTTTCCGGCAGCTATGAAAGCAGTTTCAGAATGGTTTCCCAAAAAGGAACGAGCGTTGGCTACCGGTATTTTCAATGCCGGTACAAGCGTGGGGGTGGTTGTGGCCCTTATCCTATGTCCATACATTTTACGCACATACGGATGGAGGGAAGTATTCTGGATTACCGGGGCTTTGGGGTTTTTATGGCTTGGGTTTTGGCTCTTTTTATATGATATTCCCTCCCGTCAAAAACGGTTAAGTAACGAAGAACTGGAATTAATTACCCAAGGACAAAAATTGGATTATAACGGACAGGAAAAAGGGTTCAATGAAAAATGGATAAGACTGTTTTCGTTTCCGCAGACTTGGGCGATCGTCATTGGTAAATTTATGATCGACCCCATTTACTGGTTTTTCCTGTTTTGGCTACCTTCCTATTTTACTCAACATTTTCGAATTGACCTGACAAAACCAAGTGTTCCCTTAATGATTATTTATGCAGCAACGACTGTCGGTTGTGTGGGGGGAGGATACCTATCCTCATGGTTTATCAGGCGGGGAATGGAAACGCTTAAAGCACGACAGAAAACTCTCCTGATATTTGCAATCATTGAACTCTGTGTAATCATGCTCCAGTTTGTAACCAGTGTCTGGATTGCCGTTGCCATATTAAGCCTTGCCGTTGCTGTGCACCAGGGATGGGCTACCAACGTATTCACTCTGGCATCCGATATGTTTCCTAAACAGGTGGTAAGTTCAGTTGTCGGGATTGCCGGAATGTCAGGGGCCGTGGGGGGGATACTGTTCCCCATGTTCGTAGGGTTTTTATTGGACCATTATAAAGTTCTCGGAAATATTGCGGTTGGCTACAATTTTATTTTCACTTTTTGCGGATGTACTTACCTGGCCGTGTGGTCAATCATTAGTATTCTAATTAAACGGTCTAAGAACGTGGAGATCTATAACATCCTGACTGATTAATAAGATATGTTAAATAACAAATGTTTAACTAAAATAATTACTTATGAATACTACTCATTTTTTTTTTTAGAAACAGAGTTCCCAGCTTGGTTGGTTTAATGTGCCTGTCGATATTTTTTAGCCGCTGTGGTTCAACTTATAAAAAGGATGTTGAAACGACTAACCAGGATGTCGAATACTCGGTTGCCGCCTATGTTTGGCCCTCGTGCCATGATGAAGAGATGAGTCACGAAAAGCTATGGGAGGAAGGGATAGGAGAATGGGAGATGATACAAAAAGGAAATCCCCGCTTCGAAGGGCATTACCAGCCACGTATCCCGTTGTGGGGTTACAAAATGGATAATGATCCAAAGGCATGGGAACAAAAGATTGAAGCGGCCACCTCTCACGGTGTAAACACATTTATATTCGATTGGTACTGGTACGACGGCAACCCATTTCTGGAAAAAGCAATTGACGAAGGTTTCCTTGGAGCAACGAACAACGGGAAGGCAAATTTCTATATTATGTGGGCCAACCACGATGTTCCGGGGAATATGTGGAACCATTACCGTTACAAAACCGATTCGCTTATCTGGCACGGTGACGTAGACTGGGAGAATTATAAAATCATAGTTAAACGGGTTATCAACCAGTATTTTAACCGGCCAAACTATTTAAAAATCAATGGCAGGCCTGTCTTTTCAATTTACAGCCTTAGTAATCTTGTAGAAGGCTTTAACGGAAAGCTTGAGGAAACACGTAAAGCACTCGATTATTTTCGGGAAGAGGTTAAAAAAGCAGGTTTCCCGGGTTTACATTTGCAGTTGATTGGAGGTGAAAAAAATGGGGAACCTTGCTTTTATGGGATGGATATTCCAGTGCCTGAAATTATAAAAGCACTTGATGTGAATAGCGTGTCGATGTATAACATGGCTGGCATCAGAGACGAAGACTATTTGAAATATGGGGAACATGCCGTTGTATTGCGAAAAGGATGGGATACCATATTGGATGTCCCGTTTTTCCCTTGTGTTTCAATTGGATGGGATAATACCCCTCGTTATCCACAATATGGAAAAGAAAGGATTGTTCATTACCATAATACCCCACAGAGCTTTGGTGCATATTTGCAAAAGGCTAAAGAATATGCCGTCAGCCATCCAAATCAGCCTAAACTCATTATTATCAATGCCTGGAACGAATGGGTGGAAGGCAGTTATTTGGAGCCGGATATGAAATGGGGATATGGATATCTTGAAGCAGTTAAGAAAGTTATGGATGGCAAATATGATAAGTATTGATATTCAAATAAAAAATTTATAACCTAATTTATTATGAAAACATCTGATAATAAAATCAATCTAAGATTGTTGGGAATAGGAAGTATAGTACTAATAAGCTCTTTTGTTTCCCGTGCGCAAGAAGCAGCAGAAAATGTTGGAAAGTCAAATGGAAGTTACGACGTGGCTGCTTATGTATGGCCTTCGTGCCACGATGAAGAGATGAGCCGCGGGAAGCTGTGGGGAGAAGGAATTGGTGAATGGGAAATTATTAAAAAGGGGAACCCCAGGTTTGAGGGGCATTACCAGCCACGTATTCCATTGTGGGGTTACAAAATGGATGATGATCCAAAGGCTTGGGAACAAAAGATTGAAGCAGCCACCTCTCACGGTATAAACACATTTATATTTGACTGGTACTGGTACGATGGCAAACCATTTCTGGAAGAAGCCATTAACGAAGGTTTTCTCGGGGCAACGAACAACGGGAAGGCAAATTTCTACATCATGTGGGCCAACCACGATGTGCCGGGGAATATGTGGAACCATTACCGTTACAAAACTGACTCGCTGATTTGGCGTGGAGAAGTTGACTGGGAAAACTACAAAATCGTTGTGGAAAGAATTATCCGGCAATATTTTAAAAAAGCCAATTATTTTAAAATCAACGGCAAACCGGTTTTTTCAATATTCAGTACTACTGATCTGATAAATAGCTTCAACGGAATAAGCGAAACAAGGAAGGCATTGGATTATTTCAGGGAAGAAGTTAAGAAAGCAGGCTTCCCTGGACTACATATCCAATTGATTGGATGGGGTAAAGATGGCAATCCCTATTTCGGGAGAACAACGCACTTAAAAGGGATGGGCGTCAATGATATCATTTCAGCGTTGGACATTAATAGCGTAACAACCTATAACTGGACAGGCTCAGGAATTAACGAAGACTATATCAGGTGGGGAGAAAATGCCATGTCTTTGCAAACAAGGTGGGATTCAGCTTTAACCATACCTTACTTCCCCAACGTGTCGGTCGGATGGGACAACACGCCCCGGTACCCGAAACTTGGGAAAGAATCGGTAGTCCATTATCACAATACGCCAGAAAGTTTTGCCGCTTACCTGCAACGGGCGAAAGAATACGCCGATAACCATCCTGGCCAGCCCAGGCTTGTTATCATTAATGCCTGGAACGAATGGGTGGAAGGCAGCTATCTGGAACCAGATATGTTGAATGGTTATGGATACCTGGAGGCCGTAAAAAAAATATTTAAAGAGAATTTAAGTGAATATTGACCTGAAGGCCTGATTGACGGGAAAACCAATGTTGACGGATTAATGCAAAACATTATCACGGGCAAATAAAGGCCAACAGGAAGGAGTTGCACAAAGCTCCAACCGTTGTCACAAACATTGGATGCAGGATATTAATGGCCTTTATGGTAATAGTGGACAACTTATGGGGATCTTTTACAGGCGAATGGGATGATGCTCCCAGGAAAGCAAAAAAGATAATGGTAACAGGCTTGCTTATTCTCATGTCGTCGGTTGGCTTGGTTGCCATAGCACGGTTCTTCATATAATCAAGCATGAAGCGGAATTCCAGTTGAAATAATTTGAGTATAAAAGTTATATCACAGTTAAAGAGAAAAGTAGGCTGAATAGAAGTTTTTTCTGAAATAAAGAAATCATATCGGAAGTTTAAAGTGGTATTGGGAGCGTAGAAAATTAAAAAAATTGGCTTGAATTTTACATTATTGCAATTGTTTCGATATAAGAGGGAGTATTATCTTGAAATTAAAACACTAACTGTTTAATTTTTGCTATGGAAACGTACTTGAAAATTATCCATGATCTCGATAGAAAGTTGTCAAGGATAAAAAATGTGTCAGAAAATGTAACTGATCAAATGGAGTATGCAATTGGCCAATGTAAGATTGCACTAGATAAATTGCGGAAACGTGTTACGGAGAAAGGATTTCCCGATCGCCAGTCGGAAATCAGGTTTTTCAAATCGATCAAACCGGAGGCTTACAGTAAACTTCTGTTTTACCAGGCGGTTTTTGACCTGGAAAGCAAGCGGCAGAAAGCCACGGTGCCGGTGATCAGAAGGTACTTTGAAAAATGGCTGTACAAAATTCAGGAGTACATGGAAGAGCACCATGTAAAAGTACAGTATTACCGTTGCGGGTTTAAACACCTGGACGAGCAGTATTTTCTCAGGGATACTTCAGAGATACCAATGGAACTAAGGAGCAGTCATCAGTTGCTTGATGAAGAGTTTTTCACCTGGCATGATCATACCTTTTCGGTGATCATGGCAAACGAGATGCTTTCAGACTATATACGTAAGGAACTCGACGGGCTGGAAAACCCGGAAATGAGCTATCCAACAGATATAAAGCCAGTACATCGGTGGTGCGGCAATAAAATCGATTTGGCTGAATTGGTCTATGGGCTGTATTATTCCAGGCTGATCGATGCGGGAACAATCTCGATCCGTGAACTTGCCGATCTGCTCGGAGGAATTTTCGGGATGGAACTAAGCAAGGATATTTACCGCTATCATTCTGAAATCCAGCAGCGTAAAATCGATCGGACCAAGTTTCTGGACTTTTTGATTTCAATACTCCGGCAGCGACTTGATGATGATGATAAATAAAAGGTAAGAAAGAAATGATTTTATATCTTTGTGGAATATGAACGAATAAAAAAACATCAGTGAGCTACTGATGAACTAGAAATATAAATAGCGTTGGCTTTTATTTGAGAATCCTAAAACCGCCAGTTTTACAGATTATAGTCTCAGAAATAAAAGTTCGATGTCTGCGCTTTTGGCGTGGATCGAGCTTAACTGAGACTAGGGTTTCCTGGCGGTACCTTGGACGCATTAAGTCTTGGTTCACGCTTCTTTTTTTGCAAAAAACTATAACTTTAACCTTCAAAAAATACCCGCCATGTCAATTGATACGCCTAAAATTCACCGGAATGTTGACCTGATTTACGCCTTTTCCAGCTGCCCGATGGGCAAACCCCTGGATGATTGTCCCTTTATCCCTTATTACAAGTTAAAGGATGAACGGGAACAGATCATGCAGATTGATGTGATCCCGCAGGAAGAACTCGACCGGATGAGAATTTTCCACCGGGACTGTGTGGAACATTACCGGGAAAGAAGACGGAAAAAGAAAGTCAGCGTTTCTGAATGATCTTACAACAATGTTATAAGGTTTTAAAATTCCAAAAGGACACCCCCTCCAATGATTTGTCATGTGCTGAAGGTAAAGCAGGATGTGGCAAAGACTTCATGTCTTTTTACCTGAAATTCCATAGTTGACTTTCATTTTCGTTTTGCTTAACGATAAAAAACACCCGACCTGACAAACCCTTGATAACGGATTAAATTTGAAGGTTGCAATTTTGGATGGAATCAAAATGAACCATTCAAAATTAAAAGTTATGCCTTCAGAAATTATTACCACCGATGACCTTCGGGAATTCAAGCTCGAATTATTCTCCGAACTGAAAAAACTGTTGGACGAGCGCCATGGACAACCAACGAAAAAGTGGTTAAAATCCTACGAAGTTCGCAAGATGTTGGGTATTTCACCCGGGACACTTCAAAACATGCGTATTAACGGAACGATCCCGTTTACCAAAATGGGCGGAATCCTGTTTTATGACTCCGTCGAAATCCAGAAAATTCTGGAATCCAACAAGCAAAAGGACCGGTTTAACTTTCCAGCACGGCGATGAATTATATCCGGCATCTGAACGGATTTTTTGAACGTTTGGCTGAAGACCCGCGCCTGTCTTCCTATCACATCAGCTTATATATAGCCTTGTTTCAGTATTGGAACGCCAACCGGTTCAGCGACCAGTTTACCATTTCCCGAACTGAAGTGATGCAACTGGCCCGGATCGGTTCTGCCAATACCTATGCCCGTTGTATCAAAGAATTGGCAGACTGGGGCTATATTACTTACCAACCGTCTTCCAATTTGCATTCAGGAAGCAAAGTTACCTGTACCAGATTTGATATGGGAAGCGATACTGCTGGGAATACTGCATGTGATACCAGTATTAAAAGTGATATAGCTTCTGATATTGCAACAGGTACAACAATTGATACCGGTATCCCAGGCAATCTTAAAAGTGATACCGGAGCTGATACAACAGGTAATACTGGTATCAAAACTAATACTGCAACAGATACCATAGCCGATATAGCATGGGGTACCGATATCACTACCAGTACCGAAAATGATACCGGAAGAAGTACCGCAAGCGGTAAAAACGATCCTGCCGGTACTAAATCCGATACCGGAACTGATACAGCAAGTGATACACTTCTTATAAACATTACAAACAAGAATAAACTAGAAGAAGAAGAATCTTCCAAAAGAAATTCTAAAGAAAAGGTTGAAGAAAACTCCAGAGAAAAATCTGGAGAAAGAAAAAATCCGAAAGATCTTTCGAACGAAAAACTTCTAATCCCTGAGTTAGACCTAATCACTCATTTTTTTGAAAAGAACCAATCATCAGCTGACGAAGCTCAAAAGTTTTACTCCCATTACCAGTTGTCAGGCTGGAAAACAGCCGATATGAAAACCATCGTTTCCTGGCAGGCCATTGCCAGAAAATGGATCGAAAACAATCAAAACAACAGAACAGATGAACGAGAATCTAATCAAGTCAGGACCGCTAGACTTAGTGTCACGGTCAACAAAAATTACAATGAACCCTTATGAGCAGATTGCCGATTTTAAGGGTGGAATATTCAATTTTAGTTTTCCAACCAGTGTCCAGTGGATGGAAGAACGGGGGAAAATCCTGTTTGGTAACCAGTTTGAAATATACCCCAATGATCTGGAGTTGATTTACAAACTGCTGGTCTATGCCATTGGCGACAAGGAAAACGCGGAACGACATGGAATAAATCTGAACAAAGGAATTTTGCTGACCGGACCAATCGGCTGCGGTAAAACTTCGCTGATCAAACTTGCAGGATACTTTTTCCCCAGGGAAACCCAATACCAGATCAAACCCACCCGTGAAATCTCTTTTGAATTCGAGAAAGACGGATTTTCGGTAATCAATCTTTACGGTAAAGGCTCATTCTTCAGGTACGGCGAAAGGCTTATTCCCAAAGCGTATTGCTTTGATGATCTGGGTTTGGAGCAAACCCCCAAATACTACGGAAATGACTGCAATGTGATGGCAGAAATCCTGCTGGCCCGTTACGATCAGTTTGTTTCCCGAAGAATGATGACCCACATTACAACCAATCTTTCTGCCTCGGAACTGGAATCCATTTACGGAAACCGCATCCGTAGCCGGATGCGTGAGATGTTTAACCTCGTGGCTTTTGGCAGGGATTCGAAAGACAAAAGGGTTTAAGATAACCTCAAACTAAACAAATCTTAAATCAGGTTTAAATGTGTGTTTGATTAGCAGGTGCTGCGGCCTGTTCGCGCTTTGGCTTCGCCGGGCGCGAACAAGCCTCGATTTAAATGAGGAAGATTGGCGTTGTCCGGTTCAAAGAGCAATCCCCGTCATTTCCTGACCGGATTGCCTTTTCCCCTCCAGGGCCACACTTCCTGTTTTTGAAGGTCTTAATGATTTTTTGCATCAAAGAAGTTTAGATTAGTCACTTTCCCCAGTCCTCCCGGTACATTCGCTTCTCTTCGCTTTACCCGCTCCCTAATCCCGTTCGCAAGCTCACCGGAACTGGTCGCTAAGGTCAGCTCATTCAGCTCATAAGCCGGATTGACCCCACGGTAAGAGTGGTTTCTTACCTTCCATAACGCGATTTCCTGCCCTAATTCCATTTCGCCTGACCCGGCTTTTCCCAGCACAAACCCAGCCAAAGAAGCTGGGAACAAGCTTTATTTCATCCCGTCCAATCGCTTCATTCCAGTACAGGTAACACACTTGCCTTTCGCCAGCCCACATTCGTAAATCTTTTGTCAGGCATTTTTTTTCGGATAATAACTTTATCAAAATCAAAAAGAAAAGCCAAGTTAGCCGGACTCCCTATGAGCCTCTCCACAGTTAATGAGCAAGGCCAAAGCAAGTGTCCCGCTCTTTTAAAAATTTACAGAATCACACTTATCAATTTTTGGCTCTGATTTCGCGTTCCAGCCTTGCACATTAGCCCCGTCCGTCACCTTTTCGGCTTTCTTTTTATTTTTTTGACCGTTTTTTCTTTTTCTTTTCGAAAATTTTCAGGCTTTCAAATTGATTCAATCAAAAGCAATTCAAATGACTTTCTTCCCAAAGACCGACCAAATCCGATTCAAATCAATCCAAATTTTATTTTAATGATTTGAATGTCAGGTTATTTGTAAACAATAAAAAACACCCCACCTGACATCATCTATACAAAGGATTTAATTCCAATGCCAGAGATTTGCAGCGGTGATTTTGAAAATGGACTATCAAAGCCGTTTCAAGACATCCGCAGTATCAACTCTAAAATGAAGTACCATGTTTGGAATCAATCAAATCAGTTGGGGACAGTTTTCAGGCTTTATCCTTTTTATCCTGTTTGCCTGGTACCTTTCGGTTGCCCTGCTTGCTTTTGTCCATCAAAAGCGCAAACGCAGCACACTCTTTGAAGACGATCCGTTTACCCCGATCCATGCCGAAGGCTTGCAGCCCATTGCAGTTTCATCACAAGACTATCCATCGGAATTAATCCCAGTCCGGTTTTCGGAGAATATTGCCTTACCTGTTTCCTTTTATGAAGAAAGCGGAATGGATGACGGCTATTCCATTGACGCTTTTTCCAGACCCAATCATTCGGAACTACCCAAAATCCTGGAGAAAGTCCAGGTTCAGTCATAAATCAATCTCAATTATTCATTTTTAAAAACTCAAAGCCACATGAGAAAAAAAGTTCAGTGTTTTTTCAGACGGGCGAAAGCCTTTGTTGCATTACTTATTCTGGGTATTACCCAAACAATGGCACAATCTGCCGCCGGTATTGACCAGGCCACTGCTGAAGTCAGTTCGTATGTCGATCCGGTTTCCAACCTGATTATTGCCATTGGAGCCGTAGTTGGTTTGATCGGCGGCGTTCGGGTTTATATCAAATGGCAGAGTGGCGATCAGGATACCCAGAAAGCCATCATGGGTTGGTTCGGAGCCTGTCTGTTTTTGATCCTGGTTGGTGTGGTGATCAAAGCATTCTTTGTGTAATGCAAAGCTATCCAATCAAAAAAGTGGATACCCGGTTGTACATCAAAGGGCTTTCCGGCCCTTTGGTTTTCCGGGCTTTGTACGGCATTATCGTCACCTTCTTTTTATTCTCTATACTTTATATCCTTGCCGGAGTTTTCCCTGCTGTTTTGATCGGAGTCCCTGCCTTTTTCGGTTACCTGTACCAGTTGAACACCATCCAGAAAAAGTATGGGCCGGAAGGCTGGGGTAAGAAACAAACTGCAAAAAAACTTCCACAGTTTATCAGCTGCAAACGACGAATTCTTCAAACATTTTCCAATTGACAATCAACATGAAGATCAAAAACCTTGAAACAGTACTCCCGATACTGGGATTCAATGGCGATGTTCAGGTCTCCAATAACTTGGATTTGACCATTGGTTTCAAACTTCAATTGCCGGAAGTCTTATCCAACAGCACGGAACAAATCTATATGCTGCATGATACCTTTCAGCGGATGATTAATTTGCTCCCGGCGGGAAGTTTTATCCACAAACAGGATTTCTTTTTGGTTAACGAATTCCATCCGGAAGAATCGGAATCACAATCAGAGTTGACCAGATCAACAGCCAGCCTGAATGAATCTTATTTGGAGCATTTCGACGGAAGGCATTACCTGAAGCATGACTGCTGTTTTTACATCAGTTTGCTGAATAAAGGCCTGCTGAAAAGCTACCTCGAATCAGCCCTGATCTTCTCCCGCAAAGAGCGCAACCTGGAAAAGTTGCACTACGACAAGATCAGCGAACTGAAGGGAAATGTGATGGCCATCTTTCAGCAAAACGGTATAGGATGCCAGCTTATTACCAAAGAAGAAGCCATTGGAGATGAACATTCCCTAGGGATGATTGAACGCTTTTTAAGCCTGAACTTTACCGAAAACCACCCGGCACTGGGCGGGATCGATTTTCGGGACCGGCTCAAAGTAATGGATCAGTTTGTGGAAATCTTATCTCTCAGCGACTATTCCCACATTCCGGCAGAACTTCGCCCCGTGTCAGAACATCCGCAAACAGGGCTACCGGTTTCGCTGGTTTATCCACTCAGCTATCATTTGCCGTTTTCACATGTAACCAACCAGTTTATCTATATTCCAGATCAACAGGAGATCAAATCCTATTTGGAGGGAAGCTATAAGAAGATATTCAGCCTATCCAAGTTCTCATCAGAGAACAAGGTCAATGCCGGGCTGATTGAATCTTTTCTGGACCAGGTGCAAACTTCGGGAGAAAAGATCGTCAAAACCCACTTTAACGTGATGCTCTTTGATTCGTCGCTGAAAGATTTAAAGCAGCATAAAAGCGAAACCAGTTCCGCATTTGCACTCATGAACTGTTTTCCGTACCAGCATACCCATGATCTGCCGATGCTGTTTTTCTCGTGCGTTCCATTCTCGACACAATTGCCGGAAACCGAACTTTTTATTACCCAGGTTCCGCAGGCCTGCTGCCTCACGAACTTCGAAGGGGAACTGAAAAACAGCGAATCCGACTTTGTGATCCGCCTGTCTGACCGTTTGGAGGGTTGCCCGGTGACGATCGACATCTCTGATGAACCGATGTACAAGCATTTGATCCATAACCGGAACAAAATTATCATCGGCGGATCAGGCTCGGGAAAATCCTTTTTTACCAACCATTTGCTCAGGCAATACGCCGAAAGCGAAAACTGCCACATCGTTTTGCTGGACGTTGGCCGAAGCTATGAACTGTTGACCCATTACCTGGACGAAAGATTAAAGGATCAGGGTGGGGCGATGATGGTGGAGTTTACTACGGACAACCCGATCTCATTCAATCCTTTTATCCTGGAAGGGGAACTGGATATCGAGCGCAAACAGACGATCTTGTCGGTGATCTATACCATTTACAAGGAAAACCTGTCGGAAATGGAAAAGGATGTGATCGCCCATTCGGTTACTGCCTTCTTCGATTTCGAAGGAACAACAGAACGATCCTTTAACGGATATTACGACTTTTGCCAGAACTACATTCCGGCGCTGGTTAAAGAGCAATCCATCCAGTTTAATGCCAATGAGTTTTTCTTTATTCTGGGCAAGTATTACCGGGGCGGTGAATATGACTATTTGCTGAACAAGCAGATGGATACCGATGAGTTTTTTCATTGCCCGTTTATTGTCTTCGAACTGGACAATATTAAGGAGCATGCAGTAATTTTTCCCGTCGCCACCCTTATTATTATCGACATTTTCATGCAGAAGATGCGCCGCTTAAAAGGGGTTCGAAAAGTCATCTGCATCGAAGAAGCCTGGAAAGCAATCGCCACGCCGCAGATGGCCAGTTACATCAAGTACTTCTGTGCGCCCGTAAAGGTTGCATCGTAAATATCTGTTTGGCAACAGATTAAGTTAGTGTTCTTTGAAAAACTTATCATCAGCCGACTTACTTGTTTTCGGGAAAACTTAACCGAGCAGGGAGTGTAGCATGTCGGAAAAGTCATAAGTCAGTTAGTTATCAAACTGATACTGAATGGCGAGATGAAATGATAGATATGAGGATAAAATCCGAATTGATTAAATGATAGTCCGAGTGGTTCACCTTGAAGCTATGACGTAAGATAACTATTAGTCGTCATATCGTGATACTCTTTTAGTGTAGATGTATGAAAGAAGCAGGAACTTATCACGACACAACTGCAATTAGCAGAAAAGGACGGAAGTCATATCCGACAATCTATCGAGCCAATAGTTACGATGTAATAAACGGGGATTACCTATCCCTGAATGCCGAAAGGCTATTAGGAGAAAGACCTATGAAAATCAGGAGTGGTAACGGAGCTTCCATAGTAGTTTGAGCAGGGTAATGTCCTGTACGTGGCGAAGGGAAGCAGCTAATTTTATTAATACAATTAACGGAAAATGTGAGAGACATTATGAGAAGTCCAGAGAAAGTATTAAGCAGTCTATCTGAACACAGTAAAGATTCAAGCTACAAGTTTGAACGACTTTATAGGATTCTGTTCAATGAAGAGATGTTTTATATGGCCTATCAGCGCATTTATGCGAAACAGGGCAATATGACAGAAGGATCTGACGGTCAAACCATTGACAGCATGAGCCTGTCTCGAATTGAAAAGTTGATTGATTCGTTAAAAGACGAGTCATATCAACCCCAACCATCAAGGAGGGTGTATATACCGAAAAAAAACGGGAAAATGCGACCTCTGGGCGTACCTGCTTTCAATGACAAGCTGGTGCAGGAAGTAGTTAGAACGATATTAGAAACCATCTATGAGGGGCATTTTGAATACACCTCGCACGGTTTCCGACCCAATCGAAGCTGCCATACTGCACTCGCACAAGTCCAAAAGGCTTTTAATGGGGCTAAATGGTTTATCGAGGGCGATATCAAAGGATTCTTTGACAACATCAATCATGATGTTCTGATTAGAATTCTTGAAGAACGCATATGTGATGAACGCTTTATACGCCTTATCAGAAAGTTCTTGAACGCAGGTTTTATCGAAGACTGGAAATTTCACAAAACTTACAGCGGAACGCCGCAAGGAGGTATTGTCAGTCCAATACTGGCAAATATATACCTCGACAAATTAGACAAGTACGTGAAACAGTATATCCAAAATTTTGATAAAGGGGACAAACGCAGACCAAGTGAAGTTCGCAAAGATTTTGAAAATGCGAGAAAACGTACTGTGCGTAAACTAAAGTCTGTAAAAGATGAAAGCGAAAGAGCAGTTCTAATCCAAAAGATTAAAGCAGACGAAAAGGAACGTGCCACGTTTCCGAGTTGTGATGAAATGGATGAAAGTTACAAAAGGCTCAAATACGTGAGATATGCAGATGATTTTCTGATTGGGGTAATTGGAAGTAAAGAGGATGCTAAAAGTATCAAAGAGGATATAAAGAACTTCCTCAGCGAAAAACTGAAACTCGAACTTTCAGATGAGAAAACGCTCATCACTCATACGGAGAAATCTGCAAAATTCCTCGGATACGAAATTTTTGTACGTAAGTCCAATGCACAAAGGCGGGATATTACAGGTCGCTTGAGGAGAACCTACGGTAAAAGGGTTTATCTGAAAGTCAGTACTGAAACCATTAGGAATAAGCTACTTGATTATAGAGTATTGGAATTTAGATGCCAAAACGGAGTCGAAGTATGGAAACCTAAATGCAGGACAGGACTGATATTTAACGACGATCTTGAAATTCTTGACCGCTACAACAGGGAGATACGAGGATTATACAACTACTATTCGATTGCTAATAACTGCGCTGCTGCACTGAACAACTTCAAGTATATCATGGAGTACAGTATGTACAAAACCTATGCAAGTAAATACAAAAGTTCCACGAGAAAGATTAACGTCAAGTATCGCAGAAATGGAAAATTTACGGTAAGGTTCACTACAAAATCAGGTGCAGTGAAGGAACGATACTTTTACGACTTAGGGTTCAAGCGTAAGAACCCAATGAATGAAACGAATTTTGACAACCTGCCTTATTCGATATTCGATGCCGGACGCACAAGTCTGATTGACAGACTGAAAGCGAAAAAGTGTGAGATATGCGGAAAAACAGAAAGTATGGTCATGCACCATGTACGCAAACTAAAGGACTTGCATGGCAAGGAGAGTTGGGAGCGTCACATGATTTCACGAAACAGAAAGACCATAGCCGTCTGCGGTAGTTGTCATCGCAACATTCATTTAGGAACAATTTAGACTGACAAAATTAGTGGAGAGCCGGATACGCTGAGAGGTGTAAGTCCGGTTCGGAGGCGAGTATTTGGAAACCTATTGTAGAAATACGACAAGGCGCCGGGTGCTTAGCCTACACAAGACCATCCGCAAGTTCTTTGGTGAGGCTATGGTCGTAACCCAGGAAGTGGACGATGTGATTTCATCGCTGGTGATCCGCGATGCGATTATCAACAATGCTGATACGAGAATCCTGCTTGACATGAGCAAGTTTCGCAACAAATTCCAGAGTATTAGCGACACCCTTGGGCTTTCCGAGTTCCAGAAAGAACAAATCCTTTCGATCAACAAAAATTTACCTGCAGGCCGCAAACTCAAGGAAGTCTTTATCGGGCTGGGAAGCTACTCTCAGGTTTATGCCCTGGAAGTCAGTAAACCCGAATATTATTGCTATACCTCTGAACAAAGCGAAAAGGAAATGATCCTGAAAAAGCTCCAGGAGAACTGGAACCAATCCTTTGTCGAAATACTTCAATCCATGTAAAACTTCAACAATTGAAACCATGAAAACAAAAGCAACATTTTTAATCATCGGGATAGTTGTCTTATTAAACATACTTATCCCCCAAATCACTAATGCCCAGACACCGGTAACCGATGTGGGAGCAGGCATCCAGCGCGAAGCTTTATGGGATCAGGAAAAGGGCATCCTTTCGGAAATCAACTGGTATAACGTTCTGATCAAAATCCTGAACGGTGACATCAAAGGACTGACTTCAGAACTGGTCGGGATCGATCAGAAGAAGCTGGCCAGCCTTCAGAAAGTATCCTATCTGATCAAGGATTACAAGCGCATCAAGCAGACCAAGGAGATGCTGGATAAGATCATCTACATCTATACCACCAAACTGCCCCTATTGGTTCAGGATGAAAATTTCACCACCCGCCAGGCTGCCGTGATTGTCGAATCCTTTGACCTGGTGCTGGATGATAGCCGCCAACTGGTCACCACCATTCTGAATACCATCGTGGAAGACGACCTGTTTATGATGGATGACAAGCAGCGGTACGACACGATCAACGGGATTTATACCGATGTAAAAAAGCACTATGGAACTATATGCTATCTCTACAACAAACTAGCCTGGGCTTCTTATCAACGCAGCTTCAATACCGGTCAGATCGAGAAGTTCGCCTTTTATTATACGCTCTACGATTAGAGTTTTCGCGTCAGCTTAAACAGGAACAACAGAAACCCAAGAAACAATCCCAAACAACAGAAACAAAAGCAAAACCCATGAAAACACTACTTTTCATACTCCTCCTTCTTTTGGCAGCACTGCTGCCGGGGAAGGAACTCCAAGCACAGGTCTTCGACATCAAACCCTGGAACGGCATTTATCCCGATATGCAGGGAACCTATCCGCTTTCCTTTATGGCATTTAGGGGCTGGCTGATCCCGGTTCCCCATGTGTTTATCCGCACCTGGCCGACTCACTATTACCTGGAAGTTGGCGCTTTGCCGGTGTCAGACACGGAAGAGTACGCCGGAATGCTAAAGACCAACCTGCTGAAGATCATCGAAAAGCTGATTGAAAAATCGCAGATGCAAAAAAGGCGGGAAGAAACCCAGCAGATCAAAGACAATACGCAGGTTCAAAAAGAGATTGAGCAAAAAATCTTCGATGCGGAGTCCGACCAGTTGCCCGATGTATACAGCATTGCTTCCGGTTTTATCCGGCTTTATCTAAGTGTCGAGAGCCTGGACAAACTGGAAAACTGCAAATGGCTCAAACAAACCTATCAAAAAGAAGCTGATGAATTGCTTAGCCGGTTTATTTCCGTCAATCTTTTTATTACCGACCATGGCAAAAAGCTGGAAGCTTTTTCCGAAATCAGGGAAGAGCTTTTTAAGCAAATAGGCGAGACCGATTACACCTACAGAAAAGTGCTTCACCTTCAGGCGTTCAATGCCAATGTACCGCAATCCTACACTTTCCTGAAGGAATGAGCTGAATTATAAAGCATTCAGCATTAATAATTAACCATTGAACATTAACCATTAAAACTTGATTCATGCTTTTACAAGTAATGAGTACCCAAAGCTTTTTTCAATTTACCGATGTTTTGGTCAACGGAGGACTGGATAATGCCCAATTATTGGTCAATATGGCCCGAGCTATTGGTGGCATTGCAGCCTTCCTGTATATTGCCAAACGCATCTATGAACAACTGATTGCCGACAATCCGATCTCTCTGCTGCCTCTACTCAGGCCATTTGCGCTGGTATTGGTCATTACCTTTTGGGCTCCGTTTGTACAACTGCTGATGGTCCCCACCAAAGGACTGACCAAACTTTCTGAAGCCATTTATGCAGACAAGAAACACATCGTAGCAGCAAAACTCGAAGAAAAACAGGATGCGATCCTGGCTGTCGATTTACCTTCCTTTCAGGAGAACGAAGAGAAAGAAGCCTCGCTCTGGGACAAAGGCGTCAACCTGCTACTGACCACCTACAACATTGTTTCGGGCAGAGCTTTGCAGCACCAGATCAACTTTTATTTTATGGATTCAGTCCGGCAGCTTCTGGAATCCTTTTTCGAGGCGCTGGTTTACCTGATAGCCTTTTTGCGAACCGTTTTTTGTGTGCTGCTGATCATCTTTGGACCGCTGGTTTTTGCCATCTCTATTTTCGATGGATTTCAGGAAAATTATCTCCAATGGATCGCCCGGTTTGTTAATGTGAACCTGTATTTGCCCATCGCGCTGATTGTCCTTTCACTGGTTCAGGAAGTGCTGATTTATGTACTCGATCAGGAGATTGCGTTGACAAAAGCCTCGCTGATCTACCAGCCCTCGCTGTACTACGTTTCCAATTTGGTAGTCCCTGTTTGCGGTATCGTGGGACTGGTGATGGTTCCCAAAATCGCATCCTGGATTATCTCAGCATCTGGTACCGGAACCGGCGGTGGACGCTTGGTCAGGACGGTAGCCACAATGATGATCACCAAAGGAGCCATGAAATAGATTTCAATTTCCAAAAAATAATCATTCATCAATAATCAGTCATAAATGAAAAAGGTATTTGATATACAGCACAAATTTCGGTTTACGGTCTATATTCTTTTGACGGTCAGTTTGCTGTTGATCGGTTTCAGCACCTTTGTGTTCACCCGTTCTATTGGACTGGTTGAGCGTTCGCGCCAGAAAATCTATGTGCTGGACAATGGCAAATCTCTGTTACTGGCGCTTCGTGCCGACATTACCGATAACCGCCAGGCGGAGGCCAGAGACCATGTAAAACGCTTTCACGAGTTGTTTTTCACGATGGAACCTGACAAGCAGTACATCGAGAACAACGCCAAAGAAGCCCTCTACCTGGCCGATGGTTCTGCCATGAAACAATACCAGTCCTACAAAGAAAACAACGTCTATAACCAGGTCATTGCCTCAGACATCAGCATGACCCTGACGACCGATTCGGTGCAGATCGACTTCTCGGCTTACCCTTACCAGTTCCGGTTTTTCGGACGGCAGAAGATTGTCCGTAAATCCAACATTACCATCCGCAACCTGGAAACTTCCGGAAGGCTTCGGAACATCTCCAGGACCGACAATAACCCGCACGGGTTCATGATCGAGGACTGGCTGATTAACGACAACAAAGATTTGGAAACACTCAAACGCAAGTCCTTTTAACTCTTGAAACAACGATCATGATTACAGAAAACAAAAACTCAAAAAGCTTGGTGACACGCATCAGTGAAGCCATTCGTTTCCAGGAATGGGTTGACCGGATGGATCAGAAAGATAAAACACTCGATCCGGCCAAACGCAGGAAAAAGTGGATGCTCATTCTTGGTGCATTGTTCCTGGTTTACCTGCTTTCTTTTTTCGTTTTTCCCAAGCCAGCCATCACCCACGAACCGATTCAACCGGTCAGTGAGGGCAACACTGAAGGGGCAAAGACCCTGAAACGAAAAAAATCACTCTCATTCGAAATGCCAGTCGATTCTTTTGAAAACGCATTAAAACAAGAAATTCATGAAAGTATACCTGAAAAGAAATAAGCCGCTGTTATTCCTTCCATTGGTGCTGATCCCCTTTATTGTCCTGATCTTTTACATTTTGGGAGGAGGGACCAAGAAAGAAAAGGAAGAGGAACAGCAAAAACAGCAGCAGGCAGCCAAAGGTGCCAATTACACCCTGCCGGATGCGGATAAAAGTGTTGCGATTTACGATAAAATGGACAACTATTCCTTGAAAAAGGAAGTAACTGCCAGTCACGATTACAACATTGGCGGAGAAGCTGATTCGTTGCCAACGGAAGAAAATCCTGAAGAAGAAGCACTTTCTGAAGAACGTTTGCTATCAGGTAAACGGAACCTTTATAAAAACGATCCGGTCCCGGCAATGGAACAGGAACCGTCGGTTGATCTGCTGGCGCATATTCGGCAAAAAGAACAAACCGTTCGTGAAGATTTGGAGAACAGCCAAACCAAATCAGAAGAAAAACCAACGAGCAAGAACAATGAATCTGACCAGCAGTCAGGTACCAGGAAAGAAACTACCGGTCAAAAAACTTCACCAGAACTTCCCGTAACCGGAATTGAAGAACTGGACAAAGTTTTCAGGCAGAACAGCAAACTGGCCAAACAGAACGATTCGTTGAGTACCCGATTGAAAGAATCCACGGCCAAAAATGAAAAGCTGGAAGCCAAAAAAAGCAAACGTTCTACCCTGGAGAAAAGCGGAAAATCAGGTTTTAAACCCAAAGATACGGCAGTCCCGGTTATTGAAGCTGAAGTCTATGAGACGACCACCGTTTTAACCGGCAACCGGGTGAAACTTCGCCTTTTGGAGGAAGCGTGGTTGAACGGGGTGAAAATCCCGGCCAACACGTTCCTGTACGGAACCTGTGAGGTCAGCAACGAACGGCTTCAGATCGAGGTGCAGCAAATACCTGTTGGAGAACAATTTGTACCGGTAGCGATCACCGTTTGCGACCTGGACGGGCAGCCAGGACTGTATGTTCCTGACAACGCATCGAGAAAAGTAGCTAAAGAAGTGGGCAGCAGCGCCAATACCTCTTCCATGTTCGGGGTAAGCAACAATCCACTCACTTATATGGGAATGCAGGCTGCGGACCGCACCGCGCAATCCCTTTTGAAAATGATCCGCATCAAGAAAGTCACCGTCAAGAAAAACACCCTGGTTTATTTAGTCAACAAATCAAAATAATCGTAAAAACACGACATTCATGAAATCAATTATTGTTATCATTTTTGGCGCACTGGCAGTACACTTGTCTGTCAGCGCCCAGCAGGTTCAATCCACAAACACGAATAATTTACCTGCAATCACCAACAACTTAAAAGTGTCCGATACCAAAACCAGCCATTTGGTTTGCCCCGATAAAGTCAGCTATGTTCAGGCAGGGGATTATTCTCTTGTTCAGGCAGAAGTAGTTCCCGAACTTTCCAACCTGGTTCGGGTCAAAGCGGCCCAGCCTTTTGACAAACCAACTTCGCTGACGGTGGTTTGTGCCGATCACATTTATTCGTTTGAACTGACCTACGGCAACGACGCCCCGATCACTTACCCGATAGAAAGTTTTCAGTCGCAACAAGCCATGACCTTTTCCGGCAAGATGATGCCCGATTACCTGTTGAAAGACCTTTGCGATCAGGTTCTGGGAAAGCACCGGCACCAGTTTCATAAACGAAAGGCTAAAAAAGACGGGATTGAAGTTCGACTGAATTCAATTAGCCTGAAAAACGACGCCTTGTTTTTTGAGCTTCAGGTGACCAACAAAACCAACATGGCTTATGACCTCGAAAGTTTTAACTTCTGGATTACAGATAAGAAAAAAGTCAAAGCGACCAACGTTCAGGAATACCAGGTCTTTCCGCAGTACCTGCGCAACAAGGTTCAGCGCGTTCCGGGAGAGGTGACCATTCGCGAAGTGTTTGTGATGGAAAAGATGACCATTCCGGATCAGCGCATTCTTAAAATTGAGATCAATGAGAAAGCCTTGGGCAACACCGGTCGTAAACTCAGCTTTAACCTGAAAAACAAAGACATCCTCAAGGCCCGAAAGCTATAATTCCGCAAAAAATATTCAAGACTCTGATATTCTAATCTTCTGATCTTCCAACGATGGAACACGAATCACACGAACTGATCAAACTGCATGAAGGGTTCAGGTTTTTCAGCTATGTGCTGCTTTTTACATCGCTGTACCTGACCCAGCTGGAATATTTCATTCAGAAAGGATTACAAATACCAGCATTTCATTCAATAATCGAAAAGATGCAAAACCTGAAGTTCGTGGCCAGCCTGTATCCGTCCAAGGTCGTTTGTTTGGTTTTTCTGGCCATTACCTGTATCGGGACCAAAGCGCACAAGGACCGGGAACTGCTGGTGTCAACCATAGTTATCCAGACCATAGCCGGGTTAATCCTGTACTGGGGGAGCTTGTTTGTATTCAAATCTTTCCCGGCTGTTTACCTCGGTCTGACCCTTGCCGGTTTTGTTTTGCTGAACATCGGTTTTGACAACATCTCCAAACTGATCAACGTCAACCTGATGAAAGACCGGTTTAATGTGGAGAATGAAAGTTTTCCGCAGGAAGAAACCCTGAAAGCCAACGAATATTCTGTGAATCTGCCAACAGTTTATCTGTACAAAGGAAACGAACACCAGGGCTGGATCAATATTGTGAATCCCTTTCGGGCAACGATGGTGATCGGAACACCTGGTTCGGGAAAATCTTTTTCGGTTGTGCTACCATTTATCCGTCAGCACCTGAAAAAAGGCTTTTCGATGTGCGTATATGATTTTAAGTACCCTGACCTGTCGCTGGTTACCTACAACCATTTTTTGAAAGCCAGAAAAAACGGTAAGCTACCAGAATCGTCCCGGTTTTATGTGATCAACTTCGAGAACATCCATAAATCCTTTCGTTGCAATCCATTGGCTCCGGAGTGGATGGAAAGCCCGATTGATGCTTTTGAGTCCTCACGAACGATCCTGTATAACCTGAATAGGGAATGGATACGCCAACAGGGGGAGTTTTTCTCGGAAAGCGCTGTTTCGTTCTTTGCTGCAGTCATCTGGTTTTTGAAAAAGTACCGGGATGGAACGTTCTGCACCCTGCCACATGCCATTGAATTGCTACAAATGGATTACGACGATTTGTTTGCTATCATGGAACAGGAAAAAGATGTGGCCAACATTATTAACCCGTTTATCAGTGCGCACAAACGCGGAGCCAGGGAACAGTTGGAAGGCCAGTTGGGGAGTTTGAAGATTGCGATCTCGAAAATCATCAGTCCCGAGATTTATTGGATATGTTCAGGTAATGATTTCTCACTGGACATCAATGACCCCGAGCAGCCAAAAATCCTTTGTCTGGCCAATAACCCGCTCCGGGTGGAGATGTACGGTGCAGTTTTGTCGCTTTACATTACAAGGATGCTGAAGGTGATCAACAAAAAAGGACAGCAACCTTCATCGCTGATCTTTGACGAGCTGCCAACAATTTACTTCCGGGGACTGGACACCTTGATTGCTACGGCCAGGAGTAACCGGATTTCGACACTGCTGGGCGTGCAGACCATCGACCAATTGATTCGCGATTATGGGAAGGAGCAGGCCAACGCTATTACCAGCAATATTGGTAATATAATGTGCGGCCAGGCAGCGGGGGAGACCGCCAAATTCATCCAGAACCGTATGGGTAAAATACTTCAGGAGCGGCAATCGCTCAACATTAACCGGAATGTTCAATCGGCAACTTTTTCCACTCAGCTGGATTTTCTGGTGCCGGAAGGCAAGATTGCCACGTTGCCGCAAGGGTACATGGTAGGGCAGATTGCAGACAATTATGGTGAAGCAATTGCCCAGAAAAGCTTCAATTGCCTGATCCGGATCAACCTGAAAGCACAGAAGGAAGAAGAAGCCAGTTATTTGCCGATCCCGGACTTCTATAAGTTCGATAATATCCCCGAAGTTCTGGAAAGAAACCGCACCAGGATAGAGAATGACATCCGCAGAATATCCAATCAATTACCGGAGCCAGAAACAAATCTCCAGGGTACACCTCAGTCAAAAACAATAAATGACAAAAAATCAAAATAACAAAGCAACGAACCATGATTGAAAACACCACATACTTTAATTGCAGACCGTCACAACTGTTGAACCTGCAAACCTTTTTGCTGACCATTCTTTCAATACCGATTGTGGTCCTTTTAAATATCATGCTGGAAGAACAACAGCTAAGTTCAGTCTTACCGGAAAAGCTGGCTATTCATGTTGACAGGCTCCCAATCTACCTTTCGGTTTATGTCCTTATAAACCTCTTCTGGCAAATCCTGAAGGTTTGGTGCACCCGTTACAACGTCGATCCAGAACAACTCAGATACACATCAGGAGTTATACTCCGAAAATATGAGTTTGTCGAAATCTATAGGATAAAGGATTTTTTAATAGAAAAACCATTGATCTGCCGAATGTTTGGTCTGGGCAATCTGACCATTTATACTTCGGACAAAACCACGCCAATCCTGCACCTATATGCCATCCGAAAGCCGGAAGAAAAGTACCAGATACTGCGCGGACTGGTGGAAATCAGCCGAAAAGAAAAGCACGTTTACGAAATTGATTAGCGATACAATATCACCTCTAAGAATGAAAATTACAGATAACGACCATTAGTACTAACAATGTAAATTTTAAAAGCTATGGAACAACAACAAAGCACACGAATGTCAATGGATCAGATTCCGTTTGACAAACTTGAAAAAGTAGGCATTAAAGCCGATTTGATCAAACAGATGGAAAAGCAGGAAATGACCGATTTTCTGAACGGTTTTCGTTCGGATAAACTCTACACGGTCAAGGCTCAGATCGGAAACGAAGAGTATAAAATTCCGGCAAAAATCCGGCTTCAAAGTAAGGAAGATGGGTCGGTGGATATTAAAATCCATCCAATCCAACGGCTCAATGTCCCGGACGAATACATGGGGTACAAGTTCTCAAAGGAAGACAAAGGTGCTTTGCTGAATGACAAAAACCTGGGCAAGGTAGTCGAATTAACCGGACGTGATGGTAAGAAGGACAATTATTACCTGGCCATTGATTCCAAAACCAATGAGCTGATCCCGCTTCGTACCAAGATGATCCAGATACCGGAAAAGATCAAAGGAGTGGAACTAAGTTCAGAGCAAAAAGAAAAACTGGCATCCGGACAGAAAGTTGTGGTTGACGGAATGATGGGCAAAAATGAGAAAAAGTTCTCAGCCACGCTTCAGGTGGATGCAGCCGGACGTAATATTAGTTTCTCGCAGTTTAAGCAGGAAAAATCCGAAGACTTAAAAACCGATGCCAAACAGTCGGAAACGCAAGGGGCCAGGCAAAAGGTCCATTAGAGTAAATAACAGGTCTCGTTTTCAAAACCGGAAGGGGAAATGCTGATTTCAGGTTTCCCTTTCTTTTTGCCAAAACTCGAAAAATGACGATGAAAATTCAAGGAGAAAAAGAGAAGATTCAGTGAGAAACTCTTATTCAAAATGGGGAATGCAAGATACTATTATAAAAAGCAAATTTTAGAAGCATTTTTTTTGCAGAAAAGACAGCTTGAAGAGGTTGGTTTCTACCTGGAACTAACGTAGGCAATGCAAGATGTCAGTTTGTATAT
>JAVEYG010000049.1:0-25661 GCA_034003625.1 Prolixibacteraceae bacterium | reverse complement strand
TTTCGAACAAACATAAATCAAAAATACAGAAAGAATTAACACCCAAAATGACACGTAACGCAGGCCTAAGTGCCTCTTATTGTGTTGCTTGTGGTTTTATGGAAAATTGAGCGCGGAAGTCAGGAAATAAGTTTTGTGCGTTACAGCTTATCTCACTATCTGCAATAAAAGCGTTTTATTTCCCCTTTCCCTTGAAACAGTTCATCAGGGTATATATCAGTATTTTGAAGTCGATATACAACGAAATGTTTTTCAGGTACACAAGATCATAAGGCAACCGTTCGAGCATTTCATCAATGTTGGATGCATAACCGTATTTTACCTGTCCCCACGAAGTGATGCCCGGACGTATCTTCAACAGTTGCGTGTAATGCGGGGCACGTTGTACAATCTGGTCGATATAATACTGCCGTTCGGGGCGCGGGCCAACCAACGACATGTCGCCGATAATGACATTGTAGAATTGCGGGATTTCATCGAGATGGGTGCGCCGCATAAAATTGCCGATCGGGGTAATACGCGGATCGTTTTTCCCAGACAACTCCGGCCCATTGGTTTCGGCATTGCTCACCATACTCCGAAATTTGTAAATGGTAAACGGTTTCCCAAACCGCCCGATTCGTTCCTGGCTGTAAATAACCGGCCCTTTTGAACTTCGTTTGATCAGGATGGCCAGAAAAATGATCACCGGGGAAAACAACATTAGCGACACAACAGAGACCAATACATCAAGTATCCGCTTGATCTTTTCCTGCCACGCAGGCATCAGCCCGTTCGAAATTTTGATGAGCGGACTACTGTAAATTGTGTTTGTTTTTACGTACCCTGAAAGCAGGTCGAACAGATCGGGAATGCCCCATACGGTGATAGTCCGGTTCTGCAGCAGGGTCAGTATTTCACTAAGTACCTTGTGTTCCGAGGTTTCAATGGCAATGATGATTTCCTCCACATCCTTTTCCTTAATAATACGCGAAAGCTCCCTATAATCTCCAAGGTTCTCAAGCTTGCCGTCCAGTAGCTGGTCTTCCTCTTTCCTGACACTCAGAAAGCCAACCACCTTGTTCCCCGCCGGACGGATTTGTGTGTTCAGGTCGTTGTATATGGCAAGCGCTTTCTCATTTCCGCCGACAAGAATGGTGTTAAACCCGATTTTCCGGCTATGGATGCGGTGGATAGTACGCGTGGTAAGGATCAGCCGGAACAGATAGGTAAAACCGAAATGAAGTGCCAGCAAGGTGAAAAACAGGCTGTAATAATTTTTGTATGTCCCGATAAAATCGTCGAGCAATAGCAAAAAGAAAATAATGGTCACCCCGACAATCGAGGTCAGTAAGGTTTTCCCAAGCTCAATCAGGCGCGATTTACGGAAAATGTTTGAGTACTGCCCGCTGATATAGTAAAAAGTGATCCAGAACAGTGGAATAAACAGGAGCCCGAGAAAAAAACGGCTGGTAAATTCAATCGGAATCTCGATACCGAACTTTTGCGGCTCGATAAATATTTTCCGGTAAATAAAAAACAAAGTCCAGCTGATTACCGCTGCAAGAATATCGAAAACGAGGTATCTGGCTACTTGTACCTTTTTGTTCATCGGGAGCACATCTGTTAAGTTTGGCTGTTGGCAAGGTAACTTGCCCTGCATTCATTCAAACGCAGGCCACATAAAAATATTGCGGCAAAAGTAAGTTTTTTGGGGCTAAATCTCGATTCCGCTGTATGCTAATTTTTCCCGGATGTCAAGAAAACTTTTCTGACAATTATAAAAGTCTTCAAACGAAATGCTCTCGCTGTTTTTCCCGTTAATCGAAGCAATAAAATTCTGAAAAGACGGATCGTCGGGCGACGCTGCCTTTTCATCCTGAGCAGTATTTCCTGAAGTACTGAAACGGATAAAATGGTCTTTCTGAAAGATTTGTATCTCCGGTGAGATATTTTTGTCTGAAAAAAGAACATTGTGCACCGAACCGTTCGAGCAAAGTGAATGAATGTTCAGGGTGATGAATCCTTGTCCGCTTTTTATTGCCAGCACGTCAGAATGTTTAACAGGCGAGTTTTCAATCTTTCCTAAGAAAACAAGCGCATTCAGAATTTCCGAAGAAAGGTTCTTTTCCGTGCCTTGAATTGCCAGTTGAAGGCTGACGATTTTGACCCCTGGTTTTATTCCCGGGAGGATCCCCGGCTTCATTCCCAGCAGCGGGCTGAAAAGGTGAATGACCGTGCCGGCTTCTTTCTGGAGTTTAAGCAGGTCAGCAATCTCAGGAGACGACAACACCGGTGGCCTGTGAAAATAGATGTGTTTTGACTTGCGGATCACCACCCGGATAAAATCGGCCGAAATACGCTCTGTATTACATATCAGGATTGCATCAGAAAGCTCCAGCAGTTCAATTGGGTTGTGATAAATCCTGAACGTCGCCGACCTGAAGTCACGGCCCGGACTATATAATCCCACAGGCTCAACTTCCTTGCTTTTGTGCAGGGTCTGGTATATCTCTCCTTCTTCCTGCAAATCTCCTATTATTCCCACTCGAATCATACCTGCAAAATAGCAATATTTTAAGAGTTTTTGCAGTTCCCGGCACAAATTACTTTTCAACGGGGATTGTTAATATGTACGGGGCCTTCGCCTGTTTTTTAAATCGATTTTTGGGTTAAATTTGAACGAAAAATAAACTTTACATGGATTTTCAGGATACTTTACGACATCAGGGGTTACGGAAACGGTTGGTCGAGGGGCTTCGCATTAAGGGAATCCGCAACCCTAAAGTTTTGGATGCCATTGGTAAGGTACCCCGCCATTTGTTTATGGACAGTGGTTTCATCCAGTTTGCATACCGCGACCAGGCTTTCCCGATCGGGGCAGGGCAAACCATCAGCCAGCCGTATACGGTGGCCTTTCAAAGTGAATTATTGCAGGTGAAAGAACGCGATAAAATTCTGGAAGTGGGGACAGGATCGGGCTATCAGGCGGCGGTATTAGTTGAAATGGGCGCTTCGGTTTATACCATCGAACGGCAAAAAGAACTTTACCTGAAAGCGCAGATGTTGCTTCCGAAAATCGGCTATAATCCCAAATTCTTTCTCGGCGACGGCTACAAAGGGCTTCCTACTTACGGGCCTTTCGACCAGATCATTGTCACTGCCGGCGCCCCGCTTATCCCCGAAGATTTGCTGGGCCAGTTAAAAATCGGGGGGCGCATGGTCATCCCGGTAGGCGGTAACGAAAAACAGGAAATGGTAGTGATCATACGAAACGGGGAAGACGATTACACCAAAGAAAAACACGGAACATTTGTGTTTGTCCCGCTGTTAAAAGGGGTGGTGAGCTAATCTTGTGAATGTTAAAAACTATCTAAAAAGTAGCCTTAAAAAACATTTTTTTTCAAAACAGGGTTATCTATTTTTAATTAAAAGAATTATACGAAAATGATAAGATATGGACAGAAAGATCATGTTATTTATCAGGGAGATGCCTTGGAAATACTAAAAAATGAGATTAAAGACTCCAGTATTGATTTGATATTTGTTGATCCTCCTTACAACATTGGGAAAGACTTCAATGGATTAAAGGACAAATGGGCTACTGATGAACTATATCTGGAATGGTGCTATAAATGGTTGTCCCTGTGTTTGAAAAAACTTAAGCCAGATGGAAGTTTCTATGTAATGACATCAACCCAATTTATTCCCTATTTTGATATTTTTCTTCGTGACAGAATAGAGATATTATCGAGGATTGTATGGGCATATGATAGCTCCGGTGTTCAGGCCAAGCGCTTTTATGGTTCGATGTACGAACCAATTTTGTTTTGTGTGAAAGATAAAAACAATTATACCTTTAACTCGGAAGAAATTTTAGTGGAAGCAAAAACCGGGGCGAAAAGAAAATTGATTGATTATCGGAAAAATCCCCCCCAGCCATACAAAAATGAAAAAGTACCGGGCAATGTCTGGGAGTTTCCCCGTGTCAGATATCGGATGCCTGAATACGAGGACCACCCGACACAAAAACCGATAGCTTTACTGGAACGGATTATTAAAGCAAGTTCAAACCCCGGCGACATTGTACTTGATCCATTCTCCGGCACTTTTACGACTTCGTATGTGGCAAAAAAATTAAACAGAAAATCAATTGGAATTGAGATCAACGAAGAGTTTACAAAAATTGGATTAAGGCGTGTTCAGGGGATTCAGGAAATAAATGGGGAAAGGTTGTATAAAGCGCCCAAAACGTATGAGATTAAGAAATTTCAGCAAACAACTTTATTCGAACCTGAGGCATGACACATTCATTTACAGAAATAATCAATAAAATACTAAAGAAACATTTCGGCGAAAATTCTGATCTGGTTTTCAGAAACAGCGAATTGCTAAAATATATCAACATCAAGACGAAATCAGCAAATAAAGGGTCCAAATCAAGAGGTAGCTTTGGCAATTTGTATGCAATTTATGTTCTTGTTGAGAGCTATATTTTGGATGGGTTTCACGAAAAGGAAGGTTACTCTGAGTCAAGCGGGGCTAAATTTTCCGATTTGTTTACCCGACAAAGAGAAATGCCTTTTGGGGCAAAACTACAAAATCATGCCCTGAACCACCGGATGAACGAAGAATTTAAGAAATTCTTTCCGACATGTGAATATACGCCTGTTATCAGGGTCGTTGAAACAAACAGGTATTGGTTTAACGAGAACTTATTGAAGATTGAAGCGAATAAAAAAATATTTAATATTTCGGCTTCGGTTCTTGAAATTATTGATGCATATGTGAAGGCAAAATTAGATTCCTTTAAGCAATTCATTATTACATGCGAAAAACTTAAAAAGTTAGAAGAAAAAAGTATCCCTGAAACTTCTGATTTTGTTTTGGGATTGCTTGCCCCCAACGTTGATGCAAGAATATTCGAGATTGTCAGCTTTTCTATCCTGAAATACTTTTATTCAGGGCAAACAGTGTATTTTGGATTTGAACTGGATGATATTGAAGAAGAACCTCTTAGGCTCTACAAAACCGGAAGAACGAATGCAAATGATGGCGGTATCGACTTTGTAATGAAGCCGCTGGGCCGTTTCTTTCAGGTAACTGAAACTACCGATGTAAAAAAGTATTTTCTCGATATTGATAAACTCGAAAAGTTTCCGATAACATTTGTGGTTAAGTCAGATGAATCGACAGAAATATTGCTTTCCAAAATAAGAGAAAATGCTGAAAAACAATATTCCGTTAAAGCAGTTGTCGATAAGTATATTTCATGTATTGAGGAAATCATCAACATTAAAGAACTTATAACAAGGTTTAACAAAGCAGTTGATGCAGGATTCTTTAAAGGCATCCTATCTGAAATTATCCTTCAGAGCAAAGTAGAATTTAATTACGGCGAACAGGAAAATGATGAACTCACTTAGCGCCTATTTTAGTCAATAATGCCATCAGAAATATCTTCAGAATGATAGAAATAAAAAAATTCACGTTTAACCCGATTCAGGAAAACACTTATTTGTTGTACGACGAAACCCGAGAATGTATTCTTGTGGATGCCGGTTGCTACTTCGACGACGAAAAAGAAGAACTCGACCGGTTTATTGCTGAAAATAATCTGAAACCGGTACTGTTGGTGAACACCCATTGTCATTTCGACCATTTGCTGGGCGTGAACTACTGCCGGTACAAATACAAGGTAGATTTTTTGATCCCGGAAGGGGAAAGTTCATTGGTTGATTGGACGGTCGGGCAGGGCGACCTGTTTGGGGTTCCCACCGAGCCGATTGATGCAGCAGATGGCGAATTGAGAGAAGGCGAAAAAATAAAATTCGGGAACTCGGAACTACACATCATTAAAGCTGAAGGCCATTCGCCCGGAGGGCTGGTTCTTCATCACCCGGGGCAGAAATTCCTGCTGGCAGGCGACGTACTTTTCTACGGAAGTATTGGGCGTACCGACCTGCCCGGCGGTTCGTTCGAGCGGTTGGTCAACAACATTTGCACAAAGCTGCTGGTACTGCCCCCCGAAACCGTTGTTTATTCCGGACACGGCCCCGAAACAAGCATCGGTTTTGAAAAGGAAAACAACCCGTTTTTAACCGACTGACAAACAAAGCCGGGAAAATCATTTTTTTAATGAATTATTCGGAATAATATTGCCGCAAATTTCAAAGCAAAATATCAGGACATGGCAAGTGATAAATTTGTAGCCCGCCACATCGGGCCCCGGGAGCAGGACATAAAAATCATGCTCGAAAAAATTGGCGTTTCTTCACTCAATCAGCTGATCGATGAAACCGTCCCGCAAAACATCCGGCTGACAGAACCCCTGAAACTGGCCGATGGACTTACCGAACGGCAATATTACCGGAAAATACTGGCGCTGGCCTCAAAAAATAAAGTGTTCAACACCTATATAGGGATGGGCTATTACGACACCATCACCCCGGCAGTAATTCTTCGGAATGTGTTGGAAAACCCCGTTTGGTATACTTCCTACACCCCTTATCAGGCCGAGATTTCACAAGGCCGGCTCGAAGCCCTGCTGAATTTCCAGACCATGATTTGCGAACTTACTGCGATGGAGCTGGCCAATGCTTCGCTACTCGACGAAGCCACTGCCGCTGCCGAAGCCATGCTGATGATGTACAATTCACGTTCGCGCGAAAAAACCAAAGCAGGCGCCAATGTCATTCTGGTCGATGAAAAGATGTGGCCGCAAACCCTTGACGTGTTGCACACCCGGGCTTTGCCCTGGGGTATTTCCCTGAAAGTGGCGCCTGCTTCCGGTTTTGAATATACCGACGAAGTGTTCGGCCTGATTGTTCAATACCCGAATGCCGATGGTGAAATTATTGACTATTCAGAATTGGTAAAAACGGCTCACGAAAAAAATATTTTGGTGGCAGTTGCTGCCGACCTGATGAGCCTGGCGATCCTCACCCCTCCCGGCGAATGGGGCGCCGATATTGTGTTTGGCAATTCGCAACGCTTCGGTATCCCGATGGGGTATGGAGGCCCGCACGCTGCCTTTTTCGCTACTAAAGATGAATTTAAGCGGACCATGCCGGGACGGATTATCGGCGTGACCATCGATTCGCACGGGAAACGCGCATTGCGACTGGCTTTGCAAACCCGCGAACAACATATTAAGCGCGAACGTGCAACCTCGAATATATGCACCGCACAGGCATTGCTGGCAACTATGGCCGGTTTTTACGGTGTGTACCACGGTCCCCGCGGTATCCGGCAGATTGCCGAACGTATCCATTCCATTTCCGCCCTGCTCGAAAAAGAAATTTCAGCGCTGGGGTACATGCAATTGAATAAAAACTATTTCGACACCATTCGCTTCAGACTCCCCAAATATGTGAAACGTGAAGATATTGAGTGGTTGTCGCTCGAATTGGAAATGAATTTCCGTTATTTTGAAAACGGCGATGTCGGCCTTAGTATTGACGAAACCACCAATCTCGACGACATCAACTGGATCATTGAAGTTTTTGCCAAAGCGGCCAACAAACCCAATGTCAGAATAAACCAATATCCGGATGAAATAGCGATTGCCCCTGCTTATTTACGGCAAACGCATTTTATGAAGCAGGAAGTTTTTAATCGCTACCGATCGGAAACAGAGATGCTCCGCTACATCAAACGTCTGGAGCACAAAGATATTTCACTGACCCATTCGATGATTTCGCTGGGTTCGTGTACCATGAAACTGAACGCGGCCACCGAAATGCTCCCTTTGAGCTGGATCGAATTTGGGGGCATCCATCCGTTTGTGCCCAAAAACCAGGCACGTGGATACCACGAGATGATGGAAGAACTGCGCCGCGACCTGGCTGAAATCACCGGTTTTGCCGATGTGAGCCTGATGCCAAATTCGGGTGCGGCGGGCGAATATGCCGGATTGATGGTCATTCGCCAGTATCATATAAGCCGTGGCGACGAAAAACGCAATGTGGTGCTGATCCCTTCTTCAGCACACGGGACCAACCCGGCCAGTGCTGCAGCAGCCGGAATGAAAGTGGTGGTCACCCCCTGCGACGACAAAGGGAACATCGACCTGAAAGCCCTGCGTGCCAAATCCGAAGAATACAAAGACTCGCTGGCTGCGTTCATGGTTACCTATCCATCGACCCATGGTGTGTTCGAGTCGTCGATTGTGGAAATGTGCGAAATCATTCATCAATACGGCGGGCAGGTTTACATGGATGGCGCCAACATGAACGCGCAGGTTGGACTGACCAATCCCCGGCGCATCGGCGCCGATGTGTGCCACCTGAACCTTCATAAAACATTTGCCATTCCGCATGGCGGCGGCGGCCCTGGCGTTGGCCCGATTGCGGTGGCCAGCCACTTAGTCGAATTTTTGCCCTCGCACCCGGTGATGAACAACGGGCATGTTGGGATTACTGCTGTTTCTGCCGCTCCGTGGGGGAGCGCTTCGGTACTGCCAATCACTTATGGTTACATTAAAATGCTGGGCGCCGACGGCCTGAAACGTGCTACCGAAGTGGCCATCCTGAATGCAAACTATATTGCCCGGGCATTAAAAGACAACTACGGAATTTTGTACACCGGCGAAAAAGGACGCGTGGCCCACGAGATGATCCTCGAATGCCGCCACCTGAAAAACCAGTCAGGAATTGATGAAACCGACATTGCCAAACGTCTGATGGATTATGGTTTTCATGCGCCGACCCTGTCGTTTCCGGTACACGGCACGTTGATGGTAGAACCAACCGAAAGCGAATCGCTCCAGGAACTCGACCGTTTTATTGAAGCGATGGACACTATTTTTCAGGAAATAACCGGTGTTATTGAAGGAAAACTTGACAAAGCCGATAACCCGTTGAAAAACGCACCACACACGGCTGAAGTGGTCACCTCCGACGAGTGGTCCCATTCGTACACCCGCCAGCAAGCCGCTTTCCCGCTGGCCTGGCTGAAGGAAAATAAATACTGGCCACCGGTAGGGCGTGTCGACAACGCGTATGGCGACCGCAACTTAGTTTGTACCTGCGACCCGGTTGAAAGTTATCAGTAAAAGTTACAGCGTCTTAATCCTGACAGGGTTTGGAACCCTGTCAGGATTATATATTTTTTAACCGGGTGCCTCGGATTGCATCCCCGATTAATAAACTGCCAGTTACAAGCCGGCATGCCCCAATAGATTGTGTAGCGATTTTCTCAATTTTGAAGACTTTTTTTCAGACAATATTTTTCAGTCCGTTTTATTTATCATGCCTGAAATTAAATTTGTGGAAAACCGGGCGCTTCCGTAACTTTGGAACACGATTCTTAAAGTGATGATTACATTTCCCAATGCCAAAATAAATATAGGCCTGCATATCACCGAAAAGCGAAGCGACGGTTTTCACAACATAGAAACGGTGATGTACCCGGTACCATTCACCGATGTACTTGAGTTTGTTGAATCGGATGCACTCCGGTTCGATTCATCGGGTTTGCCGATTGATAGCAGCCCGGGGCAAAATCTTGTATTGAAAGCCTATCATCTGCTGAAGGAAAAATACGATCTTCCCCCTATTCATATTCATTTGCATAAGTATATTCCCATGGGGGCAGGGCTGGGAGGTGGGTCCTCCGATGCTGCATTCATGCTGAAGATGCTAAATGACCATTTCAGCCTGAATATTCAGGAGGATGAACTGGAAAATTTTGCAGGCCGGTTAGGCAGCGACTGTGCGTTCTTTATCCGTAACCGTCCGGTTTATGCCTCCGGGAAGGGCGAACTGATGAAACCTGTTGACCTCGATCTATCTGAAATATATATATTATTGGTGAAGCCACCATTCGGTATTTCAACACAAGAAGCGTATAATAAAGTCATTCCACAAAAAAGCCGCCTGTCGTTAAAAGCTCTGGTCGATTTTTCGCTTATCCAGTGGAAATCGAATATTAACAATCAGTTTGAAAAAACACTTTTCCCGGTTCATCCTGAACTGGCTGAAATAAAAGAAAAACTTTATCATTTGGGGGCTGTTTATGCGTCGATGACCGGAAGCGGGTCGGCAGTCTATGGTTTATTTCGTTCCAATCCGGAACGGTTCATTCAATATTTTTCGTCTGGTTATTTCACATTTACTTCCCGACTTTAAGCTATTTAATACTTCCTTAACGAAAATATTCACAATTATTAACATCGTGGCTTGTAACTTTTCGGGGTTTCAATAGTCTTAAGCAATAGAAAACAAATTACAAGAAAACAAACAAGTCTCAAAGCCATGAAAAAAGCAATTATTTTATCGGCAATTATATTGCTGATTGCCCTGTCAGGATTAGAAAACAAAAGTATTGCCAGCAACAAAAGTTCGTTTAAATATGCAGTGCTGGTACAGGAAAAAGATCCCCTTCTGGATATTGAAAAATGGATGATTGACGAAAGCTTTTGGAAATCGCCCGAAAAATGGTCTGTTCAGATAGTTGAAGACAAGGAAAACGAATTGAAACTGGAAAACTGGATGGTTCAGGGGAAATACTGGGAATAGATATGAATTTGGTTTAGGTAGATCTTCAAAAAAGCAAAGGGGCCTTAAAGCCCCTTTGTATTTTAAATCCGGTCGATTTCAACCATCAAGTGTGACTTTGGTATTTTCTCTCCTTTCGAAACATGGATTTTTACCACTTTCCCGTTAAAAGGCATTTGTACCTTGTTGTGCATTTTCATTGCTTCGAGAACGAGGATGGTATCCCCTTCTTTCAGCTTTTGTCCTTCTTTGGCCTGAATACTAATAATGGTACCGGGAATAAAGGACAAAATTTTATTTTCATCCGGTTTCTCCCATTTTACACGGTTTTCATATTTTCTTGTGTACTCTGTTCTGTAAACGGCACTGTGGACAATCAGAGGTTTATAGTTTGTTTGCTCTGCCATAATCTTTCAGTTTAGGTTAAAACGGAGGTATCCCGTGTTTTTTCGACGGACGCCCATCTACTTTATTGGCCGATACCTGTAAGGCATGCAGCAATATTTTGCGGGTCTCCATTGGTTCTATTACCTCATCGATATATCCGGCAGCAGCGGCTACATAAGGATTGGCAAATTTCTCCTTGTATTCTTCAATTTTTTGCTTCCGCATTGCTTCCGGGTCTTCAGCTTCCGCAATTTCTTTACGGAAAACAATATTGGCAGCACCTTCAGGTCCCATTACTGCAATCTCGGCAGTTGGCCATGCAAACACGAAGTCGGCACGCAGATGGCGCGAATTCATGGCAATATAACCGCCTCCATACGCTTTACGGATGATTACTGTGATTTTCGGAACAGTAGCTTCGCTGTAAGCATACAGGATTTTGGCGCCATGGCGGATCACCCCTGCATGCTCCTGATCGACACCTGGAAGGTAGCCCGGAAGATCCTCTAAAGTGATTAACGGAACATTGAATGCATTGCAATAGCGGATAAAGCGGGCAGCTTTGTCAGAACTGTCACAGTCGAGCACACCGGCCAGTACTTTGGGCTGGTTGGCAACAAAACCAACTGTCTCGCCGTTCATGCGGCCAAACCCAATAACAATATTCGGGGCAAACAGTTCCATGATTTCAAAAAACTCGGAACCATCGGTAATCGACTTGATAATATCCCGGATATCGTAAGGTAAACGTGCATCGGCAGGAACAATGTCTTCAATTTTATATTTTGAGACAGGTTCTTTTACAGGGAATTTTTTGGGTTTTTGGGTGTTGTTCCAGGGAATGTAAGTGATCAGTGTTTTGATTTGGTCAAAACATTCTTTTTCGCTGGTTGCGTAGAAATGGGCATTTCCGGTCAGTTCGGCATGAACCTTGGCGCCTCCTAAATCTTCCATTGAGATTTCCTCGCCCAAAACCGTTTTGATTACGCTGGGACCGGTGATGAACATTTTTGAAATATTCTCAACCACAAAAACGAAATCGGTAAGCGCAGGCGAGTATACAGCGCCTCCGGCACAGGGACCAAGGATAACTGATATTTGCGGGATCACTCCCGAAGCCAGTGTGTTACGGAAAAAGATCTCACCGTAACCGGCCAATGAGTTGACCCCTTCCTGGATGCGGGCGCCGCCTGAGTCGTTGATCCCAATGAGCGGGACCCTCATTTTGAGCGCATGGTCCATGATTTTGGTGATTTTGCGGGCATGCATCAATCCCAATGAACCACCAGCAACGGTGAAGTCCTGGGCAAAGATACAGATTGGTGAACCATAAATAGTCCCGGTACCAATAATAACCCCATCACCATGAAGGATTTTGCCTTCCATATCAAAATCACGGGCTGCGTGCTCCACGAAAAGGTCGTATTCGTGAAATGAACCTTCATCAAGGATGGAAAGGATACGGTCGCGGGCGGTCATTTTGCCCATTGCAATCTGTTTGCCAATGGCTTCATCCCCACCACCCTTCTGCACTTCCTGTTTTCTTTTCCGAAGGTCAAGGATATTTCTTTTCAGTGACATAGAAAATAAATTTTAATTAAAAAAAGTCTCCGTCTCCCGGAGTTTTCATTCACATTTTGAGAGTTTGAATGTCAGTTTTTCGGGCTCAAAATTAAGATTTTTTTATTCAAACAAGCGTTTTGCAGAACATTTGTTTCTGTACTAATAATTCCTGTAATTATTTGTTTTTGAACTATTCTACCCAAAGTTTGATTTTTTAATCAGCGGGCAGCCCAGCGGTATAAATAAGCCGCCAGTATCCCAAAAAGTAAATTTGGTATCCAGGTCGCCAAATATGGGGGGACTGCCCCCGAATGGGCAAAAACCGTGCTGACCTGCATGAACATGATGTACGAAAAACTGATCAGGATACCAAAGCCCAGGTGCAGGCCGATCCCTCCTTTTACTTTCCGGGAGGCAAGCGAAACCCCGATAAGGGTAAGGATGAATGCAGAAAAGGGACCCGACCGGCGGCGGTGTTTCTCTATTTCATAATTAATTGTACTCACCCCCCTCAGCTTCAGGTCACGGATGTCTTTATTCAGTTGAGGAAGTGCAATGGTTTCTACCACATCGCGCATTACCCGGTAATCCTCGGGTTTCATATTCAGAGTGGTATCAATTTCTTCTCCTTTGATAATGGTCTCCGTGTAACCATCAATATTGCGAACCACATAATTATGGATGGTCCACTTCTTTCTTGCGCGGTCCCATTTTATATATTCCGACGAAAGTTTTGATACCAGTTTCTTATTCTCAAACCGCTCCATTGTAAACTTATACCCTACATCGTTCGAAGCATTGTAACTGCTGATGTAGACAAAAAGCCCGGGTTCCAGTTGCTGATGGATGTCCGTGCCCATTTCGTATCCTTTATTGGTATTAATATAACTGTTCCTGAATTCAACCCTTTTTTTATTGGCCGGAGGTATTATATAATTGCCCAGGACATACGAAAAAATGGCAATCACCATCGCCGAAACCATGTACGGAAGCATCAACCGGCGAAATGAAACCCCGCTGCTTAGGATGGCTATAATTTCGGTATTATAGGCCATCTTTGAAGTAAAATAAATTACGGCGATAAACGTGAAAAGGGCGCTGAAAAGATTGGCAAAATAGGGGACAAAATTGAAATAATAATCCAGCAGGATGGCCTTTATCGGAACTTCTTTTGACATAAAATCGTCTACGTTTTCCGATACGTCAAAAACAATAGCAATACTGATGATCAGGGCAATGGCATAAAAGAAAGTCCCAAGGAACTTCCGGATGATGTAAATATCGATCTTTTTTAGTCCTGAAAGATGTTTCATAACCGTACTGCCAGTTGTTTGACCATTTTCTCTTTCCATCTTTTAAATGTGTTGGCCAGGATATGACGACGGGCTTCTTTTACCAACCAGAGGTAGAAAGCTAAATTGTGCTGACTGGCAATCTGAGCCCCCAACATTTCGTTCGATATAATTAAATGACGCAGAAAAGCTTTGTTGTACTGTCTGTCGACAAACGAAGTCCCGTTGGGGTCTACCGGCGAAAAATCGGCGGCCCATTTCCGGTTCTTAATGTTGATGATCCCTTCGATAGTGAACAGCATCCCATTACGCCCGTTGCGGGTAGGCATCACGCAGTCGAACATGTCAACTCCCCGGTCAATGGATTCTAAGATATTTACAGGAGTGCCAACCCCCATCAGGTAGCGGGGTTTGTCCTGCGGAAGAATTTCATTGACCACTTCAGTCATGGCATACATCTCTTCCTCGGGTTCTCCGACCGAAAGGCCGCCAATGGCATATCCGTCGGCTCCGAACAGGGTGACATGTTCCGCAGCTTTTTGCCGGAGATCGGGATAAACAGCGCCTTGCACAATAGGAAACAACGATTGCCGGTGCCCGTAAAAAGGGCTGGTTTGTTCAAAGCGGTTCCAGCAACGTTCGAGCCAGCGCCGGGTCAGCTCAAGTGATTTTTTCGCATAGGCAAACTCCGCGTCTCCCGGCGTGCATTCGTCGAATGCCATGACAATGTCGGCGCCGATTTTCCGTTGAATGTCCATCACATTTTCAGGTGTGAACAAATGGTATGAACCATCAATGTGCGATTGAAAACGTGCCCCCTCTTCGGTAAGTTTTCGTATGTCGCCCAGCGAAAACACCTGGTAGCCGCCACTATCAGTCAGTATCGGGCCGTCCCATCCGTTGAAACGGTGCAGCCCGCCAGCCTGCTCAATAATATCGACACCCGGACGCAGGTACAAATGATAGGTATTTCCCAGAATGATCTGCGCTTTGATGTCTTCCTTCAGTTCTTTCTTGTGGATGCCTTTTACCGATCCCGCCGTACCTACCGGCATGAAAATCGGGGTTTCTATTTTCCCGTGATCTGTTTCTATGATTCCGGCCCTTGCCTTAGTGTCAGAAGCTGTATATTGAAGCTCAAATTGCATGCAAAAATTTTTAAGCGCTCAAAGATAGCCATAAAAGTTAAATCAACGGGAACAGGAATTTTTGCCCTGCGTTAATTAAAATTAAAAAAGCGATGTAATTTCTGTACGAATGTTAAATTTGCCGGAAAATTACGACCTGTGATTGATTTTAATTTCCAAATGTATACTGTGGGGGAATGGATTTTAATCAGCGCCCTTTTTTTGTTTTTCCTGATTCAGTTGTATTTCCTTCTCAGATATTTCCTGAAAACATTGTTCCTTAAGCCTGCCTCGGAAAGTATTTTCGAGAACCATATTTCAGTGGTGGTCCCGGTCCGGAATGAAGAAGAAAAAATACAGTCGATCATTGAGGAACTTCTTTCCCAGAAATTTTCAAACTTCGAGTTGATCATGGTTGACGACCATTCGATGGACCGTACATTTGAATTACTATTCAGCCTGACAAAGAAATACAAAAATGTAAAATATACAGGGATCGCCCAGGATGTACGATTTTCTGAAAAAATGAATATTAACCTGGGAATGAAAGCGGCAAAAGCAGCATGGATTGTCTTTACCGATGCCGAAGTGCCCGGCCGCGACCCCGAATGGCTGAAAAAGCTCAACTGTTACCTGAATGACGAAGTGGATGCAGTGATAGGTTATTCAAACGTAGCTCGCGGAAAAGGTTTTGTCCGGTTCTTCTTTCGGATTGAAAAAATGTGGCAGTTCCTGCAGGGGGCTGCTTTCACGCTTGGCGGGAAAATATTGGTTTCCGACCAGGACAACGTGGTCATGCGCAAAAAAATATATTTTGATGCGGGAGGTTTCCGCCAGCATATTAACAAACACCATGCGAACCTCGAATTTATTCTGAACGAAAAGATCAACAGCAAACGGGTGCGGATCGCAACCGGCGATGTGGCTGTTTTGTCAGCCGTTGATGAAAATTACGGGCTTTCGTTCCGCAACCTGATAAAAAAATCGATTCAGATCAGGAAAAATTTACCGTTTTTCAGCCGTTTGGCCCTCCTTTCAGATGAATATTCACGGATAGCGCTGGTTGCAGCATTTGTATTAATGTTTGTTTTTCGTCCGGTATACTGGGAATTCTCGCTTATTCCCCTGTTTATTTACCTTTTGTTGACCATGATTATTCTTGGAATCAACCAAAAGCGTTTGAAGGAACGGAAAATATTTTTATCTTCGTTAGTATACATTTTGATAAGACCTTTGATAATGGTATTAACCGGCTTTTCAATGTTCAAAAGACCGAAGAGATAGATGGATTTGAATCATCAGTTATCGGACAAGGCGCAGCAGGATTTTGTTCTTGTTGAAGCAGCGCTGGCAGGAGATGAAAAAGCATTTGCAAAACTTATGGGCAGATATAAGGATGCGATCTATTTCATGCTCCTGAAGATGGTGAACAACAAAAGCGATGCGGAGGACCTGACCATTGAAGCATTCGGTAAAGCCTTCAAGAACCTCCACCAATATTCCCCGAGTTATGCGTTCAGCACCTGGTTATTTAAAATTGCTTCAAACAATTGCATCGATTTTCTCCGGAAACGGCGCGGAGTACATGTAACCATCGACAGCAACCAGGAAAACAATGAACCCGACCAACAGGTACAACTTAAGTCGAACGACCCCAATCCCGAACAAAAGCTGATCAGGATGCAGAAAGCAATCCTGCTCCGCAAAGTGGTCAGACGGTTAAAACCGCGGTACCAGATGCTGGTGGAACTTCGCTATTTCCGCGAATATTCGTACGAAGAAATAGCCAAAGAACTAAAACTTCCATTGGGAACAGTAAAAGCGCAGCTTTTCAGGGCACGCGAGATGCTCTTCAAAATGATCGACAGCGAGATGGGCGAAGAAGATTAATTTTCTATACAATTTATGGACATCATCCGAAAATATTTTCCCCGGCTAAACAAACTTCAATTTGAGCAGCTGGGAATGCTCCGCAATTTGTACGAAGAATGGAATACCCGCATCAATGTAGTGTCGCGCAAAGATATCGAACAATTGTATGAACGGCATGTGCTACATTCGATGGCTATTGCCCGCTTTATACAGTTTGTGCCCGGCACCCGGATCATGGATGTAGGCACTGGCGGCGGTTTCCCGGGAATTCCGTTAGCCATCTTGTTCCCGAAAAGCGATTTTTACCTGATCGATTCCATCGCCAAGAAAATAAAAGTGGTGAATGAAATAGCGTTGGCGTTGGGATTAAAAAACATAAAAGCCGAACAAATCAGGGCCGAGCAGGTCGCCCGGCAGTTCGATTTTGTAGTGAGCCGCGCCGTCACGGCCTTCCCTGCTTTTGTTGACCTTGTAAAAGGAAAGATACGAACAGAAAACCGGAACCCGCTGGCAAACGGTATTCTGTACCTCAAAGGCGGCGATTTCGACGAAGAGATAAAAATTTTTGGTGACAAGGCCATGGTTTATAGGCTGGACGAGCTGTTCGACGAGGAATTCTTTGAAACCAAAAAGCTCATTCACCTGGCCGTAAAAAAATAAAAATAAAATGTTCCTTTGCTTTGGATAGAATCAAAAAACATTTATTTTTGCAGTCCGATTTTAAAAAGTATCTATCAATTAAAAAAATAAAGACCGATGAAAAGGACCTTTCAGCCATCAAACAGGAAACGCAGAAACAAACATGGTTTCAGGGAAAGAATGGCAACTGCAAATGGCCGTAAAGTATTGAAAGCCCGCAGGGCAAAAGGCAGGAAAAAGCTGACCGTTTCTGACGAGCCACGGCACAAGCGTTAAGCGATAAGAATATTGACCCCGAATATACACGAGAGGTAAAGAACAGTGTTTCTTTACCTTTTTGTGTTTCTGAAAGGCCATTTCTTTAAAATTATTTTGTCTTATTTTTGGAGGGTACAAATACTATTTTTTCAATTATTTTTGTTTTCAATCTAAAAACAAGAACTTTCGGCATGAGTATAAAATCATTCCTAAAAAGCAACCTATTTCTCAAACAACTGGCGCTTGCCATTGTCATCACATTTTCACTGGCTTATCTGACTTTGTTTATGTTGAAGATATACACCGACCATGGCGAAAGTTATCCGGTTCCCGATCTCAGTGGCATGACTGTGAAACAGGCAGAAAAAGTGATCACAACAAAGGGGTTCCGCTTTCAGGTCATTGATTCACTGTATGTTAAAGATGCCGTTCCCGGCACCGTTATAGGGCAGGTCCCGGTGGCCGGAGCTAACGTGAAAAAAAACCGCACCTTGTTTTTAACCACCTGCACCATGACCCCCGAACAAATTGCCATGCCAAAACTCACCGATATCGCATACCAACAAGCTCTCAATGTAATTGAAAGCCTAGGACTGGAGATAGGAAATGTGGTTTATAAACCGTCCGAATACACTAACCTGGTGCTGGAACAACGGATATATGGCGAAATTGCTGAAGTGGGCATGCAGGTGCCTAAAGGTACCCGGGTCGACTTAGTGGTGGGCCAGGTTTTTTCGGATGAAGAAATTGATATTCCCAACCTTCTTGGGGAAACGTATTCAGGTGCAAAAGATACACTGGCTACATATTTTCTGAATCTTGGCGCAGTAATTTTCGACGATTCCCTTTCGTTCGAAGAAGACAGCGCTATCGCCCGGATATGGAGACAGCGCCCCGAGCCTTCCCCTATTCATAAAATATACCAGGGACAGTCGATTGACATATGGCTCACGACAGATGAGGAAAAATTACAGAACGCCCTTCAGGATAAATACTAATTGTAGATGACCGAAGAATTACAATACGACAGTTTTGACGAAAATGAGGACAACGAGGACGGTGGGCTGTACGAACATTTCCGGCTGGAAGTCGATCCTGGCCAGTCGCTTCTGCGCATCGACAAGTTTCTGGCCAACCGGTTGACCAATGCCTCGCGTAACCGCATACAAAATGCTGCCGATGCCGGAAATATCAGGGCAAACGACAAAGCTGTAAAATCGAATTACAAAGTAAAGCCGGGCGACATTATTACCATTGTAATGGATTATCCCCGGCGCGAACTAAAAATTATTCCTGAAAACATCCCGCTCGACATTCGTTACGAAGATGACCAACTGATCGTGATCAATAAACCGGCAGGATTGGTCGTGCACCCGGGACACGGTAACTATTCCGGCACGCTGGTCAATGCACTGGCCTGGCATTTCAGGGATTTGCCGTTGTTTAACACCGACGACCCCCGCCCTGGGTTGGTACACCGTATCGATAAAAACACATCGGGGTTGTTAGTGGTGGCTAAAACCGAAATGGCGAAAAACAAACTGGCCATGCAATTCTTCGAAAAAACCACCAAACGAAAATACGTGGCATTAGTGTGGGGAAACTTAGTCGACGACGAAGGGACAATCATCGGAAATATTGGAAGAAGCCACAAAAACCGGCAGGTTTTCACGGTTTTCCCGGACGAAGATTACGGGAAACCGGCAGTCACGCACTACAAAGTGCTGGAACGCTTCGACTATGTCACACTGATCGAGTGCCGGCTCGAAACGGGGCGGACACACCAGATCAGGGTGCACCTGCAATACCTCGGCCATCCGCTTTTCAACGACGATAATTATGGTGGCAATGCCATTCTGAGGGGAACCACTTTCAGTAAATACAAACAGTTTGTAACCAATTGTTTCCAGATATTGCCACGCCAGGCGCTCCATGCCAAAACACTGGGTTTTGTCCATCCGGCAACCGGAGAGGAAATGCTCTTCGATTCGGAATTGGCCCCCGATCTGGCTGATGTAATCGACCGCTGGCGAAACTATATTTCCAATCGACCTTTAAACGAATAACGATATGAAACCGAATATTGCAGTGGTTTATGGCGGCGATTCCGCCGAATATGTTGTATCAGTCGAAAGTAGTAAAAACGTGTTCCGTTCCATCGATCCCGAATTATTTACTCCCTGGAAAGTGCGGATGAAGGCAGGCGAATGGGCGGTAATGAACGACGATGAAAAAATTGCAGATGTTGACAAAGGCGATTTTTCGTTCATATTGGACGGGCAAAAAATTAAATTCGATTACGCATACATTACCATTCATGGTACACCGGGAGAAAACGGCATCCTGCAAGGGTACCTCGATCTGGTGCAAGTACCGTATTCAACCTGCAGCGTGGGCACTTCGGCCCTCACCTTCAATAAATATTTTTGCAGCAATTTTCTCCGGAGTTTCGGCATTAAAATGGCCGGGGCAGTATTGGTTGGTAATGCCGGGGCGGTTGATGCTGACGCGATTATCGAAGACCTGGGGCTGCCTCTTTTTGTGAAACCCAATGCCGGCGGTTCGAGCTTCGGGGTAACCAAGGTGAAAACAAAAGACGCGCTAAAACAGGCCATCGGCACGGCATTGAAAGAAGATGCCGAAGTGCTGATCGAGCAATTTATTGAAGGAAAGGAATTTACCTGCGGATTAGTAAAACTGAACGGGAATAACCTGGTTTTTCCGGTTACCGAAGTATTGCCCAAAAACGAGTTTTTCGATTTCGAGGCGAAATATACCAAAGGCATGACCGACGAAATTACCCCGGCCCGCATTTCGGAAGAGCTGACCATCAAATGCCAGGCTTTGTCGTCAACCATTTACGATTTATGCCGCTGCGAAGGGATTGTTCGGATCGACTACATCCTGAAAGACGGTGATTTTTATTTTCTGGAGGTAAATACCACGCCCGGCATGACCGGCACCAGTTTCATCCCCCAGCAAATCAACGCAATGGGCGGAAAACTATCAACTATTTTAACCCGTATTATTCAGCAGAAGTTAAAATAAATACGATTTTTTCAGCTTTATTATTCCCGGCAAAACAAAGAATCTGTTCCCCGGCACAGTTTGTGCTTTGTATGGAATGAACAAAAGATTGACTGCCTGTTAATAAATGTATTTGTTGAAAACATTTCTCCGATAATGACAAGAAGAGCCTTGAAAGGTTCTTCTTTTTTATAACTTTAAAACTCTGTTTTCAGTAATCTCAGAGTACAGGAGAGGACAGTATTTTAGGGCAGCAAGGATGGCTTAGTGACTTCATACAGAATGGCATAAGAGAAATGAATGATACGACAAAACATATCAAATCTAATGCAATATAATCGATGAGAGAAAGATTAGTTCAATGGACGTTAATGCAAAACTTAGATTTTCTTTCCTCTTCACTTGATTTTAATATATCCAGTAGAAAAGGGCAGGAAATAACCACGAACTATGGGCGTATTGATTTTATTGTTGAAAATAGAGACAAAAAGCAGTTAGTGGTCGAATTAGAAACTCTTTTAGATACCAAAGCAAAAAGAGATTATTGTTTTAATCAAGTTTTAAATTATAAAAATGTACGGTTTTCTAACGATACGGATTATTGTATTTTGTATGCGCATGAAACTACTCCTAAATCAAAAAAGATAGTACAAGAATTTGGCATTATTAATAATGTTAAAATCAAAACTTATTCAATTAATGATATTAAACAGTTGTACTCGTCAACTGTAGAGAGATTAAGTTTGAGTTTTGGGTTATCTTTACCAAAACCGGCAAATTATACAATTTGCTATTTGCGTTGGCTTAATAAAATCTTAAAGCCCTATCTTGATTATAACAAGCAACAATTAAGTGGTGTGGAACTGGCAAAATACTTTTCTTCTGTGAATACAACCAATTTTAAATGTTATTTGAAACTTGCATTAGATTTTGAAATGATTAATCCTGTTGAGAATGGATTTATATTGTCTCAAAATGGAATTGATTATATAACCAATTTTAATCCTGAATTAGAATATACATCCAATCTCTCATCCGTTTATTTAACGAATGAGCAGAAAAAGGTTTTACTTCGTGTAATTACCAACGGTAATTGGACATCTCACAAAGTAAACATTTATTGGTTTTTACGTTTCTTGGAAATTACAAATGGAGATTGGATTCCTAACATTAAAGAGTTTGAAAAACATAAGTTAGATTTGGCAAATGGATTATTCAATGTTAATTACCGATTCCGAACAATGTATGAATTTCTAAATTTTGCCTGTAACTGGTGTTTGGAATTAAATTTGGTGGACCGGATAAAGTCGACGCATCATTACGATAAAATATTCCTAACCCCTTTAGGAATAGAGATCAATAATATTTTTAGTCTGGACTTACAAATAAAGAAAAGCAGGCTAAACCTTAATTTTAAATATTTGGATTGATGACATTAAAAGAAATAAATATTGTCTTGAGACAGAATCCAGATATTGTACAGGAGCTTGGAGAAAGACTGTATGAAAAAATAACCGGGGTGGTCATCCCTGAATGGAAGGAAGCCTTCAATACCTTAACGAAAGAAGATTGCTGTAACTATATTTACAACCTCACAATCAACCGAACGTATGACGGATATCTACGAGAAAAATCAGTTGTAAACGACGGCCTGGCAAAAATATTTCCCGAAATAAAGTTTGAAGAAAGCCCTTCTGAACTTGATCATGCAGGGGATATCGACTATTTGGGTTACGTGACAAACAACAAAGCATTTGGTATACAGATCAAACCTGTTACTGCCCAATCAAATTTTGGGAATTATTCCATTTCTGAAAGGATGAAAGCAAGTTTCGGGAATTTTAAAGACGATTTTGGAGGAAATGTTTTTATAATTTTCAGCTTAGACGGGGAAATTGCCAATAAAGAAGTAATTGAGCAAATTTGTGAAGAGATAAAACGACTGAAAAAGTAAAATCGACAAATGGGGTCATGCCCGGGTTTTACCATGCCCAGATAGTTTGAATAATTATACTCATCGTAATAATACAAAGGCTGCTACAAAGCACGATAAACCTGTGAAGTAAAAACAAAATGGCTGTACAAAAAAAGACAACAAGCCCGACAAAGCTGAACATTGAACAACTGAATGCCCAATACGGTAAACTACCACCACAGGCTGTCGATGTGGAAGAAGCTGTGCTGGGCGCCCTGATGCTCGAACGTGATGCCTACATTACAGTGGCCGACATCATTGATGTCCGCAGTTTTTACAAAGAAGAACACCAGAAAATATTCGAGGTCATTAAATACCTGTCGACTCACGAAAAACCGGTCGACTTGCTGATGGTCACCCAGGAACTGAAGAACCGCGCCATTCTCGACGAAGTGGGCGGCCCGTTGTACATTACCCGGCTGACCTCACAAGTGGCATCAGCGGCACACATTGAGTTCCACGCACGCATAATTGCCCAAAAATTTATACAGCGTGAGCTGATCCGTGTTTCTTCGGAAATACAAACCCGCGCGTATGACGATACGATAGACGTAGACGACCTGATCGATTTTTCGGAAACCTCGCTTTTCCAAGTGGCCGAAGGAAACATCAAAAAAGAAACCGTCCCGATTAAACCGTTGCTGCTCGAAGCCTCGAAATTAATTGAAGAAGCCTCGAAACGCGACGACGGGTTGAGCGGTGTGCCCAGCGGTTTCACCGCGCTCGACCGGATTACTTCGGGCTGGCAAAAAACCGACTTAGTGATTGTTGCAGCCCGCCCATCAATGGGGAAAACAGCTTTCGTGCTTTCCATGGCGCGCAACATGGCCGTTGAACACCGTCGCCCGGTGGGCGTATTTTCGCTGGAAATGTCGTCGCTCCAGTTGGTAAACCGTTTACTTTCCTCGGAAACCGAATTGGGTTCTGACAAAATAAAGAACGGGCGTTTGCAGCCCTGGGAATGGGAACATTTCAACCGCAAACTAAATATCCTGGAGGAAGCCCCGATTTTTATCGACGACACACCGGCACTTTCGGTGTTCGAGTTCCGCGCCAAATGCCGCCGCCTGAAAATGCAGCACGATATTGCCGTGGTAATTGTCGACTACCTCCAGCTGATGACCGCAGGTTCCGACAACCGGGGCAGCCGCGAACAGGAAGTGAGCATGATCTCGCGCTCGCTAAAGGCCATCGCCAAAGAGTTAGACATCCCGATACTGGCGCTTTCGCAGTTGAACCGTTCGGTCGAGTCGCGCGAAGGCAAACGCCCGCAGCTTTCCGACCTTCGCGAATCGGGCGCCATTGAACAGGACGCCGACATTGTTTGTTTCATACACCGTCCGGAATATTACGGGATCACGGAAGACGAATCGGGAAATTCGTTGATCGGAGTGGCCGAGATCATCATTGCCAAGCACCGTAACGGAGCCGTGGGCGATGTGCAGTTGTCGTTCAAAAAGCAATTAGCAAAATTCGCCGATATGGACAGCATCATTTCAGACGAAATCGGAAGTGGCATGCAAACGAAAAAATTTGGTTCAAAAATGAACGAAGATTCCGACGAAGGGTTCGGCAGGATGCCCGTGAACAGTGATTTCGACCATAACTTTGACGGATTTTCAAGGGGAAAGAAGAACGATGATGGATTACCGTTTTAAGAAAATAAAATTTGGGTTTACACTATTATTCTTTTTTTTACTGGCATCACCTTTGTCGGCCATGTACCTGCTTATTCCAATGGACGGCGCCCAAAAAAACCACCTGAAAGCATATGGAATTGCTTACTGGACACTGGAACAGGGCACCGAGGTAAAGTGGTTGCTGAATTACCGGGGCGGCAGTTTCCTGGTCCAGTTCGATCCTGAAATTCAAAATGAATGCATGGTGCGCGGGGTTAGTGTGGAAACCATTGCCGATGGGCAAGCTGTTAATCTGTTGGCAGAAATTGCCCGCGACGATGTCAATCAGGACGCGGTGAGCATGCAGAAAGCCCCGAAAATTGCCGTTTATTCGCCTCCCAACAAACAGCCCTGGGACGATGCCGTTACCTTAGTACTAACGTATGCCGAAATAAAATACGATGTCATTTACGATGAAGACATACTCAACGGAAAACTGAACGGTTACGACTGGCTGCACCTCCATCACGAAGATTTTACCGGGCAGTATGGCAAATTTTTCCGGAACTATCAGCACATGCCCTGGTACCAGCAGGAAGTGAATATCAACCAGGAACTGGCAAAACGGATGGGCTTTTTGAAAGTTTCGGAGATGAAACTTGCCGTAGCACGGGAAATGCAACGATATATTGTCAACGGCGGGTTCCTCTTTGCCATGTGTGCCGCTACCGACACCTACGACATATCGCTGGCAGCAGCAGGTATCGATATTTGCGAAAGCATGTTCGACGGCGATCCGGCAGACCCGCAGATGAACGAAAAATTAGATTACGACCACACGCTGGCATTTCATCAGTTCAGAATTGAACCGGATCCGTTTAAATACGAATTTTCGGATATTGATGTGACCGACGACCGCAAAGTGCCGCGTGAACAGGATTATTTTACCCTGTTCGATTTTTCAGCCAAATGGGATCCCGTGCCGACGATGCTGTGCCAGAACCACACCGGCATCATTCCTGGTTTTATGGGACAGACCACCGCTTTCCGAAAAGAACTCGTAAAACCTGATGTGTTGGTCATGGGCGAAAACAAGGCAGCAGGGGAAGCCCGTTACATTCATGGTGAACAAGGAAAAGGCTTCTGGACCTTTTACGGCGGACACGATCCGGAAGATTATCGCCACTTAGTGGGAGACCCGCCCACCGACCTGAACTTGTACCCCAATTCTCCCGGGTACCGGCTGATCCTCAATAATGTATTATTTCCCGCAGCAAAAAAGAAGAAACAAAAGACATAATTGACCATCTCCCGTTTTTAGTTTTCAAAATTTAGTAAAAGGCTTAACTGTCCGTCATTAGGAGATGGATCTGATTGAGGAAGGAAAGCCCTTGGTGTCATATTGGCCAGCAATACTTTTATTA
>JAVEYG010000048.1:0-26001 GCA_034003625.1 Prolixibacteraceae bacterium | reverse complement strand
TTGCTTTTGTTTGCACAATAAAAATAACCTTTTTAAACTAGCTTTCCTCATATATAAACATCTTTAAACCCCTGATATGACTGGATTGTAGAGCTTGGTCAATCCAATTTTCGGGAGATGGTCAATTTAAGAATGAACAGGAGTAGTAACCGGCCATTATCCTACCTGCTTTACGACATGAGCGGAAAACTCCAGGCAACAGGGGAACTTACCGACAATGGGGCCGAAATCCAAATGGGGTATCTTGCTCCTGCCACTTATCTTCTAAACGTGACGGATAATGATAAGCCAATAAAAATATTTAAGATCATCAAAAAATAAATCCCGTTTAATCTAAACTCAAAATTACAACCTATGATTACACGATTACTTTCAGTACTGTTAGTAGTATTGCATACTATCGGTATGTTTCTGTCGCAGCAGGTAAATGCGCAGGTCCCGGAGAAGATGAGCTACCAGGCAGTGGTAAGAGACTCCGGAAATAAATTAATAGCTAACTCTCCCGTTGGCATTCGGATAAGCATTTTACGGGGCTCGGTAAGCGGAACTCCTGTTTATGTCGAAACCCAGTATGCCACCAGCAATGCGAATGGACTGATAAGCTTCGAAATAGGGAGTGGAACAATTATTTCAGGAAATATCGCAAGTATTGACTGGTCAAATGGTGGTCCCTATTTTATACAAACAGAAACTGATCCGGCAGGAGGAACAAACTACACAATCACAGGAATAAGCCAGTTACTGAGTGTTCCTTATTCACTACATTCAAAAACGGCAGAGACTGTTACCGGTGAGATTAAAGAGACCGACCCTACATTTGCCGCCTGGGACAAATCAAGCGGGATCAAAATATCTGAAAGCCAGATTACAGACCTCCAGGACTACCTCACCAATATTGACCTTTCGTCCCTCTGGAACGAAGTCAATGCCAACAAACTAAACATCAGCAGCAACGATGTGGATATTTCCAACCATGAGACTGCTATTTTAGGAAAAGCAAATGAGTCCCTTGATAATTTATCTGGTGTTGCAATCAATACCAGTCTTATTCCCGGTGTAGATAATACCAATAACCTGGGTTCTGCTTCAACAAGATGGAAAGACCTTTATATTGGAGGTACGGCCCACTTAGGTGTGGTAAGCGTTAACGGTGTATACAATTTACCAACTTCCGATGGCACTATTGGACAGGTTCTTTCAACCGATGGCAGCGGTACTGTAAGTTGGGTCGCGAGTAGTGGTACACCGACAGGTGCAGCCGGCGGCGATCTGGCAGGTATCTACCCAAACCCGACCATTGCAACAAATGCAGTAACCTCAGGCAAGATAGCTGATGGGAATGTGACCACTGCAAAGTTGGCTGACGGAAGTGTGAACAGTGCCAAACTTGCAGATGGCTCAATTACCGATGCAGATGTGAACGCTTCGGCAGCTATCGCCTACAGTAAACTGGCACTGGGCAACAGCATTGTAGCAGGAGACCTGACATCAGGTTCCGTAACTACAGCTAAAATTGCCGACGGGGCAGTAACTACCGCCAAGGTAGATGCTACGGGTGCAAGCAGCGGACAGGGTTTAATCTATAATGGTACAACTGTGGCATGGGGCTCGCCCACCCCGAGTGGTTCAGCAGGCGGCGACCTGACAGGTACTTATCCCAATCCGACAGTAGCCAGCAGTGCCATCACTTCTGCCAAAATAGACGACGGAACTATTACCAACGCAGATGTGAACGCTTCGGCAGCTATCGCGTACAGCAAACTGGCGCTGAGCAACAGCATCGTAGCAGGTGACCTGACATCAGGTTCTGTAACTACAGCTAAAATTGCCGACGGGGCAGTAACTACCGCCAAGGTAGATGCTACGGGTGCAAGCAGCGGACAGGGTTTAATCTATAATGGTACAACTGTGGCATGGGGCTCGCCCACCCCGAGTGGTTCAGCAGGCGGCGACCTGACCGGCACCTATCCCAACCCGACAGTAGCCAACAGTGCCATCACTTCTGCCAAAATAGACGACGGAACTATTACCAACGCAGATGTAAACGCTTCGGCAGCCATCGCGTACAGTAAACTGGCACTGACCAACAGCATCGTGAATGGTGATATCACTGCGAGCGCCATCACTACCTCTAAAGTAGCAGATGGAACAATAACCTCAGCTAAGATATTTGACGGAACCATAGTGAATGCAGACGTAAGCCCTGCCGCAGCCATCGCCTACAGCAAACTGGCGCTGGGCAACAGCATCGTAGCAGGAGACCTGACAGATAACTCGGTAACCACGGCAAAAATTACCGACGCCAACATTACAACCGCTAAACTGGCCGACGGGGCGGTAACTACATCAAAAGTAGATGCGACCGGGGCAAGCAACGGACAGGTACTGGCCTATAACGGGACCAATGTAGCATGGGCTACCCCGAGCAGCACCCCTGGTGGTTCTGCCGGCGGCGACCTGAGCGGCACCTATCCCAACCCAACAGTAGCCAACAGCGCCATTACCTCGGCCAAGATATTGGACGGGACCATTACCAATGCCGACATCAACGCATCAGCAGCCATTGCCTACAGCAAACTGGCGCTGACCAACAGTATCGTAAACACCGACTATACCGCCAACTCGATTACCACCAGTAAACTTGTAGACGGCACAGTGACCAGCGCAAAGATATTTGACAATACCATAGTGAATGCAGACGTAAGCCCTGCCGCAGCCATCGCCTACAGCAAACTGGCACTGACCAACAGCATCGTAGCAGGTGACATCACCAGCAGTGCAGTTACTACCGCTAAGATCAACGATGGCGCAATTACTACTGCTAAAATTGCTGATGCTAACGTTACCACAGCCAAAATAGCGGATGCGAATGTTACCATAGCTAAACTGAGTACAACCGGAACAGCAGACAATACTTCCTTCCTTCGTGGTGATGGTACATGGGCTACTCCTGCCGGTGGTGCCCCAAGTGGTGCAGCGGGTGGTAGCCTGAGCGGTACTTATCCTAACCCCGGTATCGCATCAGGTGCAGTCGGTTCTACTGAACTGGCAGATGGTTCAATAATCAATGCAGACATCAACGCGTCGGCAGCCATCGCGTACAGCAAACTGGCGCTGACCAACAGCATCGTAAATACCGACTATACCGCCAACTCGATTACCACCAGTAAACTTGTAGACGGCACAGTGACCAGCGCAAAGATATTTGACAATACCATTGTCAATGCAGACATCAGCCCTGCCGCAGCCATCGCCTACAGCAAACTGGCACTGACCAACAGCATCGTAGCAGGTGACATCACCAGTAGTGCAGTTACTACCGCTAAGATCAACGATGGCGCAGTTACTACTGCTAAAATTGCTGACGCCAACATTACCACAGCCAAAATAGCGGATGCGAATGTTACCATAGCCAAACTGAGTGCAACCGGTACAGCAGACAATACTTCCTTCCTTCGTGGTGATGGTACATGGGCTACTCCTGCCGGTGGCGGTGGTGCCCCAAGCGGCCCCGCGGGTGGTAGCCTGAGCGGTACTTATCCTAACCCCGGTATCGCATCAGGTGCAGTCGGTTCTACTGAACTGGCAGACGGTTCAATAATCAATTCAGACATCAATGCCTCGGCAGCCATCGCGTACAGCAAACTGGCGCTGACCAACAGTATCGTAAACGGAGATATCACTGCGAGCGCCATCACTACCTCTAAAGTAGCAGATGGAACAATAACCTCAGCTAAGATATTTGACGGAACCATAGTGAATGCAGACGTAAGCCCTGCGGCAGCTATCGCGTACAGCAAACTGGCACTGACCAACAGCATCGTGACAGGTGACCTGACTAATAGTTCGGTAACAGTTGGGAAAATATCGGCAACCGGTACAGCAAGCGCAACGACCTTTCTGCGTGGCGACGGCCAGTGGGCTACACCTGCCGGCGGCGGTGGCGGTGGTTCCAGCAATGTTTCTGTTACAGCAGGAACCGTTGGTGGCACTACCAATATTACCATCACAGATGTTACTGTGAATGCGATAATTGTAACATTTGGTGGTTCAAGCGCCGGAGGTTCAACTGTTAATGTGACTATCCCGGCTGCCAGCAGTTATCCTCCGGGTCATATACTATATTTTATACCAAGTGCATATATTTCAGCCAACCCCACATGGACTATTACATGCCCCGGTGCTACTTACAATGCATTGAACAACAACGGCGTTTCGATGAACCCTTTTTCGCCAGGGGCAGTAAACAACCACAGGATGGTAACAGATGGTGTTAGTACTTGGTACAAAGTGCCATAAAATATGCCCAGTAGTATATTTTTAACCTGGGTTCGACATAATTATCAGATGAAAATAGCTAACCCCACTATCCGGGGAGATGGAAAGAGGTCAGAGTTTCTGGCCTCTTTTTATTTGCAGACAGTTTGACCGGGTATTCTAAAAAGAAGGAGGATCAATATTGGAAGCAGTCAACCCGGCACGGTACTCCAAAGGAACTCCCTTCCAATATTGCGGGGTCCGTCAGGGTTAACGGCAATCATCTACATACGAACCTTGCCTTGTCATTAAAGAATTATATATATAATTCTAAAAACATTATAATTATATATTTATTAGGATTATATTTATAATTTTACTACCTTTATAAATATAATATAAACTGGTATCTTTCGGTGCCGGAACACTGTAAAGCAAACTACCGACTATGGCACTACACTATAGCTTACATCCTAACAAGCTGAAGAAAGGCAGCAACAACTACCGGGCGCTGATCAAAAACCGCCGGGTATATTCACTGAACGGGGTACTCAGCCAAATGGGGAACCGCCATTCGGTGCTTACCGAAACAGAAATGGAGGGCGTCATCCTCCGGTTTTTCGATGCGGTGGAGGACATCCTGTCGGATGGAGGAACGGTTTCGACCCCTTTGTTTACAGCCCGCTGCAGTATTGCCGGCACGTTTACCGGACCTGAAGACTCGTTTTACGGGAACCGCCACCAGATAAAAATTAAGCTAAAACCGGGGAGACGGCTGAAGGAAATTACCACGGAGATAAAAACACAAAAAGTACATGGCGGATTACCCCGTCCCATAGTTGATACGTTTACCGATATGAACTCGGGCACTGTGAACTCGCGGCTCACACCCGGCGGAGCTGCCATATTGAAGGGGAAACAGATAAAATATGAGGCGGACGACCGGCAACAGGGGGTTTTCCTGACAAACAGCATGAAACAGGACTTTAAGATTGAAACAGTGTACCAGAATACATTCTCCCAGATCATGATGATGGTCCCTGCCGGGCTTCAGCCCGGAGAATACCGCCTACAGGTGCGTAGCAGCCTGAATACCCAAACAGTAAGAACCGGCGAACTTTCGCAGTTGCTGATCGTGGGATAAGGTTGGATTCATTTCCTTTATTTTACCATTTTCAATGGGAGGCAGAGAAGTCTGTTCTCCTTACCGCAAAATCCATCAATCGGAAAACTCCTGTCGGGTAACAAAAAAGAGGCTATCTTGCGACAGCCTCTTCAAAAAACAAAATGGTCATTTGTCTCATTTTGTTTTGATCACCTCAAACTCAACCCTGCGATTTAAGGCCCGTCCTTCGGGGGTGTCATTAGTGGCAGCCGGATTTGCTTCTCCAAATCCTTTTTGCTGCTCTATACGATTCTCTTTTATTTTGCCTGAAACGATTGATTTTACAACTGAACTAACACGTTTTTTTGATAAATTGAGGTTGAACTCATCAGAGCCCAAAGCATCGGTATATCCGTTTACCTTTACGTTATAATTACTGTTCTCTTTCAGTAAATCAACGAGTTTGTCAATTTTTACTTTTTCCCGGGTGGTGAAAGTTGATTTATTAAGATCGAAATAAACAGGCTCAACTTTCATCTTTTCATCTTTAATTTCTTCGGCTGTTTTTTCTTTCACCGGGCACCCTTTGTTTTCTTTCGTACCAGCTATTGTTGGGCATGCATCGTCCACATCGGCAACACCGTCATTGTCCTGATCGGGAGGACATCCCTGGGCGTTAACTTTGCTTCCTTTGGGTGTATCCGGACATTTGTCATCTTTGTCAGCAACACCATCATTGTCGGTATCCGGACAACCTTTCAAACTTACCGGCCCGGCAATTTCGGGGCAGGCATCATTTTTATCAGCAATGCCGTCTTTATCAAGGTCGGGGCAACCTTTCAGGGAGGTTAATCCGGAAACTGCGGGACACTCGTCAATATAATCCGCTATCCCATCGCCATCGGTATCGACCGGGCAACCATTGGTATCAACAGCTACGCCGGCAGGTGTATTCGGGCATTTGTCCTTTTTATCGGAAACGCCATCCATATCCGAATCTTTGGCTTTTCCAAAGTCAAATTCGATCCCTACCGTAGCTTTCCAAAAGTTGTCTCTGGTACTTTTGCCAGCCACCGTTGTTTCGATGCCGTGAATATAACCGGCCTCAAGGTATAAAGCAGTAGAAGGGCCAATGTAATATTTGCTTCCGATACCTGCGTTAAAGTTTGCTCCTGATCCTCCGCCATCGGCAAGGATCCCCGGTCCTGCAAACAAATAGGGGCGGAGATTTTTATCTTCTCCTGTCAATTTGTACCTCAGGTTAAGGGATGAATTGACCATGTCCAGATTATTTGTCAGGCTGGAGTTAAATAAGCCAAAATCGCTTTTAAGCATCAGGTCGAGCCGGGGGCTGAGATATCTGCTTAAATACAGTTCAGGCATGAAACCAATACCTGATTCATTAAGCGTACCGTAGGCGCCAAGCCCTGCCCCGAGCCCCCATTTTTTATCTGCAGTTTGTGCGTGTACCGATTGGAGAATCAAAATTGCGGTAAAAAGTAAAAGTATTTTTTTCATGATTGGTTCTTGAATTAATTGTCAAATGTGTGTTACAGTTTAAATGTCAAACCTAATTTTCCGCCTGAGAAGGCATTGCCCCCTCCAAATTCTAAGTTGAGGCCTATTTTATCGGAGAAAAAATACCGGCCTCCAACCTGGGCCCCAAGTCCTAAGCCCGATGAATGGGAACCCAGGTACCCGTCGGGTGAATTCCAAATGTAAAAACCAAGGTTTAAGCCTGCATAGAGGTCCCATTTTGGGGGGATTTCCAGTACCCTGTTGAAATGATAATTTCCATTCCCCGAAATCCCGATTACGGAATGATCGTAGCTGATATTCGCATATTTGTCGTTGTATGCACGATACGAAAGTTCTCCCCCAACGGTGATGTCCGGATGTACGCCATAGTCTAATCCAATGTATACCGGCACGCCCCAGGAGGACAACCCTACTCCGGCATTGAGCTGCGATCCGCCTTTCTGGATCGATGGCCGGGCATAGCTTAAACTGCTTAATACAAGAAGAGATAAGATTACTATTTGCTTTTTCATTTCTGTTTCATTTAAGGATTGATTATTTTTTTAATTCTTTGTATACAAATCCGGCAGAGATGGCGCCGGCAACGGGGACGACAATGAACAGCCAAAGCTGCGCCATGGCCCAGTCGCCGACAAATATAGCCTGGCTTATGCTCCTGGCCGGGTTGACCGAAGTATTTGTAACAGGGATGCTTACTAAATGAATTAATGTTAAGGCCAGTCCGATTGCCAAACCAGCAAATCCTTTGGGGGCCTTTTCGCTGGTTGCACCCAGGATGATGAGCAAAAACATAAAAGTCATGATAAATTCAGTCATGATGGCTGAAAGTAAACTGTAATTACCGGGAGAATGTTCGCCATACCCGTTGGCCGCAAAAGAACCAATTGACGAACCGTTCCCGGTTACAATAAAGTATAGGGCAGTTGCAGCCATAATTCCTCCTGCAATTTGGGAGATTACATAGGGAAGTACTCCTTTTGCTTCGAACCGCCCTCCAATCCATAATCCGATTGTTACAGCCGGATTAAGATGTGCCCCTGAAATATGCCCTAACGAATAGGCAATGGTAAGCACGGTCAATCCAAACGCGAGCGAAACTCCCACTAAGCCAATCCCTACGCCGGGAAATCCTGCAGCCAACAGAGCGCTGCCACAGCCGCCAAACACGAGCCAAAATGTTCCAATAAATTCTGCTAAATTTTTTTTCATCGCTATTCTTTTAAAGTTGAGTTCTTAAAATCTGCTGCATGAGTAAATATCGCCTGACAAAAGTCCCCAAAATCAATCTGTTTAATGCAATTTGTGGTATGGCAACATCTATACAGCGACCTATACAATATCTGTACAGAAGGTTCAAGCATTTCTTTCACAGACGTTTATCAACAAACATGCAATTACATTACCTTTATTTTGAAGTTATTACGCCAGGCGGGGAGCGCTTTCTTTCCTCTTTTGGAAATGAAAAGAAGGAAAAGAGTTATTTTTGAATAATCGTGGATAGAAGAAGTCCTTGCTCTTTATGAAATGTGTGAGTAGAAACAAAATAATTGCGCGATGAGTAATCCCAAGTTACTGCTTGTCGATGACGAGCCTCTCAACCTTAAGCTCTACGACAGGATGCTGAGAGATTTCAACTTTCAAATAACCACGGCAGCCAATGGGCAGGAATGCCTCGAAAAAGTCCGTGAAAATTTTCCTGATTTGATACTGATGGACTGGAACATGCCGGTAATGGATGGGATTGAAACTTTAGAAGTACTTAAAAACGATGAAGCTACTAAGGATATCCCGGTTTTGATGATTACCGGGGTGATGACTTCGTCGGAAGACCTGGCATTTGCCATGTCGGTCGGAGCAATCGATTTCCTGAAGAAGCCATTTGACAAACCAGAACTGAATGCACGTGTCAGAAATATCTTGTTATTGACCGAGACCCTGAATACATTGAAAGAACAACACCGCCACCTGGAAGATAAAAACCGGTTTATTACCTCCCTACTCGAGAGTATCCCCCACCCGGTCATCTATTGTTCGCTGGAAGGGATCCTTCTGATGTGCAACCATTTTTTCGAACAACAACTGAATATTCATCGAACTGATCTGGTTGGCACATCTGTATATCGTTATTTCCCGAGCGAAGACGTAGGCTATCATGTTCAGAAGGACGTTGAAGCAGGCCAAAACAAAACGGCATTATCGTACGAAAAGGAGGTTTTCCCGGGGAATAAACTATTCATCATCTCAAAAAACATAGTTCTCGACAATCAGGAGAATCCTATCGGCATCATCACTTTATTTACAGATGTTTCAGATATCCAAAAAGCCAATGACGAAGTTATCAATGCAAAGAAGATCGAATTAATTTCGAGCACCTTGAAATTGATGCATCTCAACGAAATGAACAACAGCCTGCTCAATGATCTTGTAAAAATTCTTCCGCACACGAACAAAGAGGGACAGGAACTGATTCGCCAAATGGGTAATAAGTTTAAGATGAATATGACTGAGCAGATATGGAACGATTTTGAAACACGGTTTGAGAATGCTTTTGACTCATTTTACAAGGCATTGCTTGAAAAATTTCCAACTTTAACCCCCCATGAACGAAAACTGTGTGCCCTTTTGAGATCAGGCCTGTCATCGAAAGACATAGCTGTTCTCACGTTCCAGAACCCTCAAAGTGTTGACGTAGCCAGGTACCGCCTGCGAAAAAAGCTAAATCTGGCCAATGAAGAAAATCTTATTGATTTTCTTCTTATGATAGATAAATGAACATTGTTTTTCTATGGAAGAAATTGTTTTAATAACTGATATTTAGGACGATGAGATGTGTGTATAGATGCCGTATAGTTGAAAGTTGTAAATGGTAAGGAGATATTTTAGAATTTTGCCGTAAAAAACGCCGGATAATGGCCTGATATTGGGGCTAAACCTGTATCGCCGGGATTATCAAGTTTTAAATTAACAGGGAGAGAGATCGTAATGCTTAAATTTAAATTACCCACACGTTTAATTGGTACCACTGTGTTAATGTCATTAATCCTCGTGCTGATTATTGTTATCATCATCAGCCTTATTAATGAAAAAAGCAAAATACAGGCAGCGCTGGACCTTTCCCAGTATAACCGGGAACAGCTGTTGAAAACCGAAAGTGTTACCGAATCGCTCCTATTGGTCGAAGTACGGTTCAAAGAATATTGCACAACATTTGAAAAACCGGTTTTTGAGGATTATAAAATGCAGGTACAGAAACTTGCTGAAAACATCTTGCTATTACAGCAAACGGTACCCGGAGGATCAGGAAGAAGAAGCAGGCATATCACCCAGATGGTTGAGGAAAAAACAAAAGAGGCTGATATTTATATGCGGCTGCGGTTAATAACCGATTCTTTAATCTTCTCGGTCGGAAACTTAGAAGAAAACCAGGCAGAAATTGAAGCGTACCTTGGCAGTCGCGGCGTTGGAAGGATTGATACATTAAGCATCACCGAAACCCGGGAAACATACAGGAAAGGACTGCTGGGAAAAATAAAGAGTGCAATCATCGGGGAAAAAATACAGCAAAATGTAAATACGAAGTTACTGGTACAATCCCCGGATGTGCCGGGCCAGGATAAAAGTGCAACGCAAGCGAAAAGGACAAATGTCAATTCGGCAAACATCCGCGAATTAATCAAAAAAACCTATGAGTTAAAAGAGAGTGAACTGAAGTTAATTAAAATAAACAACAGCCTGATAGGGGAAATACGCAAACTGATTGATGAAATCAAAATCAATATCAGGGACAAGGAAGCAGCGCAGAACAATTCATTCTTAAATTCAGTACGGCATTCTACCGATTTCCTTCGAAATACATTGATTGTTTTGATGCTCCTGGCATGTATCCTTGCCGCGTATATTGTTTTTCTGGCCTATAAAAACGACAGGTTTCAAAGCCATATTATTGACCTGAACAAGAAGGTAATGAAAGACTCGGTAGAGAAAGATAAGTTCTTTTCGATCATAAGTCACGATCTGATGAATCCCTTCAATGCGCTGTTGGGTTTTAGCCAGATGCTTACTGTGGCCGCAAAAAACAACGACAAGGAAGATTGTGTGGAATACTCATTAATTGTCCATCAATCGATCAAACGAATTCTTAACCTTCTACAAAATTTACTTATCTGGTCCCGGATGCAAAATAGTAAAATGAAATACACCCCCAAGCTGGTCAAGGTTGACGAATTAGTTTCCAATACGATGATGATCATGGCGCCAATTGCCCAGAACAAAAAAATAACCCTTGATTGGGATGGAACCAACGATTTAAATGCCACGATTGACCCCAATATGATCGGTTCTGTTTTACAGAACCTTGTCACCAACGCGATCAAGTTTACAGAAAGAGGAGGAACTGTTTCTGTAAAGGTTTATACCGAATCAGGCAATGTAATTTTTACGGTCTCGGATACGGGTATTGGGATGAATGAAGAACAGCTTGATAAACTCTTTAAAATAAATAAAAATTCTTCGTCAAGGGGGACCGACGACGAAGTCGGCACAGGGCTCGGACTTATTATTTGCAAAGAGTTTATCGAATCCCATCAAGGGGAAATCCACGTTGAAAGCACTTTAGGAAAAGGGAGCACTTTCTGTTTCACCATTCCTGTAGATAATACCCACCAGGACTAAACGGCCTTAAAAATCTATGTCAGTACAATGCCGAGACCGGTCAGCCTGTTTCTGACCTGGCTTGCATTTTCAAACAGAATACCGGTTATCCCAAGATTGTTTGCTGCATCAATATTTTCCTGCCGGTCGTCGATAAAAATCGCTTGTTCAGGTTTTATATCCATCTCATTTAACGCAATCTCGTAAATTCTCCGTTCAGGCTTATTGACACCGTGGTAACAGGATATAACAATATGATCGAAGAGATCATCAAAGCCATATTTCCTTCGCCGATGATTTGACATTTCAACAGAATCATTGGAAAGGATGGCAATGGTATATCCGTTGGTTTTCAGTTCCCGGGCAATATCGATCCCCCCGTCAACGGTTTTCATATACGGTCCCAAATCAATATCCTCCTTGTCGGCAGAAATATCCGCAGTTTTCAGGAGCCACTCCCAGAATTCAGGATCGCTTATTTCACCACGGTCGGCCATTGGACGAAATTTATTCTTCGCATCAAACAGCAGATTCTCATCTGTTGCATATTTTGCAGCCAGATCTTTAATTTTCCAGTCGATAAAATCAATGAGCAATACGCCGCCCACATCAAAAAAAACAGTCGGAAATTTTTTATTAATACCTTCCATTATGTAATCTTTCTTATAGTTTTTAATAGCTCTCTTGTGTATTCCTGCTTACAACCAATGGGATTAAAATAAGGACTGCGATGAATGCACATGCAATCCAAAAGATAAATGTGCTGGTCCAGCCCCATTGATCGCTGATCCAGCCGCTGATAATTGAGGTCAGGAACGTCCCTATATAACTCATGGCACCGGTCAGGCCGACAGCCGATGCGACTGCTCTTCGCGGAACCAGTGCAAGCGGGCCAAGACCTGTGCAAACCATCTGGGCGCCGTATATAAAAAATCCGGCCATCCCGAATGCGACACCATCCCAGATACCGGCATTTCCCGGTAAATAATAAATAAACAGGACCGACGCAATAACCCCGACAATATATATCAAAGCAACCACAAGATTTTTTTTCGGGAAAAACTTGTCGGCAATAAAACCTGCCAGAATAGTACCGGGGATCGCCATCAATTCCAGAAAACTGGACTTTATGCCACCCGAACTGATGGAAATCTTTTTTACTTCAGTTAAATAGGTGACCCCCCAATCCCCCAAACCGTACCTTACCATGTAAATAAGCATACATGAAAAGGCCAGCAACCATATCCTTGGATTTCTTAGTACATATTTTTGAAACAATTCTTTGGCCGATTCATTGGTATCCATAACCGTGTTTTTTTCAACCTCGCCATGATATACCTGTATCGGGGGCAACCCGACCGATTCGGGCCGGTCCTGCATTTTCCAGGCAACCAGCAAGGCTCCTGCCAAACAAAGGGCAGCCGGCAGGAAAAAGCCAAACCGCCACCCCATCCTTTCCACAATAAACCCACCGGCTAATACGATAGCAAATGATCCTATATTGTGGCATGTGTTCCAGATGCTGTAATACTTTCCCCGTTCCTTTGAACTGAACCAGTTTGCCATGGTTTTCGGGCCAATAGGGCTGCCCATCGATTGAAAATATCCATTCAATATCCAGAAAATCCCGAAAAACCAGATACTTGAACTCAATCCAAAAAAGATTGAAACCACGGCTGCCCCAAAGAGCGCAAAAGCCATGAAATATCTGGGATTTGACCGGTCGCACAATGGGCCGTTTACCAATTTGGCAAGCGCATAGGTTGCGCCAAACAACGATAAAATAACGCCCATCTGTGTTTTGCTTAATTGCAACGAGTCCATCATCGCAGGCAAAGCAATCGACAAATTTTTACGTATGAGGTAAAAAAATGCGTATCCAAAATAAACAGATAAAAAAACCTGGACCCTATATTTCCGGTAGGCAGATGCAAGCTGCCCTTCCGGCAGTGGCGCAACAGCCGGTGCACTTTTCAAATAGTCCATTAACCGCATAAGCGTTTCTTGTTTAATCGATTATTAAAATTGCAGGGTGATTTCAGCGAACCACGCCTTCCAAAGAGTATGGCACCGCTTGTTTATACTCTCTGTTTTTAAATAATATTCACGCTTATTTAAGGAACCGGACAACTAAAACTGCCTCATCTACTTGGCCGGGTATCGATCAGGCTCGCTGTATATCCGGCATTTTTCATGGTTTCAATGATTTCTTCGGGAGAAATTCCTGATGTTTCGGTGGTCAGTATCTTTTGTGGGCCAGCAGTATCCACACTCCACCTGATGATCCCTTTTACCTGGTTCAGGTACGGGGTTACAGTGGCTACACAGCCGCCACATTTCACGTTGGTTTTAAATTGAAATGTTTCCATGGTTATTTGTTTAAATGGTTCGTATCCGTTTTTTTGAATTTCAGCCGCAAGCTATTGCCGACCACCGATACGGAACTCAGCGCCATGGCTGCTCCGGCAATCATGGGGTTCAGCATGAATCCGGTAAACGGATAAAGTATCCCGGCAGCAACAGGGATGCCGACGATGTTGTAAATAAAAGCCCAAAACAGGTTCTGTTTTATTGTACGGATGGTTTGCTTTGAAAGCCCGATAGCCGAAGAAATACCTTCGAGCCGGGACGAAACAACCGTCATTTGGGCCACGTCGATCGCAATATCGGAACCATTGCCCATGGCGATGCCCACATCAGCCTGGGCCATGGCTAACGAATCATTGATCCCGTCGCCGGCCATTGCGACCACTTTCCCCTGCTGCTGCAGGTTTCTGATGTAAGCTGCTTTGTCTTCGGGCAACAAGCTGGCTTCATACCGATCAATTCCGGTTTGCATAGCGACAGAGCGGGCTGTATGCTCATTGTCACCTGTCAACATAACAACCTCAATGCCACTGCGCTTCAGTTGTTGGATGGCCGCCGGCGAGGAAGATTTGACGGGATCGGTAATGGCAATGATTGCCAGAACCTGATTGTTACCTCCGAAGAAAAGGACGGTTTTAGCCTGTTCCTGCAGGGCATTCGCTGTTCTCCTGTCTTCTTCCGTGAGTGGAATGCCCGACGAATGCATCAGCAACTCATTGCCAACCGCATATTTTGTATTTTGAATGCTTGCCACAACTCCTCTCCCGGTAATGCTTTGAAAATCGCTGACCGGGACCACAGGGATTGCTTCTTCTCGTAACCGCGCAGTAACCGCACAGGCCAGCGGATGCTCCGATCGGGCTTCAATGCTCAGCAGGATGGATTTCAATTCGGACTGGTTCTTGTGTTTCCATATCCAGTCGGCGACCATCGGTTTCCCTTCTGTAATGGTCCCTGTTTTATCTAGCACGATGGTATCGACCCGGTGGGCCAGTTCCAGCCCGTCGGCATCCCTGAAAAGTATCCCCATTTCGGCTCCGCGTCCCATGCCTACCATAATGGCTGTCGGGGTTGCCAGTCCCAACGCACAGGGACAGGCAATAATCAGAACAGAAACCATTGCCAGCAGCGCCTGGGACAAGGCATTTTCTCCTCCCGCGACTATCCAGACGGTAAAACTGATAGTCGATACGACCATCACTACAGGCACAAAAACCGAGGCCACCTTGTCCACTAACTTTTGTACCGGCGGTTTGCTCCCCTGTGCTTCCCGGACCATCCGGATGATGCGGCCCAACAGTGTTTCGCTTCCTACTTTCCGGGCCTCCATTACGAAACTGCCTTGCTGATTGATGGTTCCCGCGAATACCATATTCCCCGGCAATTTTTCAACAGGCAAAGGCTCACCGGTAACCGAACTTTCGTCAACACTGGAAATGCCTTCTGTTACGGTCCCGTCCACCGGGACACGTTCCCCCGGTTTTACCCGAAGTGTGTCGCCAACCCGTACAGTTGAAACGGGCTGTTTTGTTTCCGATCCGTTTTCATCAAGCAAAGTGACCGTTTCAGGCTGCAGGCCCATGAGCTTTTTAATAGCCGATGAAGTATTGGCTTTGGCCTTTTCTTCAAGCAACCGTCCCAGCAGGATAAATACAATAATGACTGCCGAAGCTTCGAAATACACCAGAGGATGGTTGTTGCCGGCCATCAGAAAATGTGGAAATACCATACTGAAAAGGCTGAAGAAATAAGCAATTCCAGTGCTCAGGGCCACCAGCGTATCCATGTTGGCTTTACCTTGTTTCAGCTGGTTGAAGGCATGGATGAAAAAACTTCTTCCAAACCAGAAAACCACCGGCGTAGACAGTACAAGCATGACCGGGCTGGCAAAAGGCATGTCCATGAAAAACATGCCGATGATTGCCACCGGAATGCCTAACAATGCGGCAAAAATAGTTTTGCGTCTCAGAACAACCCATTCCTGTTGTTTCACTTCTTCCTGCCGGTCTGCCTCCTGTTCGTCGACGATGAGGTCGTAGCCAATGGATTGAATGACCTTGCGAAAGGTTTCCGGGGCGACCATCGCCGGATGGTACTCGACCCAGACATTGGAAGCCGCAAAGTTGACCGATACGCCGGTAACTCCCGGCTGACTCCTGATCATGCTCTCCACACTGACGGCACACGATGCACAACTCATCCCGGTTACCGGGAAAGTATTTTTAACGGCAGATCCCATAACTGTAACTTTTTCAGCAAAAATAAAGCCTGGCACCAACAGAAGTTTTACACTTTTTCGGGAATTATTTACATGATTTATTGGTCATACCTGGTCCAGGGGACGGCGTTTCCCGGATCCGATCTTTCTGAAATGCCCGGGGGTGAGCCCGGTCACCTTTTTGAACTGCGCCGACAAATGTGATACGCTGCTATATCCCAACTCCCAGGCAATCTGGCTAAGGGTCATCTCGTTGTAAACCAGCAATTCTTTCACCCTCTCAATTTTTTGATGGATGATGTATTTTTCGATGGTCGTCCCGGTCACTTCCGAGAACAGGTTGCTCAGATAATTGTAATCTTTGCCTATGACCGATTCAATGTAAGCCGAATAATTGACCTTGAGGCCATCTTCTTTCCGATAATGGATCATCCCGATCACAAGCGTTTTAATTTTTTCGATCAACCGGCTTTTGGTGTCGTCGATCAGTTCAAAACCCAGGCAAACCAGTTCTTCCCTCAGTAGTTCCAGTTCTGTTTTCCCAATTAAAACTGCCGTTTCCACTTCGCCAAGTACAACACGGACAGGCGGATGCCCCAGTTTCTCAAACACCTGCCGCACTGCCATGATGCAACGGTTGCAAACCATATTCCGGATGAAGTACGTCATATTTGCATGAACAAATAAAATAAAAATGTGGTTCGGGCTGTCCGGTCCGAAAACTCATAATTTTTTCAGAAAGAAATCGTGGTTGATCAGCAAATAATAGCCGAAGCCGAAGGAGAATTTATCGGTCAGCAAGTCAAACAAGGCTTCGCCCTGAAAAGCAAAATGAATATCAGGGATAATCTGCTGTTTTAAGCTGTAATTAAACGCAAGCATCGAACGGTCGTCCTGCGAAAGGAGCAGATTTTTATCCGATGCCGACCAATAGATTTTCTTCCCGAAAGGAGCTGCAAACTGATAGCCGTTCCAGTAATCGATGGAAAAATTTCCCCATTTCGTATCTGTTGAAACCACCACCGAAAAGGCATGTCCTTTTTTGTAAATGAAGGGTTCCGGCCCGTCGGGGCATTTGTAGCCCAGCCAGAAAACGCCAAAATCAACTTTCCGGAAGAAATCATTGCCCGTATCAAGGCCCAGTTTCAACCCGCTTGCATAATTGTAATGGGTAACCACACCCAGGGGGCTTGAATCGATTTCACCGCCCCGGTGGTAAACCAGCAGTTGCAAAGGAACGGAAACGTTCAGGTTGGAATTTGAACAGACACGGGCATCGCTACTGAGCCCAAAGGTAAAATGTTCCTGGAACGGGTCACCGCTCAGGATAAACTGTTCCCAGCTCATCCAGTTTTGCAGGCTGAGATATTTCGACTCGAACAGGAACTGGATGCCTTCGGTGGGCGCGTCGGTAAGAAGCCGTTCCGGTTCCCAAAGTTGTTTCAGCAAACCGTGGTCCCCATTCTGATCCAGGTTGCCGAAAATGACCGACAACTGCCTGTTCATCCGGTATTGCGCCGAAAACCACGGACGGCTGACAGTAAAATTATCGCGGCTGTGATAGCGCAGAAAATGGCCGCCGGCCTCCAGCTTCAGGTTTTCAGAAAAAGTATACACGAACTTCGGACGGAGCCATGCCCCGGTCCAGGTATACCCGTCAACAATGTTGCCCATGTATTCATTGTTCAGGAAAAAACTGAGCGACTCGAAGCGGAAATCAAGATTTTTAACTTTTGCAGGATCAACTGCTTTGTAACTTGCATTCAGGCCGGCCAGATCCTGCGCAACAAGCTGGCTGGCCAGTATAAATAATACAACAGAAAGAAAAACCTGCTTCATCTCAGTATCCATTTATTTTTTCGGCGGCAAAATATACCGGTTGTAAAGATACAGCAATGCCGAAGAACTCAGTGCAATCCCGGAATAAACCATCCAAATATTTCCGGGGTGGTAATTTGCCCAAAGGAAACCGCTCAGTTCGGAACCGTTCATCCCCATTTGCCGTGCTGCTTCCCCGATATATTCATTTTTTGAAAAACTTTCCGAAATATCAGGGATTTGCAGCCCCAACCGGGCCACTTCTTTTTTCAGGAGAAATAGTTTATCGGAAATCCCTTCGTACACGCTTCCCGAGAGCCAACCCGCCAACTGGTGCCCAAGAGCAAATGGCAGGTACGAAGTGCCGATGTACAGCGCTTTCTGGTCGATGGGAGCAATGCGCCCAATATACTCGGTATATTTTGGGGAACTGGCCATCTCTCCAAGTCCAAAGATCAGGACACCAAACAGGACGATCCAGCCATCGCGTCCCGAGAACATCAGCCCCAGTCCGACGGCCAGTACCAGGATACCGCCCATCATGGCATGCAGGGGACGAAACCGCATCACAAAGGACGAAACAACCAATTGGAAACAAATGATGAAAAACGAATCCATGCTGGAAAAAGTCACAGTCGAGATACCGCCCCAACCATTTCCAATGGTTTCGGCAGCCGAAGGTGACAATGATGCAACCAATCGATAAATTCCCGAGGTATCGGCCCATTCTTCAACAAAAACCGGAAATGAGTAATACAACTGGTTAAAAGCCGCCCAGAACAGCGACATAATCAGCAAGAAAATCACATACCTCCAGTTTTGAATGGTAATCCATATATTTACAAATGCCTGTCCGATACTTTTGCCGATACTCTCGCCTTCAGCCCTGACAACCGGTTCCTTAAAAAAGAAAATAGTGACTATGTAATTCAGGGCAAGCACGGCTATCGACATAAAAAAAACATAGTCCCATCCCTTTTTCAGGATCATTCCGGAAATAAACGGCCCGATAAAACCGCCGATATTCACCATCATATAAAAAATCCCGAACCCGATTGAGGCCGTTTCTGAATTCGTGGTGCGGGCAATCATGGCCGAAATGATCGGTTTAAACAATGCCCCGCCAATACATATCCAGATAAAAGAGAAAAACGCCATGCCAAAACTATCCGATGAGCGCATCATAAAAAAGCCCGAAATGTATACGGCAAACGAAAGGTACAGTATTTTTTTGTAGCCTACCTTGTCGGCAATGGCGCCGGTAATGACCGGTAAAAAATACAAAAGCATGGAGCCTGTTCCCATAATCAGCCCCTTTTGAGCTTGCGTAAACCCCAACGCACCGGTATCTTTCGAGTTGACGAGAAACAGGGCCAATGCCAGGTAAAATCCGTACCATGCCCAGCGTTCAAACAGTTCAATCAGGTTCGATGCCCAAAACGTGCGGCTGTATTGCCTGAAAACAGAAGACTTTCCCATCATTTTTCTTTTAGTGTCCCTAAAAATACGTAAATATGTGCTGTAATGCCAATTAAGAATAATTAACGAATGATCAGGTGCATAAACGAATTACACCAAAGGTTTTACTATTTTTGCAAGCTGACTAAAATTGAATACGGATGAAATTTTTCAGAAAAAAGACAGGAATTTTTATGGCTGTTGCCCTCGTTCTGGCAGTAAGTTTTTTAAGTTTAAGCCGCGACGAGAAAAATTTTCAGATCGCCAAAAACCTTGATATTTATTATACCTTGTTCCGCGAGCTCAACCTTTTTTATGTGGACGAAGTGGAACCCGCCGAGTTAGTGAAGACCAGTATCAATAAGATGCTCGAATCGCTCGACCCGTATACAACATATATCCCGGAAGAAGAAATTGAGGATTTCCGGTTTCAGACCACCGGCGAATATGCAGGCATTGGCGCCCTGATCGGGCAACGCGGGACAAAAATACTGATTACTGAACCGTATGAAGGGTTTCCGGCACAAAAAGCGGGGGTGAAAGCAGGCGACATCATACTGGAAGTTTCCGGGAAATCGACCGAAGGGCTGACCTCATCCGACGTGAGCAACCTGCTGAAAGGCCCGGCAAAAAAACCGCTGGCACTGAAAGTGGAACGTCCGGGAATGAAAAAGCCGATGACATTTGATCTGGTCCGCGAAAAAATACAGATCGACCCGGTCCCGTATTACGGAATGCTCGATAACGAAACCGGTTACATCCGCCTGTCGAATTTTACAATGGATTGTAGCGAAAATGTACGAAAGGCGCTTCTTGAGCTGAAAGAAAAAAAACACATCAAATCATTGGTGCTCGACCTTCGCTCCAACCCGGGAGGCTTGCTCATCGAAGCGGTGAAGATTACGAATTTTTTTGTGCCCAAAGGAGCTGAGATTGTCAGCACGAAAGGTAAAATTAAACAAGGCGACCAAACGTATTATGCGACTGAAGTTCCCATCGACACACTGATGCCGCTGGCCGTTCTGGTGAATTCGGGTTCGGCTTCAGCTTCAGAAATCCTGGCCGGGGCCATCCAGGACCTTGACCGTGGTATGGTTGTTGGCGCACGCACTTTTGGAAAGGGATTGGTACAAACTACCCGCGACCTCAGTTATAATGCAAAACTAAAAGTAACTACCTCAAAATATTACATTCCCAGCGGACGCTGCATCCAGGCGCTTGATTACACACACCGCAACGAAGACGGCAGCGTAGGCCAGATACCTGATTCATTGGTGAGCCAGTATGCTACCAAAAACGGACGATTGGTTTACGACGGCGGCGGTATTGTCCCCGATGTAAAAATTGAATCGGAATACCTCAGTACGCTGGCATACAAACTGGCATCCGATTTCGTGATTTTTGACTACGCTACCCAATTTGTTATTGAAAACGAAGAAATAGCGCCCCCGGAAGAATTCCGTATCTCGGACGAAATGTATTCCGGCTTTGTCGATTTTGTTGAAAAACAAGGGTTCAACTACCAATCGAGAACAGAAGAGCAATTGGAAGAATTGCTGGAAACCGCCAAACGGGAACGCTATTACGATGCCAATAAATCGAAATTCGACTTGCTGGCTGAAGAACTGAAACACGATGTATCGAAAGACCTTTATACTTTTTCGGAAGACATTAAAGAACTGCTGACCGATGAAATTGTATCGCGTTACTATCATCAGAAGGGCGCGATTAAAGCAGCGATTAAAGACGACAAAGGAATTGAACGAGCCGTCGGGTTACTCAAAAACAATACCGAATATGCGGCTATTTTTACAAAAGGAAAAGTGATTAAGGATTAACATTGAAATGATCCTGATCCTGAAATATCTGAAATAAAAAATCCCGCAGCCGGCTGCGGGATTTTTTATTTCAGATATCTAAAGTTACAGTCCAAACGTGTCGGGGTTCATGAGAGCGTACACAATCGTGATGACAATCAAGACAAAAAGAATCACAAAGAACAGGATCACACCAACCTTGTATCGTTTGTTCGATTTTTTCAGATTATGTACCGAGAGAATCTTATGTATCTTGTCGACCAGTTTTTTCAGGGCCATCTGGTCTTTCACGATGTAGTCGTATGCTCCGTATTTCATGCTGTTAATAGCGACATCAATACTGTCCTGCCCCGAAAGAAATATGAATTCTGTTTCCGGGCAAATCTTTTTTGTTTTCACCAAAACATCAATTCCGGTCATTTTTTCAAGCAGATAATCCTGAACAATAATGTCCGGCTTTTTATGAAGGTTGGCCAGTGCGTCTTCCCCTGTCAGATACGATTCAACGTTGATCAGTTTATTTGATCTCAGATAACTCACAACCAATTTGTTGTAAACCTGATTGTCTTCCACAACAAAAATCAAAGGGTTTTTAATATTTTGCATAACTCGTAAAGATATAATTTTCACTTCTTTCTCCCCCTCATCCCCGGAATCGCAGAAATAACGATGAAACATGATTGTTTCAGATAATCCAAATTTACAAAATAAATTCAAATAATTGTTTTTGCTACATGATTAACGATGAAATTTGATTTTTGGTACTGCCCGGCATCAAAACTTTCTTCCTGCTTTTTTCAATATCCATCCGATCAGAAAGAACGGTGAATTCACCGATCAATTTTACTGTTTCAACGAAAAAGTTACTAAAAATATTTGACAGCCCCCTATTTTGGAAACAAATCAAAAAAAATAATCGTCTTAACCTACAACACGCTGACACGAAAGGAGTATGGTTTACAAAAACACCAGCGAATATGAGCGGTTCCATGCGAATTCCGCCACGTTGGAAAACTGAAACGGACACAAAAATTGGGAAGATATAATTTTAAAATTTATACGAAATGAAAACATCAAAACTGCTTTTTGTTTTTGTCCTGGTTTTATCAGGGATATATTCGTTTGCCGCGCTTGCAAATGAAAAAGATACCAACCGTAGAAACCGGGAAACAAAACCTTTTCATGCGATAAAGGTCAGTACCGGGATCGATTTGTACCTGAGCCAGGGAGACATTGAAAAAATTGTTGTTGAAGCCGGCAACGATATTATTGATAATCTGGTTACCGAGGTACATGACGGAGTACTGAAAATTTACATGAACAAGAGTTTCATCTGGAAATGGAATGTCGAAAGGAAAGTGTATGTCACTTTTCGTGAACTGGACATGCTGACTGCCGATTCGGGTTCGGATGTGGAATCGCAAGGGCTTTTGCAGGTAAAAAATCTGAAAATTGATGCCAGCAGCGGGAGTGACATCGACATGGAGATACAGGCAGAACAGTTGTCGGTGAATACCAGTAGCGGAAGCGATACCGAACTGAAAGGAACTGCCGGATACCTGAAAGCATCCTCTTCAAGTGGCAGCGATTTGAATGCCGGGGAACTGAAAGTGAAAGTCTGTGAAGTATCTGCATCAAGCGGTTCTGATGCGACGATATATGTGACCGAACGCATCAAAGCCAGCGCCAGCAGCGGGGCCGACATCCGTTGCCTCGGGAACCCTCCGGGAAAAGATATCAATGAATCGAGCGGCGGCGACGTTTATATCCGGTAAAATTACAGCACGTAATATAAAAAGAAAATGGTTGCATGCCGATTTCAAAAAAAATCTGAAGTCAGTGTGCAATCTATTTTCAACAGTTCTTCAGGATACAAAGGGTGTTTCGAGCATAGTGACCCTCAGTGTGTCGGGACAGTCTGCTAAAAGCTGGCCGATGGTTTTCCCCCATACAGGATGGAGCTTATCGGGAGCGATCTCGGAAAGAGGCACTAATACAAACTTTCGGTTGACCATTCGCGGATGGGGAATTTCAAGTTCATGATTCAAAACTACATGGTCGCCGTAAAAAAGAATGTCGATATCGATGATCCTGGAAGAATACTGCCGATTATACCGGATGCGCCCAACCTCTTTTTCAATCTGATGGATGACGTGCAGGCATTTTGTTTCAGTCAGGCCTGTTTCCACAACTATTGCCTGATTCCAAAACAAGTCATCCGACTCAAAACCCCAGGGTTCCGTCTCATAAACATGTGATTTTTTTACGATTCTTCCCAGTTGAAGCCCGATCAATCGTTCAGTTTCAGAAAAAATCTGCTGCTTGTCACCCAAATTTCCACCTAACAATAAATAAAGTTCCTCCATATCTTGGTGCGGTTTGTAACAAATTCGCTAAATTCGTACAAATTCATGGAGGAACAAAACCTGAATTCAAAAAACTAAAAATTAAAGTATGAAATGGCCATGATTTGGAAAATACCAACTGAAATGAGAATATCTGGCAACTGCCGGACAATCATGGCTTTTTTATCTGACCATTAAAATAAATTCTTCGCAGATGAAAGATTTCTTAAAATTTACTCTTGCCAGCATCGTGGGTATGTTGATCGTCGGGATGATCCTGCTGTTCATTTTTGTCGGGATGATCACGGCTCTTGTTACTTCCGGGGATCAGGTTGTCACGGTTGAGAACAACACCATCCTGCACCTTGACCTGGACGCCCGGATCATTGAACGGTCGACCAATAACCCGTTCGAGGAACTCGATATCCCGGGTTTCGAAAGTTCTAAAAAAATCGGGCTGAACGATATTCTTGCGTGCATAAAAAAGGCAAAAACCGACGACCGTATCAGGGGAATTTATCTTGACCCGAAAGATGTAATGGCCGGCATGGCAACTGTTGAAGAAATCCGCAATGCGCTTGCCGAGTTCAGGGAATCCGGAAAATTTGTTTATGCGTATGGTGAGTTCATGTCGCAAAAAGCATATTATCTGTCTACTGCTGCCGATAAGATTATCCTGAACCCACAGGGAGCTGTTGACTTTCGCGGATTGGGCGGCGAACGTAACTTCTATAAAAAGGGACTTGAAAAATTAGGGATTGAAGTACAGGTGGTCCGCCATGGAAAGTTTAAAGCGGCGGTCGAAAGTTTTACCCGTGAAGACATGAGCCCGGAAAACCGGGAACAAACGCTTGGTTACCTGACAGGGATATGGAACGAAATGCTTCAGGATATTTCTGTGGCCCGCGGCATACCTGTTGATAAACTGGGTCGTATTGCCGACCAGGTGGCCACTTTCAGGAAAGGGGATTTTGCCCTTGAAAACAAGTTAGTCGATGAACTGAAATATTTTGACCAGGTACTCGACGATTTGAAAACATTATCGGGAATAAGCCTGAAACGAGATTTAAAAACAGTTGAAATTGTACGGTATAAAAAAGTTCCTTCACCGGGGACGAAAAGCCTGATCCGGGAAAAAATAGCAGTGATATATGCCAGTGGGGATATTGACGGTTTTGACGATGAAGGGATTAAATCCGATGAAATGTCGAAGGCTATTCGTCTGGCGCGCCGCGACTCAAGTGTGAAAGCCATCGTACTACGTATCAATTCGCCGGGGGGGAGCGCCTACGGTTCTGATGTGATCTGGCGCGAAGTGAAACTGGCTGCTGAAGTCAAACCCGTGGTTGCCTCAATGGGCGATGTAGCTGCGTCAGGCGGTTATTACATCGCCGCCGCCGCCGATACGATTATTGCCGACCATACGACCATCACTGGCTCGATCGGCATTTTCGGGATCATCCCCAATACCGGGGAACTGCTGAACAACAAGTTGGGCATTACCCAAGATGTGGTCACGACCAATGAACATTCCGACATGCCTTCGCTGACCCGTAAAATGACCCCGTTCGAGCAACAACTAATGCAATCGATGGTCGAAAACGGATACGACACATTTATCGGACGGGTGGCCGACGGACGCCGGATGAGCAAATCTGGGGTGGATGAAATCGGGCAGGGCCGTGTATGGGCCTCTTCAAAAGCAAAAGAAATCGGGCTGGTCGACCTGCACGGGGGCATTACCGAGGCAATTGAACTGGCTAAAGAAATGGCCGGACTCGAAAATTACCGTATCTCGGAATATCCGAAGTTGAAAGACCCGATAGAGGAACTGATGAAACAGTTATCGGGATCGGCGAAAATGAGTTTTATCCGGAGTGAATTAGGCGAAAATTACCGCTATTACGCGCAGTTGAAAAATGTACTCGGTATGACAGGAATAATGGCCCGTATGCCTTATGACATTTCCGTTTATTAAGCGGGTACCTATTCCTCTTCCCGGAAACACCCGTGCTCCCTATACATTTTAGGAAGTGTTTCCATGATGTATAGAAAGGTTTCTACAATGAGCCTGTTAAATTCGATTGGTTTATTTTCGTTCTGTAATTCAAAAGCAACAAACGGCTTCAGTATATAAATCAAAAAACAGCTATTCCATCCCGGTTTGCAACCGCAGTCCCGACCATGAAGTTTTTACAGGGTCTCCGTTCATTTCCAGTCTGGCATCTTTTTCTCCATCTAAATGAATGGCGCCGCCAAAATCGATGTATCCGCCCAGCACACTCACCCATTCGACATTCTTTAGTCGTCCCTTAAAAACGGGCGAACATGTTGATTGTTAACACTGTTTTGTTGATTTCGCGTTGGATTATTATGGTATTATTTGCAAGGTTTTTTGCAATTTAGTGAAAAACCTTGCAAAAATAT
>JAVEYG010000012.1:0-100075 GCA_034003625.1 Prolixibacteraceae bacterium | reverse complement strand
AAATATTGCAAAACAAATTAGTGAAATACTCCGCGATAATCCCTCTCTATTATTATAATATACCGAGGTTATTAAAAAATGTCAATATAGGTATAAGGTGTTCGACTGTGATCCCTCTAAGCCCGCTTCCATTAAAAAAACGAATACGATGCCGGTATTCGTTTTTTTTTGCATGAAGTCGGGATAATCTGTGGTAACTTGTTTTTGAATGGATCCGGGAAAATCAAAGAAGCCTGTAAATCATATGACTTACAGGCTTCTTAGTTCCTTTGGTTTCCCCTTTGGTCGGGATGACAGGATTTGAACCTGCGACCCCGTCGTCCCGAACGACGTACGCTACCGGACTGCGCTACATCCCGATCAATTTTAAAAGCGCTGCAAATTTATAATTTTCTGTTAAAAATACCGACTTGCTGTAAAAAAAATGCAGGGTTAACGATGAAATTTTTCTCCGATGAATTTCAGCCCGTCGTACAAGCCTGTGCGCCAATATTCCCAACTGTGCCCTCCCTGTCGTACACGGTACTCGTGTGGGATTCCGAGGTCGCGCATTTTGATGTGCAGGGTCGAGTTTCCTTTGTATAGAAAATCGTCGTCGCCGCAATCGATATAAAACCGGATGGATTTTAGTTTCTCCATCGGCACTGTATGGATCAGGTGAAGCGGACTGTGGGCTTTCCAGTTTTGGCTAATTCGGTTTTCGCCCTTCAAGTTTTCGCCGAACAGTGTTCCGAAATATCGGTTGTAACGTTCATCGGCCTGGCTGACAATTTCTTCATCGGTAAAAGTACCGGAACTCATGGCAATGCAGGTCGAAAATAAATCGGGGTACCTCATCGATGTGTGAAGCGCGCCGAAGCCGCCCATCGACAGGCCGGCTATCGCCCGGAATTCTTTTTTCTGCCGGATACGATAGGTCCGTTCAATGTATGGAATAAATTCTTCGATGAACATGTCCTGCCAAGGGTCTTCTTTTTTATAGTCGTTGCAATACCAGCTTACTTTTCCGTCGGGCATAACAATGATGGCCGGAGGAAAATCTCCGTTTTCAATGCCCCGGTCAGCAATGGTATTGGCTTCGCCAAACTGTATCCAACCGGTTTCGTCGTCGCTATACCCATGCAGAAGATATACCACCGGGTAGCTTCGTTGCGAACTGTGATAGTCGGCAGGCAGATAAACTGAATATTTTACCGGATATTTCAGTTTCTGGCTTTTAAATTCGAGGCTTTCCGTAACTATGCCTTTCTGGGAAAAAGCAACTGTGCAAATAAGCAGTAAAAAGATTGCAAACAGTGATTTTTTCATTGGTTTCTTATTTGGTTTGAAAGCAAAACTATCAATCATTTTCAGGAACAAAAAATGGTTCACTAAAAAAATTAGTGAACCATTTTCATATACGTTGATGAACAACTAATAACGTCTGTCTCTTTGAGGTCTGCCACCACCAAAGCCACCGCGGTGCGGACGGTCAGATTTTTCAGGTTTTGGGCGAGCTTCGTTTACACGAATGTTTCGTCCTCTGATTTCAGCTCCTTCAAGTTCTTCGATAGCTGTTTTAGCGTCGCTGTCATCGGTCATTTCTACAAACCCGAATCCTTTAGCTCTACCGGTGTCCCGGTCTTTTACGATCTTTACTGATACTACTTCGCCATACTCGGCAAAAACTTGTTGCAACTCGGCCTCTGTTAAGTTAAAGTCCAAATTACCTACATAAATGTTCATAATAAAAAAATAAAAAAGTGAATAAAATCGACAGTGAAAAAGATGTTTTCAAAAGAAGCTACCGTAAAGTTTTTAATGACAGCAAATTAAAAGAACAAATCAACACTCGTCTAAAATAACATTAACAAAGAAAACTTTTTGATTTCAAAAAAACAATAGGGCAGACAAACTTAATATATGATTTTTAAAAATATTTTTATTCACTGATAATCAGAATATTAAGAATGTATTCTTGATTTTTTACATGAATTATTCCACGTAAAGGATCAATCCTTTAAGGTATTCACCTTCGGGATGATAGATATTTACCGGGTGGTCGGCGGGTTGTGAAAGCTGGTCGACCACCCGGACCTGTCTTCCTGAAATAGCTGCTGCCGAGAATACTGCTTCCCTGAATTTCTCCTTGTTGACGACCTGCGAACAACTAAACGTGAACACAATGCCTCCCGGTTTTATTTGTTCAAAAGCTTTTGCGTTCAGTTTTTTGTATCCCTGAAGGGCGTGACGGAGTGCGTCGCGGTGCTTGGCAAATGCCGGAGGATCGAGTATAATCAGGTCATATTTGTCTTTGATGTCGGCCATGAATTCAAAGGCATCGGTGGCAAAAGCCTCGTGTCGCGGGTCGTCGGGAAAATTGAGCCGCACATTTTCATTGGTCAGGTCAATGGCTTTGGCCGACGAATCAACCGAGTGTACGAGCCTGGCACCACCGCGCATGGCATAAAACGAAAAGCCTCCCGAATAGCAGAACATGTTCAGCACATTTTTGCCTTTTGCATATTCTTCTACCAAACGGCGGTTTTCGCGCTGGTCGACAAAAAAACCGGTCTTTTGTCCATGTTCCCAGTCAACCTTGAAGCGGTTGCCGTATTCTGTTACTTCAGTTGCTTCCGGATGTCCCAGTAAATAACCGTCCATAGCTTCAATTTTTGCCTTGAAGGGAATGGTTTTTTCGCTTTTGTCGTAAACGGCTTTCAGCCGGTTTCCGTAAATTTCTTTCAGTACTATGGCAAGTTCGTTGCGGATCAGGTACATACCGATCGAATGGAACTGCATTACGGCAGTACCGTTGTAAAAATCGATAATTACCCCGGGCATCCCGTCGCCTTCGGCATGAACAAGCCGGTATACATTGGTGGTTTCGCTGTTGGTAAGGCCTAAACTTTCGCGCAGGCGGTAGGCCTGTTGCAGTTTTTCTTTCCAGAAATGAATGTCGGGCTCGACTTCGGTAAACGAAAAAAGGCGGACTGCAATGGAACCGATCTGGTAATGTCCCAGCCCCAGGAATTCGTCGTGGTTCGAGTACACCGCCACCACATCGCCTTCAGCTACCGTACCTTTTATCTTTTTTATGGCACCCGAAAAAACCCAGGGGTGAAACCGTTTGACGGACTGGTCTTTTCCTGATCCTAAAATTACGGGAGTATATTTTTGTAACATGTCAGTTGTTTAATGATTGATAAATCATGTACGAAACCCAGGCATCGGTAGCGGCATAAATTTGTTGTGCTTCGGTAAGTTCAGGCGCTTCCCAGTTGGAAAGGCGTTGCGATTTGGATATTCGAAAGCCCAGGATAATAGCTGTCATTTTTTTTAACCCGAAATCCTGGATGCCGTAACTTTTAACATGTTCCTGGAGTTCGATGAACCCCGCGGGCTTGAAATGCGACAACCGTTGCAGCGTTTTGATGTCGTCGCGGATGGCAACCCCGATCTTTTTAATATTCGGATTCTGAAGAATACCTCTGATCCCGTTTTCCAATCCCGTCTGGTTCAGCCGAAACAGGAAGGCTTTGTCGCGGGTTGCTAATTGCAGAAGGGCAACCTGATTGACCTGCCCTTTTTTAAAAGAAGGTTTGGTTTCGGTGTCGAAGCCCAGTACTTTTTCCCTGCTTAAAAAATCGACCGCGGCGTAGTAATCCGCTTCATTGTCGATTAAAAATATTTCACCTTCAAATTGTTGTAACGGAAGTTCTGCCAATTCGTCCTTACTAATACTTTCCCTGTACATCCCTATTTTTCTTCATTCCTAAATTTCCGGTTTAACCATGCGGGGCCTTCTGTTTCTTCTTCCTCTTCAGATTTGAACCGGATAGTCTGTTGCCCTTCAAAATCAATATCGCTGAAAACCAATTGATGGACGGCCCGTAGGCAATTGACCAGTTTTTGTCCCCAGAATTCCCTGAAATTGTTCCGGCATTCCCAAAGACCGGCTTCCATTGTCGTTTCGTTACCGATCCGGTACAGGCTGACAAAGTCTTTCAAGTCCTGGTAAATATCGGTCAGGTCTTCGGAAATACTTGCCGTTAAAGCCGATTCGCTGAATTGCATGCCCGGATCGAATACTTCTTGGTATTCATCATATTCGCCGGTTATTCCTGCAATCTTTTGCTGAATAATCGTGTAATCCAGTTCCGAAACAAACTTTTCGGGACTTTCCTCCATTTCAGGTTCTAAGTCTGGCAGCAGGCTCGTTTTCAGGTAAAGCAACGGCAATATTTTCTGAATTTTTTCCAGGAAATCACGAGTCCCGTTTTTCCCGGCTTTTTCTACAAATTTGCAGTATTCGCCTGCAACGGTCACGAATTCAATTACATTTTTCGCGTAAACCACACTGTTCAGACTGCTGTCTTTCATTCAATTAAATTTTATCAGCCTGCAAAAGTAATAAGAAAATCCTAACAACCGGGCTTTAAAATAGGGTAAATCAGGGAAATCGCTTTTAAAAAATAAATTGACAACAGATTTGGTTTCAAATCTATCCATTTGCATTTTTACAGAGAAACCTTCTTCTATTTCTGAGAGTAATTTATCGAGACTACAAAAATTATATCTTATTGGTATCTTCTTTGAATATCTACACGAACAACGCCTTAATCATCTCATTAACAAGTCTTTTAATACAACAGCATGATTGATCGCCGGGTCTTTGGCCCCGTATAATAATGTAACAACTTCCGTTTTTGCAAGGGCCTTTAACCTGTTTAATTCTTTCGTTTTTGTTACTAACTCTTCACGATACAGCCGGGCGAATTCATCAAAACGTCCTTCCTTATGGTCAAACCATTTACGAAGTTCTGTCGATGGGGCGATTTCTTTGTTCCACTCATCAAGATTTGCATTTTTTTTAGAAATTCCCCGAGGCCAAATCCGATCTACCAAAATCCTGTAACCATCATCATCTGACGGATTGTCGTAAATTCTTTTGATTTGAAAGATATCTTTTACCATAATAATAAGACCCAAACAGATAACTTTTATCTTAGTTTAAAACATCTACCAATCAATTTGGTTGTGTGGAATGGGACTTCTTCTTAATTTTTGCATGTGCTATCAGTTTCTTAACGTGAGTTTTGGGTTAAGCGACTAATGGCAGATTGTTCAGGGATAAATACTCCCGGAACCGTATATTCTTGTTTTTCACCGATGGTTTGTGGTCAAGGAACGAGTATGCGGCCAAGCCTGCCAGTATATTGCCCATTGCATTTACCGGGCCCCTGTGCCTTGAATGCTCAATATCACAGATATGCTTTAACAGGTCGATGACCGATTCGATCACCCCCCGGCTTTTTAGCCACTTCTTGTCCTGAAAGACATTAATGTGTTTTTCATGTTTTTTTGGTTTTTTGTAACCAACAGGAGCCCCTGTCCAGCCAATGCTTCCCGGAGCTTCTCGCTGATATAGCCTTTGTCCCCGAAAAGTTTTCCGCACAGCCCTTTACATAGTTTGACGCCCAATTCAAGGTTGTTGTCCGCAACATTTCCGGGGGGGGTATAATGAAGGAAACAACCTCTCCAAACGGGTTGATGACCAAATGCAATTTCAGGCCAACCAACTTGTCGAGGTCTTCCCCCGTTTGACCAGCCCTTTAAAAACTTTGTGCGAATGTATCCGCAGGTTGTGCTACAATCAAATCTTTGTGGACATCCATCCCCCGCAGCCGCATTCAACGACTTGCTCAAATTCGATAACTTTTTTCTTCATAGCTCTTAGCGATTTAGTTTGGTTTGGTTTGACAACTTGAAGCTAAGAGTTCTTTTACTGCTAACAACCAAATTACATGGTCTTTTGTAGCTGCTCCTTTAAAATTATTCTATCAGCGATGTGGGTTTTATCTGTATGAATTTTCAAAGTTGATTCGAATACTAACTTGTATTTATTTTCGGGGTAAAAGTTGCTATTTTTCAATCCGTATCCGCGCATCGACGGCAAGAATCCGGTCGCCCGTTCCCAGCAGCGGATTGATATCCATCTCCTTGATCTCGACGGCAAAACGGAGCATGCTTGAAAGGCGTACCATGATTGCGGCAAATTTTTGCTGGTTTACGCCCGGTTGGCCCCTATAACCTTCGATAATACGGTACGATTTCAGGCTTTTGATCATCGACAGCGCTTCGGTGAAGGTAAGCGGCGCCAGCCCGGATGTGACATCTTTCATCACTTCTACCAGAATGCCGCCCATTCCGCAGAGAATTACATGCCCAAATTTATCTTCGTATCTGGCGCCCAAAAACAGTTCAATGCCCGAAGCCATTTCTGCCATCAACACGGCTTTTGTGCCGGGTATTTTCATCAGTCGTCTGAATGTGTGTTTTACCGATTCCACATCACGGACATTGAGCACCACACCTCCTACTTCGGTTTTATGTACCGGGCCGATGACTTTCATCACTAACGGGAACCCTATTTTTTCCGCTGCCTTCACTGCTTCTGAGCTTCGTCCGGCAACAATTTCTTTTACCCTTGGAATGCCCGCAGCATCAAATAACCGGTGAACTACTTCCGGCGGCTGATACCCCCCGGAAGCCGAATCAATAATTCGTCGTATTTCTGCAATATCGACGCCGTCACAAAAAATATCCTCTCCAGAAGGCTTCGGGGTATGGTATACTTTCGTGAGCGCTTTTCCCAGCAGCACTTCATCCGGGAAATTCACATTTCCTTCCGATAGAAAATAAGCAACATCTTCCTTTACATTGATAATGGAAGGCAGTATCGGGTAAATCGGTTTTCTACATATGCGCATTTTCCGGCTGAGTGTCTCATACACATCGTGAACTGCGGCAAGACCCGGACTTCCGAAGATAACTGCCATCCCGTCGATCTCGTCAAAATCGTTTTCACAGGCATCGATAATGGCCCCCAGTTGTCCGGCAGTGCCGGTAGCCAGGAAATCGATCGGGTTTTCGACTGACGAACCGGGAAATAGCTGCGCTTTCAACTTTTCCTTTACGGGCGAAGCAGCAATGCGGGGAATTTGCAAACCTCCGTTTTCCAGAGCATCCGTGAGCATCACAGCTGGTCCGCCTGCATGGGTGACAATGGCAATCCGGCGGCCTTTCAGCTCGTTGCACATGAACACACTGGCGACGGTGGTCAATTCCTCCCGCCCGTAACAACGTACAATGCCCGCTTTTCGGAATAAAGCCTCCACTGCCAGGTCGGAATTGACCATTGCCCCGGTATGCGACGAAGCAGCCCGGCTTCCCGCATTGCTGCTCCCGGCTTTTATCGCGGCAATTTTACAGCCTTTCCGGATCAGCGACGAAGCATGTTTCAGCAATTTATCCGGGTTTTTGATGTTTTCGATATACAATAACTTCACCCGTGTGCTGGTTGCCGCATTGAATACATCATCCATAAATTCGAGCACTTCTTCTACTCCGATCTGCGCTGAATTACCTACAGAAAACACGCTGGCAAAATGCAAGCCTTTCGGGATGCCGGATTCCATAATAAATACAGCGGTTGCCCCTGAACTGGAAATAAAATCACAGCCCATCTGGTCGAGTTTGGGGACAGGGGTAGTAAACACGCTGGCATGCACAGGTGTGATAATCCCGATACAGTTGGGGCCGATCAGGCTGCCGCCGTTTTCTTCCACTACTTTCACGATCTGCTGCTCGAGTTTTCTGCCTTCCCCGCCGGCTTCGCTGAAACCTGCCGAAATAATAATAAACCCTTTGGTCCCCTTTTCACGCGCCAGGATTTCGATAACGGGCAGACAGGCCTGTGCCGGAACAGCCAGTACCGCCATTTCAACCGGAGGCAGATCGGCTGCCGAAGGATAGGATTTTATTCCCTGCACTTTGTCAGAACCCGGATTTACAACCATCAGTTCCCCTTTGTAACGGTTATCAATCAGGTTTTTCAGCAGTTTTCCTCCCGGTTTCCCCGTATTATTTGAGGCTCCGACGACTACAATGCTTTCCGGCCATATCAGTTCTTTCGCGATCATTGTATGAAAAATTTTGAAGCAAGATACAAATACTTCACTATCGAATGGTTGATTTTGCTCAGCTACCGGTCATAAGTTTTGATCAAAAACGATTTTTCTATGACTTGTTTTTGACTGTTTCTTTCCTCACGAATTTTTTCCAAGACTATATCTTCAATGATTCAGGAATTTTTCTGCAAATTTTCATTTTTCCAAGCACGATGATCTGTAAACTTCCCGTAACTTTAATTGTTTTTCCAGAGACACAAGGGTTGCCTATAATTGAACGAAGACAGATATTAGTAACACAAAAAACAAGCGAAATGAGAAATTTAAATTTAACTATAGCGCTGCTGTTATGCGGAGCTATTCTGTTAGCGGGTTGTTCGACTACTAAAAATGCGAGCAATGCAACCAAAGGAGGAGTGATCGGAGGTACCGGTGGTGCGCTTATTGGAGCAGGAATCGGCGCGTTGGCCGGAAAAGGAAAGGGTGCGGCTATTGGTGCGGCCATCGGCGGCGCAGTAGGGGTTGGCGCAGGAGTGCTGATCGGAAAAAAAATGGACAAGCAAAAAGCAGAACTGGAAAAAATAGAAGGGGCCCAGGTGGAGACCGTGACCGATGCCAATAATTTACAGGCAATCAAAGTAACATTTGACAGTGGTATCCTTTTCACCACCGGGAAAAGCGATTTGAATACCACTTCGAAAACAGCCCTGATAAATTTTGCAAACTCGTTGAAAGCAACTCCTGAAACCGATGTGACGATTTACGGGCATACAGATAATACAGGTTCCCGTGCCATTAACGAGAAACTATCGAAAGAAAGAGCCGAATCGGTCGCTAATTTCCTTATGGCCAACGGTGTTTCCCAGTCGCGGATGAAAACCGCGGGAAAGGCGTACGATGAGCCTGTGGCAGATAATGCAACCGCTGAAGGAAGAGCCCAAAACCGCCGTGTGGAAATATACATTTCGGCGAACAAGGAAATGATCGAAAAAGCAGAACAGGGAACATTGAATTAATATTGAATAAAAAATGATACGGGGAGTGAAAAAGTATTTTAGAAGCTTTTCACTGCCCGTAACTTTTCACCCTGCCCCTATGTTTTCCACACCGCCATTCGTCCGATTGCAAAAAAATAGATAGTTTTGGACGAATCCAGTATGATGAAAAACATTTCAGAACAAAAAGTAACAGTTTTGTGCGACTTTTCGCCATCCATGAACGGGACAATCCTTCACGGTATTTTTATAGCCGGTTTTCTGAAAAAAGAACTATGCCTTTTTTCTCTTGCTGGCGGGAAAGGAACAGGCAAAGCAGAATTATCCGAAAAGTTAAGGGAAATAGCCCTGGCCATACAAAGCAAAAACAGCCAGATGGACATATCCTGCCTCGTTTTGAAAGGAACCCTTGAAGAAAATACAGAACGACTGGCCGATAAATACGATTCTGTAATCCTGATCATGAACAAGGTACAACTCCGGACCAAACTAAAGGCATTAAAGGAAAGCACCGTCCCGTTTTTATTTATCGACGGAAAAGTCACCGATCTGATCAGTTACAAACAGGTGGTACTTCCCGTTGATTACCGGAAAGAGATGAAAGAAACCTCGCTGTGGGCCTCCTATCTCGGACGATTTAACAATGCCGGGGTAATTATTACCGGTGCCCGGGAACAGGATCAGGGAAACAGGGAGAAAGTGCGAAAAAACCTGCTTTTTATCCGGAAATTCCTAAAAAAGCTCCAAGTCGGGCACATCATACAGGAAGGACGTTCCAACAGTTGGAAAATACAGTTCGAAGCATTAAAAAATGCTCATGGCGGAAAAGGTGACATACTGATTATACTTGGCAGTAAGTACATAACCTTGCTCGACCTGCTGATCGGCCTGCCCGAAAAAAAAATCATCCAAAAAGCAGGGCCCCTGCCGGTATTGTGCATCAACCCCTCGAAAGATATGAATATTTTGTGTGACTGATCAGGAAACCATCTCTTCAACAACATTTCCTATGTTTCTGATACATCTCAAAAACAGAAGATCTTGTTAATGCCAATAAAAGAAGCCGTCCACAGCACGATCAATCAACTTCTTTAACTATATTTTTCTATATTTGCTAACCAAAAAAACCATTTGCAATTTTCACAATAGCCTTTTGAATGGAGACTACTTTTGCTATAATATCAGCAGTCCAGGTTGCTTTTGGATCATTTATCATCGTTCTGTTCCTGTCAAAAAAAAGAAGCACATTTGCCTATAAGATTCTCGCATTAAATATTCTCAGCCTAACCTTGCTTTCTTTTTATCTTTTTTTGTTCCGAAGCCGGTTTTTACTGCATGTTCCTCATTTCTTCAGGGTATCGGCCCCTTTTGGGTACCTCATCGGCCCTACTTTTTATCTTTCCGTCAGGATGCTGCTTTATGAAGAATATAAATTGCGAAAATCAGACTGGCTCCATTTTTTTCCTTTTTTGTTTCACCTCGTCGAGTTAATGCCTTTCTATTTCACCCCGCAAGAAGAAAAAATGCAAATGATCCGAATGTTCTACGAAAAGCCGGGATTGAATTATTTTCTGCTGAAAGAAGGGTTACTCCCCTCTCATTATCATACATTTCTGAAACAAAGCATTTCCTTCATCTATATATTTGCCGGGGCACATACTTTGGTAAAATATCTTCCCGGGGCAAATGCCCGTTTTTTGAAATCGAACAGGAAGTTAATCGCATTTGTAAAAGGGTTCACAGTTACCAGCGTAACGGCTCTTTTCCTGTTTGTGTCCTCTTCTTTTATTTACCGGCAAAACATGACACTGGCCAATATCCTTATCGAGATTGCCGGAATTCTCGAACTATCGTATATCCTCGGGTTCCTCCTGATAAACCCTGAAATATTGTACGGACTAAACCTTGAAAAAAATATTGCAACCGGCACTTCCAATCCGAAGAATAGCATTGAACCGTATACAAATAACCCGCCCGGACCCGATATACCGCCTAACAATATGAAACCGGTAATCACGAAACGAATGAAACAGATTGATACCCTCCTGCTTGTAAAACAATCATTTCTGCAACCTGATTTTAACCTGACCTCTCTGTCAGAGGATACAGAATTGTCACCCAAACTGATACGACAGGCAATTCATCTGGTACACAATAAAAATTTTAACCAGTACATCAATAACTTCCGGATTGAATTTCTTCTTCAAAAACTGGAAGAAGACAAAAAATGGCGTAGCTTCAGTGTTGAACACATCTGTCAGAATACCGGATTTAACAGTTTGAGCAGTTTTTACCAGAGTTTCCGTGAAAAAACAAACTGCACACCAAGAGAGTACATCGAGAAGCTGATATAACCCTTGATTTATCAGAAATTGTAATAAACACATTTTATCGTTTATATACCTCCTGAAAAATAGCAAAGATTTCAACAGGTTTGATTTTCACAAATCTGTACCGGAAAAATGTGATATCTGGTCATAAATCCGAAAAACAAGTCATTTTTTCGAAAAACATAAACAACATATCCTTCTTAATTTTGAGGTACTTATTAATAAAAAGTGCATGGTTTTATATCTCTGCAATAAATTATTTTAAGAAGCAGGTTATTGCCATTCATTTTTATCAGTAATTCACAAATGAGAAAGTGCAAACGGACCCGTTTTGCGAAGAAGGGATGGATAAAGCGATTGGGAAATACAATTTCCTGAAATGCTGGTGGTGTCGGATATATTAAGGATATTATTTATAAACAAAAAAAACAGACTATGAAAGGAAGACTTTTACTCATTGTTCTAATGGCTTTTATTGGCATGGGGCTGTTTGCCCAAACGGCAACCCAGCCTTCCGGTTCGGGAACAGATACCGACCCGTATCAGATTGCCACCTTGAATAACCTGTACTGGATCAGCCAGAATTCGGGTAGCTGGAATAGTTGGTTCATTCAAACCGCAGATATCAATGCGTCTGCAACTTCCGGATGGAACGGCGGAGCCGGATTTCCCCCAATCGGAGGAGACTTTTGGGGAACCTACGACGGGCAGGGGTTTAGTATTTCAAACTTAACGATTAATATTCCGGGAAGTGATCAAATCGGTCTGTTTAAAACTCTTACGGGTACGGTAAAAAATTTGAAATTAGCTACTGCAACCATTACCGGGAACAATATGGTGGGTGCATTTGTCGGGTACAACTGGGGGGCAACAGTACGAAACTGCCACTTTGTGAGTGGCACGGTAACAGGTAATGAGGAGGTTGGCGGAATAGCCGGGTTAACGAACTATGGCTCCATCTACGAATCATGTAATAGCGGTTCCGTCAATGGAGGCTTGTATGTTGGCGGAATAGCCGGAAAAACCATTTCTACTTCAGTAGTTGCGAATTGTTACAACAAGGGAGCCGTAAATGGCACAAATAATTATATCGGAGGTTTGATAGGATTGCAAAGTGGAGAATTAAAATATTCATATAATGTCGGTTCTGTCAGTGGCCCCTGGGGAAGGCGGGTATACGACCTGACAGGGACTTTGTATGGTTCGTTGATCGATTGTTTTTATGATCAGACTCTTTCCGGGAGGACAGAGAATTCGAACTGGACGTATGTCGGGAAAACCACCGCTGAAATGCAGACACAAAGCACTTATACCAATTGGGACTTTACGAATATCTGGGCCATTAGCAGCTCCGAAAACGGGGGATATCCTTATCTGCAATGGGCACTGAAAGTAACGTCACTAGACGTATCCAGCATCCAGGCAACTTCGGTTACCGGGAACGGGAATATTACCCATTTGGGACTATCGGATGTAGTTGCACATGGTATATGTTGGAACCTTGCATCGGCCGGAACACCGCCTACCATTGCTGACGGAAAGGCTGACGGGGGGTTTAAATCGTCAACCGGGGCCTTTACCGTTTCGGTAACCGGCCTTACCGTTTGGACAAACTACAAGGCGCGCGCGTACGCAACTGACAGGGCGGGGGCAACCGTGTATGGCAATGAAGTAAGTTTCAGGACAAAACGGAGCCAGACAATTTCTTTCAACTCGTTGCCTTCCAAGACGTATGGCGATGCTGACTTTACGATTAGCGCAACGGCGTCATCAGGATTAACGCCGGTAGTTTTTTCGTCGGACAATACAAGTGTGGCAACTGTAACCGGCAATACAATTCATATTGTTAGTGCAGGTACAGCCACCATAAAAGCAAACCAGGCCGGTGATTCTGATTATCTTCCGGCGCCCGAAGTGTCACAAACGCTTACCGTGAACAAAGCCACATTAACCGTAACCGCCGATAATAAATCGAAAACATATGGAGATGTCAATCCTTCTTACACCGTAAGTTATTCGGGATGGGTAAATTCGGAAGACAATTCCGTGCTGGACACCGCCCCGACAGCAACATGCCCGGCCACCATAACGAGCAACGCCGGGCAATACGATATAACTCCGGCAGGCGGGGCCGATAACAATTATACCTTCAGTTATGTAAACGGGAAATTAACAATCAACAAAGCCCCGCTGACCATCACGGCTGATAACAAGTCGAAAGACCATGGAGCCGACAACCCGGCTTTTACTTTTTTGTATTCAGCATTTAAAAATTCAGAAGACAACACGGTACTCGACACGCAGCCAACCGCTTCCACCAGCGCAACAAGGACGAGCCCGGTCGGCGCGTATCCCATTACCCCGGCCAGCGCTGCCGACAACAATTACGAAATTACTTTTGCCAACGGTACCCTGACGGTGAACAAAGCGACCCCGGCCTTGTCGGTCATCAACTCGCCGGTAACCTATAATGGTTCTGCCCGGCCGGCAACCCTGCAGGCCACGAGTTACGGATCAACAGTAGCCGGAACTTTTTCTGACATAAAATACAACGGTTCGGCTACGGTGCCCACCAATGCCGGAACCTACACGGTTACGGCTGACTTTACTCCTGTTGATGCAACCAATTTTAATTCGCTGGACGAGGCGGCAGCGGGTAGTTTTGTCATTAACAAAGCAACCCCAACTTTGTCAATATCCAACAGCCCGGTAACGTATTCCGGCCTGGCACAAGCTGCTACCGTGACAACTTCGGTTGCCGGAACAATTTCGAATGTCAGATACGACGGTTCGTCCACGGTGCCCACCAATGCCAACACGTATGCCGTAACTGCTGACTTTGCCCCAACCGACTTAACGAACTACAACAGCCTGGCCGGAGCTTCTGCAGGTAATTTTGCAATCAACAAAGCAGCGCTGACGGTTACTGCCGACAATAAAACAGTAACTTACGGCGATGCCACGCCGTCGCTTACTTATACCATGACCGGTTTCGTTAATTCAGAAACAGAGGCCAGCGCTGTTACCGGAACCCCATTGCTGTCAACAGCCTATGTCAATACCACGCCGGTAGCTTCAAGTCCGGTTACCATCACTATTGTAACCGGTTCGCTGGCGGCTGCCAATTACAGCTTTTCGTTGGTAAATGGCGCAGTCACGATCAACAAGAAAAACCTGACGGTTACCGCCGACAACAAATCAAGGTTTTATGGCGATAATAACCCCGCTTTAACTATCAGCTATTCGGGATGGGCCAATTCGGAAACCGTCACGGTTCTAAATACCGCGCCTACTGCAACTACGGTGGCAACTTTGGCAAGCAATGCAGGGACTTATACTATTGTTCCTGCGAATGGAGTGGACGACAATTATTCGTTCACCTATGTAAACGGGATACTCACCATAAACAAGGCAACCCCGGCGCTGGCCGTGACCAATTCTCCGGTCACATACAATGGGTTGGCGCAGGCTGCAACCGTTACCGTTACCAATTATGGATCAACCGTTACCGGTGTCCTCGCCTTAAAATACGATGGTTCAACAGTCGTTCCTGCAAATGCAAAAACATACAATTTAACAGCTGATTTTACACCAACCGACCTGGTCAATTTCAACAGCATCAGCAACGGGGTTGTCGGGAACTTTATAATCAACAAAGTTGTCCTGACAGTAACCGCCGACAACCAAACAGTAACTTACGGTGATGCCACGCCAACCTTTACCTATACCATGACCGGATTTGTCAATTCGGAAACTGAAGCAAGCGCGGTAACCGGATCCCCGTCGCTGACAACTGCTTACACCAACACCACGCCGGTGGCTTCGGGCCCGGTTACAATTACAACAGCAAACGGGTCTCTGGCGGCCACCAATTACAGTTTCTTGTTTGTAAATGGCGCAATAACCATCAACAAGAAAAACCTGACGGTTACCGCCGATAATAAAACCGCGACCTATGGCGATGCCACGCCTGCATTGACCTATACCCTAACTGGTTTTGTCAATTCGGAAACGGCATCGGTGGTAAGCGGCGCGCCCCTGCTTTCGACAGCCTACGCCAATGCTACGCCGGTAGCCTCAAGCCCGGTTCCCATTACGATAACAAATGGAAGTTTGTCGGCTTCCAATTATAGTTTTACCCCGGCCAACGGGTCGGTAACCATTAACCGCAAACAACTGACGGTTACCGCCGACAACAAAACAGTGACTTATGGCGATGCCACGCCCACTCTTACTTATACCATGACCGGATTTGTCAATTCGGAAACCGAAGCAGGAACAGTTACTGGTACGCCCTTGCTTTCGACAGCCTACGCCAGCGCCACACCGGTAGCTTCGGACCCGGTTACCATTACATCGGCGATTGGCACCCTGGCGGCCAACAATTATAGTTTTTCGTTTGTGAATGGTAGCGTTACGATCAACAAGAAAAGCTTGATTTATACGGCTGACAATAAAACAAAAGAGTACGACGGAACTGTTTACAGCCCCTTCACGACAACCATTACAGGTTTTGTAAACAACGAAACGGTCAGTGAAGTTAGCGGTACGCTGACCTACGCCGGTACAGCCCCGGCTGCAATCAATGTGGGGACCTATTCCATTGTCCCTGATGTTTCTGGTTTAAGCGCCGCGAATTATTCTTTTTCGACGGTGAATGCCCGGTTAGTAATTACAAAAGCAACCCCCACCCTGCGACTGACGTCGGTGACGCCTTCAAGCTATACGGGGTATGCACAACAAGACGTAATTATTCCTTCCGTACCGGGAACCATTTCCAACGAAAAATACAATGGCGCTTCCGGAGGAGGAATAAATGCCGGAACCTACGTTGTCAATGCTGATTTTATGCCTTCAGACATCGTTAATTATAATTCGCTGACCAATGCTTTTGTGGGCTTATACACAATCGATAAAGCCATATTAAGGGTAACGGCCGACAGCAAATCAAAAATTTATGGAGAAGAAAACCCTGAATTCTGGATGACGATTGAAGGATTTGTTGCCGGTGAAAACAGTTCCGTGCTGGAAACCATGCCTGTCTTGTCTTACACCGCTTCTACCTACAGCAATACAGGCTTTTACACGATCAGGGTATCAAACGGGGCTGATAACAACTACGATTTCACCTATATTAACGGGACACTGACGATAAACAAAGCCGCTTTGCAGGTTATTGCTGATGACAAAACGCGGGAATATGGGCAGGAAAACCCTGAACTAACAGTTTCCTATTCCGGATTTGTAAACAACGATACTCCTGCAATGATCGATTTTGCCCCGGTTGTTTCTACTACGGCCACGAATACAAGCATTCCCGGCACATACGAAATTTCGGTTTCCGAAGCAAGTGACAACAATTATTATTTTGGTTATTCAAAAGGTACGCTGACCGTCACAAAAGGCACTGCTATTATTAACATGGCCAATTTATCAGCTACTTACGATGGAACACCCAAACCGGTAAGTGTTACGACCGTTCCCAGCGGGTTGACGGTTGGCCTTACCTACAACGGAAGCTCTTCTGTTCCGGTCAATGCCGGTATATATACTGTTACCGCTACAATTTCTTCCCTGCTTTACTATGGGACCGAAACCCAAACACTGAGTATAGAAAAGGCGTCTGTTGCTATCCGTTTCGAAAAATTAGAGTTCGTGTATGACGGCCAGCCCAAACCGGTTACGGCAACAACTGCTATTCCCGGACTTCCGGTTTCCATTACCTACAACGGGAATAGCACGGCGCCTTCAAATGTTGGTACTTACCAGGTACTTGCCAGCATAAGCACGGAAAATTATGAAGCGTCTGCTGCATCTGTCCTGGAAATATTACCGGACAACGATCTGGACGGAATCCCCGATCGGGACGACCCGGATGACGATAATGACGGGCTTACCGATGAAGAAGAAGCTGCAATAGGTTCCAATCCATTGAATAAGGATACCGATGGCGATGGGATTGAGGATAAACTGGACGGCACGCCGACTATTCCAACCGCTGTGAATCCCGACCTTGAAACTCTGGAGTTTAAAGTTTACCCGACGGTGACTTCCGGCCTGGTGCACGTTGAATTACCGGGACAGGATTTCGAACTGTCAATACTCTCCATAAACGGGAAAGCGGTAAAAGTAATGAACAAGGTTTCTGTAAAAACGACCATCGACCTTACCGGAAACGCGCCGGGGGTATACTTGCTCCGGGCAAACAACGGAAAACGCACCTCTGTAAAACAAGTAGTTATGACCCGATAAACCGAATTCTGGCATACTTTAGATAATGAATGGCCTGACATTCACTGTCCCCTCAAAATCAGTGATTGTCAGGCCATTTTGTTCTATATCATGAAACATACAAAATAAAAAAAAAACAACTATATGTCACACTCTTGTATTTTCCGAATTCAAACACCGTTTTTGAAATTTATTTCGTTACTTTTGAAATAATTAATACTTTGTGTTGCTGAGAGGATTACTTTCAATGAAGATTTTTTCATAAGACATGTTTTTGCTGATCAGACAAAATGGTCTGATTCATAATTCCGGTAGACGACAAATTATTCTACGAAAAAGATGAAAAGTAAATATAAAATGTGGATGGCCGGATTGTTTCTGGTTGCAGGAATTTTTAACGGAACAGCCCAGACCGACAGTATTTCCGATTTTTCGTGGTCGGCCAATGTTGATCTCATGAGCCGGTATGTGTGGAGAGGGCAGCAATATGGAACCGGTCCAAGCATTCAGCCTGGATTATCCGGAACATGGAAAAACCTGACAATAGGTACATGGGGAGCATACGAGCTGGTAGCGTCGGGAACACAGGAAACCGATTTTTACATTTCACATACAACGGGGCCATTTACTTTTGCCATCTGGGATTACTGGAGTTATTCAGAAAATGAACCCACTGATTTTTTTGACTATTCAAAAAACACAACTGCTCATTTGCTTGAAGCACAAATCCAGGTTTCAGGAAATGAAAAATTTCCGTTTAGCATTTTGGGAAGTTACTTTTTTTATGGAGCCGATCCTTCCAAAAGTATTTATCTCGAACTACAATATTCAAAAAATATACAAGATACAGAACTGGCACTTTTTGCAGGTTATCAGGCCAAAGGGAACTACTATGCAGAACAGGCTGCTTTTGTCAACCTGGGTTGTACCTTATCAAAACCGGTTACACTTACTGAAAACTACTCATTGCCCCTACTCTTAAGCCTGATTGTAAACCCCGACAGGCAAAGCGTGCAACTTGTCGCCGGGATCAGTTTCTAAAACCAATGAAGAGCATCGGACTATATCACCGGATAATGTGGATATTGGCACTGACAGGACTGATTTTTTCAGGTGCCCTCCTGACATTGCATATCAGTAATAAAAAAGAAGAAAAGTTCCTCATAGACGAATCTCAGAAACAGTTTGCAAAAGAAATCAATACTGTTTTTTCGATTTATGGAAGGGATATAACACAAACTGTAAACGATTATACATACTGGGACGAGTTTTATGAATACATCGACAAAAATGATACAAACTGGTTTGAAAACAACATTACAACCCTTATTGAATCATTTCATGTGGATTATGTCGCCGTGTTCGACAGTACATTCCAGATGGTACACGAAGCATCAGAAGAAAATTTTTCAGAACATGGCTTTATCCCCCGGGAAGCAATCATACAATTAGAAAGAGACCGCATACTGAGTTTTTACATCTATAAATCAAATAAGGCTTTTGAGGTAAGCAGTGCCTCGGTCCACCCGACGAACGACCCGACCCACCGGCAAACCCGGCCCAAAGGTTATTTTTTCGCAGTCCGTGCTTACAATCAGAACATAATCGACGACCTGTCAACGATATTAGGGGCTGAAATAAAAGTGATTTCTCCTTCCGACACCATCATTTTACAGGACAAATATTCTTTTTCGTCTGAATACATATTGAACGACTGGTCAGGGAAGCGGGTTGCCAAAGTCGTTTTTACCAAGAATTCGGGAAGCCTTAAACTACAAACAAACCTTTCCCGGAGCATTTTCCTGATTTTGCTTGCCTCATTGTCCATATCCTGGATAATCATCCGTTTATGGCTTCAATCCTGGGTTATACGCCCGATAAAATTAATTCTGAAAATACTCGAAACCGATGATCATGACCAGATCAATCAACTAAAGCAAATCTCCGGCGAATTTGAAAAATTAGGGAACCTTTTTGAACAGAATATTGCACAAAAACAGGAACTCCGGAAAGCAAAAGAAAAAGCAGAAGAAAGCGACAAACTGAAACTGGCATTCCTGGCCAACATGAGCCATGAGATACGCACCCCAATGAACGGTATCATGGGATTTACAGAGCTTCTGAAAGAACCCGGACTAACTGAAAATGACCGCAAGCATTTCCTTGATATTATCGAACAAAGCGGCGAAAGAATGCTAAACCTGATCAACGACATTGTAAATATCTCAAGAATTGAGTCGGGCCAGATGGATGTATACTGTTCAAAAACCGACATAAACGAACAGATCGGGTACATCTATTCATTTTTCAAACATGAGGCAGAAGAAAAAGGCATACAACTCATCGTATCAAACAGGGGAACAAACGAAAAAATAATTGTCTATTCCGACAAGGAAAAGATTTATGCCATTCTCACCAACCTGATAAAAAATGCCATAAAATTTACAAAAAAAGGTTCGGTGGAGTTCGGATATGAAAAAACCGACGAATACATTGAATTTTTTGTCCGCGATTCAGGAATAGGTATCCATCCCGATTACCTTACGGCAATATTCGAACGGTTCAGGCGGGGTGATGAACGATTGAGCCGAAACTACCAGGGAACAGGACTGGGGTTATCTATTTCGAAAGCATACGTAGAAATGCTGGGAGGCCGTATATGGGTGGAAAGCAAACAGGGAAAAGGCTCGGTTTTCCGTTTCACCATTCCCGTTAAAGTTGCCCCAAAACACTGAGAAGCGGCCAAAACATTCCTGTTTTTCTGAAGAAAGGGCAGGCAATACTTTCCATTTAAAAATGAATATCTATTTTTATACTTCTGAACTATTCACGGAAGCAAAATGGAAAAATCGATCAACCGCCGGAATTTTATCGGAACTGCCACTTCAGCAGCGGCCGGGTTTGTCATCCTGCCAGGAAAGATAATTTCCGGGCTGGGGCACAAACCACCCAGCGACCGGCTGAATATTGCAGGGATAGGTGTTGGCGGGATGGGCTATCGTAACCTGAAAAATATGGACAGCGAAAATATAGTCGCCCTATGCGATGTAGACTGGGACTATGCCAACCGGAACGCATTCAAAACCTGGCCACTCGCCAAACAGTACAAAGATTACCGGCTGATGTTTGAACAGCAAAAAGATATTGATGCAGTGATGATTGCCACCCCCGACCATTCACATGCACTGCCGGCGCTGATGGCAATGAAATCGGGATACCATGTATATCTTCAAAAACCTCTCGCCCACTCTGTCTACGAAGCCCGTGTATTGGCCGAAACGGCCAAAAATTACAGAGTGGCCACACAAATGGGAAATCAGGGAAATTCAGGAGAGGGGATCCGCCAGATATGTGAATGGATATGGGCCGGCGTCATCGGTGAAGTGACCCGTGTAGATGCATGGACCAACCGCCCGATATGGCCGCAGGGACTTGAACGTCCGAAAAGGGAAATGCGGATACCCAAAAATCTTGACTGGGACTTATTCATCGGCCCGGCGACATACCGTCCGTACAATGAAATTTATCATCCATGGAACTGGCGTGGCTGGTGGGATTTTGGTACCGGCGCTTTAGGCGACATGGCCTGCCACATTCTCGATCCGGTTTTTAAAGCGTTAAAACTGGAATATCCGTCTTCAGTACAAGCGTCCTCCTCCGCCTTCAATAATGAGTCGGCCCCAAATTCAGAGATAGTTACCTACGAATTTCCACGACGCGACAATCTTCCTAAAGTAGCTATGCCCGAACTCACGGTGCATTGGTACGACGGAGGACTGATGCCGCCCCGTCCAGTTGAATTGCTTGACGGAGAAATGATGGGTGACCGCGACGGAGGCTGTATTTTTTACGGAACACGGGGCAAAATCATGTGTGGCACTTATGCACGTAGCCCACAACTGCTCCCTACCCGTAAAATGGCTCATTTCACACCGCCAGCCCGGTCGCTTCTGCGTATTGCCGATGCAATGGAGGGAGGTCACGAGCAAGACTGGATACGCGCCTGTAAGGAAAATCGCGAAAACAGACTGGAAGCTTCGTCAAACTTCAGTTATTCAGGCCCTCTTACCGAGATGGTACTAATGGGGGTACTGGCTGTACGGCTCCAAAGCCTCAACCGCAAACTGATATGGAACGGGCTCAACATGCGCTTTGAAAATATTTACCACAACGATCAGTTGAAAGTGCTGACGCGAGATGCTTTTGAAGTGGTAAACGGCGATCCGCGTTTCACAAAAGACTATGCAACCCTTCCCGCTGTGCAAACAACAGAAGGCTGGATCAGGCATAACTACCGGATGGGCTGGGAACAAATCTGAACCAGCTTATTTCAGCAGCACTTCTATTTTATAATGCGGGACTCTCAGTTGCTCCGGTAAGTTCCGTAAATCGGCAGTTGACACTCGTACCGATTGTTCGGGAAGCCCCTGTCCGGTAATCAGAAAATCGTGAATTTGTTGGTCACGTTTTTCAAGCAGAGTAATGAACCGGCTGTCGACCCGCGATACAGCAATAAATTTCTGACAGGCCCTTTCCATTCCGAGCGAATCGAACTCCGGCACCTGCTGGCGGACAAATGCTTCAAATGTTGCTTCGGGGCTGGAAATAATCATTCCCGGTTGCCGGCCAACCAGAAAATCTTCTTCGGCTATTTTTACGGTTAGTTTTAACTTTTCAGCATTGATGTCGGTGTGCTGGGTCATTTCAACAACGAGTTCTGATTTTTTCTTCAAAATAGTTGCCAGTAAAGCCAGTTTTGATTTTTGTTCCGGACTGAGCGAGTCCTGTGCCAGGTCGAAATCCAGCTGCTCGATACTTTCCGGATTTGCACCGGCCAACCCGGCCAACGCATTGAACGGCGAAGCAGCTGTTTTTACCATCAGGTTGCCAAACGTTTTCCATATCAGTTTTCCTAATTTGAACTGCGGATCGGAAGGATTGCCGCTTACCGGCATATCGATACGGATCAGGTCATTTATATCTTTCATAATATATAAAGCTAAGCGAACCGGCGCTTTCACAAGGGCCGTGGTATCTTTGGTCCGTTTTCCGAATTCCAGTTCTTCAACGCGGATTTTGTTCTCATTCACCAGCGATTTCGGGGTCATTTTCAGTAACAGATCATAATTTAACCAACCTTGCGTGACGGGCGAAGCAATGTAATATTCCGAATATGGTGAAAAACTGACCAGATCAAGTTGCCGCAACCGGCCTTCAAATTCAATATTCATTGGTTCGGTTATACTCAGTACAGTTTTACCTTCAAGGGTCCCGCGGTTATTTAATCTGGCCAAAAAGGTTACCGGTATCTGCTCAGCGCTTTCGGTCAGGCCGTACATGGTCAGGTCCAGGTCGTCTACCGCATAGTTGAACGGACGGTTCAGCGTATTGTCGGTAATCGAAACTTCACCTTTATTAACCCGAAGCGTATCGATGGCATACGTTGTTTCGGTTTCCCCGGAAGCTGAAACAGCCGCTGCCTCTGTAATTGAATCGTTCCGAAAATATGGCAGGAAGAGCCGTTCGATATTGGTCATGTCCTTGTCACGGACAACCAGCAACCGGGGATTGTCGATTTCAATACCTGAGAAACCAAAGTGAAATTTTTGAAGGTCAATACCCGCAATGTGCGCACGGACTTCCTTCGCCGAAAGTATTTCCTGCGAACGCCCGTCTTTTAGCATAAACCCGGTTATTTTACCCTGTCCGGCAATGAAAAGGTTGAACAGGTTATTCATATCTCCCGAGATATGTATTTCCGAGGTCAGAAAGCCATCCGCCAATTCCACATCCACGTATTCTTTCAGGTATCCGGTAACCGGACGAACCGGGACATCCGTCGTTTTTACATCTACCCGGAAGCTGCTTTCCTGACTGTCGGTCACTGCGTTCAGTTCAACCTGTCCATGCTCGCCGATTGTAAATGCGGCGCCCACATCCGAATGCCGGTTATTCCAGGCAACCAACGGTAATTCTATATTCAGGTCCGAAAAATCCAGCCGGCTGTTGATCTGTTCATCTGTATATACCAGTTCTCCACCTTCCAACTTTATATTATAGAAACTGAATTTCAGCAATTCTCCATCTGCACCGGATCCTTCAGCTACCACACTGTCCTGTTCACGGATCAGACTGTCAAAATTAAACTGATCGCCGTTCTGAATAATTTGTATGTATGGTTGTTCCAACCTGATTTCCGACAGGGAGAATTCGCGTCCTACCAATTTCCAAGGGCTGAAATCGACAAATAATTTCCGGAACGAGAAAAAACGGTCGGTTCCGTTTTTTTCGTAGAATACCAGATTATCAACCTGTACCGAGACCGTTGCATAATTGAAATGCAGTTCACCGATGTCGAGCCTGCGCCCGATCAGTGATTCGCTGTTTTTCACCAGCCAGTTTTTTACTAACGATGAAAGAAAAAACAGGAATATACATATCAACAGTATAATGGTTCCGGTAATCATATACCGTTTTCTCAGTCGTGTCATATTGCTTTTTTTTGTAAAGATAACGAGTTATCCTTTTTTGTCGTTTCAGTAATTCCAATTAAACCGGAAATCTGTACCAGCCAATTTATTTTTTAATTTTACCGGAGAGAAGAATGGATGAATTACTGAATTTCCGGCTGGTTGTAACAAATATCCGGCAGTTGTATCCCGGAGGTTCCTTCTCGAAACTAAACACTTTTTATGAAACAAATAGGACTTCTTTCCGATACGCATGGAACCCTGAGCAGCCGCCTGTTCCGTTTTTTCGAAAACACGGATGAACTATGGCATGCCGGCGATATCGGCGATGTACAAACTGCCGGCCGCCTTTCTGCTTTTAAACCGTTGCGCGCTGTCTACGGCAATATTGATGATCACACATTGCGCCTTATGTTTCCTGAAATTTTGCGTTTCTGCTGCGAAGAGGTAGAAGTACTGATGACCCATATCGGAGGTTATCCGGGGCATTACGAACGGCATATTTATCCTGAACTGCTCAGGAATACGCCGAAATTATTTATATCAGGGCATTCGCATATACTAAAAGTGATTTACGATAAAAAACTGGATTGCCTGCACATAAATCCCGGGGCCGCCGGCAATAAAGGTTTCCACAATGTTTGTACGGCGCTTCGCTTTAAAATTGACGGACATGAAATGAAAGATATGGAAGTGCTCGAATTTGAGCGGACCGCTTTCCGTGAAATCAAACTATAAATCATACATTTTTCCCCAGAGCCGTTCAAATTCTTCCTCGTACTGGTTCACAATATCGAAATTAGTTGTTACCAGCAGGTTTTCCTGGTTGTGTTTTGAGGCGGTATACGTCCAGTTAAAACTCCCTGTAAAAACAATCCTCTGGTCGATGATCCCGAATTTGTTGTGCATGTGATAACGCGAACGGTCCGTTTTTACCGGAATGCCTATTCGTTCAAGCTCTATAATTTCAGAACCGTGGTCATATATTTTCTGATCGTCGGTAATGATCCGGAAACGGACGCCCTGCCGGAAACGTTGGGTAATTTTTTCCGATAAACGGCTATCGGTGATGGTAAACACACAAAGATCGACCGTTTTGCGCCCCTGTTCGATTAGCGAACACAAGTTGTCGATAATATCAAAGCCAGGGCTGAAATATACTTTGTGAAGCCGGAACGAATATTTCTCAATAGTGATGAAACAATTTTGCAACCAGAAAATTACGCTGCCTCCTTCACTGGTTTGCTCCAATATCCTGGCTTGGTTGAACAGGGAATCTTTCAACTCGCCCCGTCCGGCCCGGTTTAGTTGGTTCAGCCGGCGAATTACATCAGCCGGAATACTCCCGTTGAAAGGATGCCCGTACTGACTGACAAAAAAATCGGTCAATTTTCTTACAGCGGTCAATTCTCTATGTTTCATTTTCGTCCCTATGAACTGCGGTCAAAGGCTCCAGTATGCCATTGTTTTTATTTTTCCCCGGTAAATTCCTTTGATGTCGACTAACAGGGAAGGCAAAGTGCATATCCTAAGAAAATCGGTTTCCGTATAATATAAATATTCTCTATGCGAAACGGCAACAACTACAGCATGGTACTTCTGGCCATTTTGGGCAAACGGCAATTCAACAAGCTGTATCCCGTACTCTTCTTTTACGTCCTTCTCCGAGGCATGCGGGTCACAGGCTTCGACATCCACCCCATAATCGTTCAGTTCCCGGATGATATCAAATACTTTGGAATTCCTTACATCGGATACATTTTCCTTGAACGTAACCCCCATTACCAACACTTTTGCGCCCACCGGATTGGTTTTCCCGGCGATCAGCTTTTTCACAACCTGTTTGCCAATGTAACCGCCCATTGAGTCGTTGACAAAGCGTCCCGAATTGATCATTTGCGGGTGGTATTTTAATTCCCGCGCTTTATGGACAAGATAATACGGATCGACACCGATGCAGTGACCGCCCACCAAGCCGGGATAAAATCTCAGGAAATTCCACTTGGTGCCCGCCGCTTCCAGCACATCATAGGTATTGATTCCCATGCGCCCAAACAAGATCGAAAGTTCGTTCATCAGGGCAATGTTTACATCCCGTTGGGTGTTCTCAATGATTTTTGCGGCCTCGGCAACTTTTATCGAAGATGCACGATGCACTCCTGCCTTAACGACCAGACAATACAATGCAGCAATATTTTCCAAACTTTCCTCATCACATCCCGAAACAATTTTGACGGTATTTGCCAACGTGTGTTCTTTGTCGCCCGGGTTGATACGTTCGGGAGAATAACCCACTTTAAAATCAGTACCAAATTTTAAACCTGAAACTTCCTCAATCAGTGGTATACACTCTTCTTCCGTTGTACCCGGATAAACAGTCGATTCGTAAATCACATAATCTCCTTTTTTAATGCTCCCGGCAACTGTCCGGGTAGCCGACAACAAGGCTGCCAGATCGGGATGATTGTACTTGTTGACAGGCGTGGGCACCCCGATAATAAATACAGAGGCTTGTTCTAATTCCTGTTCCCGGCATGTAAAGTGAATATCGCAACCTTCAAATGAAGCAGCATCCAATTCATTGCTGGGATCGATACGACGGTTCAGCGAATCAATCCGTTTTTCGTTAATGTCGAATCCAACAACCGGTACGTGTTTTGCAAATTCAAGCGCCAGCGGTAACCCGACATAACCCATTCCGATAACCGCCAGTTTGCTTTTCCTTTCAGTAAGATTGGAGATGTTCATAATCCGAAGATTGGTTTCTTCAAAAGTAGTCCAATTTTCAAAATACAAAAAACAAATTTCAAACTTGTAGCCTAAAGATGCCGCGAATTTCTGTGATTTCAGGTTTTACAGGAGAGTATAAAAAAGTAAAAGGATAGTTCCTCTGAAGCTATCCTTTTCTCTTAACCTAACTAAACTAACTAAACCAATAAAACTAATCAAACCTAAACTTATGAAAAAAAATCTACGACAAAGATATGTCGGAAAACACAAACTTGTGTTAAGCCAATATTAATTTTTGTGTTTTACAACATTTCATATTAAAAAAATTTTACCTATAAAAGTGCGCTAAAAATAGGCACATAAAATCAGTTCTTACAAAATCAGTTTATACATTCTAATTGATTTGATAATTCAAATAGGCCATTCGGAAACTGGCAGTTGCTTTTTGCAGATTTTAGAATTACCTTTATTTCTGCTACAGTTATCTGATTTTTAAATTATTGCGATTCTATAAAATAACTTTTACTCCAATTTATTATGAAAAAGGGAATAAATAAAATAAGCATTTGGGCAGTTATCCTTGTGATATTGCTTGTATCCTGTGAAAAAACAGGAATTGCCCCCGATCTGAGTACGGAAACCGATCAGGAACTTAGTTTAAAATCAGCAAAGGTAAAAGCTCCTGAAATTTCTTATTCCATTCTGGAAGATATGCCTTCTGAAGGATTATGCAATGTATTACCGTTAACTCCCTTTATCGCCGGACAAAATTTTAAAGCAGGAAATGTGCAGATTGCCAATTCTGAAACAAAACTGTACATCGCGATTACGATGAATGAAGGATGGAAATTGGGCCTAACCCATATTTATATCGGAACGTTTGAAGGCATCCCGTTTAACAACGGAGGGAACCTGAAAACCGGAAATTTCCCGGTGTCTACCAGTTTCAAGAAGGGTACCGGCCAGGTTATTTACGAATTTGACAGAGAAGATTTTAACAATCAGCTTACCATCCTTGTACATGGAGAAGTGTCCGGTGTTTCCAGTGAAACCGCCTGGGCTTTCGGTACTGCTTTTCCCGGTGCAGGCCGTTGGGGCTGGTACATCGATTACACAATGAAAGATTGCGAAATTGTCATTCCTCCCCGCTAAGAAGGTGCACAAAAATATTTCCATCATTGAAAGAGGGTGTCCAAATAAGAGTGGACACCCTCTTTTTTATTTCACTATGTCAATCTAAAGAGGCAATGTTCCGTTCTCCCGGCAGGAACAATATGGCCGCATTGATTGCAAAACCGGCAACGATAATCCAGTTGCCATATTCAAAACCAAAAAAACTCAGACTGACTTTTCCTGAAAGAGAAATGACGCCGCCCAGTATCATTGCCCATAAACTGTATTTCCTGCTGAACGGAATATTGAACAATGCGGCGGCCATCGGAACAATAAATGCACCGGAATAAAAAGATAAAGCCAGCAATAGCGAAGCAATGACAGAACTTACCTGGAGGGCGATAAGCATACTACAAATACCGATAAGAATTACAAAATATTTTGTCTGTATATACGACCGGCGGTTATCAATATCTTTATGAAAAAGCTCGCTCATAATAATAGCGGAAGTAAGTAACGTAGTAGCAGCCGAAGAAAGAACGGCGGAAAGCAGTGCCGCCACCATCAGTCCCACACCCCATCCAGGCAAATAAGCACGGATAATTTGTACCAGCGCCGAGGTACCCTCCTGTTCCGGCGATATCTGAAATGAACAAATTCCGATATACGCCAGCAAAAAAGAAAAAGGTATCAGTATCAATGCGGTGGCAAGTACACTGATTTGTGATACCCGCTCGTTTCGGGCACAAAAAACCCGGGAATAAATATCAGGGCCAACGACAAAAGTACTGGAAAAGGTTAAAATCAAAATCAGTAAATCGACCGGTGAAAAATGCACATTGAAAGGAAAAGTATCCCAAACAGGAACAGGCTCCAGTTCCGGCCTTTCTTTCAGGATAAAAAAAGTAACAACAACACCCGCAAGAATAATCACCGATTGGACAAAGTCGGTTTTCAAAACAGAAATTTGTCCGCCAATCAGTGTATATAAGATGTAAACAAGCCCTGAAATAAATACGCCTAAAGAATAATCAAGGCCAAAAAAACTGCCCAGCACCTGTGCCGCCGCAATAATCTGGGCAGCAATTATTCCGAGCCAGGCAAGCGGAATGATGACCGAAGCCGTTTTACGGGCCGGTTCCCCGTAAAACCTCCCCATTAGCTCAGGAAGGGTAAATTTTCCCATTCGGCTTATTTTTCTGACAATGGGCAGTAAAAACAGCAGCCCCAGAGCCGCACACAGCAGGTACCAGACAGCCGCCCACCCCTGCTGCCCGGTGAGGCTGATACTTCCCAGGATAGCCGCCCCTCCGAGGATGGTAGCCAACAGGCTGCCTCCAACCTGCAATACCCCGTTTCTTTTTCCGGCAACAAAATAATCATTCGGATTTTTTATTTTCAAAGCCGAATATATGCCAATGGCAAGTAGCATTGCTCCATATGCAACAAGGATAGCCAGTTCCATTATTTCTGAATTGCTGTTTTGGTTTGTAAAGAAACATATTTTCAACCAAAAAACCACGGTACAAACCTTTTGAAGGAATTGTAAAGTTGTTGAATTAATCTATTTTTGCGAAATGTGGTTCTCGCTATTTATACAAGGTTTGATTGTGGGCTTTCTGGTTTCTGTGCCATTAGGGCCCATTGGTGTGCTTGTGGTCCAGCGAACGGTTAACAAAAGCCGGTATTCCGGTTTATTTTCAGGTATGGGGGCAGCAACCTCCGATACGTTTTATGCCATTGTAGCCGGCTTCAGTTTAACGATTATCATCGATTTTATCCGCCAGCACCAGATGCTGTTCCAGATTTTAGGAACGCTCATATTACTGGCATTAGGATTTTACATCTTCTTCAAAAACCCGGTACGCGACCTGAAGCGCAACAGAAGGCGCGGAACAACTCATTTTCAGGATTACATATCATCGTTTCTGATCACGGTTGCAAACCCCCTCGTGATATTCGTGTTCATTGCAGTTTTTGCCGGTTCGGGGTTGGTACTGAACATCAGCAAACCTTATCAGGCGCTGGTGATCATTGTCGGCATTTTTACCGGGGCATGCAGCTGGTGGTTTACTTTGTCGGGGCTCGTAAGCCTGTTCCGGCACCGGATTAACCTCCGGGTATTATGGTGGTTTAATAAATCAGCAGGAATAATGGTATGGCTGTTTGTACTGATTACTTTGATTGTCGTTCTTGTCAAAGATGTACAGATTTAATGATCCTGAACTGCTGTAGTGAAAACGAACAGCTTTTTGCATAGTTGGAAGGCTTGTTTAAATTTGCACAGTTTTTCTAAGAAGGATCAATAAACGAAAGTAATAAATAAGGAAGGAAAAAAGGATATGGCTCATTATTTTAACGATGTTTCAAGAACATTTAGCGAATACCTGCTGGTACCGGGGCTGACAACAAAAAAATGTGTGCCCGGGAAAGTTTCATTGAAGACTCCGCTGGTAAAATTCAAAAAAGGGGAATTTCCTTCCCTCGAACTGAATATTCCGTTTGTATCGGCAATCATGCAATCGGTATCCGACCATAACCTGGCCATTGCACTGGCGCGAAACGGCGGGCTTTCATTTATTTTTGGATCACAACCTGTTGAATCACAGGTGGAAATGGTACGCAAAGTAAAAAAGTTTAAAGCTGGGTTCGTGGTAAGCGATTCCAATGTCATGCCCGATCAAACCCTCGCCGATATAATCAGGGTTAAAAATGAAACCGGCCATTCCACAATCGGAGTTACGGCAGACGGAACGTCAAACGGAAAACTGTTAGGAATAATTACCGGCCGCGATTACCGGGAAGGCCGCGACCCACTCGACAAAAAAGTGACGGAATTCATGACCCCTTTCGAGAAATTAGTCGTCGGCAAATCAGGAATTACATTAGGCGAAGCAAACGATATTATCTGGGATCATAAGCTGAATACGCTGCCCATCGTCGATGACAATCAAAATCTTTGTTTTTTCGTTTTCAGAAAAGACTACGAAAGCCACAAAGATAATCCGAACGAATTGCACGACAGCCATAAAAGACTATTGGTAGGGGCCGGGATCAACTCGCGCGATTATAAAGAACGTGTCCCCGCTTTAGTGGATGCAGGCGCAGATGTACTTTGTGCCGATTCATCGGACGGCTATTCCGAATGGCAGGCCGAAACAATTCAATATATCAAAGAAAAATACAACGACCTGGTAAAGGTAGGCGGCGGAAATGTGATCGACCGTGACGGGTTTCGTTACCTTGTGGATGCAGGTGCAGACTTCATTAAGGTAGGTATTGGCGGCGGTTCGATCTGTATTACCCGCGAGCAGAAAGGCATCGGGCGCGGGCAGGCTTCGGCAGTCATGGAAGTCGCTAAAGCGCGTGACGAATATTACAACGAAACCGGTATTTATGTGCCTATTTGCTCCGATGGGGGTATTGTGCAGGATTATCACATGGTGCTGGCACTGGCTATGGGGGCCGACTTCCTGATGATGGGCCGCTATTTTGCACGTTTCGATGAAAGTCCGACTAAAAAGCTGAAAATAGGCAATAATTATGTAAAAGAATATTGGGGCGAAGGTTCGAACCGAGCCCGTAACTGGCAACGTTACGACATGGGGGGAAGCGAAAACCTGAAATTTGAAGAGGGAGTCGACAGTTATGTCCCGTATGCAGGAAAACTAAAGGATAACCTAGATATTACGCTGGGCAAAATAAAATCGACCATGTGCAGCTGTGGTTGCATGAGCATCCCGGAATTAAAAAACAATGCCCGGATCACTCTTGTTTCGGCAACCAGCATTGTAGAAGGCGGCGCTCACGATGTTATTCTGAAGGATACCAACATATAATCCGGAACACCCCAGGTAACAATCCTCATCCCGAGTGTGGATAGATATTCAGGAAAGAAGCCCGATCAAAAGGCTCTTTCCTGTTGGTAGTTTCAGTCGAACATATCCTTCATCCGCTCGAAGAAGTTTTTCTCTCCCGGCTTGGGAGCGTCCATAAAATTTTCTGATTGCTGAAGTTTTTCGAGCAGACGTCTTTCTTCAGAATTTAATTTTTTCGGGATCCATATATGTACCCGTACCAGCAGGTCGCCCCGGCCATATCCGTTTACATCGGGAAGGCCTTTTCCACGTAAACGCAGTACTTTTTCCGGTTGGGTGCCGGGTTCAATTTTTACTTTTACTTTGCTGTCGATAGTCGGAATTTCCGAAGTTGTTCCCAGGACAATTTCAGGGAAAGTGAGGAATAAGTTGTATATCAGGTTATTTCCATCGCGTATCAGTTCCGGGTGTTGTTCTTCTTCGATAACAACTAACAAGTCGCCATTGACCCCGCCCCGGCGTCCGGCATTTCCTTTTCCTGAAACATTCAGTTGCATCCCTTCGCCCACTCCGGCAGGTATTCGTACCGAAATGACTTCATCTTCGCGTACCACGCCTTCACCCTGGCAATGAACGCACTTATTGCGGATCATTTGTCCTTCGCCGTTACAGGAAGGACACACGGTCGTTTGCTGCATTTGTCCCAGCAGGGTTTGTGTCACGCGGGTCACATGACCGCTTCCCCGGCAGGTAGAGCAGGTTTCGTAATCCGAACCATTTTGTGCGCCAGTACCGTTGCAGTGGCCGCAGGCCACGTATTTTTTCACCTTCAACTTTTTCTCCACACCTTCGGTAATCTCTTTCAGCGACAGGGTGACTTTTACGCGGAGGTCGGAACCACGGTGGACTCTTCGTCCCCGGCTGCGCGAACTTCCAAATCCCCCAAAACCTCCAAAACCACCGCCAAAAATATCGCCGAACATCGAAAAGATATCGTCCATCGACATGTCGTGCCCACTGAAGCCCCCTGCCCCATTGCCCATCCCTGCATGCCCAAACTGGTCGTACCGGCTGCGTTTTTCCGGGTTACTCAGAACTTCATAAGCTTCAGCCGCTTCTTTAAATTTTTCTTCAGCTTCTTTATTGTTCGGATTTTTATCAGGATGGTACTGAAGCGCTTTTTTGCGGTAGGCTTTTTTTATTTCTTCCGCGGTCGCATTTTTACTTATCTCCAGTATTTCGTAATAGTCTCTTTTTGTCATTGGTCCGTTTTCTAAATTATTCGCCGATAACTACCTTGGCAAACCGTATTACCTTGTCGTTGAGCATGTATCCTTTTTGTATTACATCCACATTTTTTCCTTTTAACTCTTCGGAAGGTGCCGGTATTTTTGTGATAGCCTCGTGCAGGTCAGTGTCGAAATCTTTTTCCTTCGCCTCAATTTCCTTTACTCCGTTTTGTTTCAAGAATTCCTGAAACTTATTATAGATCAGTCTTACCCCATCGGCCACCGGATCGTTTTGTTCGGTAGTTCCCATCATTTGGAGGGCGCGGTCGAAGTCATCAATTACTGGAAGAATATTGACCAGTACACTCTCACCCGCCGATTTCATCAATTCCATTTTCTCTTTCAATGTCCGTTTTCTGAAATTGTCGAACTCCGCTTGTAAGCGGATGTGCTTGTCCTTTAATTCGTTCAGCTCACTTAGTATTTTTTCCAATTCTTCTTCGCTTTTATTTTTTTTCAGGGATTTTGCCTTTTTACCCTCTTTTTTGTCTTTTTTTACTTCATTATTGTCCGCCACATTATTTTTTGCTTCCTCTTTGTGCAAGGGGTCCTTTGTAACTTTTTCTTCTGACATAATTTCTGAATTAAAAATTTAGGTTCTGACAACATACAAAAATACTGCCATCGGCTTAATACCGACAATCTGGCACCGGATTAAAATGGTAAAATGACAATTTGGTAAAAGAAAGCCCCGGGATGGCACTCCCGGGGCTTCTCATTGTTAGTCTAGATTTTTTATAATACTAGAATATTGGTCTATTCATCTTTCTGCTCGGCGGCATAAGCGGCAAGCAGTTCATCTTGTACGTCTTGCGGAACTTTTTCGTATTCGGCAAATTTCATGGAGAAACGTCCGCGCCCACCGGTCAGCGAACTCAGCGAAGTGGAGTATTTATTCATTTCCTTCAACGGCACACGGGTCGTGATTTTTTCGTATCCTTTTTCACTGCCCATTCCCATAATCAACGCACGGCGTCCCTGCAGGTCGCTCATCACGTCGCCCATACGGTCACTGGGAGTAAACACTTCCATGTCGTAAATGGGTTCGAGGATCTTAGGCCCGGCATTTTTGAATGCCTGACTAAATGCGTTACGTCCGGCCAATTTAAACGAGATTTCGTTCGAGTCGACCGGGTGCATTTTCCCATCGTAAACATACACGATGATGTCGCGTGCATACGAACCGGTAAGCGGGCCTTCTTCCATTTTTTCCATAATCCCTTTCAGGATGGCAGGCATAAAGCGCGCATCGATCGATCCGCCAACAATACAGTTACAATATATGAGCTTTCCCCCCCAGGGCATTTTATGCTCCTGCACATCACGGACCGAAAGCTTTTGTTCTTTTCCGTCAAAGAAGAATACATTTTTTGGCTTTGCTCCTTCTTCATACGGCTCAATGATCATGTGTACCTCGCCGAACTGACCGGCACCACCTGATTGTTTTTTATGACGATACGATGACTGTGCCGGTTTGGTGATGGTTTCGCGGTACGGAATTTTGGGAGTCAGAAAATTAATATCGATTTTATGCACGTTATCAAAAAACCATTTCAAGGTGTTTATGTGATATTCGCCCATTCCTTCAACAATCAACTGTTTCAGTTCCTTGGAGTATTCCACTAAGTAAGTTGGGTCCTCGAAGCGGATACGGTGCAGGATTTCACCTACTTTTTCATCGTCCGATTCATTGACCGCTTTCACTGCAACACGGTATTTGGGTTCCGGGAAAACAATGGGAGCAAATTTGATGTCAAGTTCTTTTTCTCCGAGTGAATGATTGAATCTGGTTTCTTTCAGTTTAACGGTACAGCCAATGTCGCCGGGGTACAATTCGGAAACACTTACCCGGTTTTTACCAGCTACCACGAATATTTGAGATATCCGTTCCTTATTTCCGCTGTTCGAGTTGATCAGGTCTTTACCTTCTGTCAGCTTTCCCGACATGACTTTAAAATAGATGATTTCGCCCACATGTGATTCAACCGAAGTTTTGAAAACAAACAAAGAAACCGGTTGCTTTTCGTCCATCGCTACCTCTTTCCCGTTCACGATCGGCCTCATGGGCATTTCGTCCGGGGCAGGGGCAATGTTGCAAATAAATTCCATCAGGCGGTTCACCCCGATATTTCTTTTGGCACAGGTACAGAAAACCGGGAAAAGGTCGCGTTGCATCATCCCTATTTTCATCCCTTTGCGCATATCGTCTTCCGAAAGCGACCCCTGTTCAAAATACAATTCCATCAACGATTCTTCGTTTTCGGCGGCCATTTCAATCAGTTGGTTATGCAACTCTTCTGCTTTGTCTTTTTCTGAAGCGGGAATATCGAGTACCTCGGGTTTTCCTCCATCGGGAGCATATTTGTATAGTTTCATTTTCAATACATCGACAATGGAACTGAAACCCGGCCCTGCATCAACCGGGTACTGCACGACAGTTACCTTGTTTCCGAATGTAGCTTTAGCTTGTTCAACGGCCTGCTCAAAGTTCGCATTTTCATGATCGAGCTGATTAATCACAAAAACCAACGGGGTCTTTTTCTTTTCGGCATGACGCCCGGCAGACTCGGTACCTGCTTCAACACCGTTAGATGCGTTCAACATCATGATTCCCAGCCCAGTTACTTCGAGAGAAGAGGCTAAGCCACCGCAAAAATCATCCATCCCGGGAGTATCGAGAATGTTGATTTTTTTATCGTTGTATTCGGCGTAAAGGAGGGTAGAATAAACGGAGTTCTGGTACTCCTGCTCAATAACATGGTAATCGGAAACTGTGTTTTTATGGGCGATGTCGCCCCTGCGGTTTATCACTCCACCCTCGAAAAGCATAGCTTCGGCGAGGGTGGTTTTTCCACTGCCGGAATTACCCATTAAAGTAATGTTCCGGATTTGATCGGTTTTATAAATTTTCATTATTTAGTTTTTTTGGTATTTGTTCCGCTATTTTTCTCAAAAAAGTATATTCTTTTTCGGAAGCCACCAAAAATAGTAATAATTTGATAACAAACAACAGGGGCTGTAATAAGGCAAATATGTTATTGAAATAATTGTTGAATTGGCCTGTATTTTACCTGTTAATTTAGAATGAATTAATAAAACCTTTGCTTTTCGGCAAGCATTTGCATTTTGCATTCTTTAACGAAAAGACCAGATATCTTTTCTCTTTCGTACACAGAAAAATACAAAAAATGCATATCGGATGACAAGATCAATATCCTGTTTATCGCTGAAAGACAAAAAAAGCCCTTGATCTCTCGGAGGCTCCAAATCATTGGTAATTTAATTTCATAATTCCCGTATCCAGATATTCCGAAAACTCACCGGGTTTCCGTGATCCTGAAGGATCAGCGCGCCGGGGCCATGTTTTACGATGGTGTATTCCGGGATGCCGATGTACTGTGTCGGACCGCGCAATTCGGCATTATTTTGCACCAGAACGCCGTTATGCAACAAGGTGACCCGTGGTTTGGTAAAATACGAGCCGTCGTCGTTAAAACGCGGCGCGGTATAAATAATATCGTAGGTTTGCCATTTGCCGGGACCGGTGCAGACGTTTACCAACGGCGCTGCCTGTTTGTAAAGACTTCCGGCCTGTCCGTTGCGGTAGGTGCGGTTGTTGAAATTATCGAGAATTTGAATTTCGTATAATTCCTGAAGGAAGATGCCGCTGTTGCCGCGCCCCTGGCTTTCGCCAACCACTTCTTCGGGCGAGCGCCATTCCACATGCAGTTGACAATCCTCGAACTGGCGTTTGGTTTTGATAACCCCGGCGCCTTTTACCACCGTGGCTATTCCGTTTTCCCATTTCCAGCCGGGGGCTTCCCCTTTGCCGTTGGTCCACTCGTAGCCGAGCTCAATGCCTTCGCCCATCAGGATAATGGCATCCGATGGGGCATTCATTGGCGTTTCGCCCGGCGTGACAACCGGTACTTCGGGGTCCCAAATTTCGGTCATGGCCGGGACCATCTTTTTCTCTTCGGGTTTTTGGGCAACTGCAACAACGACCGCCATACAAAACACAATCGTTAAAAAGGTTTTTGTGTTCATTGGTTTAAAGAATAGTTGTGTTGGTTATGAAATTTACTGGACGGGTGACTTTAAATCACCCGCTCAGCAGGAAAATTTTTATAAATCGAGTTGTTTCATTATTGCATCAATTTTTTCATCGGCGGCTTGCTCCAGCTGGTAATACTCGTCGCGACGGTTCATTTTTCCGGCCACTTCAAAATAGAATTTTATTTTAGGCTCTGTTCCGGACGGGCGCACCGAAATTTTTGTTCCGTCTTCCGTAAAAAACTGGAGCACGTTCGATGTAATTTTCTGGTTGATTCTCCGCTCTTCACCGGTCCGGATATTTTTCTCGACGAGGGTTTCGTAATCTTTTACAATTTTTAGTTTCGAGCCACCCAGTTCTTTTGGGGGATTATTCCTGAAATTTACCATCATCTGTTCAATTTCTTCGGCTCCCGATCTTCCGGTGCGTACTACGTATTTCATTTTTTCGCGCGAGAAACCATATTCAAGATAAATATCCTGAACCATTTCAAACAGCGATTTACCCTGATCCTTTGCCCAGGCTGCAATTTCGGCCATCAGCGCGCAGGATGAAACAGCGTCTTTGTCGCGTACAAAATCGGCAGGCATGAACCCGAAACTTTCTTCGCCGCCGCCGATGTAGTTTTTCTGTCCTTCGTGATCGCGGATCACTTCGGCAATGTATTTGAACCCGGTAAACACGTCGAAATATTCAACCTGGTTGCGCCGGGCAATTTCGGCGATCAGTTCGGTGGTAACAATCGTTTTTACTATGAAATCGTTACTTTTCAGTTTGCCGCTTTCCTTGCGTTTACTGATGATGTAATAAATAAATACCAGTGCGGTCTGGTTCCCGTTCAGGATCACAAATTCGCCTTTGTCGTTTTTCACGGCAACGCCAATCCGGTCGGCATCGGGGTCGGAAGCCATTACCACATCGGCATCAATTTCCTTGCCTTTTGCCATTGCCATTTTCATGGCGGCAGGTTCTTCCGGATTGGGGGAAACCACCGTCGGGAAGTTACCGCTCACCACATCCTGTTCCGGCACGTTGTAAATATTGGGGAAACCGAAAGCGCGCAAGGCTGCCGGGATTAGTTTTACACCAGTGCCATGAATCGGTGTATATACAATTTTCAGGTCTTTTTGCTTTTCAATCACTTCCGGCGAAATGGAAACGGTTTTCACTTTTTCGATGAATTTATTGTCCATTTCCTCGCCCAGAATGGTAATCAGATGTTCGTTGCCCTTGAACCGGATGTCGGCAGCTTTCACTTTTTGTACCTCGTCGATGATGTTCTCATCGTGCGGGGCAACAATCTGTGAACCGTCGTCCCAGTAGGCTTTGTATCCGTTGTATTCTTTCGGGTTATGCGATGCAGTGAGGATAATCCCGCTCTGGCAGCCTAATTCGCGGATGGCAAACGACAATTCGGGGGTGGGCCGCAAATCGTCGAACAGGAAAACGCAGATGCCGTTGGCCGCAAAAATTTTCGCGCTGGTTTCGGCAAACAAACGGCTGTTGTTGCGGCAATCGTGCCCAATGGCCACTTTAATTTCCGGCAGGTTGACAAATTCTTTTTTCAGGTAATTGCTCAATCCCTGTGTAGCAGCGCCTACAGTGTATATGTTCATGCGGTTGGTTCCGGCTCCCATGATGCCGCGCAGACCACCGGTTCCAAATTCAAGGTCGCGGTAGAACGAATCGATCAGTTCGGTGGGATCTTCGCTTGCCAACATTCGTTTTACTTCGGACTGTGTTTCAGCATCGTAAACATCGGTCAACCATTCGGCGGCCTTTGCTTTTATCATTTCCGGTAGGTTGCTATTCGCCATGACAATGTCGTTTTTATTTTGAAAAATAATTGTTCAAACTTTCTTTCCAATGCGGAATTTCGATGCCAAAAATACGCTTAATTTTCGATTTGTCCATCACGCTGTAAGCCGGACGGGGAGCCGGGAGCGGGTATTCGTCAGTAGTAATCGGGATGACTTTGCAGGATAAACCGGCATGTTTAATAATAGCAACCGTGAAATCGTACCAACTGGCAATGCCTTCGTTGGAATAGTGATAAATGCCTGTTTCAAATGGTTTCTGCCCGGCAACGACAGATGAAATTATCGTTAAAATTGCGTGGGCTAGGTCGGCAGCATTGGTCGGGTTGCCAATCTGGTCGGCCACGATGCGGAGTTCGTCGCGTTCGCGGCCAAGTCGGAGCATCGTTTTTACGAAATTATTGCCGAAAGCTGAATACAGCCACGCAGTGCGAATGATGATACTTTGTGGGTTATTTTTCATACAAAGTTGTTCGCCTTCGAGTTTGGTCCGTCCGTAGGCCGATTGCGGATTGACCGGCGCATCTTCAGTGTATGGTTGGCTGGCTTTCCCGTCGAACACATAATCGGTGGAAATATGAATCATCCGGCAATTTACTTTGGCTGATTGTTCTGCCAAAATTGAAACAGCAGTAGCATTGATCAGCCGGGCCGTTTCTTCGTCGGCTTCCGCTTTGTCTACTGCTGTGTAGGCTGCGCAGTTGATCAGGAAAGCGGGTTTGTTTTCGGAAAAAAAAGCAGCCACTTTTTCGGGATTGGTAATGTCGAGTTCAGCAACGTCGGTAAACAAAAATTCTAGTTCAGGAAATTGTCCAGAAACTTTTTTTATTTCGGAACCGAGTTGCCCGTTCGCCCCGGTGATGAGTAGTTTAAACATGAGAGAAATTTTGGTGAAATTTGCTTATTATTGGATTACAAAATTCCGGATTTATTTGACAGGTTGAAATTTTCATTCACTCTCAAGAACTTCAAGAATCTGCTTCTGAAGTGCCGGAATCTTGTTTTGAACCACGTCCCATACGATTGAATAATTAACCCCCATATAATCATGGATTAGCCGGTCTCTCATTCCTGCCATGTTTTTCCATTCAATGGAATTCCAGTTCAGTTTATAATCTGCCGGAATTTTTTTTGTCGCTTCTCCGATAATTTCCAGGCTTCTTACAATGGCTCTTTTCAGCGTTTCATCCCGTAAAAAATCATCTTTTGTAAGGTTAGAACCTGTTACTGAAAGAATGTACAAACTCTCGTCGTGTATGTGTCTTAGGTATTCTATCGGTTCTTTAGACATATTGTACCTCATTTAGAATTTTGGGCCCGATATAAGGACTCAAACCGTTTTTTGTCACAACTTCAATTTTTTCGTTTCTAAAAAGCTGTTCTATAAAGTCATAAACAGCCATATAATTATCGAAGGTTTCCTTGCCCGGTTCAAAATCGATTAAAATATCGATATCACTCCGTTCGGTTTGTTCCCCCCTGATATAGGATCCAAACAAACCAATGTTCCGAATCCCCAATTTTGAAAGTTCAGGTTTGCTGGAGCCGATGGTTTTTAATATGTATTCTTTTGTGGTCATGCTTGAAACTAACAACAAAGATATGAATCTTTCACATCAGATTATATTTAGGGCACATGATACTGTCTTCTCGTTTCTTGTGTTTACATTTTTCAGGCTGTAATAAATAGAATCACGGCATCATGTTTAAAAATTAAAATTCATTTCCGCATCGGTCAGAAAGGGTAAAACTCTATCCTTTTCAGAAACAATGGCTTCGGCTTCGCTCAGTTTCCAGTCAATTCCAAATGCCGGGTCGTCGTAACGGATGCCCCGTTCGGATGCGGGGGTGTAAAAATGGTCGCACTTGTACGAAAAAATAGCGTACTCGCTGAGCACGGAAAACCCGTGGGCAAAGCCTTTCGGGATATAAAACTGTTTTTTGTTGGCAGCGCTCACTTCCAGACCATACCATTGCCCGAAAGTAGGCGAACCCTTGCGCAGGTCGAGGGCCACATCGTACACCGTTCCGCGAATGACGCGAATTAGCTTGGTTTGTGAATGAGGCTCCAGTTGGTAATGCAAGCCACGGATCACGCCGCGTTGCGATTTCGACTCGTTATCCTGGACAAAATTGGTTTGCAGACCGTATTTTTCAAAGTTCGACGCATTGTAGCTTTCGAAAAAATAGCCCCGTTCATCGGCAAAAACGCGGGGCTCAATAATCAGCAGACCCGGGATGGGCGTTTCAATGATTTTCATTTTTTTTGTTTTTACACTTTTATCAGGTGGCATACCTAACGGCATGCCTTTATTGTTAATTCTGTTTCTTTTCTACCGAGCGATATTCCCTAACGGGAATAATTCAATGCTTGGTTTTGTTTGTCTTGTTATGTTTGCTTTTCTCTATCCATGATTCCTATTCTCTTGCATTCCAGATAAATGAACCGCTCGGTAAAACGAACTCCTTTCTGCATTCCGTAGGAATGAGTCGCTCGGTAAAAACAAACACTCTCCTACCCTCTGCATTCCGTCAGGAATGTGTCCTTATTCCTTGAGCTGGTTGAAAATATATTTTTCGTCATATTCCAAGCCCATATCTGTCAAGATCTTTTTATATTCCTCTAAAAATGTTTTCTTTTTATGATGATCGTCCTGCTTTTCAATATAATTCGCAACCCGTGAGATATGCGACTTGCTATACGAAAACGCCCCATAACCTTCCTGCCACGAAAACTTACCCATTGCCAACTTTTCTTTGTTTATCCATTCTGAACTGTCGCGTTTAACCTCCTGTATTAAAGCCGACAATGCCTGTGTTGGACGAAAGCCGAATAAGATATGGACATGGTCGGGCATCCCGCCGATTGACAAAACTTTGTGCCCGTGTTTTTGCATTATAGCAATGATGTATTTATACAATCGTTCCTGCCATGATTTGTTAATCAACGAAAGGCGGTTTTGAACAGCAAAAACGGCATGGATGTGTATTTGGGTAAAGGTGTTTGCCATAATTTGGTTTGTTTAATGGGGAGCATTCCTAACGGAATGCCAATTTCCTTTGATTCTATAATTTTCTACCGAGCGGTATTCCCTAACGGGAATAATTCAATGCTTAGTTTTATTTGTTTTGTTATGTTTGTTTCTATCTTGCCTCATTCCTGTTCTTTTACATTCCGTAGGAATGAATCGTTTGGTAAAGAACAAATACCCTCCTACCCTTTGCATTCCGTAGGAATGCATCCATGATCCCCTACCTAATAACTTTTTACCGAGCGATATTCCCTAACAGGAATAATTCAATGTTTGGTTTTGTTTGCCATGCTATGTTTTTCTCTTGCTGTTATTACTATTCTTCTATATTCCGCAGGAATGCACCCGTAATTCCCTTCTACCGAGCGATATTCTCTAACGGGAATAATTCAATGCTTGGTTTTGTTTGTCTTGTTATGTTTGCTTTTCTCTATCCATGATTCCTATTCTCTTGCATTCCAGAGAAATAAACCGCTCGGTAAAACGAACTCCTTTCTGCATTCCTAGGAATGAGTCGTTCGGTAAAAACAAACACCCTCCTACCCTTTGCATTCCGTAGGAATGCGTCCCCGATCACCTCAGGTACCCCTACTTCTGTCCCGCAATCTTTATCAGGTATTCTCCATATTGGTTTTTCTTCAGTTGCTCGGCCAGTTGCAACAGTTGTTCGCGGTCGATGTAACCTTTTTTGTAAGCAATTTCCTCGATACACGAAACTTTCAGCCCCTGTCGCTGCTCGATGGTGGCAATAAAGTTAGAAGCCTGTATCAGGCTGTCGTGCGTACCAGTATCGAGCCAGGCAAAACCGCGCCCCAACAGTTTCACGCTCAGGCGGTCTTCTTCGAGATACAGCCGGTTGAGGTCGGTTATTTCTAACTCGCCACGCGCCGATGGTTTCAGGTTTTTTGCTTTTTCGACCACATCATTACTGTAAAAATACAATCCGGTAACGGCATAATTTGACTTTGGGTTGGCCGGTTTTTCTTCAATGGAAAGCACTTTTCCGTTTTCGTCGAACTCGGCCACCCCGTAACGTTCAGGGTCGTTCACATAGTAGCCAAAAACAATGGCGCCATCGTCCAGATTGGCCGCTTCGCTTAATATCGACGAGAAATTATATCCGTAGAAAATATTGTCGCCCAAAACCATGCACACCTTGTCGGCGCCAATGAATTTTTCGCCAATGATAAACGCCTGTGCCAATCCGTCGGGCGATGGCTGGATGGCGTATTCAATCCGAAGGCCCAACTGGTTTCCATTGCCCAACAATCGTTCGTACAAGCCAATATCTTCCGGGGTAGAAATAATGAGTATTTCGCGAATGCCCGACAACATCAGCACCGACAACGGATAATAAATCATCGGTTTATCGTATACCGGGATAATTTGTTTTGAAATGACTTTGGTGATCGGGTACAGGCGCGTTCCGGAACCTCCGGCAAGAATAATTCCCTTCATGTCTTTATTTTTTTGAAGATAAATAACGATCGAAATAATTGATGGTTTTGGTCAGCCCTTCGCGAAGCTGGATTTCAGGTTCCCATCCGTTGAGCTTTTCGCGCGCCAGCGAAATATCGGGCTGGCGTTGCGTGGGGTCGTCTTCCGGCAGCGGGAAATAGGCAATTTTCGATTTCGAGCCGGTGATGTCCAGAATGGTCTGCGCCAGTTCGAGCATGGTAAATTCGTTCGGGTTCCCGATATTTACCGGGCCGGTAAAATCGTCGGAAGTCCCCATCATTCGGACCATCCCTTCTAAAAGGTCGCTCACGTACTGAAAACTACGGGTTTGCGTGCCATCGCCAAAAATACTGATCTCTTTTCCCTGCAAAGCCTGTATGATGAAATTGGACACCACCCGCCCGTCGTCGGGTTCCATTTTTGGCCCATACGTATTGAAAATACGGACAATCTTGATTTTCACCTTGTTTGAAAGATGATAATTCACAAACAGCGATTCGGCGCAACGTTTGCCCTCGTCGTAACACGAGCGGATGCCAATGGGGTTCACATGTCCCCAGTAATTTTCGGGCTGGGGGTGCAGTTCCGGGTCGCCGTACACTTCGCTGGTCGAGGCCTGTAAAATTTTAGCTTTCACCCGCTTGGCTAATCCCAGCATATTGATAGCCCCCATCACTGAAGTTTTGATGGTTTTTATCGGGTTGAACTGGTAATGAACAGGCGAAGCCGGACAAGCCAGATTGTAAATCTCGTCGACCTCGATATAATACGGCATGGTTACATCGTGGCGCACTAATTCGAAATACGGATGGTCGAGCAGGTGGACAATTTTTTCCTTTCGCCCGGTGAAAAAATTATCGAGGCAGACGACCTCGTTGCCTTCGTTCAACAAGCGTTCGCATAAATGGGAACCTACAAACCCGGCGCCCCCGGTGATTAATATTCGTTTCATATTTTGGAGATAAAAGACGTTAGATGCAAAAAGATAATAGATATTAGATACAAGACAAAAGACCGTTCAATGTTTTGCCTTTAAGTCCCCCTCGGGGGATTCAGGGGGCTATCGTTTTTCGCCCGATGCTGTAATAGGTAAAGCCTTCCTCGCGCATTTCTTCGGGTTCGTAAATATTCCGGCCGTCGAAAACCAATTTGTTTTTCAGGAGTTTGCTTAATACCCGGAAATTCAGCACCCGGAACTCGGGCCACTCGGTCACCAAAACCAGCGCATCGGCATCCACACAGGCATTGTACTCGTCTTTCGCGTAGGTGATTTTATCGCCGACCATTCGCTGCGCTTCGGGCATGGCCACCGGGTCGTAGGCAACCACTTCGGCTCCGGCTTTCAGCAACTGGTCGATGATGACTAACGAGGGCGCTTCGCGCATGTCGTCGGTTTTTGGTTTGAATGCCAGTCCCCACAGGGCAAAACGTTTGCCGGCCAGATTACCGCCAAAATGCTGCCGTATTTTTCCCACCAGCACCGATTTTTGGCGGTTGTTCACGTTTTCAACCGCTTTCAGAATTTCCAACGAATGGCCTTTTTCGTCGCCGGTGCGGATCAGCGCCTGCACATCTTTCGGGAAACAAGAGCCGCCATAACCCGTTCCGGGATAAATAAAATGATTGCCAATACGCGCATCGGAACCAATTCCTTTGCGCACCATGCCCACATCGGCTCCCACCAATTCGCAAAGGTTGGCAATGTCGTTCATAAAACTGATTTTAGTGGCCAGCATCGAGTTGGCGGCGTATTTGGTCATTTCCGACGACGCAATGTCCATGAACAGGATGGGGTGCCCGTTCAGCAAAAATGGTTTGTACAAACGCTGCATCACTTTCATCGCCTGTTCCGAATCGGTGCCTACCACAATGCGGTCGGGTTTCAGGAAATCGGCCACGGCGCTGCCTTCTTTCAGAAATTCAGGATTGGAAGCCACATCAAACGGAATGTCGCAGTTGCGTTTTTGCAGTTCTTCAGCCACTGCCGCTTTTACTCTGTACGAAGTCCCGACCGGGACGGTACTTTTGGTCACCACCACCGTGTAATGATCGATGTAACGGCCCACCTCGCGGGCTACGTTCAGTACATATTTCAAGTCGGCGCTGCCGTCTTCGCCGGGCGGCGTCCCCACGGCAATAAAAACCGCATCGGCTTCTTTTAAACTTTCGGCAATATTGGTGGTAAACGAAAGCCGCCCTTTCTCCACGTTTCGCTTGTAAATATCGCTTAACCCGGGTTCGTAAATGGGAATTTGCCCGTTGTTCAGCATCTCTATTTTTCGCTGGTCAATGTCCACGCAAACCACATCAATCCCGGTTTCGGCAAAACAGGTCCCGGAAACCAATCCTACGTACCCTGTTCCAACAACTGATATCTTCATATTTCTGTATTTTCTTTTTGTTTGATAAAATTAAAAATAAACTGTATCTATCCCATCTATCAGATCACAGAAAGTTCTTTTTGATTCTTTCGCAGATGGTAAAAATGAATAAAATTTGTTAAAAGGTCATTCTACTTTCAGCAATTCAAAAGAAAGGTCTGTTTTGTTGATACCTTCCACTTTAAAAAGCGCCTTAAAATAGTCCTGCTGAAGAAGTTTGAGCTGACTATCCCTAAATTCACTCATAAAAGCAAGGTTGGTCATCTGCCCGACGGTGGAAATATTGCCAATATCCTGTGTGCAAAGGAAAAATAAATACCTGTTATTGTTATACCCTTTGGTATAGATGACCAGTGAATAATCGGTCTGTTTCATACTTGTGTTTTCGGGCGCATACACTTCAGCACATGGATCAGCAGGGAATATGTACTGGCTTGCACCGGAAGAAATTCCGAAACTAAAATGCAGTTCACGGACAATATTCTCGAAAAGCCCCATGTTCTTGTAATTCCCGATGAAAATGATATTGTATTCCTTCAAGTCAACAGGCTGAATATCAGATGAAAGTTTCACGGTAATTTCAGTGCCGGTCTTTGCAAAAACTTTCTGAATATCATTCTGGCAGAAAGCTGACATTTTTGAAAGATAGGTCAGTGGCGAACGGGTCAGCGACCGGATCAATTCCGGTTTTTTATCGAGAAGGTGCTCATATTCCACTTCCGAATTAATACTGAAGTCCCGATAAATACCAATATTTCCGGTGGGCAGCAGTCCGCTGAACACGAAATAATCGCCCAGCACCAGTAAGGTTTTCTTGTCATCGTCAGCAAAATCCTGCCAGACGGGTAAATTTCGCCAGGGGTTTAGCTCTTTTTTTTCAGTGCTTACATGCCAATAAAGGGTTCCGCCCAGCAGCAACAATGTTATTAAGAACGGATAAAAGAATGTACGTTGTTTTTTCGGTTTGCTGTCTTTTCGTGAAATAAACCGGACGTTGTATTTTCCTTTTTCTATTTCAAAAATCAGGGGATCCCTGCTTCCTTCGTTCCTGTAATAATCATTTAATTTTTTCCGGAGATTATGGATGTATACCCGGATATTGGCATCGGGTTTTGTTTCTTCGCCATACCTTTTTCCAAAAAGTTCAATCCCGATAGTGAATTCTTTCGGACTTTTTTCATCGAGGGTCGCACTTACTAAATACTCCAGCAAATCGCAACTGATTTTTGATTTATTGAAGTGGCGACTTTCAACTATCTTTCTTAATTGTCTGTTTATCAATTCCCTGTCAAAATTCATTTTCCTGTTATATACTAACTTATAACGGTTATAAAACCCATTTACGGTTAACAAATATACCTGAAAAACTTTAAACTTAGTAAATTCGTGAGCGTTCACGAGATTTTCAGACGATATTTATATACTAACTAAATTCAATAAATCATGAAAGTTCTTTCTTTTTTCTTTTTATTGGTATGTAGCCTTTTGGCGACTGCCCAGCCACAGGGAGACTGGGAAAACCTCTTCAACGGGAAAGACCTGGCCGGTTGGAAACAACTGAACGGGAAAGCCAAATATGAAGTAATAAACGGAGAGATTGTCGGGACCACAGTGGCCAATACGCCCAATTCATTTCTGACTACCGAAAAAAACTACAGCGATTTTGTGCTGGAACTGGAATTGTTTGTCGACAATTACATGAATTCAGGGATTCAGTTCCGGAGCGAAAGCAAACCGGAATACAACAATGGACGGGTCCACGGGTACCAGTGCGAGATTGACCCGTCAGACCGGGCATGGAGTGGTGGCATTTACGACGAAGCACGCCGTGGCTGGCTATATCCCTGTACATACAATCCTGAAGGTGGAAAAGCATTTAAATTCAAGGAATGGAACAAATACCGCATTGAATGTATCGGCCCGAATATCCGGACCTGGATAAATGACGTTCCGGTAGCTCATCTTATTGACGACATGACCCCCGAAGGGTTCATCTGTCTTCAGGTGCATTCAATCGGTAATGCAGAAGCAGCAGGACGTCAGATCCGCTGGCGAAACATCCGTATTCAGACCAAAAATCTGAAACCAGCCCCGATAGAGAACATATTTGTGGTAAACCTGTTACCCAATAACCTCTCGGAAACAGAAACGATGCAGGGATGGAAATTACTGTTCGACGGAAAAACCACCAACGGGTGGAAAAGCGCATCATCAGAAAAATTCCCGGAAAAAGGATGGGAAGTGAAAGACGGCATGCTGACGGTGCTGGCAAGTGGCGGCGATAAATCAAAACAAGGTGGCGACATCATAACCACTGAAAAATTCAAGGCTTTTGCGTTGCAATTTGAGTTCCGCTTAACCAAAGGCGCCAACAGCGGAGTGAAATACGGACTGGGGCACAACGGGCCTTCGATTGGATTGGAATACCAGATACTTGACAATGCGCACCCCGATGCGCAGATGGGAGCCGCCGGAAACCGTACCATTGCTTCACTGTACGACCTGATCCCTTCGGAAAAAAACCCACGCTTCCTGAGAAAAGCAGGAGAATGGAACCTCGGCCAAATTATTGTTTTTCCCGACAACCGTGCTGAACACTGGCTCAACGGAATGAAAGTAGTGGAATATACCAGAGGAAACAACATTTTTAAAGCATTGGTTGCACGGAGCAAATTTGCCGAATTTGAAAATTTCGGGATGGCTGAAGAAAGTCCGATCCTCCTTCAGGACCATAACGACAATGTAAATTTCAGAAATATAAAAATCAAAAAACTAAACTAAAATGAAACCTGTTTCTCAAAAATTGCTGCTTTTTATTTTCGCCTCTATGTTATTGGCAGGTACATCGTGCAACTGCGAAAAAAAAACAGAACAAGCCCCAAAACGGGAAATAAAATTTCAGTTGGGCGTTGCTTCCTATTCGCTCCGTAAGTTTTCGACTGATACGACGCTCGCCTTTACAAAACAATTAGGGATTGATAAAATCGCCTTTAAAAGTTTCCATCTGAAATTAGACGCAACAGATGCCGAAATTGCTGAAACTGTCAGAAAATGCAAAGATGCGGGAATCGACCTGTATGCCGGCGGCGTTATTTACATGAAAACCGAAGCCGAAGCAGACCAGGCTTTTGAATATGCTCGAAAAGCCGGAATGAAAATGATTGTGGGCGTTCCAAACCACGAATTGCTTCCCTACGTGGAAAAGAAAGTAAAAGAATACGACATTAAACTGGCGATACACAATCATGGCCCTGGCGACAAATTATATCCAAGCGCCGAAAGCGCGTATACCCTTATAAAAGAGATGGATCCCAGAATGGGGCTTTGTATCGACATCGGCCACACCATGCGCATTCAGCGCAACCCGTCACAGGATGTCAAAGACTTTTTCGACCGGGTACTCGACATTCACATTAAAGATGTAACCAAAGCAGATGCCGACGGCTCAACCTGCGAAATTGGCCGGGGGGTGATCGACTTCAAAGTTTTTCTGAATGACCTGATCGACCTGGGCTATTCGGGCATCCTGGCTCTCGAATACGAAAAAGACGGCGATAATCCGTTCCCCGGAATGGGCGAATCAATAGGCTATATAAGGGGAATGCTGACTGCCATTCAGTAAGCAACACGATCCGGCATTCAATATTCATATTGGATATTGAGTGTTGGATGTTATTTCCCATTATGGGGCTATAGTTCCATTCAACTATTGATACCATGTTTTAGCAAAATTGTAAACTATTTAACCTGACAAAAATGAGTTCAAACAGAAGAGATTTTCTAAAAAAAGCAGCTGTCGGAACGGCTGGTATTACACTGGGCGGAGCCGCCCACAGCATGTCGGCAAAGAGTTATTCTAAGATCATAGGGGCTAACGACCGCCTTCGCGTTGCAATTGCCGGCCTGGGGCGCAGGTACAGTGCTTACATCGAACCCATTGCACTGAAGGAAAGCAATGTGGAGCTGCTATATTTGTGTGACGTAATGGAAAAACAGAGGGAAAATGCAGCCAAAACATTTGCAAAACACATCGACTACAAACCCAAGTTAGAAAATGATATCCGCAAAGTGCTGGCCAACCCGCAATTAGATGCCATACTGAACGCTACACCCGACCATTGGCATGCGCCGGGGACATTTATGGCCGTTGAAGCAGGAAAGCACGTGTATCTGGAAAAGCCTTGCAGCCATAATCCACACGAAGGAGAATTGCTGGTTGCTTACCAGAAACAATATGGAAAAGTAATACAAATGGGGAACCAGCAACGTTCGTCGGACCACACCATCGAAATCATGAAGGCAATCCACGAAGGGATTATCGGCGAAGCCTATAAAGCTGTTTCCTTTTACACCAACAAGCGCGGACGGGTGGTCAACCCGGTAAAAGCGCCGGTCCCCGCCGGTCTCGACTGGGACTTGTTCCAGGGACCTTCTCCCCGGAAAGAATACATGCACGACACCTGGGACTACAACTGGCACTGGTATGGCTGGGACTTCGGCACGGCAGAAATGGGCAACAACGCCACTCATGAACTCGACATTGCCCGCTGGGCCCTACAGGTCGATTATCCGGAATATGTTTTTGTGGAAGCCGGCAAGCGCCATTTTCTGGACGATGGTTGGGAAATGTACGACACGATGGACGCTATGTTCCGCTTCCCGAAAAACAAGATTATTAAATGGGATGGGCGCAGCCGTACCGGATACGATACCTACGGGGCAGACCGGGGAACTATTATTTATGGTTCGGAAGGTTCTGTTTTCGTCAACCGCAACCTCTACCGTTTATATGATTTAAGCGGGAAATTAATAAAAGACAGCAAATCGGCCTCACAAGAAGCCGGAAACACCTTGGGTGGTGGCGGCGACATGACCACGCACCATGTACAGAATTTCTTCAATACCATCCGGGGTACCGAAAAACTGACTTCGCCCATTGACGTAGGCGTAGTCAGCCAGCACCTCACCCACTACGCAAACATTTCGTATCGGGTAAACAAGGGATTCGATGTAGATGTAAATACCGGCCGTATTTTCGACCGCGACGCCATGAAACTATGGAGCCGCGAATATGAACCCGGCTGGGAACCCAAACTGAAAATCTGATTATTCTTTTTGAAATTGATAAAAAAACTCTCTGTATTTCGCAGAGAGTTTTTTATTTTGCAAACGATATGAACAATCCAATTAAAGATTAACCTAAAATTACCATTGAACCATGAATAAATTGTTTCGATCGGTGATGGCACTTGCCGCCTTACTGATAGCCTTAACCACACTGAATGCACAACCTGCACGTCAACCCGTAACAATCCTGATATCCCCCGACCGGTCCGACTGGCAATACAAAACCGGGGAGCAGGTAACGTTTAAAGCAACCGTACTGCAAAATGATTTTCCGCTTGATAACATTACCCTGAACTATGAAATAAAGCCCGAAAAAATGGGCACAATTAAAAAAGGGGAAATTACCCTGAAAAACGGAACCGCAACCATCCCGGCAGGAACGCTGAAAAAACCAGGTTTCCTGCGCTGTTTTGCACGGGTGACGGCGGATGGAAAACAATATGAGAAATACGCGACTGCCGGTTTTGATGTAGACCAAATTCAACCAACCACTACCCTACCCTCCGATTTCACCGAATTTTGGGATAAATGGAAAAATGAACTGGCCAAAATTCCGGTAAGCCCGGTTTTAACCCTGATGCCGGAACTTTGTACCGATAAGGTTGATGTTTTCCACGTGAGCATGAAAAATATCGACGGGAAGATCTATGGTATTCTGTGCAAACCGAAAAAAGAAGGAAAATATCCGGCCATCCTGCATGTACCGGGAGCCGGTGTGCGTCCGTATTTTGGCGATATAAGCAATGCTGAAGCAGGGATCATTACCCTGCAGATCGGTATTCATGGCATCCCTGTAAACCTGCCTATAGGAGTATATGACGATCTGAGAACAGGTGCGCTAAAAAACTACAACCGGGCACTGATGGACAACAAAGATGATTATTACTACAAACGGGTGTACTTAGGTTGCGTCCGCGCCATCGATTTCATTTATGAACTACCGGAATTCGACGGCCAGAATATTGCGGTAACAGGTGGCAGCCAGGGAGGAGCTTTGTCAATTATTACTGCCGGACTTGATCCGCGTATCAAATGGCTGGCGGCATTTTACCCTGCCCTTTCCGATCTGACCGGATATTTGGATAGCCGTGCGGGTGGCTGGCCTCACATGTTCATTGGCGACGAAGGCAAACTGACCGATCGCATTGAAACCTCGAAATATTACGACGTGGTGAATTTTGCCCGTTTTGTAAAAGTGGAAGGCTGGTATTCATGGGGCTTTAACGATAACGTTTGCCCCCCTACTTCTATTTTTGCTGCCTATAATGTGATTCCCGCCAAAAAGGAAAAACATATTTTTCGGGACACGCAACACTGGACTTATCCAGAACAACGGGAAGCCCTCACAAAATGGCTTCAGCAAAGGCTCTTGAAATAAAAAGTATCAGGGAATGACTGTACATTGAACCCCAAAAGGGTCGATAAAGAACGACATTCTTTTTTGAAAATATTTTCGCTACCTTCGCTTAACCTAACTAAATTCATACGAAAGATGCAAAAGACATTCCTGTTTACCGCATTGTTTTTCACGTGTTCGTTTGCTTCAGCCCAGATCAGTATGGTTATTGGCGATGGTGGCTTTCTTTTTAAAGAAGGCGGCGACAGTATTTGTTTTTATCAGCGTTCACCCAAAAGCCTGAACGGCGAATACAGCCGGTGCAATTACTTTCATCCGCTGTATGGATTAGACGGTGCAGTGCTGACCGAGGATTTTCCGGAGGACCACCCGCACCACAGGGGAATATTCTGGAGCTGGCACCAGGTACTTATTGACGGACAAAGCATGGGCGACCCCTGGATGCTGGAGAACTTTATCCAAAAAGTGAAGAATGTGCAATTTGAACAGTTGCGGAACGGCGACGCTACCTTCAACACCGAAGTATACTGGATGTCGCCCCTGTACAAGAATGGAAAAGAAGCCTATTTGAAGGAACAGTCAAAAACCTATTTTTTCCTGAAAGAAAAAAACCTGCGGCGGATTGACTTCGAAATCACACTATCGGCTTTAACCGACAAAGTTCAACTTGGTGGCTCCAACGACGAAAAAGGGTACGGTGGATTTTCGGTACGGCTGAGACTGCCTGAGGATGTGATGTTCCGGTGTGAGGAAAACATTGTTTCACCGGAAGTAATAGCGGTAAGTGTGGGCGCATGTGTCGATATTTCCGGATCGATGGGGAAAAACAACTCATACGCCGGAGCGGCAATTATCTGCGACGAAAACAATCCCGGTTTTCCGCAATCGTGGATATTGCGAAAAGAGAAGAGCATGCAGAACGTGGTTTATCCGGGAAAAAAACCGGTGGACCTGCTGGTCGGCGAACCGTTGGTATTAAAATATTCCATCCTGGTACACGACAAGGAAATCTCTAAACGGGCAATCTTGAAGGAAGGAAAAAAGCCGGGAAACTGAATGGCTACAATTCCTTTTCATACCGTTTAATGGAAAAGTCGCATACCAAAGTAAAAACAGAAAAGCTCGCTGAATTTTTAGCTTTGCCACGTTGTACGCACATTGTTATTTTTCTCTGTTTCCCTGTACCTTTGTTGATGGATTTCAGAAAAGTAGAATAATGCAGGACGTTTGATTGTATTGAAAAATCATGAATAATAAAGCTGACAGTATATTTTCGCCGGATTTAGCAGTTGGTCTTATAGAGATACTTGGAAAAGAGATCAGCCTTGACCAATCGTTGTTACAGTTTTGTGACCTTGTTTCGGGATCTCCGGTTGCCGGCGATAGGGTGTCGGTGCGGATTTTTTTTAATGGACATAACTGGTCCGATAAAAATTTTGCAGAAACACCATTTATCCTAAGCCGGAGTTTTCAAACTCCTGACCATAAAAAAGGAACACTTGAACTTTTCTTTCAGGATGAAAAAGGGACAAAAACAAACATATTCTCACCGGACGGAGAAAAATTGCTTCAGCAACTGAGTATTTTTCTGGAAAACCTGATTTCAAAATTTCAGCTCGATGAATTGTACCGTTATACCACCGGACGCGAAAAAGAATTGAGAAGCATCAACCGGACAGCAGAAATTCTAAAAAAAAGTGTGACTATTGATGAGTCATTACAGGAAATTTGCCTGTTTTTGCCCGAGGCCATGCAATATCCGGAATATACGGTTGCCCGTATAAAATACGGCCAGAAGGAATTTGTCAGCCGCTCGTTTATGGTTACAGGGTGGAGATTACAACAAGGGTTTGATATGCCCGACGGGACATCAGGAAGTGTTGAAATTTATTACCTGAAGCAGTTTCCCGACGTTTTTTACGGACCATTTCTGGAAGAAGAGCAGAGCCTGGTCAATAATCTGGCAGCCCTGATTTCGGGCACTGTTTCAAAAAAAGTTTTACAGCAACTGTTAGCCGAGAATACCGAACGGTTGAAAGAATTGAGAGGGATCAACCAAACTTCGGAGATTTTACAGAAAGGTAAATCAATGGAGGAATCGCTGCAGGTGATTTGTTCCATTCTGCCAGATGCCTGGCAATACCCGGAATATACCGGCGCCCGCATTAAATATAACGGGAAAGTGTTTGTAAGCCGCAATTTTGTTGAGTCGGAATGGCGCATGTCGCAAAACTTTATTGCTCCCGGACGGAAAAAAGGGATTATCGAAATTTTCTACTCAAAGCAGTTTCCCGAAGCCGATGAAGGACCATTTCTGAAAGAAGAACGAAACCTGCTGGTAAACCTTTCAAACCTGATTTCAGGTTCGGCAACCCGGGAGGAATTTAAAAAGTTGTACCGTACCAATACCGAACGGCTCAAAGAGCTGAAAGCCATCAACCAGACATCTTTTATTATTGAAGAAGGCAACCCGGTTGATGAAACCCTACAGGCAATTTGTGCTGTTTTGCCAGGCTCCTATCAATATCCACGGTTCACTGTCGCCCGTATCAGGTTTGAAGGCAGGAGTTATGTCACCGAAAATTTCCGGGAAACAGAATGGGCACAGAAAGAAAGTTTTGTCACGATCGACCATAAGAAAGGACAAATCGAGGTTTTCTACCTGAAACAATTCGCGGAAGCCGACGAAGGGCCGTTTTTGTATGAGGAACGAAACCTGCTGGTCAACATCAGTAAACTGATAGGCGGTTACCTGAACGGCTACAAGGGGCATGAAATTATCTCCCACAAAGGGGTTGCCCTTCGGGAGCACCACCCTTCCGAAGAGTTTCGCAATTCATTGATCCGTAATAAAAAGCCTTTGCAACTTTACTTCAATCAGCAGTCGATTGATAAGTACATTTATCTCGATATGATGAAGTTCAAGGTCAAGCATATTCTTTTTGTTGCCACCTTGTACGATGCCTTTATCCTGGAAAGCGAAGATTCCTTCTTCGAGAAATTCATGGGCGAAATTTATCAGTACAGCCTGTTTTCCGTTCCCCGCATTACCGGGGTATCTACAGCAGAAGAAGCGCTTGAACTGCTTAAAACAACCCATTTCGACCTGGTTATTCTGATGGCCGGGATTGATCGTGAAGCGCCGGTTATTATCAGCGAGCAAATCAAAGCCGCCAACGAGTCGCTGCCGATCTATCTCCTTTTGAACAAAAAGAGCGACATCCGGTATTTCGAAGAACTGGTGCCAACTATCCGGTCGGTCGATAAACTATTCGTATGGAACGGCGATTCGCAAATCCTGTTTGCTATTGTAAAATCGACAGAAGACAGTGTAAATGTAGAAAACGACACAAAAATAGGTCTGGTACGGGTCATCCTTTTAATCGAAGATTCGCCGCTGTATTATTCAAAATATCTCCAGATACTGTATGATATTGTTTTTGGACAGGTACAGCAATTATTGCCCGAAGTTGAGAAAAACGAAATTGACAAAATCTGCAAAATGCGGTCGCGCCCGAAGATTTTGCTGGCCCGCAATTACGAGGATGCCATTTATATTTTCAACAAATATAAGGATTTCATGCTTTGCGTGATTTCTGACGTTGAATTTGAACGTTCGGGGAAAATGGACAAAAATGCAGGAGTACGGTTTATCAGGTATGTACAGTCACACATTTCGAACCTGCCGGTTATCCTTCAATCGTCGGAAGACCGGAATGCAAAAATAGCACAGGAGCTGAATGTGGCATTCATCAATAAAAATTCGGAAACGTTGCTGAATGAAATGCGGGCATACCTGAAACGGTACCTCGGTTTCGGCAATTTTGTGTTCCGCGACAAAGAATCGAACAAAATTGCGGTAGCGAGGTCTCTTCGCGAGTTTGAAACCCTGTTGCACCAAATTCCTGACGAATCATTTTACCTGCATGCTTCCGAAAACCAGCTGTCGCTGTGGCTGATGGCCCGCGGCGAAATCCAGCTCGCCAAAACACTCAACCCGGTCCAGATCGATAACTTCAGAAGCATGAGCGAGTCGCGGCAGTTTTTCCTCGATCAGATAAAAAGATACAAGGATGAAAAGAAGAAAGGAAAAATCCTCGATTTTGACGAAACTTCGACTCTTGACGAGAAAAATATCGTTTCGTTTGCCGGAGGGTCAATGGGAGGAAAAGGCCGGGGACTGGCTTTCATCAATATACTCATTTACAATCTTGATTTCTCGGCATTGTCAAACCGGATCAACATCCTTGCCCCAATTACGGTAATTATTGGGACCGACGAGTTTCAAAATTTTATTTCGAGGAACAATCTTTTCGATAAAATTGTTGATCCATCGGTTTCGTATGCCGAATTGAGGCGTTTGTTTGCCGAAGCCCACCTGTCGTCAACCCTGTTACGGAAGCTCAAAGTGTTTGTTTCCCAGATCGACAAACCAATTGCCGTACGTTCGTCAAGTACATCCGAAGATTCAATCACACAACCTTTTGCCGGAGTTTTCGATACCTATCTGGTGCCCAACTGTACCACCAACAAAAAAATTGTACTGGAACAATTAGCAACGGCAATAAAACTGATCTATGCCTCCACATTTTCGGATAAAGCCCGGAATTATTTTGCAATCATCCATCACAAAATAGAAGAGGAAAAAATGGCCGTGGTTTTACAGGAACTGGTTGGCAACCAGTATGGAGATTATTACTATCCGCATATCAGCGGGGTGGCCAAATCATATAACTACTATCCGGTGGCTTACATGAAACCCGGTGAAGGGTTTGCAGTGGCCGCAGTTGGTTTGGGGGCTTATGTAGTCGATGGCTGGCAGTCGTTCCGTTTTTCGCCGCGGTACCCTAAAACGGGCATGTATAGTATAAAAGATTTACTGAACAGTTCGCAGGTAAAATTTTATGCCCTGAACTGCAAAGAATTGAAAGTTGATTTTCTGAAGGATGGAGAGTTGGCGTCATTGAACCTATTGGATATTAGCGAAGCAGAAAAACACGGGACACTCGTTCATTGCGTGTCGGTTTACAACCCCCAGAACGACCGGTTGGAGGCAGGGCTGGGTTCTCCCGGACCAAGGGTGGTTAATTTTGCAAATATCCTGCAATATGGTTACATCCCGTTGGCCGAAACCATCCGGCTTCTTCTGAATACGATAAAAGAGGCTTTCGGTTCGCCTGTCGAGATTGAATACGCGGTTGATCTCAACCGGGCAAAAAATGGCCTTCCCACGTTTTATCTCCTTCAGATAAAACCATTGCTGGCCGACCAGTCGGAACACAACACCGCGATCGAAACACAGGATAAATCGAAGATGGTGCTATTTACCCGGTCAAGCATGGGAAATGGCCTGATCAGGGGAATCAGCGATGTTATTTTTATTGACCCGAACCGGTTTAATAAACTGAAGACCATAGATATGGCCACAGAAATAGAAGAAATGAACAAAACTATGATCAAAAGCGGAAGGCAATATATTTTGATCGGCCCCGGGCGCTGGGGCAGCAGGGACCGTTTTGTGGGCATACCGGTAAACTGGTCGCAAATTTCAAATGCCAAGGTCATTGTGGAAGTGAGCTTAGAAAATTTCCCGCTTGATTCATCGCTTGGTTCACATTTCTTTCACAATGTAACGTCAATGAATATCGGCTACCTTTCGGTACAACATACATCGTCAACCGATTTTCTCCGGTGGGATTCCCTGTTTAAACAGAAAGTTATTCATGAAACAAAATTCTTCAGGCACGTCCGGTTTAAAAACGAACTGACCATCATCATGGATGGGAAACAACGGATGGCAACCATTATGAACGAAGAATAAACGACAGGAGTAGTATGATCAATATTGCATTATTTGATGAACACAAACTAATTTTGGAAGGATTCGCACGCTTGGTTTCCGATGTGCCCGATTTTAATCTTGTTCTTGCCTGCGACCACCGGAATGTGTTAACCGATAAACTAAAAAAGGTAAACGTTCATGTACTGATCCTGAATATGCACGATATTTCGGTACGGAACCTTAATTTTATTGTTCAATTAAATATAGACAATCCAAAACTTAAAATACTGATTCTTTCCGCAATTCAAAACGAAGAAATCATTTTGAAAACGATAAAGGCCGGAGCCAAAGGTTTCCTTGGAAAAGATTCGGATATAAATGATCTGAAAGAAGCCGTTTTCACTCTTCGCAACGGATATGATTATTACAATAAACCTATTTCCAATATTGTCGTCAACCAATATGTTTCGGCTTTCAACAGTGTTTCCGGCCAGGAAACCGGGCCGGCGCAGCTGAGCGCCCGGCAGATTGAAATACTCCGGCTATGGGGCGAAGGCTATTCGAACCAGGAAATTGCCGATCAGCTTTTCATCAGCGTGCGCACAGTTGAATCGCATAAAAACCACATCATGCAAAAACTGAATATGAAAAGCACTGTCGATATGGTGAAATTCGCGATCAAAAATAACATAATCGACATATAAACGCCGCCAAATTGAAACTTCCCTGTCTCAATATCTGCACGAAAAATAGTTACCATTCTTTTTTCGCCAGTTCTTCGGTAATACAGTAAACTACCGGACAAACCCCACAGTTTTTGTGGGTCAGGTTCAGTATTTGCACAAAGCGTTTGCGGTCGGTATGCGGGTATTCGCGGCAGGCCCTGGGGCGCTGTTCGTACACTGCACAATACTTGTCGGGCAATAAAAACGGACAGGGTGTTTCCTTAAAAACATAATCGTTGTCCTCGTCGCGGTACAAGTACTGCCCAATAAAATCAGCCGCTTTCATTTTCAGGTGTTTCGCTAACCGTTCGATGTCTTTATCGGTCACAATCGGGCTGATGGTGCTGCAACAATTAGCGCAGGTGAGACAGTCGAACTGGCCGAAAGCCTCAGCGTGCAGCTTTTGCACCACCTCATCCAGGTTTTTCGGCTTTTTCTTTTTCAGTTTTTTAAATAGCACCGAAAATTCCTTTTTGCGGCCGACCGTAAGTTCTTTGAGCCTTTCAGGACTGAAATACAGGACATTCTTCATTTTTGCGTTTTCGCTTTTTTAATCTGGGACAGGAACAAACCTGCAACGGTAACGCCGATTCCGATCATGTTTTGCAGGCTGAGCTGGTCGCCCAGGATAAAAAAAGCCAGTGTTGCCACAAAAACCGGGATCAGGTTAATAAATACATTCGTGCGGTTGACACCTATATTTTTCACAGCATAGGTAAAAAATATAAATGCAACAGCCGAAGCAAAAACAGCCAGTTTCACAATCGCATAAAAAGCTTTGGGGTGAAAACCGGCAACGGCAAAATGCGATGATTCCAATACAAGCCAGAACGGAAGAAACATAATCACCCCGAACAAGTTCTGGTAGGTCAATATAGTGAAGGTATTGTAACTGGCAGTCAGCCGTTTCAGCAAGACAGCAAAACCGATAGTAGACAAAACGGCCAGAAATTCGAGGGCAATTCCCAACGGCGAGGCAGCAAAACTGAGCGATTTGGTGAACACGACCATGCACACCCCTGCAAACGATATAAGTAAGCCGGCAATATTGGCAACCGACAATTTTTCTTTAAAAAAATACCAGGCGGCAAAAGGGGTGATCAGCGGGATTGTGGCGACTATGACTGCCGCCACGGTCGACGATATATACATCAATCCGTAACTTTCGCCAACAAAGTAGAGGAAGGGCTCAAAAAAAGCCAGCATAACCAGCGTTTTTAAATCTTCCCTTTTTACCGACTGAAGTTTTCCGGTAAATCTTGCAAAGAGAAAAAGCAGGATGGTTGCCATGATCAGGCGGAAAAGGATCACCGTCATCGGCTGGTATGCCTGATAGGCAATCTTAAACCATACGAAAGAAAAACTCCAGAAAAACATTGCCAGAAAAGCAGAGCCTATGTAAAGCCAGTCTTTATTCTTCATATTCAAAAAATGATGGGCAAAAGTAATCAAATTTGAACACCGGAATTTGTTTGTTTCGTCATATATCCCGGATCAAAAAGTATAAAAAACAGGCTGGCAAAAAAAGAAACAGGGCCCGGGAAAAATTCCCGGGCCCTGTTTTCTCAATTATGAATAAAATCCGGTTAAAATTTACCGAATTTAAAAACCAGACCTACCGTAAGCCCTTCCAATACATCGGAATTGACGGCCTCCAGTTCAATATCGGAGGTAAACCGGTAACTCAGCGAAGCAGCCATCCTGAAGTGGCGGCTCATGTTAAACTCCAGTTCAACTCCCGGTTCGAGTACCAGAAAAACATCGCTCTGATCGTCATCAAAATACCAGTCATCCCAATCATTGTAATTATCAACAAAAGCAATTCCCCCGATACCAAACAAGACCGGCACCGAAATGTGTACGGGAAGACGGGGAAAGAGTATCGGTTCCAGAAAGAGGCCGCCATATCCGCCAGCCAGGTCGTATTCATGGTCATTTTCAAAAATGTAATCCGTATCAATCCCGTTGATAAACCCGTAACCACCCAGGCCAAGCGCCAGCGAATGGTCAATGACCCAGGCGCCACGGGCGCCCATGATAAATGCGTCTTTGTGGTCAATCTGTGAATAATTTAGTGAAAGGGCCCCATATCCTCCGTTGTTTCTGCTTTGGTTGAAAAGGGTCCCCATGGTGTAATCGTCCTGGTCTTTTTTATTGCCAGCCAGCGCTATCTGGCAGGCCAACGCAAAAATGACCAGTAAAGTAAATTGTTTCATGGCTATAATTGTTTGAATTTTAAAAATTGTACTTCAGGGTAAATGCAAAATCGAATGGTTGGATACGGAATACTTTACGTCCGAATACATCGAAAAACGGCTTGGCTTCGAATCCGAGCGTAAGAGGCACTTCCATGAAGGTATACTCAACTCCGGCCAGGCCATCAAGGCCGGCCACAGGAGCTGTACGTGTTTCCCTGTAATAATATCCGTTCCGGTATTCCGAAGCATTCCACCGTTCAAACCCAAGATGAAGTCCAAAACCGTAAACAAAACAGAACTGGTCATCCATATCAAGTAATCCGGGTTCGTGAAATTCCTTTATCCCAACCAACTGCACACCCTGGTCACGGGTCGACAAAAGCGCCTTGTATGAGTGGTAATCACTGGTAAAGACACGATATTCAAAACCCGACGACAAGCCCCCCCTGATACCGACTGCACGCTGGTTTTCCTGGGCTGTTGCTCCAAAAACCAATAAAAGTATGGAAACCAATAAAATTATTCTTTTCATCGTCTCGTACGTTTATTACAGGTTAATTCCGGTTAACCACTGCTCCCGATCCACTGATTTTTGTGTGTACCGACGGATTATTTATATAAAAAACTTTTCCGCTTCCTGAAATGGTGACATCCAGTGTCCTGCTCACATTCACATACATACTTCCCGATCCGGAAATGCCTGCACGACAATATTCCTGTACCAGATCGTATGAATGAATTTTCCCGGAACCGCTGATATTGAAGTCGGTTTCAGAAGCTGTTCCCGTCAAAATAATATCCCCCGAACCGGATATATTTCCTTCTATGCGATCTGCGTCCACATCAACCGTAATTTTCCCGGAACCGGAAACTGCCACATCAAAGTTACCAGTTGCAAAATAACCTGCCGTAATACTTCCCGAACCGCTCATTCGTAATCCATCCAGACCAGGGCAAACTACTTCTACAGTCATTGGTTGGTGGTTGTGAAGATTGTAAATGTCGCGGGTGCGGATTCTTAAGGTATGGTTCACCACATCGGTTTCGATATAAGCCAGCAAATTCGACTCGGCAGTTACCCGTACCGAATATTCATCGCCCTGCACCACATCCACAATAAATTCGCCGCCCGAGGTAATTTCATTAAAATTCCGGGCGTAACGCTCTTCAGTTGCAGGAGAATGGTTACCGTTTACAAAATACTCTTCAAGGCATCCGGTTGCCGAGAATAATACAGCCAGCGAAAAAGCGACAACTGCAAATTTACCTGACCTGATCCAGTCTTCGAGATGCTTAACTTCTGAAATAAATCCCTGGCTGTCTAAGAAGCGCTGCTCTTTTTCCTGTTTCGGGGTTTGCTTTGTTAAGGGCCGGCTTTTTCTGTGTAAAAAAAATTGTTTCATGACTTTGTTTAAATTTTATTTTCGTTTTTCTGTGAATCAAATTCTGTTTCTTGTTGTTTTCTGATTATAACGACAGCTATTTTTTGCAAGGGTTGCAAACTTTTTATTTTTTTCTGAAAAAATTTTGATGCCCGGTATTAATATGAAAGTACATTTATTTCTCCTGCTACCGAATTAATGATGAGTTTGTCAATGCCAACAGGCTTTTCTCCAAACGAACATTTATGCCTGTTCTTTTTTTCTTTGGGATCGAGTTCGACGGTATCCAGTATTTTGGCTTCACGCCCAAAATCGAGGCTGCTTTTCGATTCTGTAACCTCAAAATTGAATCGCGATTCAGCGTCGAAATACAGGTTCAGGTCGGTCGACCGCGCTTCAATATAGATATTTTCAAACTTTGGGTTCACGTTTTCCATCTCCACATCACCGTAGCTGGTCCGCAGTTTAGCGGTTTTGGTGAGATTTCCCAGCCTGAAGCTGCTGAAATTTCCGTCGGCTTCGATCTGGCCAATCAGCCGCACCCGAAATTTATCCCTTCGCGAGGAGGCATCTAACCGTTCAGTCTGCAATATCTCAATTGTCGACGATTTGCTATCGAAACGCAACTGCCCCGACTCTTTGATGTAAATGTCGCTATAATTGCTGTTGATCCGGCCATTGGTAACATTTCCCAGGGTAGCATCTGCAAAATTCAGGTTCATCGTTAACCTGTTCCTGAATGTTTTTGCCCGGAGCTTTCCGTTGCTCAGGGAGATATCGGTTGTCCCGTTATAATCGCCCATCAGTATATCGCCAAATTTGTTTTCAACACGCAATTCATGATCGTCGGGCAGCCATACTTTGTAATCGATAGACACATTTCCGGTTGTTTGGAGCAGCGATTCCTTGAACTTGATCAATTCATTTTCCAACTGGTTCCGTGTTTCTTCCACTAAGGTCCGGATAATCAGATAATGTGGACTGTTGGTAAAATCGAAGTCAATTCCGTCGAGGGTTTTTTCCAACTTGTCGAGTTTCTTCTCTTCCACCTTGATCTCCACTTTGATGTATACCGAGTCCTTCGGCCAGGTATTCAATTCAACGTAACCGTATTTATTGGTTATTTCAATGCGCGTACCGGCCTGGATTTTAAAACGCTTTTCAAATTCACGCGTTTCGCTGAACTGGGCGGTTACAAAAACCGGGGCCAGCAGCAAAAAGCCCGTGACCAAGCCGCTAATATTTCTCTTCATTCTCATCATTCTCATCATTTCCCCTCTTTTAACAGTTTATTTGTGCCAGTACATCGTCAACTACCCTCAGCCGGTAGCGGTTATTTTCAATCATGGCTTCAATCACATTTTTATTGGCCATATTTTCTTTCAGGTCTTTCCTTAATTCGTTATACATGGTTTCAAGTTCCAGAAGGTCGCCCTCCACTTCCATTTTTAATTCAGGTACCATTTCATAACATTTTTTGATTTCTTCCAATTTACCGAAAACCTGCTGGGCATAAAACGCCTCGGCTTCGATCAGTTCCCTGATTTCGGGATCAACAACTGTTGCCGAGCGGTCTGGTCCGGTCAGGAAGCCGGCTGTTTTGAGAACCAGCGCCGAACTGATCAGCACCACTACCACAATAGCTGCAGCCCTGAACCCTGCCGATTTAAACCACACGGTTTTACTTCGTCCTCCCAACTGTTTGCTGATGTTGTTCCAAACTTCGGGAGATGGCGACAAGTGATCGAACTCGTCCCGGTTGTTCCGCACAAACGATTCCAAACGATCTTCCTTCATGATACCCAGATTTTTTGTTTCTTCAAATTTTCATATACCCTTCGTTTTGCCCGCATATACTGCGTTTTCGAGGTCGACTCGGTGATGTTCAGTATTTGTGAAATTTCACTGTGGTCGTACCCTTCCAGCAGATAGAGAGAGAAAACCAGCCGACCGCCTTCAGGCAGGTCTTCCATGGCTTTGAGGATATTTTCCGTTGTTAGTTCTACGGTTTCTTCGTCCTCCTGTACCCGGTCGTGCCGGTCGATCTCATCACAATACACCAATTCTGCTTTCCGCTTGTTCAGGAAGTTAATGCAGCTGTTGATGGTAATGGTTTTCAGCCAGCTCCCGAAACCCGATTCGTAGCGAAACGATTCCAGTCTGCGGAAAACCTGCACAAACACTTCCTGCAACATGTCTTCGGCATCCTCCCGATTGTTCAACATGCGGTAACACACGTTAAACATGGCTCTCGAGTATAGCTGGTAGAGCTGACTGCGCGCCTTGTCATCGCCCCGTTTACTGGCCTCTATCAGGTCTTCGTGTATGAATGCCGTCGTTCCCAAATTCGCTTTTGTTTTCGTTTATACTGACAAGAAAAAACATGCAGGGTTGCACGCGGTCTAAAATTAATTCAATTTTTTTTGAAAAATAGTGGAAACAGAGTTGCTTACTTAATCGGATAACAGACCAACAACGATCGTTCTTTTTCTGTCTGCATTGTATTCCTGACAGAAAAATAGCATACGATTTAACAGACTGACCTCAGGATGATTGAGTCTGAAAAGTTCTAAGATATGGACTCGCATCACCTTGTCCCGAAGAAGATAAGGGCCTGACGATCAGAACAATTTCGCAGATTTTACTTTTACAGGCTTCACCGATTTACCGGTAAAGCTATATGGCATCTCCAGATATTTCCTTTCGAATCGCCAAAATACAATTTTGAAATACTGAATTCATGCGGGTTTCCGTCGGCCCAATAGAAACAGAACGGATCGTGTGCATTTTGCGGACGGCGCACATAGCCGTGATTACGCGGACTGCTGCAGGTTAACTGGTATATTTAGTGAATAAATGCAACATTCCGTCTTCCATTTACCATGATTGCGGATAAGTCATTTTTTTAACGGATATTTTTACCATATCCCGCGGTATCCGTCTACTTTCGTATTATTAAGCGACTGGGCAAAACTACTGTCGCAAAAAAGAATTACCACCACTATTAAAGAAGGAAAGATACTTTTCATTCGTAATCTGGTTTAGCCATCAGCCAATAATAAACAAATTTCACAAAAACAGAATAAGACTGATCCGATGGTTTCTGGCCATCGGATCAGTTGTCGTACAGTTGGATTGTTTCCGGCTATTTCTCAAAAAACAAATCTTCCTTTATTTTATTCATGCGGGTTAGGGCATAATCGGCATTTTGTGCACTTTCCCCTGCTTCTAACAGGTAGGTACGGTAATAATTTAATGCCATAGTCGAATTGAAATTGAATTCTTCGTAAGTAGTGGCTATTTCGAACAACACTTCCACCTTACGGTTGTCTAACTCATAGGCTCTTTTCAGCGCTTCGATCGATTTATCGAACTCGCGCATGTTCCCGTAAACCTGTCCCAGATGGTGGTACATTTCAGGAAGAGATTCAGGATGGGAGATATAAATTGCAAAATCGAGATATTTGGCAGCCAGATCGTAGTTGGCCAGTTTTTTATGGCTCACCCCAAGATAAAAATTGATGCACGGATCGTTGGGCGCTTCCGCATAACATTGTTCGAGTACATTGATCGCTTCCTGTTCGTTTTTGGTATGATACAAACAAATGCCGTAATTCATTAAAACATACGTGGTTGTATCGTACTTTTCCATGTATTCCTTGTAAAACCGGCGTGCATCATCGTATTTTCGGGCCTCAAGGAAAGAATAGTTCGCCAATTTCAACCCGACAATCCGGTTCCCGGGAAATTTCTCTTTGGCACGAAACAACGTTTGAAATACCCCGGCTTCATTTTTCAACTCTCCGTAAGCATTGGCCAGGTTCAGATAGGCGCTCAAATCACCGGGGTTCCGGATCAGGTATTTTTCATATAAATCAATAGCTTTCCTGTGTTTTAGTGCTTTGTACACAGCCAAGGCAAAGTATTTATTATACATCACATTCAGGGAATCAAGTTCATAAACTTGTTCAAAAACTTTTACTGCCTTCTGGGGTTCGCTCATGCGAAGATAGGTTTGTCCGAGATTGTACTTCATCAGCAGGTTCCCGGGTTGAAGCGAAGTGGCCATGAAATAGTCTTTCACCGCCGAATCATAATCACCCAGCGATTCATAAAGATCAGCCCGTTCGGCGTAATAATCGGCATTCAGGGAATCAAGTTTCAGTACGGTATCCAGTTCCCGTAATGCTTCGGGATACAACATCTGTTTTTTTAGAACCATGCTTTTCCTGAAAAACAAATCTGCATCTGGTTGTTGCGAAAGTTGACTGTCAATGAGTTTTAGCGCTTCTGAATAATTTTTATTCAGGATTAGAAGATCAATTTTGTCCTGAGAAAAAGAAAAGAAAGGGACTATTAACAAAAAACAGAGAATGGTTTTCTGAATCATGGCTTTTATTTTTTAAGAAGAAAAATTGAGGGATTGTCCCAAAAAAGTCTGGATCAAGTCGTGGCTGTCCCAAAAGTCCTGAACAGAGTCATCCCGAACTTGTTTCGGGATCTCATCTTTCTAATAATCAGACCCTGAAATAAATTCAGGGTGACGCGAGTCGTAGACTTTATGGCTTTGGGGGACAATCCCTATCATATTTACTGCAATACAAAATTCACCGGAACTGTATATTGTACCGCAACCGCTTTTCCTTTCAGCATGGCAGGTTTCCAGGCAGGTAATCCATTCACTACCCGCAATGCTTCATTATCAAGCGAAGGATCGACACTGCGGACCACTTTCGCACGGCCAACCGAACCATCTTTTTCAACTACAAAACTCACAAATACCTTTCCCTTTATGCCATTCTTTTTTGCAATATCCGGATATTTTATTGTTTGTACGATAAACTTTCTTAAAGCCGGCTCACCATCCGGAAACACAGGCATTTCGTCAGCCATGTTGTAAACCGGATCGGTTGCTACATTGCTTTCACAGGCAAAAACCAGTACCAATGCAATAGCCAGAATTCCCCCACTGATATAGCGAAGGCCGGCCAGTTTCGAAGATTTTATTTTAGTCATCATTTTTAATCGTAGTTTAATGAGTGATGAATTGAAATTATTAGTAATCGAAAACTGATTACCCGCCCATTGACTCACCAAAATTTGCTTATACAAATCAACGGGCACTCCGTTATTTAATACCGCCCGGTCGGCCATGTATTCGTGGTTTTCCTTAATTACCCTTCGCATCATCCAGAAGAAAGGGTTAAACCACTGAAACAGGCTGATCAGTTCGAGTATCAATATATCCACCGTATGCCGCTGGCGGATATGTTCCGACTCGTGTGCAAGCATTTTTTCCCAACCCGGTTTACCTTCCAGATTTCGGCTTACAAATAAGTACCTAAGAAATGAATACGGACTCGAATCTTCATCAATATAAACGAATTTTATTCCTGCTTTTGGTACCACTTCACTGGTACGGACTACTTTAACAATTTGGGCAATCCGCAAAATGAGTAAGAGGGCACAAATGAAGACAATCAACAGATAGCCCCAGACAATGATACGGCTGTCGATAATAAAACCAACCAGCGAACCGGTAAGGCCCGACCCGTATATTGTTACGCTTTCCAGCATATTGGGTTCACCGGTTCCGGCAGCAAGTGGAAATGACTGATTGCTATACTGAAATACGTTCAGGTGCAACAGAGGGATCACGCTGGAAAATATCACCGCAAAAAGCAAGAACAAACGGTTTGAACGGAAAAACGTTTCGTTCCGGAGGAAGGTTAAATAAACTAAGGAAAACATTCCGAGGCTCGCCCCCGATTCGATGATATAATTGATAAAATCGTTCATGGCTCCCGTTTTTGATTGTCATCCAAATCTTTACCTACTTCTTTCATTAGCTCTTCCAGTTCGGAAATGCTCATTTTATCTTCCTTTGCAAAAAACGATACCATCTCTTTAAACGAATTGCTGAAATAATTTTTCATAAAATTCTTCATATACAGACGGGTATACTCCTTTTTGCTCATTAACGGAAAGTAACGATGGGTTTTTCCAAAGGCTTCGTAACCAACAAAACCTTTCTTTTCCAAAATACGGACAATGGTTGAAACAGTATTGTATGCCGGTTTGGGATCGGGTATTTGTTCGACGATGTCTTTCACAAATGCTCTCTCAAGTTCCCATAAAATCTGCATTACCTGTTCTTCTGACCGGGTGAGTTCGCGTGCCATAACTGTTTGATTTTAAAATTCGTTCATAAAATACAAAGATCAAGCCAAATTTAACTAAAACAGTAGTTATTTAACTAACCGAATAGTTTATTTGATGCCGGACATTGATATCAATACCTGATTTCAATATTAAATATTGGACATTCATCATTCAAAATTTCGATGTCCCTGCACCTTTTTTCTGATTTTGTTCTTTTGATTAATCCATAATACAACATTTTGGTTAAACAACTAAAATCTTCGGAATTCCAAAAACAATATTACAACTAAAAAATTAGTTTGAAAACTAATTTTTTAGTTACAAAACATGTGCCAAAAAAAAGGCGATCATTCCTGACCGCCCTTCTCATGTTTAACTAGGTTTTGTTGGTTATTTGAAAATACAACGTTATTATGGACAACGTTTTAAAATCATTACTTTTTTGTACAAATAGCAACCCAGCCTCCACCTTTCGCCATCCGTATTTTTAATTTATCAGTTGATTTTTTCTCAATCGACAACTTTTTATAGTCCCGTGCCGATTTGTTGGCATTGATACCATCCTGCATAATTTCAAAGTGATAAGTTCCTTCTCCGAGGAACGACAAATCGATTTCCATTTCCCGTTCATCCCAGTTGTTCATTGCACCGATATACCAGACATTGTCTTTTTTGCGTGCGATGGCTATGTATTCTCCTACTTTCCCTTCCAAACCAACAGTTTCGTCCCAAACAGTAGGAATTTTACTGATGAATTCTACCGTTTCACTTTCTTTTCGCAGGTTCGACGGGTTATCGCTCAGCATCTGCAACGGGGCTTCGTATACCACGTACATGGCCACCTGGTGGCAACGGGTACCCTGACTCATCGGGTTCGACCACGAAACGGCATAGTCTTTTTCCTGCGTATTCAGCATGGCCCCGGGGGTAAAATCTATCGGGCCGGCTAACATCCGGGTAAAGGGCAGGGTCACATCATGTGCCGGGGTAATCAGATCCGACCATTTGTTATTTTCCATTCCTTTGAGCCCTTCGTGGTTCACAATGTTCGGATAAGCCCGTAACATACCTGCAGGCTTGAATGCCCCGTGGTAATCAATCAGGAGTTCGCGTTTGGCGCACTCGCGGGCCGCTCTCTCGTAAAAATTCACCATGTACTGATCGGCGCGTTGCATGAAATCAACTTTTATTCCCTGCACTCCCCACGCTTTAAACTGATCAAGAATAGCTTCCATTTCACGATCGAGAGGCCCCCAGAGTAACCATAGAATTACTCCTACGTTTTTCGATTTGGCATAACTTACCAGTTCTTCCAAATTAAGCTCGTTGTTGGGTTTAAGCAAATTCGTAGTCGTAATCGACCAGCCTTCGTCCAGAATAATGTATTCCAGTCCGTAGTCAGCGGCAAAATCAATATAATATTTGTAGGTTTCGGTATTCAATCCTGATTTAAAATCCACTCCATAGATATTGTTGTCGTTCCACCAGTCCCAGGCAACCTGGCCAGGTTTTATCCATAATGTATTTTCCATGTTTCCCGGACGGGACAAAAGGTAAACCATCTGATTTTCGATCAATTTCACATCATTCTGCGACAACATGAAAACCCGCCACGGGAAGTTCCGTGTCCCATCGGTTTGTGCAATATAATCCGCTTCTTTTACAATCGTCTGGTCACGATCGGCCCCCTTTTTTGACGGCACTGCTTCCAATATTACTTTGGGAAATTTGCCAACCAGCGTATTCTGTCCCGTCCCTTCGAGAAACAGGCAGGGATAATCATACAAATCGGCTTCGGTAATACCTATTTTGATGTTGCCCGGAACTTTTACCAGCGCAGGCAGCGAACAAAAACGCCCGCCGGCAATCGCGGCAACCGGTTCATCGAGATAACTTCTTTCGTAATGTGAGATTAACGATTCTTCTTCAGGGAAAAGGACAGAAAAATTACCGGCAAAATTCAGCACGGCCTTTTCATCAACCACCGTGAGCGGTGTTTTTATACGGGTTTCAAAACGATAGGCAATCCCTTCGTTAAATATCCTGAATACAACGGAGTAATCTCCTTTGAACTTCAGGTCCAATTCGTTGTATTCGTTTCTGATTTGCGTCGATTTAATGCCCACTACCGCGGTTTCAACAGTTGCATTTGAACTTTGTTTTGCCGAAACAACATGGGGCATATTGCCCAAAACCCGATCCGACAGGGCTACACTTATTTCATTTGCGGTAAAAAGCGGTGAACCTGCATAACTTCCGCTCCACCTGATGCCATCGGTAACCGAAACGGTAACTTTTGTATTCCCATCCGGCGATTGCACAGAATATTCTTTTGCAAAAAGATTCAGGCTACAGAAAACAATCAGAAAAAAAGGAAATGACTTCATTGTATTGTTTAGTTAGAATTTTTCGGAAAACAAAAATCTGAAATTTCAAATAATCAGGTATGGACAAATAATCAGAACACATGGACGATTGTTCATGTATGTGAAAGACACAAAAAAACAAGCATTTTAAAATGCAAATTCGCAATAGTTGATTCCCGTCTCAGGAAATTGTATGTTTGTACAACATTCTCAAAACAAATAAACAAGCAATTTTGATGAGCTTGTTATAATAAGTACAGGACATGCAATTCGTCGATATTCACACACACGAGAAAAAAGGAACAGCCGATATTGAAATACTGAATGTTTTTGCACAAAACCTTCACCGTGAAATTGAGCTGCCGGTTTGTACTGCCGGATTTCATCCGTGGCATTTGAATAATTACGATGAACGGGAAATGATCAACCTGCTGCACGATTTGGCAGACCGATATGAAATACTGGCCATTGGCGAATGCGGCATTGATCTGACTATCAGCGCCGAACCTGAAAAGCAGGAACGCCTGTTCCTGAAACAAGCCGGCATTGCCGAAAATAAAAAGAAACCGCTGATTGTTCATTGTGTAAAAGCCTATCCGGAAATGATACGGCTGCAAAAGCTGATCAACGCCAATATGCCCTGGATACTGCACGGATATTCAGCAAAACCACAGGTTACCAAATCCCTGCTCAGTTACAATTTCTATTTTTCGTTTGGCGAAACCTTATTAAATGAAAAGCGGAAAGCTGTTGATTCGTTAAAAATCATCCCAACCGACCGGTTGTTTTTTGAAACTGACGAAAGCCATGTTCCTGTAAAAGAAATTTATTTCTTTGCAGCGAAAATTCTGAGAATGGATGCAGAGGCTTTGAAAAACCAGGTTTATGAAAATTACAAACGTGTCTTTGGAAACAGATAGATGGAAAAAACGGACGGCCCTCTTAGTGGGGAAAGAAGGAATTGAAAGACTTGAAAACGCCCATGTCCTGATAGTCGGCCTGGGTGGTGTTGGCGCTTACGCAGCCGAACAGTTATGCAGGGCAGGTGTTGGCAAAATGACCATCGTTGACGGCGACGTGGTAGAGGAAACCAACCGCAACCGTCAGCTACCGGCACTGATCAGCAACGAAGGAAAACCCAAAGCAGAAGTACTGGCACAACGCTTCCTTGATATTAATCCGAATTTGCAACTCACGGCCATCAACGAATACCTGAAAGATGAACGCATGCAGGAAGTGATCCATTCCGATAATTTCGATTATGCGGTAGACGCTATCGACACCCTTTCGCCCAAAACATTCCTGATTTATCACTGCATACAAAAAGGCCTGCCGGTCGTTAGTTCGATGGGGGCAGGCGGTAAATCCGATCCATCGAAGGTAGCGATTGCCGACCTCTCTAAAACATACAATTGCAGGCTGGCAAAAATGCTGCGAAAACGGCTTTACCGGATAGGAATAAAAAAAGGTGTGCAGGTAGTGTTCTCCACCGAATTGACAGATAAAGAAAAAATCGTTCTGGAAGACGGACAAAACAAAAAATCGACCGTTGGCACTATTTCGTATATGCCCCCCGTTTTTGGCTGTTTCATTGCTTCAGAGGTAATTAACGGATTGCTCAAAAAAACGGACTGTGAATCCAAATAGAAACTTGGCATATTATTTGGTAAATTTCGCCGAAACAATTTTTTTTACCATGAAAACGAAACATTTACTTTTAGCTTTTTTTGTCATCATCCCTTTTCTTTTTCAGTCCTGTTCCGCCCCCAAGAGCATAGTAAAACTTGAACCTTCGCAAGAAGCGACCAGGTGGCTTTACGGGCAGGAATTTGCAAAGGATTCGGTGAACGGGATCATCTATGAAGCAGGGTTCGACCGGATTGTCGGATCCACTTATCTGTTTGATTTTGACATCACCAATCGCTCGAACCTTGAAATTCTGATTGATCCCCAAAATTTTTATTACATTCCGTTGAATGACAGCCTTCAGCCAATGGCCGGTGAACATTTCCATGCCAGTGATCCGGAAAAAGAAATTCTGGATATTGAAAAGAAACTGTCGATTACTGAAGCGCGGAGAAAGAATAATATTGCCTTAAGCCTGGTTGGGTTAGGAGTAGACATTGCTTCGGCAGCCATTACAATGAGCGACGACAACCCGCACAATGATTATTTTCGTACCGATTTGTTCAATGCGGTACAAATCGGCAATATGGCCAACGAATTTGAGGCTGTCGATTTGCACGAGCTACACGAATCATGGTCGCAGTCAACCATTCGGAAAACCACACTGGAACCGGGCTATTCCATGAAAGGGAAAGTATTTTTCCCGTTTTTCCCGAAGGCCCGTTACCTGCAATTAGTACTCCCGGTCGACGATCAGGATATTGAGATTTTATTTCAGCAAAATTACATCCCGGTAAGGAAGAAATAACCGCAACATTTTCTCAGGTTATATGAAACCACGCAAATGCGCTGAAAACAAAATTCAAAATCGGCGTAATCTATAGGAAAAGGTCCTTTTCAGGGTAAGTTCAACTTTTCAGGGAACCATTCGTTTAGTTCTTTGTTATTTTTGCGGTCAAATTTTTATTGAAAGAATGAAACGGAGAAAAGTCAATATAGTGACCTTAGGTTGTTCAAAAAACCTGGTCGATTCGGAAATGCTATTGAACCAGCTGGATATGAATGGGTTTAAAGTAGTACACGACAGCGAAAAAGACGATGCGAACATTGTGATCCTGAATACCTGCGGTTTTATCGCCGATGCAAAAGAAGAATCAGTGAATACCATTCTGAATTTTGTGGATGCCCGAAAGCAGGGTAAACTCGACAAATTACTGGTCATGGGCTGCTTGTCGGCCCGTTACAAGGAAGATCTCGTCAAAGAAATCCCGGAGGTTGACAAGTTTTACGGTAAATTCGATTTCCGGGAGATTGTCAGCGACCTGAATGCCACTTTCTACGAACAGAAGATGTATCACCGGGTACAGACCACTCCGGCTCATTTTGCTTATTTAAAGATCAGCGAAGGCTGTAACCGGCATTGCTCATTTTGTGCCATCCCTCAGTTTACCGGCAACCATAAATCACGAAGTATCGACAGCCTGTTTGAGGAAGCGCAGGGGTTGGCCGCCCGGGGCGTGAAAGAATTGTTAGTCATTGCACAGGACCTTTCCTATTACGGTATCGACCTGTACGGTGAAAGCAAACTGGCCGAACTGATCGACAGGCTGGCCGGTCTTGAAGGGTTGAACCGCATCCGCCTACATTATGCCTACCCCTCGAAATTCCCGACAGATGTGCTCCGGGTAATCCGTGAGCGTAAAAATGTCTGCAAGTACCTCGACCTTCCCCTACAGCACATCAGTGACCGTATGCTGGGCATGATGCGCCGGAAGATCACCAAGGAAGAAACAATTGCCCTGATCAGAAAAATACGCCAGGAAGTGCCGGAAATTGCCCTGCGTACTACTTTCCTGGTAGGCCATCCGGGCGAAACCAAAGAAGATTTTGAGGAACTGAAAGCCTTTATCCGCGAATATCCGTTCGAGCGAATGGGCGTATTTGCTTATTCCAGCGAAGAAGATACTTATGCCTTTAAAATGTACAAAGACGATGTTCCACAGGAAGTGAAGCAACAGCGTGCCGATGAGCTGATGGCCATACAGCAGGGAATATCGGCTTCATTAAACCAGAAATACATCGGGAAAATCATACAGGTACTGGTCGACCGCAGGGAAGGCAATTATTTTGTAGGCCGGACCGAATACGATTCTCCCGAAGTAGACGGAGAAGTGTTGATCGATCAATCCTTCCAACTGAAAACAGGGGAATTCTATCCGGTAAAAATTACCGGTGCCGACGAGTTCGATTTGGTTGGAGAGATTGTACCGTAGATTTTTTCATCCGGAAATCCTGGCTCGCCGGATAAAAAATGATTTTATACCATCCGTATGCCTTCGTCTTCAATAACAATCAGCCGGTTTTTATACAACGTGCCTATGGCCTTCTTAAAATTCTTTTTGCTGATCTGCAGTTGCGCATAGATCAGTTCGGGGTCGCTTTTATCGCCCAAAGGCAAAAATCCGTTGCAGGCTTTCAGTTTTTCCATGACTTCCTTTGCCAGTCCTTCCATCTTTTCGTAGCCGGGCTTCTGCAAACCAAGGTCAATCTTTTCGTCGTCACGTACTTTCACAATGTATCCTTTCAGTCTTTGCCCAATTTCTAAAGACTGGAAAACCTCATTTTTATACAACATCCCGAAATGCGAGTTATCAATGATCGCCTTGTACCCCATCCCGGTCTTTTCAGCAATAATCAGGTCCACCTCTTCGCCCGGCTCATAATCCACCGGCAGGTTGCCAACAAACCGGTTGATCTTCGAAGAAGCCACGATACGGTTGGTTTCTAAGTCGAGATAAATATATACGAGATGCTTCTCCCCCACGTTCATTCGTATTTTTTGTTCCCGGAAAGGTACCAGCAGGTCTTTCATCAACCCCCATTGAAGGAATGCGCCAACGCCGGTGACAGCAACTACTTCGAGCGCAGCAAACTCACCCACCTCGGCAAAAGGCTTTTCGGTAGTGGCAATCAGGCGGTCTTCCGAATCGAGGTAAACAAACACCTCCACTTCATCGCCCACTGCCCAACGTTCAGGAAGATAGCGTTTAGGAAGTAATATATCGCCTAACTTTTCGTCGTGAAAATACACCCCGAAGTCCACCTCACGGACAATCGTCAGTTTGTTGTGCCTGCCAATGTTCACCATATTGCCTGTTCTTACTTATGATTGCACAAATGTACACTGTTCCGGCGGGATAGTAAAATTTTTTCAGTTCCTGTTGAAAATACAGGCTTTTCCTGAAAAAGAATTATTTTTGGGCTGTCCGTAAAATTCACAAAATGAATGTCAACCAAACCATACAGGTGGGTTTTCTGGGAGCAGGCGGTATTGCCCGCGCCCATGCCTACGCCTTGCAATCGCTGAAGTATTATTACGACCAGGTACCGGATATTCGTTTTGAATCGGTTTGTTCGGCTACCGCGGCAAAACGCGAATGGTTTGCCTCACGTTACGGTTTCGGAAAAGCACAGGCAGAAGAAGAGTTTTTTCAGAATGAAAAAATAAATACCGTTTATATTCTGGGCCCGAATAACGTTCATTTCAGGCATTTCCGACAGGCGTTGGAAATGCCCGGCGTGCGTTTCATTTATATAGAAAAGCCGGTTTGTGCTTCGTATGACGAAGAACGGCAAATGATAAAGATGCTCGAAAACATCGATCCTGAAATAACCATTCAGACAGGTTTTCAGTACCTGCAAACGGCCTCGGTGCGCGAGGCACTACGTTTCTGGAAATCCGGAACGCTGGGGCTCCCGGTTCATTTCGACCTGAAATATTATCACGGCGACTACTTGCAGAAGTCGTACCGCGACAAACGGCAAACCCGGCTGACCCCGGCTCCCGACGGCGGGGCCATGGCCGATCTGGGTTCGCATGGCATCAGTCTGTTAATGGCTTTCTTAGGCGAACGACTCCAACTTCTACACGCCTTACAGGCAGGCCATTTCCCTGATGTGCCCACCGGTTCCGACCTGTTCAGCCTCATCTCGCTATGCGAACCAACCAGCAAAGCTGCCGGAACACTGAGCGCCAGCCGTATCAGTTCGGGAACCGGAGACCTTGTGGCACTTGAACTGTATGCCGAAAAAGGGTGTTTGAAATATTCGTCGCGCCATCCGGAATATTTTGAATATTTCTTGGAAGAAACGGGGCAATGGACCCGTCAGGTAGTAGGCAGCAACTATAAATCAATCAGTAGTTTTCCCTCGGGACATGTGCCTCCCGGATGGCTTCGATCAATGGTGCATGCCCACTATTTGTTCCTGACAGGAAACGACCCGGAAGCTTTTGTTCCCGACCTGAAACACGGTCTGGCCGTTCAACGGCTGGTACGTGAAACGGCTGTACGCCTGAAAGATTTCCGAAAAATTGAAATTTTATAAAAATGGAACGGAACAGCGGGATACTGTTACACCTCAGTTCGTTACCGGGCAGGCACGGTATCGGAAGCATGGGACACGATGCCCGCCTTTTTGTCGATTTCCTGGCTGAAACTCGTCAAAAGCTCTGGCAGATATTACCATTTGGCCCAACCGGTCTCGGAAATTCGCCCTACCAATGTTATTCGGCTTTTGCCGGAAATTCCATTCTTATTGACCTCGGCGAACTGGTTAACGAACAACTGCTGAGTTCCGAAGATTTAAAAAATACGCCCTCTTTTTCTGAAATCCGTGTCGAATACGACCGGGTCTCGGAATACAAACTTGACCGGATACGACTGGCTTTTCAGAATTTTCAGGACAAATTTGAACTTTTCAGGAACGATTATACTGATTTTCTGACCGCGCATAGCTGGTGGCTCGACGATTACGCGCTGTTCCGTGCCATTAAGGAGTCCGACAGGCAAAAGATGTGGAACGAATGGGAACCGGAGCTGAAGCATCGCAATGAGCACAAATTGCAGGAGTATCGGCAGCATCTGAACAAGGAAACCGATTTTCACCGCTTTCTTCAGTTTTTATTTTTCCGGCAGTGGTCCGCCCTGAAAAAATACGTCAACGAGAAAAACATCCGCATCATTGGCGACATCCCGCTGTACGTATCAACCGACAGTTCAGACGTTTGGGCCAACCAGGATATTTTTCTGCTTGACAGCGACGGAAAACCTACACTTGTGGGAGGTGTCCCTCCCGATTATTTCAGCAAAACAGGCCAGCTCTGGGGCAACCCGGTTTTTAACTGGCAACGGCTGAAAGAACGAAATTACGACTGGTGGATTGCCCGCGTTCATTTTAATCTTCGGTTGTTCGATCTGGTACGAATCGACCATTTTCGCGGATTAGAGTCGTTCTGGGCCGTTCCGGCTGCCGAAAAAACCGCGGTCAATGGAAACTGGTTGCCGGCTGACGGCTACGAACTACTTTCCATCCTAAAAAAACAATTAGGAGAACTTCCTGTCATTGCCGAAGATTTGGGGCTAATCACTCCTGAAGTGGAAAAACTGAGAGATAATTTCAATCTGCCCGGAATGAAAATTCTTCAATTTGCTTTTTCTTCTGACGAGACCAACAAAGACCTGCCCCACAATACAGTACCAAATTCTGTAGGATACACCGGCACCCATGACAACGATACCTCGCTGGGCTGGTTTCGGCACGCCACAAAACCGGAAAAACAACAGCTGAAACAGTATATGAAATTTCCATGGTTCCGTTTTCCGCGCCGCTTTGTCGAAATGGCCTGGGCGAGCACGGCCCGACAAGCCATTATCCCGATGCAGGACCTGCTACAACTGGGAAGCCATGCACGGATGAATATCCCCGGCATTGCCACCGATAACTGGGAATGGCGTTTCCGGTGGAAAATGTTAAAACAAAAACATCGGAATTTTCTCCGGGATATCACCAAAAGGTACAACCGGTAACCAAAGTTATTTCAACACATTATCAACAAAAGATGCAGGTTATAAGTATCCCTCCAAACGCAATCAAACTTTTGTCGTGACTGAGAATCTGACGGGAAACCCCTGCTCCCGTCTCTTCCCATGAGTTTTTTTCTCATTCAACATCGCACAACTTTTTCGTTCCATACCGGTTTTGAATTTTCATTGAAAAAAAAAGAAGAAAAGAACAGGAGAATCATTCTTTTCTTCTTTTTATTATCCGGAATACATTGCTAATCTATATCTATTTTCTTGAATTTCGGTACCAGCATGTGCATCACAAACCAGGCAATAATATATGCCAACGCACAAACAACAAACATAATACCGTAACCAATACGAATATCGCCCATTGCTTTGAAATGATCGAATAACACACCAGCTGCTTTGGCAATCATAATCCCTCCAATAGCTCCCGCCATGCCCCCGATCCCGGTAACCGATGCGATTGCCCTTTTGGGGAACATATCGGAAACAGTGGTGAAAATATTGGCTGACCATGCCTGATGGGCAGAAGCTGCAATACCAATGATAATAACAGCATACCACATATTAAAATCACCCAGATACTGTGCAGAAAGAACTGTCAGCGGAAATAAGGCATAAATAAACATTGATGTTTTACGGGCCCTGTTGGCATCCATTCCTTTCTCCATGAACCGTTTAGGTAACCAGCCGCCAAAAATACTTCCGACAGTTGTCATGGTATAAACCACTGCCAACGGGATACTCACCTGGGTTCCAACCAATCCATATTGTTCTTTAAGGAAAGCAGGGAGCCAGAACAAGAAAAACCACCATATCGGATCAGTTAGCAATTTCCCCAAAAAGAAAGCCCAGGTTTGGCGGAATGTCAATAACTTAACCCAGCTTAATTTGGGTCCGGTAGTGCCATCTGCATGGATAACTTCATCTTTATCGCTCATAATATGATCGTACTCAACCTGGCTCAATTTTCCCTTTTTCAGTTTTTTCTCAGGCGATTCATATATTACTTCCCAGAAGAACAACCAAATCAGACCAATTGCCCCGGTAATAATAAATGCCCATTTCCAATTCCACACCACAGCGATTAGAGGGACAACCAAGGGAGCAACAATCGCACCAACATTGGTACCTGAGTTATAGATCCCAGTGGCCAGCGCACGTTCTTTTTTGGGAAACCATTCGGCCACCGTTTTATTTGCTGCCGGGAAGTTACCTGCTTCGGGTACCCCAAGAGCCGCACGTGCGATACCAAATCCCAGAGGCCCCCGTGCGAAGGCATGTCCGATTGCGGCCAAGCTCCAGCCGAACAACGACACTGCGTAACCAATTTTCGTCCCAAACTTGTCGATAATACTCCCGACAAGCAGCATCCCTGAAGCATATGCAACCTGAAAACAAATAACAATATTGGCATAAATTGACTCGTAATGAGCCGGATCGGTACCAAAAAGGCCGTCTTCTTCAAGAAATGGTTTTAATAAACTGATAACCTGTCGGTCGAGATAGTTGATGGTCGTTGCGAAAAATACCAGTGCGCATATTCGCCACCGATAATTTCCGATCATGTTTGTTTGATTCATCGTTCTTGTTTTAGTGGTTTATTATTTTAGTTTGAATTTTATCTTATTTTCTTTACTATCTCCAGCGCTTCCCTGCATTTTTCAGAAATAAAAGCCCAGTTTCCGGAGGCCAGTACCTCTTTCGGGAACAGCTGTGAGCCCATCCCCACGCAATGGACACCGGCATTGAACCATTTTTTCAGGCTTTCTTCGGTTGGTTCCACGCCGCCGGTGGGCATAATGCTGGTATAAGGCATCGGGCCTAAAACGCCTTTCACAAAATCAGGCCCGCCAACCGATGAGCCGGGGAAAATCTTCACCACTTCACAGCCCAATTCATGGGCGCGGCCAATCTCGGTCACCGAACCACAACCGGGGCTCCAGGCAATTTTTCGTTTATTACAGACTTTGGCCATTCCTTCGTCGATTAGTGGAGAAACGATAAAATTGGTACCCAGCGCGATATACATGGAAGTAGTCCCTTCATCAACAATGGAACCAACTCCCATGATCATCTCAGGGCATTCTTTAACCGCCCATTTGTTCAGTTCGGCAAAAACCAACGAGGCAAAATCGCCACGGTTGGTGAACTCAAATACGCGGATCCCTCCGTCGTAACAAGCTTTCACTACCGACTTGCAAACTTCAATATCTGCGTGATAGAAAACCGGGACAATGCCTGTTTCCTTCATTTTTAAAGCTACTTCTATTCTTGTAAACCGTGCCATAGATTAGCCCCCTCTAACTCCCCAAAGGGGGAGGACTGGCGGGAAACCAGTTTTTATGTTTTTAATTCAATATCAAAAAATTCCTTATTCATGAAGGATTTTGCAAGGCTTATATCTCTCCTCCAGTCAGTTTTGGATTGAAGAACAGCCTTTGTTTCTGATTTACTCCCCTCCTTCGGGGGTTGGGGGAGGCCTTTTTATCGGGCCACACGGCCTGAGGCATCGCCACCCATCAGTTTTTCCACTTCATCCACGGTAACCTGGTTATAATCGCCGTAAATGGTATGTTTCAGGCACGATGCAGCCACTGCAAAATTCAGCGCTTTCTGGTCGTCGCCGGTGTATGTAAGCAAACCATAAATCAAGCCGCCCATAAACGAATCGCCGCCGCCAACACGGTCCACAATGTGGGTAATCTGATAGGTAGGCGATTCATATAATTTTTTGCCATCCCAAAGTACTCCGGCCCACGAATTATGGTTGGCATTCACCGATCCGCGCAAGGTCGTAATTACTTTTTTACAACGGGGGAAACGTGCCATAATTTGTTTTGAAACCGACTCGTAAGCAACTGCTTCCACATGTCCACCAGTTACATCAACGCCTTCGGGTTTAATGCCCAGCACCATTTCGGCATCTTCTTCATTGCCCAAAACAATATCCGTTCCGGCAACCAGTTCGGGCATCACCTCTCCCGCTTTCTTCCCGTACTTCCAAAGATTTTTACGATAATTAAGGTCACACGAAACGGTAATCCCTTTTTCGTTTGCTTTCTGTATCGCTTCGAGGCAAACATCGGCAGCACCTTGCGAAATGGCCGGGGTAATCCCTGTCCAGTGAAACCAGCCAGCTCCGTCAAACACTTTGTCCCAATCAATCATGCCGGGTTTTATTTCTGCAATCGCCGAATGGGCGCGGTCATACACCACTTTGCTTCCGCGGCTCACAGCGCCGGTTTCAAGGAAATAAATCCCCAGACGGTCGCCGCCCCAAACAATTTTATCGGTACCTACCCCATATTTCCGAAGGTCCATCTGGCAAGCTAAGCCAATATCGTTTTTTGGTAAACGGCTCACAAAGTCGACCGGGATACCATAATTAGCCAGCGAAACCGCCACGTTGGCCTCACCTCCCCCAAAGGTTGCTGAGAATATATTGCTTTGTGAAAAACGCAAATAGTCGGGTGTTGCCAGGCGCAACATGATCTCGCCAAATGTTACAACTTTCTTGCTCATCATTTCAAATTTAATCAGGTTCGTGCAATCGATTGCAAAAATATCAATCTATTTTAATCTGACAACATTTATTGGCTTTCATAAATAGAAATTTTAACCACGCTAAAAATTAAAATAGCTTTTGGCATTATTAAATGAAATATTTTCAACCATCTTGCCCAACAATTCCATATCGGCAGGAATTTCACCACTTTCAACATCATTTCCCAACAGGTTGCAGAGTGTGCGACGGAAATATTCGTGCCGGGTATACGAAAGAAAACTCCTGGAATCGGTAAGCATTCCCACAAAACGGCTCAACAATCCAAGATTAGAGAGGGCATTCATCTGTTTTTCCATACCGTCTTTCTGGTCGAGGAACCACCAACCGGAACCGTATTGGATTTTTCCGGGAACAGAGCCATCCTGGAAATTGCCGATCATGGTAGCATACAACTCGTTGTCGCGCGGATTCAGATTATATAAAATTGTTTTGCACAACTTGTTTTCCATATCCAGTCGGTCGAGCAGTTTCGACAAAGGCTCGGCAACCGGTTTGTCTCCAATGGAATCGAAGCCGGTATCGGGGCCTAATTTCCTGAATAAACGGGTGTTATTGTTCCGCTGCGCCCCAATGTGAAACTGCTGCGTCCATCCGCGTGAATGGTCGAGCAGGCCAAATTCGTACAACATGCACGATTTAAATTTCAGGATTTCTGTTTCTGTCAGTTTGTTTCCACTGCGTACTTTTTTGAAAATTGCATCAATCTCCGCATCCGTATATTCTTCGGCAAAAGCGGTGTCCAAGCCGTGATCCGAAAGGCGGCAGCCATTTTCGTGGAAATACAGGTGACGTTTATCAAGCGCATTTAAAAGATCATCAAACGATTGAATATCCATTTTGGCAGCTTCGGCCAGTTTATCGATATAATCATTAAAAAACTTTGGGTCCTCCACCATCATTGCTTTGTCGGGCCGCCAGGCGGGCAAAACAGCTACTTCAAACCCGTCGGCCTTTATTTTCTGATGATATTCCAGCGTATCAACCGGGTCATCGGTCGTGCAAATGGTATGCACATTGGCCATTCGGATAATGTTCCGGCAACTGTATTCCGGTGTATTCAGTTTTTCGTTACAGGCATCGTAAATTTTACGCGCGTTTTGCGGCCCCAGCACTTCGTTTATTCCAAAAAATTTTTTCAGTTCGAGGTGTGTCCAGTGAAAAAGCGGGTTGCGCAAAGTATGGGGAACCGTTTCGGCCCATTTTTCAAACTTTTCCCAATCGCTGGCATCGCCGGTGCAGAAGCGCTCATCGACCCCGTTGGTACGCATGGCCCGCCATTTATAATGATCGCCATACAACCAGATTTCGGTAATGGTTTTAAAACGGCGGTCGTCCGCAATGTCTTTCGGGTTGATGTGGCAGTGATAATCGAAAATCGGCATTTTAGCCGCATGATTGTGATATAATTTTTGAGCCGTTTCTGTTTTCAACAGAAAATTCTCGTCCATAAATGGTTTCATATCTATGAGATTTACAAATTACAGGTTAAACAATCGTTTCAGGTGGCGGTCGTAGATATTCTCTTCGACACAGGTCCCGACAATATCCGAATGCTTTTTTAACAACCCGGTATATTTTTCGCCCATTTCGGCTGCCACTTTATAACCGACGTGAATGAGCTGGCGAAAATTCGGGTTATAATCGGGATGACCAGGAATGTGCCGCAGGGTGTTGGCGTATTTCTCACTGCTCCAGCCAGCCACCTCCACAGCCGACGGAAGTTTTGAATCGTCAATATCAATTACATCGGCATACGGGGTGCACAATTCCTCTTTCCGACCGAGCGCTGCCGTGTAAATATGTTTGGCCGCATCCAGCGCTTCGCCGCCGGCAACCGCCAGGCCAATCACTTCTTCGAGCCAGGTGGTCCCTGCGGTTTTCACATGCAGGCCTTTGTCGTATTTTTTAATGATTTCGGCCATTACCGGGTAAATGGTGAATTTATCGCTACCCGAATGGACGCTCAGTTTCAGGTTATCAGGAAGCCCGAAATTCTTCACTGCATAATTGATCACCAGCACATCCTGTTCAAATTCTTTGGCAAACTGCGCCACATCGCCCACATAATCAACCCCTTTATTGAACCGTCCCGTAAATTTAGGGGCAATAGTCTGCGCCGGGATTTTCTCGTCGGCGATCATTTTCAGGATAAAAAACATATCGACCGGCGTTTGCGGCGCTTCCACTTCATCCATCGATACCTCGGTAATAAAATTATCTTTCCCTTTTGCCGACTCAATGTGGCGATAAATTTTCCCGGCTTCTTTGATAGCGGCCAGATATTTCCCGGCTACCACCGTTAAAATTTCGTCGGAAATACGAATCGGGGCTTCAATCCCCGGGATCCGAACTTCAGTTCCCAACTTTTTGCAGGAAGTCATAAAAGCAGCCACATCGGCAGCTCCCGAAGGGTTTCCGATATATGCGGCCACGTCGAGCGTGAAAAAGTCGGAAACCTGAATAAAACGGTCCACATTAGTTAAGTTAATATGATCGGCATCAACACAATAATTACCGTTCCAGCCAAGCGATTTCACAGCTGCATCCGCTTCTTTGCGGGTTTCAACCGGCTCCGAATGGACAATGTTGTGTTCACGGTTCGACTTGTTCCATACCGGGGTCACTTCAATTCCTTTTGCAGTGGCTTTCATCAACGCCCGCAACTGGGCCTCCCCTTCGTGACTGAAGCGGTCGCCCACACCAAAACTATATTTTCCAAGTTTCATATTTCATTGATTTATAAATAATAAACAAAAAACGAACGTACAATTACTAAATTCCGTGTACGAACACGAAAAATAGGAATATATTTTATTTATCCAAAAGATAAAAAGCTGTTGTACATCAAGTTTTCAGGATTGATGCGCACAATATCCTTTCCATAAACCTGAGAAACAATATCTTATACCGTAAAAAATGTGGACAATTAAAATCAGACGCATGCCGGTGCTGGTTTGCAAATTGATGCGCCTCTGGCGGTTGTTTGTACCATAGCTGATCGGATGTTGATCCTTTCCTGACACAGGAAAAGAGTAAAAAAAAGACAAGGATTACAGGCCGTTTTTCATAGTCCTTTATCGCAAATTATTTCAAGTCAAAGAAGCCAATCTAAAACGTCGCCATTAAATGCCTGAACAATCAGTACTTTCAAGAAACCGGCTTTATCTTTTTAAACTGAAGTTCTTTTTTTGCTTTTGCCTGTTCCATTTTATCAAAAGAGGTAGCGCAGGATATTCCTCTTTCTTTCATGTGTTTATTCCCGCCTATATGGCCGTTGGGAAATTGTCCGTCCTTTTTCAGTAAAATACGAATTGCCAAACCAAGCAAAGCCAATGCAACAAGCGCAACAGCGAGCAAAATTATTTTAATGGATGCCATTTTATTCCGCTTAAAAAATTATTACAAAAGTAGATGAAATAATACCGGCTCAAAATAAATGCGTAATTTTATGCTTTGCATTAACAAAAAATATCTGATATGGAAGGACATGTACGTACCGTTGCCGCATTGCACATCGCACTGAGTATCCTGGGATTTTTATGTGCAATTATTTTGTATTCAATATTGAACCTCATTGGCAATTTTGTTGACGATCAGGAAGCTGAGTGGATATTGACAATCATTGCCACCAGCCTGTCTGTTTTCCTTTTCATTCTTGCGATTCCCGGGCTGATCGGGGGGATCGGGCTGTTAAAATACAGAGAATGGGCACGCATCCTGATACTGATCATATCTGCATTGAAGCTTTTGAGCTTCCCGATCGGGACTGCCATCGGGGTATATTCTATCTGGGCACTTGTACAAAAGGAAACGACAGATTTGTTTAATGCGTCCAACGCATCAGATCAGTCCCAATCATAGTAATTGATTTTTTGGTTCAGCGATCAGTACATATCATTGTGACAGGACGGGTACAGGGAGTGGGATACCGCTGGTTCGTAACACAAAAAGCTGCCGATTTTAAGATCACCGGCTGGGTACGTAATTTACCCGATCAAAATGTTGAAATTGTTGCACACGGCGCCAAGGCCGATATGGAAACATTTATTGAATGGATAAAAGCAGGTCCCGACCGGGCCCGTGTACTTTCCGTTTCGATCAGCGATTTTATTACCGACCATATTCCCGGAATATTTTCCGTCAGATAAAAATCCATTTATGAACAATAAACAATCATTTCACATGCCGGTTTCCGAATTCCGGGAACAAGGGAAAAGAATGGTCGACTGGATAGCCGACTATTTTGAAAACGTTGAAAAATATCCGGTACTTTCGCAGGTAAAACCGGGCGAAATACGCACCCAGTTACCTGCCTCGGCCCCCATCGAGGGTGAACCATTTGATACCATGATGAAAGATGTGGAAAAAATCATCCTTCCGGGGATCACCCACTGGCAGTCGCCCAATTTTTTTGCATTTTTCCCATCCAATAATTCGGCGCCTTCCATTTTGGGTGAGATGCTGGCCTCCGGCCTGGGCGTTCAGGGCATGCTATGGGCAACCAGTCCGGCTGCCACCGAGCTCGAAACCCACGTACTCGACTGGCTGGCCGATATGCTTTCGCTGCCGCCCCAATTTAAATCGACGGGAACCGGTGGCGGCGTTATTCAGGATACCGCATCAACCGGAACATTGACCGCTATACTGGCAGCCCGCGAGAGAAAAACAAGTTTTGTATCGAACGATACAGGAGTTCCCAAAGGATTGGTGGCGTATATTTCGTCCCAAACCCACTCGTCGGCTGAGAAAGCAATAAAAATAGCGGGAATCGGGAAAAACAACTTACGCAAAATTGAGGTGGACGAAACCTTTGCGATGAAACCCGATGTATTGGAACAACAAATAAAAACGGACCTATCCAACGGGATGGTTCCGTTTTTTGTGTGCGCTTCGGTCGGTACCACCTCATCAAATGCCATTGACCCGATACTGGAAATCGGAAGAATCAGTAAAAAATACGGGTTGTGGATGCACGTTGATGCGGCTATGGCCGGAACAGCAGCCATTTGTCCTGAGTTTCGCCCATTACTGAACGGTATTGAACTGGCCGATAGTTTCCTGTTCAACCCGCACAAATGGATGTTCACAAATTTCGACTGCGACTGCTTTTTTGTTGCCAACCGCAGGATGTTGATCAATACGCTGAGCATTCTTCCGGAATACCTGAAAAACAAGGCCACCGAATCGGGCGCCGTATTCGATTACCGCGACTGGCATGTGCAACTGGGGCGGAAATTCCGTGCCCTGAAGTTGTGGTTTGTGATCCGCCATTACGGGATAAAAGGGTTACAATACCATATTCGCAGGCATGTTGAAATGGCCCAAACATTTGCCCGTTGGATAGATGAATCCGATGATTTTATTTTATTGAACCAGCCTCCGTTGAATTTAGTGTGTTTCTATCACAAGAGCGGAAACGAATTCAATAAGATACTAATGGACACAATCAACCAGGAAGGAAAAATGTATTTTTCGCATACTGTACTTAACGACCGGTTTGTACTCCGTATGAGCATCGGGCAAACCCATACCGACTGGCACCACGTCGAAACAGCATGGACCATTATCACTGAAACAGCAAAAAAACTTTAAAAAATTAGCAATAAATTATTCTTTGGCCTTTGCCACAAAATATTTGATTACGGTTACGACAGCCATCACAAGGCAAAATACACCAAAAAGGAAAAACAAGACGCCCAATATGGTGGCAATCCACTGGGTTGCTGATTCGGGAAGCGCCTCAGCAAGTTTGCGCGAAACCGAATAATTGGTTGATGAGCTGGTTTTCACTCCTTCGGGAGCTGTTTGTGCCGCCCAAACAATTAACGCACCCACAGCAGCCAGAGCAAGTCCTACTCCTCCCAACAATTTAAAACCTCCTGAATCAAATTTCACAGGAACCCTGGGTTTTTGGCGCTTTGCTACAGTTTTGCCGGCAGTATTCTTTTGTGCACCGGAGGCACCGGTTTGTTTTTTTTGAGTTGTTGCCATTTGGTTTTTGTTTGGATTTATAACAGCTGGTTTTTAAGCATCGTACTTACACAAAGATAAGGTATTTACAGCTTCTGTTATATCCTGTTCACAATAGAACTTCGGGTGCGAATAATTAATGAACTTCAATACTTTAAATGCGTTAAAAACTTGAAAAAAACGCTTGCGAAAAGCACTATCAGAAGCACAATGCCGGTTAATGATTTCCAACTCTTCCAGGAAATCATCTTCTTTCAGAAATTGCTGAATAGGTAATGGCAATTCTTTTAATAAACCAGGATACTCTTTTGCGTTACTTTTACAAAGCCGGTCGATCTGGGAAAAGAAAATTTTCAGGTCACAAAAAGCCTGAAAATTAAAGGTAAGCGTCAAATCTTCCCGGCCATCGAGCCAGCGTTGAAGCATGGGGCCGGTGCCAAAGGGAACCCGGTCGGACAGGCGTGCCGACGGATAAACACAGGTTGAAGTGATTTCACCAATCGGTCCGAACTGGCTGAGTTTATGCAGAAAATAAAAATCTTCGCCCGCCTTCCGGCGGTTCATCCCCCCTTGCTTCACATAAGCCTCTACCGTACAGCAAAAAGCTGAACCAATAGTGAACAGGGCAAACGGATAACCGGTAAATGCAAGAGCATCGTGGTAATAATGCAGGTACTTTTCGTACAAACGGATGCCTTCCACCTGCATTTCGCTCATTGTTCCACGATCAGTCCTGTGCTGAAAACTGATAGTGGCCCCGGCATGTCGGGGATTCAGCCTGAAAAATTTTTCAATTTCAGTAAAATAGGACGGATCAACCGTTGTATCGGCATCCAGCGAAACGATGATCCCGTCGCGACGACCAAGGGCATGAAAACGGCGGACCGCCTCGTCCATACCGGTTTTACGAGCTATTCCTGCACCTGCCAGTTTTCGGGGAAACGGATCGGGAAAAACCGGAAAAAAACGCAGCCACATATGCTCCGCATGTAATCTCCACTCTTCCAATTGACGAAATGTTTTACGGTTTAGTTCCATGTTTTCCGGGGTATCGTTTTCCGGATGATTAACCACAACTATCACTTCCACACTATCATTCGGGGGAGTACAGGCCACAAGAGATTCAAGTGTTCCTAAAATGTCCGGCTCCCGGTAACAAGGCACAACCACCGTCATTCCTAAATCCGGTTCCGGTTTCAGGTCGATAAATTCAGGATAAACAATATTTCGCGATATGTAACGCTCAGCAAACATGATCAGAAAAATACCTTAGGATGAAGGTAAAGGTTTTCAGGAAAAAATGATGGACAAATATCAAAATTTATAAAACGCTGAATGATCACAAAAAAAATCCTGCCTTGAAAAAGCAGGATTTTCATTCTGAAATATTTCTTCGTTACTTGATTTTCGTTGCAGCATAACGGGCGTTCAACTCTTTTAAAACAGATTTGGTAATGTTGCTGGCTTCATCACCAATCAAAATTTCGCCCGAATTTAAAATGTAATCGTACTTTTTGTCGGCATTGTATATCTTCAGATAATTTATCAGGCTATCAAGCAATTGTTTGTTGTTTTCACTCTGCAATTGGGCCAGTTTGGTTGAAAGTTCCTGGTCCAACCTTGCAATTTGCTGTTCTTCTCCAACTAACCGGTCACGTTCCTGAATAGCGCGTTCCTGAGTGAGAAACCCGCCCCTCTGTACTTTTTCCTGGAAAGCTACAGCCTGTTCTTCAAATTGGGTACGTTTGCTGGCATATTCTTTCGTATATGCTTCCTGTTTCTGTGTAAAACCATCGTGTAACACCTGGGCCAGATCATAATTCACAATCAGGGAGTCAACTTTAACGTAAGCAATTTTTAACCGGTCCTGGTTCCCATCCTGTTTTTCTCCAGGTTCAGAAGCTGAACCACCTGATTTACCAGAAGTAAAATACAAAATATACATTAAAACAATGGCTACGGCCATGACAACATTAACAATCAACGATGATTTTTTCATAAGAATCTCAACAATTAATTTTTGCCAAAAATAAAAATTAAAATCAGGATTGCATAGATACGTAATAAATTTTAACAGTCAAAACCATTTTGTTCTATCTTCAAAAATAATCGGTTAAAAAGATGCGCAAAATCATACATTCACCTTGATAAACATCATAGAATAAAAGTCTGCCGTGAAACTAATTTAGCATTCGGAATCGGTAGAAACAGGAGAGAATATGATCAACAAAACGATTGCAAACATAGTACCTTATTTTCCGAAAAAGCTGATCTGGATTTTTTCGAAAAGGTATATCGCCGGTGAAACAATCGACGACGGGCTGCGTGTTGCAAAAGAACTGAACAGCGAGGGAATGGAAGTTACCATTGACCTTCTTGGCGAGTTTGTAAACAACCTGGGGCAGGCCAAAGAATATAAAGATAAATACACCGCCCTCATTGAACGCTTCACATCCGAAAATATTGCCGGAAACTTTTCGCTGAAACCATCGATGTTTGGACTATTGATAAACAAAGACATTTGCCGTGCATACATTGAAGAAATCGTAAAAAAAGCAGTTGAAAAGAACAGTTTTGTGCGTATCGATATGGAAGATTCAGCTTGTGTCGACAGTGAAATTGAAATTTACAAGGATCTTCTCGGGAAATATCCCGCCCATGTAGGATTGGTTGTACAGGCATACCTGCGCAGGACCATCAGCGACCTGACCCATCTGAAAAATTTTCAACTGAACGGGACCCCGCTCAGCTTCAGGTTGTGCAAAGGGATTTATGTGGAACCTGAACGTATCGCATTCAAAAAGTACACCGAGATACAGGATCATTACATGGAAGATTTAGAGTACATGTTCGACCAGAAAATGTATGTTGGCATCGCTACGCACGACAAACAACTGGTTGAAAGGGCGTTCAGGCTCATCGAACAAAAGCAGGTTCCGCCCGGCATGTACGAATTCCAGATGCTTTACGGGGTCACTCCTGAACTACGCCGGTCGATTGTTGCAAGCGGCCATAAGATGCGTGTTTACGTTCCGTTTGGAAAAGAATGGTTTGGATATTCGACCCGGCGCTTAAAAGAAAACCCTCAAATAGCGTCACATATCATTAAAGCTCTTTTTGCCAGAGGTTGATCATTTGCCTCCCACGCTGACAATCAATTCATCCAATGTCCGTTTGGGAACATGATGAATGCTATGTTCGTCGCGCCAATACCTGATGTTGCCGTCTTTCGCATCATCAATCACCACTGTTTCTGCAGGTTTGCCAAGAGCCAGCACCTGGATAATTTCAAAATATCCGGGGAGCTGCAATATTTCACGCAACTTCTTCCGGTTTACCGAAGCAATGATGCAACCGCCAAAACCGGCTTCTACGGCACCCAGGAGAATACTCTGTGCCGCAATTCCGTCATCGCAGAAATATTTATCGGCAATACGCATATCGTGCAACATGGTAATGTATGCCGCCGGCCTCTCCCCTTCTGCCGGGCCTTTCCAATCGGTAAGATAGCCGGCCCAGGCCAGGCATTCAAATATCTTCAAGCTGGTCGGTCCGTCATTTGTCAACGCATATTTTAGCGGCTGGGCATTTCGTCCCGAAGCAGAAAAGCGGGCCAGTTCAACCCAATTGGTCAACTGTTCAACCGATATTGGCTCATTTTGTACAAATCGCCGGTAACTCCTGTTTTTCAGAATAAGATCGCGAATCATGGTTAATTCTTCTTGAAACATGTGTCACAATTTTACAATCACCGGTTTCGAGGGCTTACTTTCGTTATTGTTCCTGTCAAGCGCCGAAACGCGGACTTCGTATTTTTGTTTCTTCACCGGATTGCTCACTAATTTATACTTATTTCCCGGGACAATGTCAAAAATAAGGAGACTTTCGTCGGGATTAAAAACCTCTCCCTTTTTATTTATATAAATGACCGCCCACACAGCTTTGCCCATCTCATCTTTGGAACGTTTGTTTTTCCATTTAAGGGAAGTCCGGCCTGACTTTTTCAGTCGGGGAGTTTCCGGAGCCTGCCGGTCGATCCAGGGCATTACCGGTACAAGCGCCGGATATCTGTAATAATTATTTCTCAGTTCTTCTTTCAGTCCAAATAAATCGGCCTTAAAACTTTTACTGCTGAAATATATACTACCTGAAACCTTCGGGTTTTGCCTCAAATAACTAATCTGTCGCCCTATTTCGCCCCCTTTGGCCCAAGCCTCCACGGTCGATCCGGGATCAATCCGGTAAGGAGCCTGACCGATATAAACATTTTTTCCATACGAATTTGCAGCCCACCAGTCGCACAGAATTTTGAAATCGACTGCAGGGTGCCCAATCTGCCAGTATAATTGCGGGGCTACATAATCGATCCAGTTTTGTTCCTGCCATTTCAGTATATCGGCATACAAATGATCGTAATTGGTTGTCCCGGCTGAAGTAGGCGACCCACGGGGATCATCGACCTGATTGCGCCATACGCCAAACGGACTGATGCCAAATTTCACCCAGGGCTTTGTCTTTTTCACTGATTCCGAAAGCATTTGAATAACCAGATCGACATTGTTCCTTCGCCAGTCGTCACGATCGGCAAAACCCTGAGTGTTGTACAAACGGAAAGACGGTTCGTCCGGGAATTCTTCCCCGGCTATTTTATACGGGTAGAAATAATCATCAAAATGAATCGCATCAACATCGTACCGTGAAACCATATCGGTGATCACTTTAACCAGAAATGCCCTCACTTCGGGGTTTCCCGGATCGAAATACAGTTTGTTGCCGTACTTCAGAATCCACTCCGGATGACTGAATGCAACGTGGTTGCCAGCCAGGGGCTTACCGGCATTCTGGGAAACCCGGTAAGGGTTGCACCATGCGTGGAATTCCATACCCCGCTCGTGGGTCCTGTCAATCCATTCCTGCAACGGGTCGTAATATGGGTCCGGGGCTTTCCCCGGAACACCGGTGAGATACTGAGACCAGGGTTCATATTGCGAAGGAAAGAAGGTATCACCGGCAGGGCGCGCCTGGAAAATAATGGCGTTCATCCCGTTGGCTTTGTGCATATCCAGTATCTCCCTTATTTCCTGTTTTTGCTGCTCAACAGTTAATCCTGGCTTCGAGGGCCAATCTACATTATTGACCGTTGCCACCCATACACCACGAAATTCCCGCTTGGGCGCTTGGGCAACAGCCAGGTGCGCAACCAGCAAAAAAATGAATACACATTTAATTTTCATCTCCCCGACGTTTAATCTCAGGATAAAGATGATAATATTTCAGCATTCTTTATAAATGTCTTTCACATTTTTACCAACATATTCAGAGAGACCGGATAAAAACCGGGCGAGAGGTGAATAAACGGTTGAAAAAATTCAATTAATTAATCTGGACCCCCTTTGATATTTCATATATATTTTTGATATATTTGCCCCTGAGATAAAAATACGTTCAATAAAGATTTTTAAAGTATAATTTACTTGGCAAGTCAAAGGCCTGTGGTACAAAACGATTACAGGCATCTACCTTTGACGGGCTCATGGTTTATTAGGTTTAGTTGGTTTAGGTTAGTTTCCCGTCACACGGGACGAAAAGGCTGTCAGGGGACAGCCTTTTTTTAGCCCTTCCACTTTAGCCAACAGAAATATCTTTCCATTTACGAAGAAACAATTTGCATTATCTGAAAAAAAACAGATATACCGGATGCAATAAACGACGAATTTGTATTTTTGCCGAAAATTCAAAACGTACAAAACATTCCGTAATACATAATAAAACACGATCATGGGAAGAGCATTTGAATATCGCAAAGCTGCAAAGATGAAACGCTGGGGACATATGTCGCGCGTATTTCCAAAATTGTCGAAAGCCATACAGGTAGCGGCAAAAGAAGGCGGCCCTGATCCTGAGATGAATGCCAAACTGAGAACAGCTATCCAGAATGCGAAAGCCGAAAACATGCCCAAAGATAATATTGAAGCAGCCATTAAACGGGCCAGTGGCAAAGATGCTGCCGATATAATCGAGGTAAACTACGAAGGCAAAGGCCCGCACGGCGTACTGATTTTTGTGGAATGTGCCACCGACAACACCACCCGTACAGTTGCCAATGTGAAATCGTATTTTAACAAAGTGGGCGGAAGCCTGGTCCCTACCGGTTCGCTTGAGTTTATGTTTGACAGAAAAGCCGTTTTTGAGTTTGAAAAACCTGTCGGAATAGACATTGAAGAACTGGAACTGGAACTGATCGACGCCGGTCTGGAAGAAATTGAAGTAGATGAAAATACGGTGGTGGCGACGGGCGACTACACCAATTTCGGCACACTGGCCCATGCGCTTGAAGAAAAGGGCATCCAGATCATTAAATCGAACCTGCAACGTTTTGCCACCACCCCGGTTTCGTTTACCGAAGAACAGCTGGCCGACATTGAAAAATTGCTCGATAAATTAGAAGACGACGAAGATGTACAGGTAGTGTTTACCAACATCGGATAATCCCTACAGGGAAAGGCGCATTAAAGTAATAAATCCCGAAACAATCCATATTTTCAGGATTTAAGGGCGGCACGTTTTCCGCGAGTAATTTGCAGCTACCTTTTTGATATGTATATCTGTTAGGCTATAAGACCGACACTACAATAAAATTGAACCACATTTCTGGTAATTTCCGATCCACAAAAAAAAGTTAAAATTACTTGCGTAGTTATTTGGCTACTCATATATTTGTAGTCAAATAACTTCACAATGAATTTAAGAAGAGACGTTTTTCAAGCCATAGCTGACCCATCAAGAAGGGCTATCCTTCTGTTGCTTGCAACGCAATCAATGACAGCAGGAGCTATCGCATCAAACTTTGACACAGCACGACCAACAATTTCCAAACATCTGCAAATTCTGACAGAGTGTGAGTTATTAAAACAAGAACAGCAGGGACGGGAAATTTACTATCACCTCAATGCTGACAAAATGAAAATAGTGGCTGACTTTATTGAACCATTCCGAAAAATGTGGGACGACAGATTCAATAAATTAGAAGCATTAATGAAAACATATAAATCGAAATAACGAATAAGATGGAACGAAAAACAAAGGTATATGCCGAAGACGGCAAACAAGACATAATGGTTACACGGGAATTTGATTTGCCCGTGAACTTACTTTTCAAAGCATACACGGAAGCTGAACTTGTGGAACAATGGATGGGAAATAAAGTCCTGAAAATGGAAAGTAAACCGCACGGAAGTTATCAATTTGAAACTACCGATGCACAAGGAAATGTGCTGTTTAAGGCAAACGGTGTCATTCACAAGTTCATTCCAAACGAAAATATCACACGGACCTTTGAAATGGAAAACACACCTTTTCCTGTTCAACTTGAATATTTAGATTTTGAGCAAATCACAGAACAAAAAAGTAAACTAACCATGCAAATTGTTTTTAAGTCGGTTGCCGATAGGAACAATTTGCTCAAAATGCCATTTGCACAAGGCATCAATATGGCGCATAACCGGCTACAAGAAATCGTAAACAAATTAAAATAGTATCATAATGAAGAAAAGAGACAAAATCATCTATTGGGTGGCAACAATCTGGCTTGGTTTAGGAATGGTTTCAACCGGAATCGTGCAACTAATCCAAATGGAAGAAGAAGTTGAGAAAATGACACAATTGGGATACCCAAGGTATTTCCTGACAATCATTGGCATTTGGAAGTTATTGGGAGTAATTGCGGTCCTTCTGCCTAAATTCCCATTGGTAAAAGAATGGGCATATGCAGGCTTTTTCTTCCTGATGTCGGGAGCAATTTTTACCCACCTTGCGGTAAGTGATGATGCAACAGAATATTTTGGCCCAACTTTACTTCTATTTTTAACTATAATTTCTTGGTATTTACGACCAGCTGACAGAAAATTACGAATCACACAGCAATGAAGATAGAATTAAATCCACAGGTAGATAAATATCTTGTTGACGGTTGTATGCGTTGCAAATATGGGGGGACCCCTCAATGCAAAGTCAATAACTGGCGAGAGGAATTAGAAATGCTTAGACAAATCGTATTGGAATGTGGCCTGACTGAAAAAATAAAATGGGGGGTTCCCTGTTATACTTCAGACAATAAAAATATTGCAATAGTAAGTGCATTTAAAAACTATGCCTCACTTAGTTTCTTTAAAGGCGCTTTATTGAAAGATCCATACAAGATTTTGCAGCAACAAGGAGAAAATTCACAATCTGCGAGATTGATTAAATTCACCAATCCTGACCAAATCATTGAACAACAGGAAAAATTGAAAGAATACATACTGGAAGCGGTAGAAATTGAGAAATCAGGAGTAAAAAGTGAATTAAAGAAAAATCCTGAAGCAATCCCCGATGAACTGTTACAAACATTTGAAAAAGACCCCGCATTGGAAAAAGCCTTTTATTCATTGACATCAGGACGACAAAGGGGCTACATTATTTATTTTTCACAACCAAAACAATCACAAACAAGAATAAACAGAATTGAGAAATATAAACAACAGATATTGAACGGGGTAGGATTAAATGACAAATATAGTCACTGACAAACAACAAGAAAGCCCGACCCATAACAGCGGTCGTATAAATCGGGTATTGATCCCATAAAAAAGCCCGGCATTGCTACCGGGCTAACACAATCTAACGTGTTTCGTACATGCTTATTTAATCTCAAAATGTGTGGTCCCCAAGACTTTAAACCTGCCGGAAACGGTTTCGGTGGTTGATGCGTTCAAATACCCACTAAAACCAGGTTGCTCCCCTCCTACCGAGATGCCAAACCAGCCGGGTTCAATGCTGCGGTTGCCTTTTTTATCGATGATCGACAACTGGCGGGCATTGAGCAAAAACTCAACCGTTCTGCTTTCGCCTGCTTTCAGACGGATGCGTTTGAAACCTTCCAATTGGCGTATAGGGCGAGGTGTCGATGCTTTTTCATCGGTCAGGTACAATTGCACCACTTCGTCGCCGTCTTTTTTGCCTGAATTTGTCACGATAACCGAAACCGGCACTGTTTCACCTGCTTTTACGGTTTCCGGAAGTTTCAATCCGGAATAACTAAAAGTGGTGTAGCTTAACCCATATCCAAATGGATACAACGGTTCATCATTAAAATAGCGGTAAGTGCGGCCTGCCATGTTGTAATCTTCAAACGGGGGCAGCTGGTCAACCGATTTATAATAGGTTACCGGCAAACGCCCGGCAGGGTTGTAATCGCCGAGCAACACATCGGCAATGGCATTCCCGCCTTCTTCGCCGGGATAACCGGCATACAAAATGGCATCGACATGCTCCTGCGCCCAGTTTACCGAAATAGCGCTTCCGGCCATAATGACCAAGATAACCGGTTTTCCGGTGGCAGCTACCGCTTCCAGTAACTCCTGTTGATTATCCGGCAAATCAAGTAACGTGCGGTCGCCCCGTTCAAAACCTTTCAGTTTAACCGGCATTTCTTCCCCCTCAATACGTTGCGACAAACCCAAAACAAGCACCACTGCATCGGCTGATCGGGCAGTTTCAACCGCTTCGGGCAGCAGGTTCCGCCGGGGCATAGCCCACAAGAGCTCGGCGTCGCCATCGCCTATAAAATTGTAATATTCAAATACTACCTTGTATTTTTTCCCGGCCTGGAGGTCAACTGTTTTCTCCTGGTACATGGCATGATGTTCGGCCCGCACCTTAAACAACTGCTCGCCATCCAGAAACACGCGGCCTCCCGACATGATCCAGCTGCCCAACTGATACGTTCCCGATACCGGCGGGACCAAATAACCTGTCCAGCGAACCGAATAATCATCGTCTTTCATGCGCGGGTCGGGCGTTCCCTGTTCCCAGTAAAAGTCGATTTTATCTTCTGTTTTGGTAAACAACGCTTGTCCCTCAAAATTTTTATTAGCAAAATATTCACCGGTCAGCCCCTGACGGCCATCTTCGGTTTGCCAGTAACACGATGGTATAACCTGCAAGTTGTGGATTCCTTCCGCCAAATCAGTTCCCAGACTATATGCGATTTCTGTTTCAGGCGACAATTTATTCTGAAGGCCTTTCAGTACGGTTACCGGGTTTTTGGGCATTCCGTTGTAATTGCCGATCAGCGCCTCCCAGTTGTCGGCATTCGGGCCGATAACCGCCAGTTTTTTAATTTTTTCTCCTGAAAATGGAAGAATATTTTCTTTGTTTTTCAGCAAAACAATGCTTTCCTGAGCCGCTTTCCGGGCCATTTCATGGTGATAGTCGGAACAAAGGGCGGCATACGGAATTTGTGCATACGGTACTATTTCAACCGGATCGAACATTCCTAATTTGAAACGGGCCGTGAAAATCCGTTTTAGAGCCAGGTCGATATCGGCTTCGCTTGCATAGCCTTTTTTTACCGCTTCGCCCAGATGACTGAACGTATTGCCACAGTTGATGTCGCAACCGCTTTTTATACTGAGGGCTGCCGCTTCCTCTGCCGTTTTCATAATGCGATGGCCTTTGTAAATGTCGGCAACGGCCCCGCAATCCGATACCACATAGCCTTCAAATCCCCACTGGTCGCGCAAAAGCTGTTGCAAAAGAAAAGGGTGGGCTGTGGTCGATTCGCCCCTGAAACGATTGTAAGCGCTCATTATCGAATACACTTTTGCCCCGGTCACGGTTTTGTAGAACGCAGGCAAATAGGTTTCGTACAAATCGCGGTCGCTCACATCTGTATCGAACGAATGGCGCAATGCCTCGGGGCCCGAATGCACCGCAAAATGTTTGGAAGTAGCCACTAATTTCAGGTATTTTGGGTCGTCGCCCTGCAGGCCGCGAATAAATTGCGAACCCATTTCACCCATCAGGTAAGGGTCTTCGCCATACGTTTCGTGGCCGCGCCCCCAGCGTGGGTCACGTAAAATATTAATATTTGGCGACCAGAAGGTCAACCCCTGGTAGATCCCGCGCTGCCCCTGCCGCAGGTATTCATGGTGCTTGGCGCGCGCTTCGTCGGAAATAATAGTGGCCACATCGAAAATCAGATCGGTATTGAACGATGAAGCAATGGTCAGCGATTGCGGAAAAACAGTTGCATAACCGGTACGTGCCAGGCCGTGCAAACATTCGTTCCACCAGTTGTATTCCGGCACCTGCAAACGCGGAATAGCAGGGGCCGTATGTACCAACTGCCCGATTTTCTCGTCCAGTGTCATTTGCGAGATCAAATCGCCCACCCGTTCCTCGACTGGAAGATCGGGGTTTAAGAATTTAAAACCGGAAGGTTGCTGAGAATTTGCAAACCCGGCAAACAAGAAAGTAATAAACAGAATTGTAAGTTTTTTCATGGTAACCCGTTTAGTGATTTAGGTAGCCTGATCGCGGGCAACAGTTTTTGAATCGCCAAAAACATACCAGAACAGACCAGGGCAAATATAAAAATTATCTGTATATCCAATACCTTTGAACCGAAAAATATTTGTCTGAGAAAAACATTCGTGCAACATTGAAACAATGGTGTCGGGTCAGGTGTACTTTGTCACCCTGAAGATAATGAAGGGTCTCATGTTTAGCGCTGTGAAGCAGCAAGACAAGATTACAACCGGATTTTTAGATATTAGAATTTAGACAAACAGCCAGTTGAAGCATAAGTCGTGAGAAAATAGTGTCAGGTCCACATGGTTTTGCCTCTCTTCTCCCGAACATCCGGACGAAGGGGCTTATTATTAGTGTCTTGTTCATAAAACCTGACCATACGCCTTACCAAAACATTCTTTTGTTCAGATAGTTTGTCTAAATTAGGGCTTGCAAACTGAAAGGCGGATACCTTCCGTGGTCAGCAACAAGTGAAAAAGAGAGACGGGCATACAAATACGATAGTGACCATTTAAAATAAGAAAGGATTTGGTTTTTTGGCACCCACAAAATGCCAATCTCAAAAAAACCAAAAGAGCAAATTTTTGCCAGCGCACGGAATAAGAGTAAATTTGAGGATTATTAAAAAAAGGATTAAAAAAACAGATGATATCAAAACAAGCATTAGGGAGTACACTTTTTGGAATGGCTGACATCCTCAGGGATAAAGTAGAGGATTACAAAGCCTACATTCTTTCCCTACTATTTTTCAAACGACTTTCAGACAATTATGAGTGGGAAACCGAAAACGGGATCAAAGTCCCTATGTTTGTGTTTCAATGAACAAAGCGCATAAGCTAAAGAGCATTATTTTTAGAGTTTTCGACGACTTTAACTATAAACTCAATAACTTATGCAAAAACAAAGTAACATTTTAAGTT
>JAVEYG010000084.1:0-5444 GCA_034003625.1 Prolixibacteraceae bacterium | reverse complement strand
TTGTCTTTTAGTTATTTGGCTTATGCCATAACTAAATTACAAATCCTCTTTTGAAATGGTATCGTTCGCACCGCTCCCAATTTTCATTCTCTTGGGGGTCTTTTTTTTGTCATGTGGGTTTCATTTGGTATTTCGCTAACCTACTAACCTATAAAAACAAAGAAATATGAAAAAGTATATATTACTCCTGTTAACAATAGCTTTTCTGAATTTTGGCTGTGAGATGGACGAACCGGCTATTACATCCATTGACAAGAACGCCATATTTAGTTCAGAAGAAGGGATGAAAGCCTATTCGATGTCGTTTTATGATATGTTCCCCAATGCAACCGATCAGTCCATTGTCGAGCAATCGTTGGTTGATTACGGCGCTACGAATACACTGAGTGGATTTACCTTGTTAAATGCCTATAGTGAAAATAATTCCTCCGGTTGGAGCTGGTCTGATCTGCGCAACATCAATTACTTCATTGTTAATTGTACCGATCCTGCTGTTTCGGAAAGTGTCAGGAACAATTATATCGGCCTGGCCCGTTTTTTCCGTGCCTGGTTTTATTATGATATGGTCCGGCGTTTTGGCGATGTTCCCTGGGTCGATCATCCATTGAACCCGAATGAGGAAGAAATCCTGTATGGTACCCGCGACTCGCGTGAACTGGTAATGGAAAAAGTATATGAAGACCTGATGTTTGCAGCCCAAAACATCTCGCGGGCTACGGATGCGACACAATGCACAATGGTAACGAAATGGGTGGCTTATGCCTTTGCTTCGCGTGTTGCTTTGTTTGAAGGCACTTTCCGTAAATATCATAACCTGAATCTTGCCACTTCATCTGGTATCTGGTTGAAACGGGCAGAGGATGCCGCATCCGTTGTAATGCAACAATCAGGCAAATCGTTAAATAGTAATTACCGTGCCTTATTTACCAGTAATAATCCTCCTACTTCAGAAACGATGCTGGCCATTGCTTCCAGCGCCGCGTTGGGTGTTAAACACAATGCCAACTGGCGGTGGACTTCGGAAACTTATGGGACCGGATTGAACCTGATCCGTCCGTTTATTTGTACCTATCTGCAAAAAGACGGGACTCCTTACACGAACCGTGCCGGATGGGAGTATGAGGATTTTTATGAAGAATTTCAAAACCGGGATACCCGGTTGAGCGCAACGCTCCGTTATCCGGGGTATATACGCGAAGGGAATATTGCCTTACCTGTATATAGCGGTTATGCCCGTTTGGGTTATCAGCCGATTAAACTTTGTGTGGATGCGACCATTGGCGATAGCCAGAGCGAAAGCACTCACGCCATTCAGTTAGTCCGCTTCGGAGAAGTGTTGCTTAACTATGCTGAAGCGAAAGCCGAGCAGGGAACGCTTACCGATGCCGACTGGGCTGCGACCATTGGTAAACTAAGGGCACGGGCGGGAATCACCGGAGGGCTGACCACCAAACCGACGGTGGTTGATCCGTATCTGAAAAGCACTTACTTTCCAAATATCAGCGACCCTGTAATTCTGGAAATCCGCCGTGAACGTGCCGTCGAATTAATGTTCGAGGGGTTCCGTTTCGATGACCTGCGGCGCTGGAAACGTGGCGACTTGTTTAAAAAGAGTTGGACGGGCATGTACATTCCCGGTATTAACCAGCCATTGGACGTTGACCACAATGGATCCCACGACGTGATTTATTATACCGATAATGATGGGTTGGCAGCTGCGATAGCCCTTTCCAATAATGCAAACCTGTATAAAGTAAAGGTAAGTACCGATCCTGCAGCGACGATTATTCAGGTACATGCTGCCGGTGATGGCACCGGGTATTATCTGGCCTGGTACACAAACAACGACTCGAAGAAGGTGTGGGGCCCTAAACAATATTTTTATCCCATTCCGGTCAGCGCATTGAACAAAAATCCGCAACTGGTACAAAATCCAGGTTGGGAGAATGGAGCTACCAATGATGGGAATTAATCTGTAATAATTTGAAAAAATAAAAAGGGTCCTCAAAAAGAGGCTGTCCAAAAAGTTCTAAAATCCGCAACTCGCGTCACCCTGAATTTATTTCAGGGTCTGATTATTAGATCGGTGAGATCCCGAAACAAGTTCGGGATGACTCTATTCCAGACTTTTTGGACAGCCTCTTCACAGAGTTTTGCACAGAAAAGTAAACAAGTGTCGTGTTATCTTGGTTTTGTCACCCTGAACGTAGTATAGGGTCTCATGTTTTTTACACTATAAGTTGCAGATTCTTTTCCCGATTACTGGGGGTCAAAATGAAAAGCCATCATTTGATCGTTAACAAGACACTGGTTTCAGGCAAATTGAAAAAATAAATACGGCATTAAAAACGTCCGAAGAAAACACAAAAGATGGAAAATAGTAGATGGTCAAAGTGGTATAAAACTGGCCTGTTTATTTTGTGCTGTTTCTTGCTTGCTTCTGGTGAAAGCAATGCACAAACAGGTCCTTTCCGTTTAAAAATAATGAGTTTTAATGTTTGCCGGTCAGGTGAATTAACCCAGTATTCGGTTGTACCGTTTGCGAACCTGATCAGGCAATATCAACCCGACATTATTGCGTTACAGGAACTGGATTACAAAACAACCCGCAATACGGGCATTGATTTTCTGACGAAGCTGGGCGCTGCTTTGAACATGTTCCCGGTTTTCGGAAGGACGATTTTCTACCAGGGAGGCGAGTATGGTATAGCAGTGCTTTCAAAATATCCTTTTTTATCGGTAAAAACCGAACCATTGCCAAGCCCAACCGGGACAAAAGAACAGAGGGCTGTTCTGATAACTGAAATCAGGCTCCCTTCCGGTCAGGACATCCGGTTTGCCAGCACCCATCTCGACCATTCCACCGATGCCATCGGTTCAGTGATGGCCAGTGCGTTGAATACCTTTCTTCTGAAAGAGGATATGCCAATCATTGTCGGGGGCGATTTTAATGCAAAACCGGAAACAGGTACCATCGCTAACGAGATGCAGCAATGGAAACGGTTTTGTAACAACGATCCGACTTCTCCCAACGACCCGACCAGCAAAATTGATTACCTGTTTGGCTATCCGAAGGAAAAATGCCGGACGATCAGTTACCAGGTTATTGCCCGGACGGGTATTTCCGATCATTGTCCCATTGTAGCAGAAGTCGAATTTCAATAATCAGAAAAATGCAAAAAACAAATATCCTGATTTTACTGGCGGCCATTGTTTGGGCTTTTGTTTCCTGTGGAAAAGAAAACGATCCGGTGCCGGATTTGCCCGAATGGGAGAAAAACAATACGGTTTCCATCCAGTTTTATTCGCGCCTCAGCAACGAAAAACTTTTTAAAACAGACGATTACTCTGCCGTGATTAGCCGGATTCATGCCAACCAAAACCAGGTTGCCGTGCTTCACCGGGTCGATGCCGTTTACAATTCAACTGAAATACTGAACCCGATGGTTCCCATTGCCGCGGAAACTGTAAAAATACCGGTTTTTGCATGGAACCGCTATTCCGGTACGCGGGTCGAAGGCTCCGGCATACTTATCGGGCATACAATTGCTGAAATGAAGAATACCCCGGTAAGCGAAGGGTGCAACCATTTTACTGTCCCTGTAACAATGGTAACTGCCACTGGTTCCATCAACATGACTTTTACATCCATTTCTTTTGAAAACGAAAATCAATTGACAACAGGCGCAGCAACAATAAAAGAAAAGTTAGATGATAAAACGGTGTTGGCCGGAGTTGCCGCAAAAACGCTTCAGAATAAATTAAAAACCGCATTCCCGGAAGGGAATTATCGTGTTGAAATCATTGAAAGCACGGACGGAAAGGCGAACCAGATTATATTTGTAATAACAGGCCCGAAATGGATTGTTCGGGAACACAAAGAAGTCGCTGTCGGGACAGATGGAATCTCATGTTATGATATAAAAATTGAAAAATTATAAATTTAAAAACGATGAACTCAAAAAGAATATTTTTTCTCCTAATCGCCATTCAATTCATTTTATTTATTCCGCAATTACAGGCGCAGGAAAGCAAAAGCAACGAACCGGTAAAACTGAAAATATTGTGTTATAACCTCCGTTTTGGGGAACTGGCTTCGCTGGAGGAACTGGCCGGGTTCATTAAAAGTCAGAACCCCGACATCGTTGCTTTGCAGGAGGTGGATGTAAAAACACACCGCCCGAGGGCGCCACATCAAAACGGGAAAGATTTTATTACCGAACTGGGCTTTCGCACCGGCATGCTTACCGCGTATGCCAAAACCATCCCCCACGAAGGGGGCTATTACGGGATCGGCATTTTATCGAAATTTCCCTTTGTTGAAACACGCCGTATCATGCTGCCTTATCCTGAAGGTGCGAAAGAACAGCGAGCCATGTTGTACAGCAATATTGAACTGGACAACGGGCAGTTGCTGACCTTCGTATGCACCCATCTCGACTACACCATTTCATCGGTGCGGCAGGAACAGGTAAAAGCATTGAATGAAGAACTGAAAGGCAACCCCTACCCGATGATCGTGTGCGGCGATTTCAACGCGAAGCCCGGTTCGCCCGAAATCAGCCAGGGAATGGCCGCCTGGAAACAGGTAACCAATTCCGACTTTACCGTTCCGGCCAATGCCCCGAAATCGAAAATCGACTATATTTTCTGTTTCCCCGGTGAACAATGGAAATGTATCTCAACCGAAACGCCCCGGGTCGCCCTGTCGGACCACCTGCCGGTAAACGCGGAACTGGAGCTGGGCTTTTAAATTATTCCCGACTCGTTCATGGTTTTCATTAACCGTTCGCCGGGGCGATAATTGATATAGGCTTCTTTGATGACAGCCGGGGTTACATCTGTCCCATATCCTAAAGCTATTTTTCCTTTAGTGCGAATCCCATTGTTACTTCAACTTCATGGAAACTACCATTCCAGCTAAAATTTGGAGTTGTAATGCCATAGTAAGCCAGGCCTGCACCGAAATTAGCCATATTGCCCCGTTTCTCTGTCTGGGCCAACCCATGAATTGATAAGGGAAAAGCAAGTATTAATAATAAATTTCTCATCCTGAAAAATTAAAACTCAACAAGCAATCCCATCCTTATAAAAAAAGTAGTATCCCCATTGCTGTCGTTTTGATAAACACTGCGCAGGCTCAAAGCCAGTTTTTCCTTAAGCTGAAGAATCCCTCCGATAGAAATGGTATATCCAACTGCATTCAGGTAGTCCATCTGGTAGGAAGAAGGTAACCCATCAGAATAAACGGGGTCTCTCTCATAAACATCAATCATGCGCCAGTTTCTGTAAAAAGCGCCTGTCCCCAGTTCAATATACAGTAAGCATTCGCTGAACTGCGTCTTTTAATTTTCCATGCCGGTCTTTAAGTTTGCTGTTTACTTCAAAGCAAACGACATGTACAACGAGAAAAAATTCCGGGCCATTTATGACGAGTTTCTGGG
>JAVEYG010000083.1:0-5564 GCA_034003625.1 Prolixibacteraceae bacterium | reverse complement strand
ATAATGGCTTTTGTAATATTTTCCTGTTCGATATTCCTTTAAATAAAGAAAAATTTTAACAGGGAACAAGTTCATTAACCGGTATGGAAGACCTTTCAGGCGTTAAGCAGTTTATCTATTTCGAATTTCTTCATTTGGAGAAACGCATCAACCACCCGTTGTGAACGGGAAGGGTCGCTCATAAGTTTTTCCAGTATTGAGGGAATGATCTGCCAGGAAATTCCAAAACGGTCCTTCAGCCAGCCGCATTGTTCGGCTTCCGGCACTGCCGAGAGCTTTTCCCAATAATAGTCTATTTCTTCCTGTGTTTCACATTCCACAACAAACGAAACGGCTTCGTTGAACCCGAACGAATGGGGGAACGAACTGTCCATGGCCATGAAAGTCATTTGGTTTAGATTGAATTGCGCATGTTTCACGGTTCCCTCCACGTCTCCATCGCCCGGCATGTATTTCAAGATACCGGTTATCGACGAATCAGCAAAAACGGAAGTGTAAAATTGAATGGCCTTTTCGGCTTTCCCTGCCTGTTGGCCTGTAAACATCAGCGACGGAACAACCTTTTGTCCGGCATCCTTCCTGTTCCCAAGATACAACTGCCAGCTTACGCCAAACCGGTCCTGTAGCCAGCCGTATCGTTCACTCCAGTCATATTTATCCAGCGCCATCAGAACAGAACCGCCCTTCTCAAGTTTTTCCCAAATTTTGTCAAGTTCCTCCCGGTTTTCATACAACACGAAAAAAGAAACAGACGGGTTGATTACAAACTGCGGGCCGCCATTCAGGAGCATGAATTTCTGTCCGGCTGACTCGATGGTAACAACTATCGGATTTTCATTTGTAATAACCATATTATCAAAAACAGAACAATAAAATTCTGCCGCATCTTTTGCCTTTCCGTCGAACCAAAGGCACGGATAAATCTGATTTTTCATGATATTGGGCCTATTTCTGTTTTTCCGAACAATTAAACATCCATTGCACGCCGAATTTGTCTCTGCAGCTTCCGTAGTAATCTCCCCAGAACATGTCCTGCAAATCCTGTTCTACCGTTCCGCCTTCGGAAAGCGCATGGAATAGCCGTCGGGTTTCTTCCCGCGTATCGGGCTGAAGGTTAATATATACATTGTTTCCCATGTTTACCTTAAAACCCATTGATTCCGGCGCATCGGTTCCCATCAGCACATGTCCGCCAAGAATAGGCAGCGATACGTGCATCACTAAGTCCCCTTCTTCTCCTTCCGGCTGGGAAGAATCATTCTCATTCGTAGGCGGGATATCCCTGAAACGCATGATGCCTGTTCCCATAAACTCTGTTCCGAAAACGGATTTGTAAAAATTAAATGCTTCCTCCGTATTTCGGGAAAAATTAAGATACGTGCTTACAGTTGCCATAATTTTGATTTTAAGTCTTGTTTGCTTTGGTTGTCATCCTTTAAAAACAGTTGGTCTGTTCAGTTTGTTTACCGTGGTCCCCGTGTATCCTTCTAATAGGCCATAGTTGTTTCATCACGGCTCTTCCGGTTACCACATCTCCTGTCTGGTTTGAATTAACGTTCACATATTGTTTTCAGAAGCTCCAGGGCTTTGGGCCATGTTTCCCTGAAATAGGCAATGAAATTCCCGTTACTATCTGTTTCAACCGAAAGCAGGGTTTTGCCGTTTTCTTCTGTAAATGAATAGTTTTCAAGGGCGCCCGCCCATTCATCAACTTCCGGGCCACTCATGATCTCCTGCCCGTTTTGAACGATCCCGACATGCTCGATGCTGATGAAACGGTTGGGGATATTTTCCCTGATCCGACTAACCATGCCACCTTCTGTTCCGTCCCGGTCAGTTCCCAGAAACAGGATTTTGGAACCTTTTTCCCACGAACCTTTGAAATGTGACAAAGGGTTGAACACTGCGGTCCATTCACGCCAATTTTGATCGTCGAGCATGGCTTTATATACTTTTTCAGCCCCGGCATTGACGACAATTTCAAAATGCAGTTTTTCCATTTCACGGGATGCTTCGACATACCTTTTGAAGTTATCGAGGATGGACTGCCAACCCGCCCGTTGCATTTCTGACGGGTTAAGCTGTTCTGCATCAAATGTTTCTTTTACAGTCGTTTGGCCGTTCCTGAACGAAAAAGAAATCCGTACTTCACGTCCGTCCGACATGGTATAATCAATTTGTTCAAATACCTGCACCCGGTTGTATTCGCCCGTAAAATCAAATCCTACGCTGCCATCTTTTGCTTCCATGCGCGAAAGAAATTTTCCGCCCACCCGCAAATCGTTTTCTACCCTGGGCGTATGCCAGTCGTCCGACGCATTGTTCCAGCATACAATATGTTTCGGATCAACCCAGTGGTTCCATACTTTTTCAACCGGGGCATTGACCACGGTTGCTACGGTAATTTTTGTTTTCCCTTCTGTTGCCATTGTCATATTTTTTAATTGTCACAAATATCTCATTCTGTATACCTCAAATTTATATCGATTTAGCTAAAGTATGGATACACAAAAATGACAAATGAAGGGCGATTTGCGACAGGATTATTTTTATATTTGGTCGATCCATCATAAACCATGTATTTAAAAATATAACAGATGAAGACTGTATCCATTCTTGTACCTGAAAGTTCGGTAATTCAGGCTATTGCCGACCCACGATATTGTTTTAGCGCTGTCAACCAGTTTTTAAATGAGGCAGGAAAAGCTCCGCTGTTTTGTATTGAACTGGTCGGGTTAAAGAAAGTAGTAAAACTCAGCGGGGGGGTTTACTCTGTGCATCCGGATAAATTGTTGAAAGAAGTCCGCAGTACCGATTTGATTATTATTCCAGCCCTGTTTGGCGATATTTTCCATGCCTTAGAAGCCAATAAAAAAATGGTGCCGTGGATTGTAGAACAGTATCAACGCGGAGCAGAAATTGCGTCACTTTGTGTTGGTGTGTTTTTATTGGCTTCAACAGGATTGCTAAACGGGAAAAGATGTTCTACCCACTGGGCGTTTATCAATCGTTTCCATCAAATGTTTCCGGAAGTGGCCGTGCAGGACGGAAGCATTGTGACCGAAGAAAACCGGATTTATTCGAGCGGTGGGGCAAACTCGTACTGGAACTTGTTGCTACACCTGGTGGAAAAATTCACCGACCGGGAAACCGCCATTTTGATTTCAAAATATTTTGCCATCGATATCGACCGGAATAACCAATCGCTGTTTGCCATGTTTAAAGGACAAAAGGGGCATAACGACGAAGCGATAAAAGTGGCACAAGAATACATCGAGAAAAAAATAGATGAGAAAATAACAGTGGAAGAACTGGCCGGAGAAGTGGCCGTTGGCCGTCGCAGTTTTGAACGTCGTTTCAAACAGGCAACGAGCAATTCGGTACTGGAATACATTCAGCGGGTAAAAGTGGAAGCGGCCAAACGTAGTTTTGAGACCAGTCGTAAAAACATCAATGAGGTGATGCTCGAAGTTGGCTACACCGATACCAAAGCATTCCGGGCCACCTTTAAAAAAATTACAGGTCTCACTCCTGTGGAATACCGAAACAAGTATAACCGCCTGACCGAACTGGCTGTTGTGTAACGGGCGCCGGCAGAGACTGGGCGGTACGGGTTGTTTCTCGTTTCATGATATCCAAAGCCAACCAGCTTCTTGTTACATTCAGATAAAATCAGTTGTTTCATACAGGTATAAACACCAAATCCCCGCCTTGGCGAGGATCCGTAGACCTATGTCTTTTTATTGCTTTTTCTTACTTTTCTGTGGTCTCAGAAAACCTTGATAGGTTTGAACAGGATAATCAGGAATTTTCTTATAACCACTTTTTCTTTATTTACTTTATAATCCTTTCTTTTTGAACGTTAATAAATTCAGGAACTTAAGTATTAACCATTAAAATCTAAGTATTGTCTTTTTATTTGCTTCAAATTTTATATTGCTCTTCTTCTGTTTTCCGGCTTTTTTATTCCACCGGTTTTAATTTCCGGATGATGGCCTCTGCTTTACGGCTGTAATAGCTGTTACTTTTTGCTATCTTGTCCAGTTGACGGTATGCTTTTTTACGATCCTGGGACTGGAGATAACACAAACCAATGTACCATTCAGCTTGATCCACGAACAGGTTATCCCTGTCTTTGACCACTATTTTGTATTCTTCTATTGCCTTGCTAAACCGGCCTGTTTCCTGGTACGATACCCCTGAAAAGAAGTGCCCTACGGGATTTCCCTCGTCGTTTGCAATTACCTCCTGGAACAGTTTTAGCGCCGATTCGTATTCGCGTGCATTGTATTTCTGCAGGGCAACTGTTAAGGCTTGGTCCATTGTTGCATTGCCCGACCTGACTATACCCGCTCCTTGGTATGGCTGGTAATATTCTGTATATAAATCGTTTTCGGATATTGTTTGTTTTGTCAGGAGGCCTCCGATACTTAAGAGCAGGATCAGGGAAGCAGCGATAGAGGCGACAGCTACTCTTGACTTTGGCATCCGTATCGCCTGCTGATTGTTTTTCCGTGTTTCTTTCCCTATCGCTTCGAGAGCAGAACGTAAAGATATTATCTCTTTCTCCTCTAAGGCAATATCAACTTCCTTGTACATGGCTACTTCGGCTGCCAGAAGCGGGTTTTCAGTCAGTTCTTCTTCAAATACCGAAAGTTCTTCCTGTTCTAATTCATCGTGCAGGTACCGCTCAATATCTTCCGCACGTCCTGCAACGGAATGTTCAATTCCTTGTATTTTATCTAAGCTCGCCCGAAGTTCCATAATCCCGGTTTCCATGAGCGCCGCTTCCACTTCCCGGTGGAACTGAATATCTGCTTCCAACCGTTGATTAAATGCAAGTTCCTCTTCAAAATCAGCCATTTCAAAGGGTTCCATCTCATGGCTCAAATACTTTTCTATGTCTTCTTCACTTCGCCGGTGTTCCGGTATGCCTTGTGCTATTTGCGCCAGGTTGGCTCGAAGTTCTGTTATGTCGTTTTCCTGTAATGCGTTCCTGATTTCAGCAACAATTGCCTCATCTGCCGGAGAAAGTAAATCTTCCTCACTTTCTGCGCCCTGAAATTGTTCTTTATAGAACTGGTGAATATTTTCTTTGGCTGCAATTTCGTGTTGAAATATATGGATTCTTGGCAGGCTGTGTGACAAACGGTTTATTTCATTTCGCCCCAACGGGCCGAAAAACTCTCTCAATGAGGAAAATTCGTTTGACAAGCCAAAATTATAATCCATGTATTCCGACACCACTTCTTGCACCAAATCCTCCCCAAAAGACGGCTCCCCCATGATATGCCCCAGCGTAGCGCGAAGCTCCATGACTTCCTTCTCCTGAACTGCTTCCTGTACTTCCCTGTGGAATTCAACTTCCTCTGTCAGACCCGAATGGATCAGCATCTCTACGTTGAACTCATCCAACTCTGCCCCTGTCAATTCATTATCAAGGTACAGGTCAATCTTTTGGTAATATTCTGACCTACGCATCGTTTTAAGTATAAAATTTTCCCACTACACAAAATTCGTAAAAATTCCGTGCATATAAAAACTTTCAAAAATTACATGAACCA
>JAVEYG010000047.1:0-27662 GCA_034003625.1 Prolixibacteraceae bacterium | reverse complement strand
GCTATCAGATTAATCTGATGCAAAGCTAAAATTCAAGTCCGTTCGCTCTGATAATCGCTATAATTAGCTAAATTTCAAATATTTCAAAGAACATATTTAAATTTTAATGGGACAGCAATGATATCCATTAATGAAAGATAAAATGAAGATTGCCCAGTAATTTCTTGAAATTGAGCTTCAGCGAATATTTATCACAATAAGAATAAATAAAGATCAATGGAAAGACGGGAATTTATAAGAATAGGAGGAATTGGAACTTTATTGTCATCAACGATACTCCCTGCTTCAGGGGAATCATATAAATCAGAATCGGATCATGTCAAGAAAGAAAATCTTTTTACTCCGGTTAAAGGGAAATTTGATGTAATAGTCTGCGGTGGAGGTCCTGCTGGAGTTGTAGCAGCCATAGAGGCAGGACGATCGGGTGCAAAAACCATGCTTATTGAAGCAAATGGTTGTTTGGGTGGCGTTTGGACATCAGGCTTGTTAACCTGGATTATAGATTATCAAAATAAGAGTGGGCTACTTAACGAGATTCTCCATGAATTAAGAAAAAGAGGAGCAGAATGTTCGATTGATATCGAAGGTGCTTATAGTTTCGATCCGGAGTCCATGAAACTATTGCTGGAAGAATTTTGTATAGAAGCAGGGGTAACTATACGATTTCATACCAGGGTTTGTAATGCTATCACAGAAAACTACAGGTTAACTCATGCTATAACTGAATCTAAATCGGGGCGTGAAGCCTGGAACGCAAGTATATTTATTGATGCTACCGGCGATGGAGATTTGGCCGCTTTATCAGGATGTGGTTTTGATTTCGGAGATACTGCGAATAATGGATTAACTCAACCATTTAGTTTGTTGGCGATTATTGGTGGGGTAAACTTTGATGATATAAAGGATTATTCACTTTGGTCGGGCATTGGAATGGCTGAAAGTAAGAAGAATTTATTGACAGCCATACAGAATGGTGGATTTGAACCGTCTTACAGAAGTCCAAGTATCCATCCAATTTCAAACAATTTGTTCAAAATAATGGCTAATCATGAATATGGCTACTCTGCAATCAATGCCGATGATGTTTCGAAAGCTACATTAATAGGACGCAAAGAGGTTTGGCAAACTGTTGAAGCTTTGAAAAATAATGGTGGCATTTGGGAGAATATCAGGATAATAAGTACAGCTGAGCAAATCGGAACAAGGGAAGGTCGTCGGATTCATGGATTATATACAGTTACTGTACAAGATGTAATTGAAGGTCGTCGCCACAAAGATAGTGTCTGTCGAGCTTCATTTGGATTTGATGTCCACGCATTAACAAAACTTCATTCTGAAAATTCACATAATTACAAAGGCTTCTTAAAAAGCCAGCCATACGATATACCGTTACGGGCCCTTATCGCCAAAGACGTTAATGGATTAATGTTGGCAGGCAGATGTATTAGCGGAGATTTTCTTCCTCACGCAAGTTACCGAGTCACAGGAAATGCGGCTGAAATGGGATTTGCAGCAGGAAGGGTGGCCGCAATATCAGCAAGATTAAACAAATTACCTCAGGAAGTGATATTTAGTGAATTCCAACTTTAGTTTCTCTAATAGATACAATTTTGGCTCGATATAAATTGGACGGAAAAGAATTCTATAGAATCGTGATTCCTAACCCGTGATTGTTTTGTTTTTTTAGATTCAAACTGAAAATCACAGAACTATGCCAGATATCAGTGGGTTATACAAACAACTCGAAAAAGAGCAAGGCAACTAATCCGTATTCTTGCAGATGTTTTTTGATGAAACGTCGGGCTTTGGTAATATGGTCTTCAACCGTTTTTACCGAAATGTTTAACTCCTCGGCAATTAATTTGTTGCTTTGCCCTTTTTCTTTGCTCATCCTGAAAATTAGCCTCCTTTGTGCCGGAAGCTGCTCTACCAATGCCTGTATTCTTTCGGAAAGGATCTCATAGTCGAACTGTTCCTCACTATCGTTGTGGTGAAGGATCGCCACCTGCCGCAAATGTTCCAGGTAGGTTTTTTCCGATACTTTTTTCCTGAAGATCGAAATCACCGAGTTTTTTGCCACAGTAAACAGATAAGCTTCCAGATTGGTGTCTTCTTTCAGTAAATTCCGCTTGTCCCACAAACTGATGAAAACATCCTGTACCACATCGAGAGCGTCTTCTTCCGTTTTCAAATACGCAAATGCAAATTTATATAGCCTTCGACTGTATAAAGCATACAAACTGTCGATGGAATTTTTATCATTCGATTTGAATTGTTTTAGAAGAGTTTTTGCTTCTGCGGCATTCATTTTTCAGTGTTCATCTCAGGGCAAATATATAAAATTAAAAAAAGTAAAGGGTCAGAGCAGGGGTTTTCGCTAACTTAGACGTTGAACCGGATATAAACACAAAAGATGACCGATTTTTTTAACCGATATATAAATAATGAGTGCAACGGAAATGACTTTGACGCTGCTGTCAGGCGGATGGTTTCCCCAGAAGAAAAAGGACTGTTGGAACAACAAATGTACGAACATTGGAGAAAAACCACCGGCGAAGGCAAATTGCCCGACCTGACCACCACTCTGCACCGCATCCATTATCAAATCAGCAAGAAGGAGAATACCCAAAAAATGGGCAGGCGCTTCCTTCATAATTTCAGCAGGGTAGCCGCTATCCTGGTCGTCCCCCTGACGATTGCATTCGGTTATTTGCTGCAAAACAACCTTTCAGAAGAAAATCCACTGCAAACCATTTCATCGCCACTGGCCTCCCGTACGGCTTTTGACCTTCCCGACGGGTCAAAAATATGGCTAAATGCCGGTTCAAGTATTTCATTTCCCTTACATTTTACCGGGAAACAGCGATTAGTACAACTCAACGGGCAGGCTTATTTTGATGTAAAAAAAGACCGAAAGCCTTTCCTGATTGAAACGGACAAGTTCACCATTGAGGTACTGGGAACAGCTTTCGATGTATCGGCTTACCAGGGCGAAAAAGCATCGGTGACATTGGTACACGGAAAGGTTTCCATCGGGACAGTAACCGGGAACAAGACCATTCTCGGTCCCGGTCAACAGGCGCTCATTGATGCAGGGAACGGACAGATCAGTAAACGGGACGTTGATCCAAACCTGTTTGTTTCATGGAAAGACGACCTCCTGCTCTTTAACGATGAACCGCTCGACGAAGTGGTACTGAAACTTGAACGTTGGTATAATCTCGATATCGTTATCGAAGACGAGTCGATCAGAAAAATCCACGTTACGGGCACTTTCCGCTACGAAAGCATCAACGAGATCCTTCAGTTAATGGAGATTACAGACTCGATACAATACGCTTACAATAAAAACGAACGAAAAATTATATTGAAACACAAATAACAGAAACAACCAGAGGGCCTATGGGAGTATTAAAATTTATTTGAGTTCCCGCGAAACGGGAAAAAACAAAAGTGGGAAAGCCGCGAACTTCCCCACCTGCAACAAATAATTTCATTCAAAAATTATTCATTTTTAACATCTCAAACTTATGAAAAAAAACGTATTGCAGGAAAGTCATTTAGGTTCTTTTTTGCGTAAATTTTTACGAATTATGAAGCTGAGCATTTTTATCATTTGCTTATCGGTACTAACAGCGGTTGCTTCCGGGAGTTTTTCCCAAACAACCAAGGTATCACTTTCAATGCGAAACTCAAGCATTGAAGAAGTGTTGAGAAGTATCGAAGACCAAAGCGAGTACCGGTTTTTTTACACCGAGAAATTTGCAATGGACCAGAAAGTAAATATCGATTTTCAGGAGTCCGATATCAACGAAATCCTGGACACTGTCTTTAAAGACACCAACATCCGGTACCGGATTGTAGGCCGCCAGATTGCCTTGTTCTCCGAAAGAAACGAGAACCTGGGGCCCCAGGGGCAACAACAAAAATCCGTCACCGGAAAAGTTACCGACGAATCAGGGCAACCGCTTCCGGGGGTTTCGGTGGTGGTAAAAGGCACCACCAACGGGACAGTCACCGATGTAAACGGGAAATACACCCTTTCCGGTATTCCCGCGGATGCCACGCTTGCTTTCTCATTTGTAGGAATGAAAACCCGTGAGGCGCCTGTCGGCAGCAAGCAGATCATCGACGTGGTACTGCAGGAAGAAACCATTGGTGTTGACGAAGTAGTGGTGGTTGGTTACGGAACTCAAAAACGGGAGAACCTGACCGGGGCTATCGATCAGATCAATGCCAGCGATATTGCCGCACGCCCTTCGCCCGATATTATCCTTTCGTTACAGGGACTGATGCCGGGGCTCAATATCCAGCCCAACACGGGAGACCCCCGGAGCGTCCCCGATATTAATATCCGTGGTTTTAACTCGATCAATGGCGGGAGTCCCCTCATCTTGGTCGACGGGATCGAAGGGGAACTGGAACGGGTAAACCCTGCCGACATTGAAAGTGTTACTGTGCTGAAAGATGCCGCATCGGCAGCTATCTACGGGGCCAGGGGCGCTTTCGGGGTGATACTGGTAACTACCAAAAGAGGCAAGCAGGGAGAAGTAAAAGTCAATTACTCGAATAACTTTGGCTGGACTACCCCGACCACCCGTACCGATTATATTTCAGACCCATACCTGTATGGGAAAACCGTTGATGATGCACTTTGGGGGTATAACGGGACTACTTATACCGGTTATGTCGAAGACGACTGGGAAACCATCAAAAAAGTAGCAGACGGCGAGATGGAACCTTTTCACGAAATCATGCCCAACGGAAATGCCAAGTTTTTCTACAAAACAAATTGGTACGATTATCTTTTCAGAAAATGGACTTCCACACAAAACCATAACATTTCCATTTCGGGAGGTACTGAAAAAATCAAAGGCTACCTGTCGGGACGATATTTTAAAACCGGCACAATCGAGAATATTGCCGACGGACATCTGATCCGTTACAACCTGAATGCAAACCTCAGTTTCAAGGTAAACAACTGGCTCGAAATTTCAGACAAGATACAACTCAGCACCGATGACGACCTCACTTACGGCGGGTATAAAGGAGGCTGGTACGATCTTTTCAACAGCAGTGTTACCATGTACTTCTTGTTTCCGTTTGAACCAAATTTTATAAACGGCACCCCTTTTGATAAAAACGGGGCAGGGGCAGGGGCTGCCCTCGAATCGGAAGCATACTGGAGAAGATATTACAACGAGCAGTTTATCAATACGTTCAGTGCAATCCTCACTCCTATAAAGGATTTGGTTGTAAACTTCGATTACAGCAATAAAATTTACCATTCGGCAAACACCACCCGTCTGACGAACTTCGATTATATGACCGGCCCCAAAATACTGGCACAGACCGTCGGGCTGAACAGGCTGACCGAAAGCCGGAACCGGAACTATTATAATGCCATGAACCTGTATGGTACATACACCAAAAACATTGGAGAAAACCATCATTTCAAACTGTTGGCCGGGTACAACCAGGAAGAGTACGAGTCGGATAACGTTTTGGGAGAACAAGGCGATTTGCTGGTTCCCAACCTGACAAGCCTTAGCCTGGGGACCAACCTGTTAAGGGCTACCGGCTCGGCAAGTATATGGGCTATTCAAGGCGCTTTCGGACGTTTCAACTACGATTACAAAGATCGTTATCTGTTGGAAGTCAATACCCGTTACGATGGTTCTTCCCGGTTCCCGGCAGAAAGCCGCTGGGGCCTCTTCCCTTCGGTTTCTGCCGGTTGGAGGATCAGCCGTGAAAAATTCTGGGAACCAATGCAAGATGTGGTCAATTCGCTGATGCTGAGAAGCTCGTATGGAAAACTCGGCAACCAAAGTGTGGGATTATACACTTTTGCACAAACTCTTAGCAATTCTCTTACCAGTTGGCTGGTCAACGGGAATAAACTGAATTATGTGAGCGTCCCTGCCCCGCTGCCCAGCGTTGTTTCCTGGGAAGAAACATCAACTCTTGGCTTTGGCGCCGATTTTGGTTTCCTAAAGAACAAGCTGAAAGCCTCGTTCGACTGGTACGAAAAACAAACTACCGGGATGTACCTTCCGGGAGAACCCCTGCCTGCCGTATTCGGCGCTTCCGAGCCCAAAGAAAATATTGCAGGGCTGAGCAACAAAGGCTTTGAATTTAGCCTGGGGTATAACACGCAGTTAAATGTTAAAGGTTCGCCCATGAAAATAAAGGCAAGCCTGAGTGTAAGCAATTTTGTTGCAAAAATTACAAAATACCCTAACCCGGAAGGGGTGATGAGCGATTACTGGGAAGGACAACGGCTGGGTGAAATATGGGGCTACCATATTGACGGTCAATTCCAGTCGGACGAAGAAGCACAGGCTTACCAGGCCAGCTTTGCCAACCCGACAAAAGACCTTGCCCAAGTGTATAAATACGTTGTTAATACAGTTCAGAATAAAGAATGGAAAGGCCTGAAAGCCGGTGACGTGAAATATATTGATTCGGATGGCGACGGCGAAATCAGCAAAGGGAATTACACTTTGGAAGACCATGGCGATTTGCAGGTAATCGGGAACGCCCTACCTCAATTCCCCTTCGGGTTCAACGTTGCAGCCGATTGGAAAGGATTTGACATTTCGATAGCCGGGGCCGGGGTAATGCACCAGGACTGGTACCCGAACGGCGACCTGTTCTGGGGATTTTACCAGAGACCTTACCTGTCGTTTATCCGGAAAGATTTGCTGGATGAGGCATGGAGCCCTGAAAACCCGGGAGGGAAATACCCCCAGAAATACCGTGGTTATGTTGCCCTGGGCGCCAACCGCTCGTTGGGCGAGGCAAATGACTACTACCTGACCAATGTCGGGTACCTGCGGGTGAAGAACCTGACCATCGGGTACACTATTCCGAAAAGGATCACACAAAAGGCCCATATCGAAAACCTGAGGGTTTATTTCAGCGGCGAAAATATTTTAACCTGGAGCTTTGGAAACCTGACCCGCTACATGGACCCGGAACAGGCCGGTTCGGGTATCAACTTCTCCGACCCAAACGACGCGGTGAAAATGAATACCGGCGACGAATGGTCGGATTATCCGCTGGGAAAAACATTCTCTTTTGGTATTAATGTGACCTTGTAATTAGTGTATTTTGAATCCATTTAAAAAGAAAAAAGATGAATAGAAAATATATCAACCTGGTGATTGTCTTAATAGGCATTATCTTCTTTAGTTGCGAAGAGGACTATCTCGACAGGCCTCCAAAAGACCGGCTCGACGCCGAAACTTTTTTTACTACTGCAAAAGACCTGGAAGTTTACATCAATGGCTTTTACGACAACATGTTCCCTGCCCCCCACTCTTACGAGTCACTGGATGACGCAGACGACAACATCGTCCCGCTGATCATAAGAGACCGTGTAAAAGGAACACGGATCGCACCGGTTCCCCGCGGAAGCGAGGGCTGGTCGTGGAGCGAACTTCGTTCTATCAATTTCTTCCTGCAGAACTATCATCGTTGCGAAGATGTGCAGGCCAAACTAAAATACGGTGGCATTGCACGGTTCCACCGGGCTTTTTTCTATTACAAAAAGGTAAAGACATTTGGCGATGTCCCGTGGTACGGCAAAGTCCTTGAAGCAGGGGACGAAGATTTGTATAAAGCCCGCGATCCGCGAAAAATGGTGATGGACTCGGTACTGGCCGATATAAACTATGCAGTAGAAAACATTCCCGCAGAAGTAAAACTGAACACCATTACCAAGTACACTGCTTTGGCCTTAAAAGCCCGTATCTGCCTGTTCGAAGGCACGTTCCGCAAATACCACAACCTGGGCGACCATCAGAAATTCCTGAATGAGGCTGTTTCGGCTGCCGAGCAACTGATCAACTCCAATGCCTACAAATTATTTACGACCGGTGGGGCCAATGTGGCCTATCGCGAATTGTTTGCACGCAATAGCCAGACAACAACAGAAACCATCCTGGCCCGCGACTACGATAACGAATTTATCAGGCACTCTCTGGGATACATGATGACGGCGCCAACAGCCGGTGCATGGGGACTGCCCAAAGACCTGATCAATAGCTATCTGATGAAAGACGGAAGCCGGTTTACCGACATTCCCGGGTACGACAAAATGGGCTTTTACGACGAAATGCAAAACCGTGATCCGCGCCTCACACAAACCACTGCAGGTCCCGATTTTGCGGCGTATGGTGAGGCCACCCGCGAACCTGTTAACCTGAGCGGGACAACTACCGGTTACCGGGTCATCAAAGCTCTTCCCGAAAGAAAACAATGGGCTTCGCTTAGTTCTTATAATGACATAATTTATTTCAGGTATGCCGAAACATTACTGATTTATGCCGAAGCAAAAGCTGAACTCGGTACCCTCACACAAGCCGATCTCGATAAATCAATCAACAAACTGCGCGACCGGGTAGCCATGCCCCACCTGAAACTTACCGAAGCGAATGCATCGCCCGACCCGTATCAGGAAGCTATGTATCCGAATGTAGATAAAGGGGCCAATAAAGGGGTGATCCTTGAAATACGCCGGGAACGAAGAATCGAATTATTCAACGAAGGCCTTAGATGGGACGACCTGATGCGTTGGAAAGAAGGCAAAAAATTGGAAAAACCGATGGTCGGCATTTATTTTTCCGGACTGGGTTCATTTGATTTCAACAACGATGGAAAAACGGATGTTTTCCTGCACAACAAATCCGCGTCAGGAGCGCCGGCAGGCACATCCACCATCATCGATATCCGGCAACGGCCACTTACCGATGGATTATCGGGCAACCTGAACCCCTTCCGGGAAAAGGTAACCTTCGACGAAAGCAAGGATTATTATTATCCGATACCAATCGAAGACATTAACCTGAACGGAAATCTGGTGCAAAACCCGGGATGGAATTAATGAACTAATTTTGAGGCTGTGTAAAAACTTCGCGAAGGTAATTTGTTCAGGAATATCAACTGCCTTCCGGCTTTTTGCACAGCCTTCATTTTTACCGGTCTCAAACACACTAATACTCATCAAAAATGACAAACGGCAAACATTTTAAACTTCTCTTTTTTCTTGTTTTGTTTTTGTTTTCGGCCTGTGATGCCTCCGACCACCTTCCCGAAAAGAAACCATTGACCGATGCGGAAAAAATTGACAATATTGAATGGAAAGTGAAAGAAATCCGCGAAGGGATCAGGCTGAAAACAACTACGCTCAATTTGTTCGATTCACCCCAGGCAATTTTTATGGTCGAAATTGACACTGCCAAAGCCGATGTAAATTACCATGTAGGCATGCCCGAAGTGCTTGCCACAACAAGTTCTCAGGCAGTCCTTCAAAATGCGGTAGTGGCCATCAATGGTTCGTATTTCAATATGCAACAGGGATATAGCCGTCATTTTGTAAAAATCGACAGTGCCGTTCTTGCCCGGACCGAAGAAAACGAATTCAGTACAAGGGCTACCGGTGTGTTCAAAGTGACTAAAAACCGTATCGATATTGCGAGCTGGAACAAGGAAAAAGAAAACCAGGATGCAGGAAATGCAGAACACGCAGTGGTTTCAGGGCCGTTGGTTATCGACGACGGGAATAACATGGATATGTGGAACAATGCCTTTGTACATGACAGGCACCCGCGTTCGTTTGCCGCTTTTTCAAAAGGCTGTCTCCTGTTGGTTGCCATCGACGGGAGGGCGCCGGAACGGGCTGCGGGAATGAGCCTTACTGAAGTCCGTATTTTTGCCCGCGGATTAGGCTGTACCGATGTAATCAACCTTGATGGCGGCGGATCGACCACCCTGTACGTGAAAGGTGAAAAAGGCAACGGTATTGTAAATGTTCCTTCCGACGGAACTGAACGCCCGGTGAAAAGCATTGTGTATGTAACTGCTGAAGGAAACGGACAATAGGCCGGGATTCTTGTTGGCTCTCATTTCTTAATCATTATCGAATCAATCCGTTATTATATGAAAAAGATTACATCCGTTCTGTTTTTCCTGAACCTTTTTTTCATACTGCTTCCCGGGTATATTTCAGGACAAAATGCAAAACCCCTTCGGGTGGGCTATTCCATTGGCGTAAACAGAATCACGGAAGAGATTATGAGCTATTCCAAATCGGTTGGAATTGAATCGATCGAAGTTTCGGTAAACGAGTTGGTCGGGAAAGACCGTCAGTTCTCCCTGAGCGATGCGGAAATAACCGCAAAAATGAAAGCCGTGAAAAATGCTGCGGACAAAGCCGGTATAGAAATTTGGTCGGTACACATGCCTTATGGCCAGTTCATTGACTTATCGCTGACCGATGAACAGGAACGCCGCAAAGTAGTGGCCATGCACCGTAAAATGCTGGATTTCTGTCGTATTCTTCAGCCCAAAATTATCTTGTTTCATCCGAGTTATTATTTGGGATTGAACGAACGCGAAACCCGCAAAAAACAACTGATCCGGTCGGCTATCGAACTGAATGAAACCGTCCGGGATATGAAAGCCACGATGGTCATCGAAAACATGCTGGGTTATGAGTTGCAGAAAGATGAGACACACGAAGCTCCTTTATGCCGCTCGGTGGAAGAAACTGTCGAAATTATGGGCCGACTGCCCAAAAACATCTTTTCGGCAGTGGATACCAACCATATCAAAGACCCGGAAAAACTGATCCGTGCCATGGGGAAACGGCTGAAATCGGTACATATTGCCGATGGCGACGGAAAGAAAGAATGCCATTACCTCCCTTGTTCGGGACAGGGGCAAAACAACTGGACAGAAATTCTGTCGGCCTTAGAAGATGCAAATTACAAAGGCCCTTTCATGTTTGAATGCAAATACGAAAATGTAAAAGATTTGACGGAATGTCATCAGCAACTGTATCAACAATTTATTTCCGGTAAAAAATAAAATCATGGCCCTCATTGATAAAAATTCCTTGTTTACTTTTTGTATTGTTTTTTTATCCTTTCTTTCCACATCCGGGGAAGAGCCTTCCCTTAAATACGTCCGGGGCGAAAAACTGACACTTTCCGGACAAGCAGGTACTGTTTCAACCAGTCACTTTCAGCGTATCGACTCGCTCAACCGGACCGGTTTAACAGATGCGGTAAAAACGTTATCGTCCCATTCTGCCGGCCTTAACATCCTGTTTCAAACCAACTCGCGCACGATTGGCGTCAAATGGAAAGTGAAAAAATTCAACATAAAACCCAACATGACCCCGACAGCCATCAATGGACTGGATTTGTATGGATGGAACGCCCATTCGTGGCAGTTTGTGGCTTTTGCCGGCCCCGACTCGTCAGCGAATACCGCCCTGATGGTACAAAACCTCGACGGGAATATGCGGCATTACCGGGTTTATCTGCCCCTCTATTCAGAATTAACGGAAATTGAAATCGGAGTAGAAGAACAATCCGTTATACAACCTGCCGATCCGGAATATTTCCCATCGGATAAGGTGGTAATTTACGGATCAAGCATTACCCAGGGAGCTTCGGCTTCCCGCCCCGGGATGGCTTATCCGTCCATTATTTCCCGCAACCTGAATGTGGAAACCTTTAACTTAGGGTTCAGCGGTTCAGGTAAAATGGAAATCGAAGTAGTAGATGTCCTGGCAAAGATTCCTGCCGACCTGTATGTTCTCGACTGTGTGCCCAACACATCGCCGGAACTGATAAAAGAACGGGCGCTTCCTTTCATTAAAAAACTCCGTATGCTGAAGCCGGGTGTTCCGATCCTGATCGTGGAAAGCATTTTCCGGGAATCGGGTCACTGGAACCGGGAAATCGGAGACCGGGTACGACGGCAAAACGAATCAATCAAAAAGGTGTACGAACAATTACGGGCTGAAAATTATCCACAACTTTATTACATTGCTTCAGATGAATTAACGGGTACCGACCACGAGGTTACGATTGACGGAACCCACCTCAATGATCTGGGGATGATGCGCATAGCACAACGGATAGGCCATGAAATTTTGAAAATTCTCCAGTTACCCGATAACATAAAGCACTGAAAATCCTTTTGTATAACATCTTCGGCTTTGCTCAGTTTCATCCTGAATACCACTAACTTGTAAACGTTTCGTAGAGTAATGGGTTATCTGTTCTTTGCAGGCAGAGAGGAAACATAACAAGAGGTATTTATGGAATTATTGAAACGGATTCTCCCTCCCCGCGAATGGCGCTTCCCGGTGCTGATTATAAGCGGAATACTTGCCGGATTGGGCCTGTATATTTTTTACATCAGCAAAGCCCACTCGTATCTGTCCGATAAACCGGAAACCTGTGTCAACTGCCACATTATGGCGCCACAGTATGCCACCTGGAACCACAGTTCGCACCGCGAACACACCCACTGCAACGATTGTCATGTGCCGCACAACAATGTATTCAACAAATATTTTTTCAAGGCGAAGGATGGTATGCGCCATGCCACCATGTTTACCCTGCGACTGGAACCACAAGTAATATTCATCCACGAAGCAGGACAAAACGTGGTCCATAAAAACTGCATTCGTTGCCACAGCGATCTCCTGCTCGACCCCAAACTGATATCATCGGTTGAAGGTCAGAAAGCCCATGCCACCGGACGGGTTTGCTGGGAATGTCACCGTGAAGTCCCCCACGGACGGGTCAACAGCCTGAGCAGTGTCCCCTATGCCCGTGTCCCTCTTCCGGAAAGCCCGGTTCCCAAATGGCTTGAAAAAACCTTAAATACCGAGAAACCAAAATAACTGACCATGAAAAATGTAACGAAGCTTATTGAAAAACGACCGTGGACGGCCTGGATTATTTTCTTCGTCACCATCGTGATTGTTTTTTTAATTGGCCTTTTGGCCTCGTCGATAGTGGAACGGCGGGCCGAAGCCGTTTTTGTGAATGTTCCAAAAAAACAAATCTCACAATGGGAACCCCGGAATGAAGCCTGGGGTGAGAATTTTCCGCGCGAATACCATTCGTTCAAACAAACTGCCGATACTACTTTTGGCAGTAAATATAACGGGAGCCGCATGATTGACATGCTCGAAGTGGACCCGCGCCTGGTGGTGCTTTGGGCGGGTTACAGTTTTTCAAAAGAATACAACCAGTCGCGTGGGCATGCACATGCCGTGGAAGATGTGATCAATATTTTACGGACCGGCGCCCCTGCCGACGAGAACAGCGGCCCGATGCCTTCCACCTGCTGGACATGCAAAAGTCCCGATGTACCCCGGTTGATGCACGAAAAGGGAGTAGCAGCCTTTTATTCTGGAACCTGGGCCAGCCTGGGCGGCGAAATTGCCAACCCGATTGGTTGTGCCGATTGCCACGATGCAAAAACCATGAACCTGCATATTTCACGCCCGGCTTTGATCGAGGCCTTTGAACGACAGGGAAAAGACATTAAGAATGCAAGCCATCAGGAAATGCGCAGCCTGGTATGCGCCCAGTGCCATGTGGAATACTATTTCAACAAGAAGAAGGTAGCGGGAGCCGAATACCTGACTTTCCCGTGGGACAACGGACTGACGGTTGAAGCCATGGAGAACTATTACGATGAAATGGAATTTTCCGATTGGACCCATGCCCTCAGCCGGGCGCCAATGCTGAAAGCACAACATCCCGATTATGAAATACACCGGAGCGGGATACATGCCGAGAGGGGCGTATCCTGCGCCGATTGCCACATGCCATATAAAAGCGAAGGCGGACAGAAATTTACCGACCACCACATTCAGTCGCCACTGAACAACGTGGCCAACTCGTGCCAGGTTTGCCACCGGGAAGAAACACACGAACTGGTCAAAAACGTGTACGACCGTCAGGATAAAATTATTGAAAACCGAGACAAGTTAGAGGAACTGATCGTACGCGCCCATGTGGAAGCGAAAAAAGCCTGGGATCTGGGTGCCAGCGAAACCATGATGAAAGACGTTTTGCAAGGAATTCGTCACTCGCAGTGGCGTTGGGATTATGCGGCGGCAAGCCACGGAGCATCGTTCCATTCGCCGGTAGAAATAGGCCGTGTGATATCGACAGGGATCACTGTTGCCCAGGAAACACGTATCAAACTGGCACGTATTTTAGCCGATTTGGGATATAATCAGGAAGTACCTTATCCGGACATTGAAACCAAAGCCAAAGCGCAACAATTTATCGGACTGGACATGGAACAACTAAACCAGGAAAAACAGGAATTTCTGAAGACACTTGTCCCTCAGTGGAAGGAGCAAGCCAGGCAAAGGGAAGCAACATACGGGTTATAAAGGAAGGTAAAAGCGTTCCTTTTGTACATCTTGTGTGATTCCAAAAAATGGCATAACTTGTATCTAAATTTAAAAAACCAGAATCATGAAAAGGGGGTGCTTATTTCTTATCGTCCTGTTCTTTTTCTCTTTATTACATGCACAGAATTACCAGATCAACTCGCCTGATGACGATGCCGAAGAATCAGCCGGATATACGACCGTGACTCTCAACAGTCCGGTTATCGACCTGACTGCCGACCCGACCAACCCGAGAAACATGAAGCAAATGGTAGGGCTGAGGTTCACCAATGTGCAGCTTCAGAAAGGGGAAGCCCTTTCAAACTGCTACCTGGCTTTTCATGTCGACCAGCCTGCCAATAAAGTTTCGATGCTGGCAATATCAGGAGAAAAGAGCGGAAATGCACAGCCATTTCAGGCGATCAACCGGAACCTCTCATCGCGAACAAAAACCATTGCCCGGATCAACTGGAATACTGTGGAACCATGGACGCAGGCAGGCGCTGTTATGAAATCTCCTGATATATCGAAAATACTGACTGAAATTATCAGCCTTCCCGACTGGGCGCCGGGCAATCCGATTGTTTTGCTGATTGAAGGCAACGGGCAGCGGCACGCCACCGCCTACGATAAAAATCCGCAACAAGCTGTTCAATTAGTACTGAATGGTGGGATAATAGTTGCTTCTGCTCCAATAAAGGCCTTGCCTGTTTCAACAGACCACGACAAACCTGTTGAAACAAACCAACCGGTATCAGTAAATACTGCGCAGTCTGGGCCTTCACAAATCAATCAGTCAGCAAAAACACCGACAAACCAGTCCCCATCAGCAATGAGTGGCGGAAGTTCGCTCCAGGAAACAGTGAACACTTCGCAAGGCCCGGTAAAATTTGGACTTGCCTCTCAAATAGAAGTCACCATCCCTCAGGGACTTGCCCCGGCGGGAACCAAACTGACGGTTAACAAAGTAACAAAAGAATACAAATACGATGAAATTAACATCTTGAATGCGATGGATATTACCCTTTCGAGTGGTGAGACTTTTCAAAAGCCATTGGATATTAAAATGTATTTCGACAAAAATAAACTTGCCGATCCGAACTCATTTGAAAATATAAGACCTGCTTATTTCGATGAAAAAATCCAGCAATGGGTACAATATACGAGGTATTCTGTAAACACCCAGGAAGGTTCAGTTTCGTTTAAAACCCACCATTTGACGGTCGTCAGTTTATTTGAATTTGTAACCACCGGCATGTATCCGTTAAAATTTGAAAACAGGGACTGCACCATCTTTTATGGTTCACCGATAGGGTCGGCAAGCGACCCGTTGGGGAACGGAAAATATAATGACCATAAAATAGAAAAATGGTATATTGACAGCAAAGGCGACACGATCTGGAAACCATTTATGATACAAGACATTGCACACTGGGCAAGCGTGGTGAAAAAAGCATTCAGGGATTCGCTGAAACTGGACGTTCCCGATAAAATAAATATCTATGTAAAACCCAAGGATTCGTTTGGTGAATATGGTTCGGTAAGCGGGTGCATGTATCTGTCCGCCGATCCCAGTCTCCCTTCCCCGTATGAAAAATTACTCTCTCCTAATCTCGTATTAAAAAGTACCATTGCACATGAATTTGTACATGTAACCCAGGACTATTACTATGTAATGAACAAAGGCAAAATTGGACTCTGGTGGCTCGAAGCACTTGCAACACAAGGCGATGTGATGGCCTACGGAAAAAATCATGTCGTTTTGCCTGAAAGCCAACTGCTGGCCATTACAAACGGACCCGATTTCCTCAAAAAATTAATGGCCAACCCGTGGGATTCATTCAATGAGTCTCCCGAATTTTACGGTACCGGCATTTTTTTGCATTACCTCAGTAATTACCGGAGCGGCAAAAAAGCAGATATTGCCACCGTTCTAAAAGACGGGGGCAGCAACACTGACCTAAGTTTTTTCCGGACTATTCTCGACAATTATATTTCACGCGAACTGAGTTCTTCAATCGGTCAGGAATATGCCGATTTTGTGAAATGGCAATACCAGAATAAAGTCACAAAAGTTAAACTCCCGAGCGGGGAAGGCGACGCTTTTGACCACGTTATAAAAATCACTGAGGCCTTTACTACACAGGATGTGAGCTTGAATTTACCTTATTTATCGGCTAAAATTGTAAAATTGAGGGCTCCCAAAAACATTGAAAAGGAGGTTAAAGTTGAAACAACCGTGAAATCGATCGACCCGGGGATAAAATTGTTCCTGTGCGACCTGGACCTGAAAAATTTTGAACCGGTAGTTGTCAGAGAACTTAAAGTTTCGGCTCCCGATCAATCGGGGATGACATGGAAAACTACCACAACATTAAGTTCAAAATTCAATTACACCAATATTCTGGTGGTAAATACCAACAAAGACAAATCGGGCTCTTTTAATATCAATATAAAAAATCTTGCTCCCCCAAAATAAAAATATCCGCAATCTGAAAAACCAAAATAATGAAAAATGCAGGCCTTCTCACAACAGGTTTCTTCCTGTTGTTTTCTATTTCAATATGCGCACAAAATTACCAGATCAACTCGCCGGATGACAATGCCAAAGAATCTGCCGGATATGAACGGGAACCAGGTACTGGAGAAAAAGACTGTTGAAACGAATAACTGGTTTTTGGTTGGTTACCTGTTCCGGTTACATACCGGAGAAACCGTCCTGACCGGAGGATTTTATGATACACAGGGAGGTTCTGCACCTTTGCAGATTGGTTCAGAATAGTTGTTGCCGAAGTATCCTGGACCCGCTTGCTCCAGCTTTTTTCAATAGTCGGAATTTAATACATCTAATAGAGCTCTGCAATCTTCTCGCCATCTTTTCACTTTCGTAAAATTGTTGAGGGATTTGCCCGAAATTCGTGCTGCACCAATCAACAAGATTGGAGATTATGGGCAGACCGCATGCAACCTGTCTGTCGGTTCCGGGCGCCTCTTATCTGTATCAATTCCAAATAACACAAAATCAAATCATTTTTTCACAAAATGCCAGGAGAATAAATATATTTGCAGAACACAATACAGTATAGTAAAGTAAAGTAAAGATGAATGGACAAATACGATTAAATAAAAGCAGCAAACAGCCAATCTACCTGCAAATTGTGGAATCGGTAAAAGAAAGGATCAAAGAGGGGGCTTTGCGTGCCGGCGACCAGCTGCCGTCGATTAACTATATGTCATCGGAGCTTGGGCTGGCAAAAGAAACGATTGTAAAGTCATTTCGCCTGCTTCAGGAAAAAGGGATCATTCATGCCGTGCACGGAAAAGGATATTTTGTGGCAACGGATGACATAAGTACCGAACACCGGGTATTTGTTCTTTTCGACACATTAAGCGCGTATAAGGAAATATTGTACAACGCGATCAAAGAGGAGTTTGGGAAAAACGCATTTATTGATATTTATTTTCACCACTTTAACCCGAAAATTTTCGATAAATTAGTGGCTGGAGCTGCCGGTAATTACACATCCTATATCATCCTTCCTTTCGATTCACCCGAAGTTTTCAGTTCACTGGAATGCCTGCCTGCTGAAAAAATCTACATATTAGACAGGAAACCCCGTATGATGACAGGAAATTACCCGTGTATCTGTCAGGATTTTCACAACGATGTTTACTCTCTGCTTGCTTCGGTGGAAGGACAAATAGCAAAATACCGGAAAATTGTGTTGGTATTTCGGAACACAGTTACCCAGGTACCGCCTGAATTACGGGAAGGCTTTGTGCAATTCTGTACGGAGAAAAACATTGCTTTTGCTGTAACGGAGAACCCGTTATGTGAGTTTTCGGTTGAAAAAGGGATTGGTTACATCGTAATTGATGATGAGGACCTTGTTTGTTTGGCAGAACAGGCAAAAAATCAGGAACTGGAAATCGGCAAAAATCTGGGCATTATTTCATACAACGATACTTCGCTAAAAAAAGTAGTGGCCGGGGGTATATCGGTAATCTCGACCGATTTTGGGCACATGGGGCGTACCGTTGCCGAAATGATAAAAACAGGAAGCAAGGGTTCGCTCAAAAATCCCTGCCGGTTTATCGATCGCAAATCATTCTAAAAAACCATACCTATCACTTATGACAATTAATTTTCGCTATCTGCTTATGATCTCGCTGGTCACTGCCCTCGGCGGATTGCTTTTTGGCTTCGATATTTCTGTTATTTCGGGGACTATCCCGTTTTTGCAGGACTATTTTTCACTGAACGAAGCCATGAAAGGTTGGGTAGTGAGCAGCGCCCTTCTGGGTTGCATCGCCGGGGCCGCTTTTGCCGGAAAATTAGGCGACCGTTGGGGGCGAAAAAAGGTATTGCTGGTTACCAGTATCTTTTTTGGTATTTCCGCTATCGGGAGCGGCTTTTCGTATTCGGTCGCAGCTTTTGTGTTTTATCGCATTCTCGGTGGCCTGGCTGTTGGCGCAGCATCCATGATTTCCCCGATGTTCATTGCCGAGGTATCGCCGGGGCACCTGCGCGGACGGATGGTCTCCATCAACCAGCTGACCATCGTGCTGGGTATTTCCCTTGCTTATTATTCTAATTATTTCCTTTTGTCGCTGGGCGAAAATTCCTGGAGGTGGATGTTTGCCGCCGAAGCAGCACCGTCCCTCTTGTTTTTTGCCATGCTCTTCTTTATTCCTGAAAGCCCCAGGTGGTTGGTCACGAGGCAAAAAAAGCAGGATGCCAAAGCCGTGTTGACAAAAATCGGCGGCAACGACTTCGCGGCTTCCGAACTTACCAGCATCGAAAAATCATTTTTGGCAGATGGGACAAAACAAAAACTGAAAGCTGTTTTTCAGCCCAAATACAGGCTTGTGCTTCTTTTGGGCATCTTACTCGCGGTATTTCAACAATGGTCGGGGATCAATGTGATCTTTTTTTATGCCCCCGACATTTTTGCAAAAGCACGGTTAGGCATTGGCGATGCCTTGTTTCAAACCACGCTGATCGGAATTGTCAATATTCTTTTCACCTTTTTTTCGATGTTGCTGATCGACAAAACGGGTCGGAAAAAGCTTATGCTTACCGGTTCGGCAGGAATGACCGTCTGCTATTTCCTGATCGGGACACTTTTTTATACCGGTAACGAAACCGGCTGGGCATTGATTGTACTGATACTTCTGACAATTGCTTTTTTCTCAACCGGCTTGGCTCCTACTGTATGGGTAGTTATTTCCGAAATATTTCCCAATAAAATACGCGGGGTTGCCATGTCGGTTGCAACGTTTTTTCTCTGGGTAGCCTGTTATTTGCTGACGCTGAGCTTCCCGGTTTTCGTAGAATGGTTCAGTGTCGCGACAACCTTCGGAATATACGGGCTGATATGCCTGGCCGGGGCTTTCATCATATTCCGCTTTCTCCCCGAGACAAAAGGGACATCGCTCGAAGAACTTGAAAAAAGTCTTATTAAAGAATAGAATATATTGTTATGAATTGACTATAGAATAAAATTACTTAACAGCAGAATCGTATGAAAACATGTACACAATTCGTAATCGCCATGCTTTTCAGCCTGACTATTTCGGCAAAAGAATATCATGTGGCAAAAAATGGCAACGACAATAACCAGGGGACAACAGAAGCACCATTGCTTACCATACAGACAGCTTCCTTATGGGCACAGCCTGGCGATACAATTACGGTACATGAAGGGACGTATCGCGAACGGGTAACCCCTCCGCGGGGAGGGCTGTCAGATACCAACCGGATTGTTTACCGGGCTGCGGAAAATGAAAAGGTAGAAATTAAAGGTTCGGAAATAGTTAAAGGCTGGAAAAGGCTATCCGGGAATGTCTGGAAAAACACCATCCCAAATTCATTTTTTGGCAATTACAATCCGTATACAGATATTATTCATGGCGATTGGTTTAATGACAAGGGACGGAGCCACCATACCGGTGAAGTTTATCTGAATGGCCGTTCATTGTGGGAGGCAGCTCTATTTGAACATGTATTAAACCCGCCAAAACAGGAGCTGAGACCACAAGAAACCAGTCAGCCAAATTTTTGGTATTGCGAAAGCGATAAGGAGAATACCTATTTATTTGCCAATTTCGGAGACAAAGACCCTAACGAGGAGCTTGTCGAAATTAATGTCCGCCAAAGCTGTTTCTATCCCGATACTACCGGGATCAATTACATTACCGTTCGGGGGTTTCAAATGAGGCATGCAGCAACCCAATGGGCGCCTCCAACAGCCGAACAAATAGGGCTGATCGGGACCAACTGGAGCAAAGGCTGGATTATTGAGAACAATGTTATCAGCGATTCCAAATGCTCGGGCATAACGCTTGGGAAGCATGGCGATGAGTTTGACAATACTTCCGAAAATTCGGCAGAAGGATATGTTGAAACAATCCACCGGGCAATAAAAAGAGGCTGGTCAAAAGAAAATATCGGGCACCATATTGTCCGCAACAATACCATATCTCATTGCGAACAAACCGGTATTTGTGGTAGTCTTGGTGCTATATTCAGCACAATTGAAAACAACCATATTTGTAAAATCTGGGAAAAACGCCAGTTTACTGGAGCCGAAATGGGAGGGATAAAAATCCATGCCTCTATCGACATGCTGATTAAAAACAATACATTGATTGATTGTGGCCGTGGTTTATGGCTCGACTGGATGGCGCAGGGGACACAGGTAACCGGCAATCTGTTTTTTGATAATACCACTGATGATATTTTTGTGGAAGTAAATCATGGTCCATTTGTGGTCGAGAACAATATTCTATTGTCTGATGTTGCACTTCGCGACTGGTCGGAAGGAGGTGCATACGTGCACAACCTGTTTGCCGGGACTATTGATATCAGGCCACAAAAAAGATTTACCCCTTTTCATAAACCTCATTCCACCGGGCTTGCAGGCCTGAAACAAACCTCGTGCGGAGACAACAGGTTTTTCAATAACATATTTTGGGGGAAGACAGGGCCTGACGGTAAAACCGTGAATGGCCTTTGTGGGTATGATTCGGTTAAATTACCGGTATTTGCTGACGGAAATGTTTACATTAACGGGGCTTGTACTTTTGCAGGCGAGCACAACTTTTTAGAACTAAAAAACCAGCCCGGTATTCGTGCCTCCATCGACCGGGACAGGGGTGCAGCATTCATTGATTTTAATCTCCGGAACGACCTGAAAAAACTTAACACACAACTGGTTACTTCTGATCTCCTTGGTAAAGCGCTCATTCCCGATCAGCATTTTGAAACACGTGAAGGTTTGTCCTTCCTGATAAATTATGATTTCACAGGCAGGAAAAGAAGTTTGAAAAATCCGACAGCCGGGCCGTTTGAAGACCCAAAGGATGGAAAAATTGAGATTAAATTGATGAACTAATTTTATTGAATACAGAGAATATTATCATTTTAAAAATCTGATTATGGGTTCAAGAGAACAATTTATAAAAACGGTCAATCACCAGCAGACCGACAAAATTGTCATCGACCTTGGAGCGACAGCGGTTACAGGGATTCATGCCTTAGCGGTAGAACGGCTCCGCAATTATTTCGGGCTGGAAAAAAAGCCGGTGCGTATTATCGATCCTTTCCAGATGCTGGGCGAAGTCGGCGACGACCTGGCTGAAGCAATTGGAGTGGATGTGGCGGCGGCCTGGGGCAAAAACAATATTTTCGGGTTCTACAACCATGCTCCCTTTAAAATGTATAAAACACCCTGGGGGCAGGAAGTGCTGGTCCCTGAAAATTTCAATACATCGGTTGATGGAGAAGGTAATACCTACATCTATCCGGAAGGGGACATCCGTGTAAAACCTTCGGGCAGGATGCCTAAAAGCGGGTACTTTTTTGATGCGATAATCAGGCAGTACCCGGTTGATGACACCCAACTTTCTCCGGATGACAATCTTGAAGAATTTGGACTGGTGAACGACAACGACCTGCTGTTCTGGAACGATTCGGCAACGAAAGCCCGTGCAACCGGAAAAGCTGTGATTGCAAGCTTTGGCGGTACCGCCCTGGGTGATATTGCCCTCGTACCGGGAATGCAGATGAAAGACCCGAAAGGCATACGTGATATTGCCGAATGGTACATGAGCACGATTTTGCGCCCCGACTACATCAAAACTGTTTTTGAGAAACAAACTGAAATTGCCATTGAAAATTTCAAACGGCTCAAAAAAGTAACGGGCGATAATATTGATGCCGTCTTTATTTGCGGGACTGATTTTGGCACACAGGAGTCTACCTTCTGTTCGCCCGGACAATTCGACGACATGTGGCTCCCGTATTACCGGAAAATAAACGATTGGGTACACCTGAACACCCATTGGAAAACTTTTAAACATTCGTGCGGGGCTGTTGGATCGTTCATGAAACACTTTATTGAAGCGGGTTTCGACATCATTAACCCGGTACAAATAAATGCAGCGGGGATGGATCCTGTTCATCTGAAAAAAACGTATGGGAAAGACCTTGTTTTCTGGGGCGGCGGTATCGACACACAAAAGACCCTGCCGTATGCCAGTCCGGGAAAAGTAAGGGAAGAAACCCTTCGCCTGTGCGAAATCTTCTCGAAAGATGGTGGATTTGTTTTTAACACAGTGCATAATATCCAGGCAAATGTTCCGGTTGAGAATATTGTTGCCATGATTGGTGCCCTAAAAGAACTGAACGAAAAATAAACCATCATCAGTCTTTCCGGTTCTTTCGTAATCCCGATTTAATGACTATTTTCACTACAAATAGGATTTTAAACCCCGGTGAATTTCACGATTCCACCCCGAATGTGATACTACGATTAACCCGCGCAATGTAATTATGACGCTCTCGGTCACCACTATGGGCTGGTTCGAGGTTCCGGTTGTAATGAGCCTGACCAGAACTTATATGAATGGCAAAGGAGTAGTTGAGTCGAAAGTGGTAGGAACCAATAATTGATTTTTAGGCGGTTATTTGCTGAAATTGCACACCGGAGAAACCACCACATAACCGGAGGTTTTTACAAAGCACAGGAAGGTTCCGCACCCTTGCAAATAAATAGACATGTAACGTTTATTGCAATATCCGTATCCGCCGGATGCGGATGTCTTCTAATGGCCGGAATTCGCTGCCAAACGCGACTCCGGAAATCCGATCGGCCACATCCATACCATCCAGCACTTCGCCGAAAATTGTGTAGGATCCGTCGATATGCGGGGCACCGCCAGTTGTTTTGTATACTTGTCGTTGTTCTGCCGTAAACTTTACATGGTTTTGCTTTTCAATTTCGTTCAATTCGGCATCGTTGTATATTCTCCCGGTAACAATGTAAAACTGGGAACCGTCGGAACGCCGTTTCGAGTTTTCCGTATCGGGTTTGCGGGGTGAACCGATCGTACCGCGCCGGTGGTACAAACCTGGCACAATGTGGGCGGGCAACGTATAGCCGGGACCTTTCCATCCAACCACATCATCTTTGCTTGCATATCGGGTATCGGCGGCCCCGCTTTGGATGCAAAAACCTTTGATCACCCGGTGGATCAGTAAACTGTCGAAATACTGTTCGCGCACCAATTTGATAAAGTTGTCGCGATATGCCGGGGTTTCATTGAAAAGACGAATAATGATGTCACCAAAGTCCGTTTCGATGCGCAACGCCTTGATCTTCTTATTTGCTTCCGCCACTGCTTTGTCGGCCTGGTTCATGTGTTCAAGGGCAAGCGGACGAGTTTCTTTCTTTTTAATTAATTCTGATATGAAATTTGAAGGAATTACAAAATAACGGGCCTCGTAATCAACTACTTTTGAAAAAGCCAGACCAATGGCCTGCTGGTTCGGGACGAACACCGGAGTCCCGTAGCTGGTCGACCGAAACTGGTTGGTCACAGTATAAAGCGGGTTTCCCTGAATATTCGAACGGCTCAGTATTTTCCCACGGTGCAACGGAATAGTATTCCCTGTCGTACGGCTCAGATAAATGGTTTTTTCCCCGTCGGGAGCAGTTCCCGGATAAAGAGGAACAGACGTCCGTTTCGTACCGTCGGTTTTTAACAAGACTATGTTATTGATGCGGTCGACAGCCAGGTAGCCTGCAATGGTATAGCTTTTATCTTCGTCAAGCGGTGAGAAAGTTGCCCGATTGGCGCCGTTCATTAACGAAAAACGGGTGACAATCACATCTTCCTCCACAAAGAATCCTTGTCCGGTTTCCAATACCCGGTCATTATCAAAAGTCCGGATCGTCACGATAGAAGATAAAAACCCGGAATACGACCCTGTGTGTTCCTGCTTTTCCTCAACAGTTCCTGTTTGTAAATGGTTCTCAGGTTGTTCTGATTTTTGTTTGCCGGTTTGTCGGCAACCCGTAACCAAAGCAATCAGAAACAGGCAGACAACAATTTTTTTCATTTCAACACTTTTACAGTTATTTTTACATCCTGAACCGGGCGTTCGTTTTCGTCCGTTTTAAGGGCTGCAATTTTATCAATCACCTCCAGTCCCCCGATGCACTCGCCAAAAATGGTATATTTCCCGTCCAGATCGGGATAACCGCCGATTGTTGTATACGCTTTACGCTGTTCTTCCGTAAATTCAAGAATACCTGGCTGCATGTGATATTCCGCATCAATATCCTTTTTTATCTTATCGGCCAGTTCCCTGAATTCATTTATCTTTTTTTCTTCTTTCAATCTTTTTAGCTCCTCCCTCACCGAAGCCGTCATTATCTGATCGTAAATTCTTTTCCGGATGGGCCGGTTAACCGCCAGTTCCATTGTGTCGAGTTTTCCCGGGGTAAAAATCTGCCCCTTCACGATATAGAATTGTGAAATGTCGGACTGTTTATACGGGTTCACTTCGTCGGGCTGACGGGGTGCGCACAACGCTCCTTTTTTATGAAAATAACGGGAAAGAATTTCATCATCCACTGTTTTATCGGGGTCGCCATAGCCAATCCGTTTTCCCGGAAACGCATTACGCGACGAACGCGACCCGCCCTGAATCAGGTAATCCTGAATAACCCGGTAAAATAATGTTCCGTCGTAATACGATTCCCGTGCCAGCATGATAAACGCGTCCCGGTGTTTGGGCGTGTCATCGTACAAACGGAATGTCATGTCGCCCATATTGGTCGAGATGAGGACGGTCCGCTCCTGTGCCCGGGTTGTAAACAAACTCAGCAAAACAACAAATACAATTACCTTTACCTTCCTGATCATTTTATTTTCTGACAACTGTTATTGTAAATTTTATATCTTTTAATGGACGGTCATACTGATCGGTTGCTTCATCTGCAATTTTATCAATCACGTCAAGGCCTTCCACCACCTCGCCAAAAACCGTGTATTCGTTATCAAGCGAGGGGTAGCCGCCAAGGGTTGTGTAGGCTTCAATCTGTTCGGGGCTGAACGCAAAATCGCCGACCTGTTTTGCTTCGGCTTCGGCTTTTTCCTGAAGTTCGGCTATGCAGACTTCAAATTCCTCATTTTTCCCCTCCTGCCGTAATCTCATGAACTCTTCCTTATTTTCAGTAAACAGGCGATGAAAAATTAATTCAACCCGTTTTGCATTTTTCGACTGCTGTATGGCACCGAGCTCTTCTTTTGTAAATGTTTTCCCCTGAACAATAAAAAACTGTGATCCCGACGACCTCTTCTCCGGGTTCACATTATCGCCCTGGCGGGCTGCCGACAAAGCCCCCTTTTTATGAAAAAACTGCCGGTTAATTTCTGCCGGAATGGTATATCCTGGATTTCCTGACCCCAGCCGTACCGCCGGTTGTGCATTTCTCGATTCAGGGTCACCCCCCTGGATCATAAAATTTTGAATAACCCGGTGAAAGGACAATCCATTGAAATAACCCTGCCTGGCAAGTTTGATGAAGTTTTCCTGGTGCAGCGGCGTTTCTTTGTAAAGCCTCAGTTTAATGTTGCCACACGCAGTTTCGATCAGCACGTATTTGTCTGGCTTCCCACACGAAGTGAATATTATCGAAAAAACAAAAAACACAACAAACGCGAATTTCCTCATATTCTGACTTCTTTTAAAAGCAAATTACCGGCTTTATGTCCTTTGCACAAATATAACAATTTCAGAAAAGTGTGAAAAACCAGGCAAAAAAGCCTTAATTTGCGGTATCAAACCATGTCATCTGGTTTTTAAACCGACAAATTATTGTGTACTCGAACACTATGGACCTATATTCGATCGACGGGCATTTACGCATAGAGAAAATAAAACTTTCGCATGCTGAAATAATTTTCAACTGCATCGACGAAAACCGGGAACACCTTCGGAAATGGCTGCCGTTTATCGATTACACCCAACGGGTGAGGGATACCGAGTTGTTTATCCGTTCCATTATCGACAAACCGTATGGCGAACGCGACGATGTATTTGTAATCTGGTACAAAAATGAATTTGCCGGCCTTATTGGTTTCAAAGACACTGATTTTCTGAATTACAAAACGGAGATAGGATACTGGCTTGCCGAAAAAATGACGGGAAAAGGAATTGCCCTCCGTTCAGTAAAAAAACTGGTCAACATCGCTTTCCGGAACCTGAACATGAACCGGGTACAAATCCGTTGCGGAGTAGGGAACAACCGGAGCGCGGCCATTCCCATAAAACTGGGTTTCAGAATGGAAGGCATTGAGCGTGACGGGGAAAGACATTCCGGAAAATACATTGACCTTGAGGTTTACAGCCTGCTGAAAAAAGAATGGATTGAATCTCTTTTTTAATCTTTTTTGTTCCCCTTTCATTCCATCATTGTCGTCAAAGCCCCCGTTTTTTTACATTTCTTTTGAAGATATTGCATCCTTTTGCTTTTTCCGTTGTCTGTAGAAATATAGAAACCGTTACCGTTGATTGGTTGCCAGGAACATAGCCCTAAATTTTTTGACTCATCTGACCTAAAATTTAAAAATTAAATTTTGTATGTTTGTAGCCGAAAACAGAAACAGGGAAAACAAATTGTATATGGAAAACAAATCAATGCAGAGAACTTTGTACCGGGTTTTGCGCAAAACCGGCGTCGACCGTGAAAGAATCAACCTGGACGCATCGTACAGCGACGACCTGAAATTCGATCAACTGGACTGGACCCTGTTCGTGTATTACCTGGAAAGTTTTTTTCAGGTGCGTTTAACCGACCGGGAAATTTCGGGGATGAAAATCGTTAATGATACATTAACCCTGCTCAACAAAAAAGCATACGTGGAATATTAATTCGGTAAAAAAAAAAATTTGAAACAGGCACCTTCCACGCGACGGATGCCTTTTTTTGTTAAATAGTCATCCCTTAAAAAGGGATTTTCAAAATTCAATTAACAAGTATAACGCTGTAATTTTCTTGATAACGGGGCATGGACAGCCAAACTGGTAGTCCATTCTTGTTTCACAAACAGGGGCACAATGGTTTTGTGCATGTATTGGGCAAGCCATCGG
>JAVEYG010000046.1:0-28729 GCA_034003625.1 Prolixibacteraceae bacterium | reverse complement strand
TGTCTTTTAGTTATTTGGCTTATGCCATAACTAAATTACAAATCCTCTTTTGAAATGGTATCGTTCGCACCGCTCCCAATTTTCATTCTCTTGGGGGTCTTTTTTTTGTCATGTGGGTTTCATTTCTGATTTCATCCGCTGATTTCTTCCACGGGGTTGCCATTTTCTCCAAGAGTTAAAGGCTTTGACGTGTCCAGCTCGCCTTCCCAACGGGCAACAGCTGCTGAAGCCAGGCAGTTTCCAATCACATTTACCGATGTACGGGCCATATCCATCAATTCATCGATACCAAGAATGATAAAAATAGGTTCTACCGGAAGCCCGAACGAAACAGCCGTTCCCAGCAAAATAACCAAAGATGCCCTTGGCACGCCCGCTACCCCTTTACTGGTAAGCATCAGGGTAAGCATCATGACGACCTGCTGACCAAAACTCAGATGGATACCCGCAGCCTGCGCCACAAAAATTGAAGCCAGCGAAAGATACAACGTCGTTCCGTCAAGATTAAAACTGTAACCTGTCGGCAATACAAAAGCCACAATTTTCCGTGGCACGCCAAATGCCTCCATGTTCTCCATAGCCCGTGGCAGGGCCGATTCGGAACTGGTAGTAGCAAAAGCAATGGTTGTCGGTTCAGCTACTGCCTGAACAAACCGTTTGACAGGGATTTTAAAGAAATGAGCGACCGGAAGAAGCACAAACAACATAAAAGCGATGAGCGCCACATAAAGTGTCATAAGCAATTTGAAAAGGTTGACCAAAACGCCTAACCCCATGTGTCCCACCGTATATGCAATGGCAGCCCCCACAGCAACAGGGGCAAACAACATGATCAGGTTGGTAAATTTAAACATGGTTTCGGCCAGGCTTTCCGAAAAACGAATCATTGGCTTTTTGTGTTCTTCTTTCAGCATGGCCACTGCAATTCCAAAAAGGATGCTGAACACTACTATTTGCAATACTTGTCCCTCATAGATCGCCCGGGCCAGGTTCTCCGGAAATACATGAAGGATTATTTCCTGAATGGTTTGTTTCTGAACTTCTTCGACAGGCGCTTCAGCTACCGGCGGGAGGGTAATGCCCACACCAGCCCGACTAATATTGATAGCGATCAATCCGATAAACAGTGCAATAGTTGAAATAAGCTCGAAATACAGGATCGATTTCCAACCCATGCGGCCTACCTGTTTCAGATTGGAATGGCCGGCAATGCCTACAACCAAGGTTGCAAAAAGTAAAGGGGCAATAATGGTTTTGATCATCCTCAGGAATATTTTACTGAAAATTTGCAAATTGACAGCAAACGATGGCAGGTCGTTTCCAATCTCAGCTCCTATTACCATACTGATCAGAATCCAGGTAGTTAACGATTTACGCTTAACTGCCAGCCATATCAAAGTTGAAATAAATAAAAGCCTTGACCCCTTTAAAACAGCTGAAGGAACAGAAACTTCCAGGATATAACTGAAAAAGTGCAACAACGACACGAAGCTCAAGGCAATAATAATCCCAACATGTACCGGGGAAAAATATTTCTTCATAGAAACAGAATTTAACCGATGAAAAATACTAAAACCTGATTAAAATCTTTCATTCTTTATGCAATTCGCCAAAATATTGATCATTTTGAACCTTTCGGGAAATAAACAGGATGTTGTTCCCGGTCATGTTTTCAGGATTTTGGATGATATGCCAGTATTCGGAGAAACAGTTTTTTCTCCTGAGGGAATTATTTGCAGTGGCAAAACAAATGAAAACCTGGAACCTTTATCAACCTCCGATTCTACCCTGATTTTTCCACCCAGCAATTCAACTAATCCTTTACAGATTGACAAACCAAGGCCAAACCGCCGTTCGCCGACATTTAGCGTACGAGTGGTATAAAAACGGTCGAAAATTTTATTTTGCTGTTCTGCTGAAATGCCAATACCGGTATCTTCAACGTAAAACTCAATCCCGTCTTCAACCTGCTTATAGCCAAATACCACATGCCCTTTTGAAGTGAATTTTATTGCATTGTTCAAAAGATTGGTTAACACCTGCCCAATTCGTATCGGGTCGGAATGAACCATGTTTTCGTTGTCCGGGAGACCCTTTTCTATGATAAACTCCACATATTCGTCCTGTCTTTTAAGCAAAACTTCCGAAAAATTCGTATATATATTGTCCATCATTTCATTCAGGCAAAAATCTATCTCGACAATGTCTAACAATCTTTCCTGCAACTGTGAAATATCAATAATATCGTTGATCAAAACCAGCAGGTTATTTCCATTGTTGACAATATGCCTGATGAATTCCCTCTTTTGTTCTTCCGAATACATTTCATCCTGGAGCAGGCTGCTGAATCCCATCATCCCGTTTAAAGGGGTACGTATTTCGTGCGACATATTTGCAAGAAAAGCCGACTTCATCCGATCCGATTCTTCCGCTTTTAACCGTGCCTGCCGGAGTTTCTCTTCAATGGCATTCTTTCTGGCCATCTCACGCTGCACCAGCAGATACAACAGGAAAGCCGTGGCCGTCACATAAAACCATCCTTTGTATGTTTGTATTTGCGTGAGCTGATCATTATTTTCTGTAAAGCTCAAAATTATTTTATCTGAAAATAGTATCCAGAGAAATCCCAAAAGCAGATAGATTATTGATATTTTTAAAGCAATTCTGTGTTTCATGATTTTTGATCGCAATAATTGTTTTTCAAGTTAAGAATAAATCTCATCAATAAAAATAATTATAACATGATGAATGAAATTACCGGTGTTTTTTTTCTAATCAACGGGGTCCCCGAGCCGGTTGAGAAATTTGATGAAATTTGTGAAAAAATAAAATTCGATGTATACGAAGTTATCCGCATACTAAATAACACACCACTATTCTCCGAAGATCATTTCAACCGGATGGCACGTTCGCTGCAACTTATTCACAAACATATACCGCTTGATCTCAACCGTTTTGAAATCCAGCTCAAACAACTTGCGGCCATCAATAATTTTCCGGACGGAAATATAAAAATTATTGTGGAAGAACAGGCCCGGAATTTGGTCATGCATTTCATTCCACATTATTACCCAACGGAAACCGAATATCGGCAGGGAGTGAAAACCGGTTTTTATCATGCTGAACGAACCAATCCAAACGTAAAAACACATTTAACCGGCCTTCGAAAAAACGTATATACTTACCTGAGAGAAAGCGGTTATTTCGAGGTTTTTTATGTGGACAGGAACGGCATCATAACCGAAGGCAGCCGGTCGAATGTTTTTTTCGTCGGTGATGGAATTGTTTATACCTGTCCCCCCGAAAAAGTTTTATTGGGAATTACCCGCCAGAAAGTAACCGAATGTCTTGAAAATCTGAATATTCAGTTATTTGAGAAAGAGGTTTCAGTAGGAGAAGTTGCTTTATTTGAATCGGTATTCCTGACCGGGACCTCGCCCAAAGTGTTGCCTGTTTCATCGATTGACGGATTGAAGTTTTCGTGCGAAAATACGATCATGCAGGCAATCATGGAGGAATACGACCGCATGATTGACCGGTACATCAGATCAAAAAGTAGCGCCTGACCACCTTTCAGACGCTACAAACTTTCTTATATTTGCCGCATTAAAAAGTCAGAAAATGGGAAGAAACAGGCAAAAAAAACCATTGCTTGAAAATGTACGGATTACAGATGTAGGCGCTGAAGGCAAAGCCATTGCACGGGTAAACGAAATGGTGATTTTTACCACCCACGCCGTGCCGGGCGATATTGTCGACATCCAGGTTACAAACAAACGCAAAAAATATATGGAAGGACGGGTAATGGCCATCCACGAATATTCCCTGGAACGACAGGATGCTTTTTGTGAACATTTCGGGATTTGCGGCGGCTGCAAATGGCAGTTTCTCCCTTACGAACGGCAACTTTTTTACAAACAGAAACAAGTAACTGATCAACTGCGGCGGATCGGGCATGTTGAACTACCGGAAATCAGTCCTATTCTGGGCTCAAGAAACATAACCGGTTATCGTAATAAATTAGAATTCAGCTTTTCAAACAAAAGGTGGTTGACCGAAGAAGAGATTGGCAGAAACTTGAATTTCAACGACATGAATGCTCTCGGGTTTCATGTTCCGGGGATGTTCGATAAGATCATCGATATAAAAAAGTGTTGGCTGCAAGGTAGCCCCTCAAACGAGATACGGAATTTCGTACGGGATTACGCGCTTGAACATCAGTTAGAATTTTTCGATATCCGGAATATTTCCGGTTTCCTGCGAAACATCATTATCCGCACGGCGACAACCGGCGATCTGATGGTGATTATTTCTTTTTTCAGGGAAAACAAAAAGCAGCGGGAGCAGTTACTCGATACACTGGCCGCCCGGTTCCCGCAAATCACTTCACTGATGTACGTAATTAATCAGAAACGGAACGATACGCTGACCGACCAGGAAATTTTAACGTACCGGGGCAACGATCATATTTTTGAGGAAATGGAAGGGTTGCGTTTTAAAATCGACCCGAAAAGTTTTTACCAGACCAATCCGGAGCAGGCCTATGAATTATATAAAACAGCCCGCGAATTTGCCGGCTTGACAGGCAGCGAAACGGTATACGACCTATATACGGGAACCGGGACTATTGCCAATTTTGTTTCCTCAAAAGCCCGAAGAGTTGTGGGAATTGAATATGTTCCTGAAGCCATTGACGATGCGAGGACCAACGCGGCGCTGAACAAGATTGAAAATACTGTTTTTTACGCCGGCGACATGAAAGACCTGCTGAACCATGATTTCATCGCTTATAACGGACAGCCGGATGTGATCATTACCGATCCTCCGCGTGCAGGAATGCACGAAAATGTCATACAAGCCATTCTGAATGCCAATGCCCGCCGCATTGTATACGTGAGTTGCAACCCCGCCACTCAGGCCCGCGACATACGCTTACTGTCTGAAAATTACAAGGTAACAAAAATCCAGCCGGTAGATATGTTCCCACACACCCATCATGTTGAGAATGTAGCGCTAATGGAACAAATTGAGCGGATTCGGCCAACTGCCCCGTAAATGGTTCAGAAATTCGAGGCAAACCGGACTGGGTACCTGTATTTCAATATCCGAATAGGTAAGTTTTCCGTTTTTTCTGTCGATCCTGAAAACCGTAATGTTATCGCTTTTCTGATTGGCTACCAGTAAAAAATTCCCCCCGGGCGCAATGGAAAAATTACGTGGCCAATCCCCCCTTACAGGCTCTGTGCCCAGCAAGGTCAACATCCCGCTCTTCAAATCGCGGCTGAAAATACCGATGCTGTTGTGCCCCCGGTTTGAACCATATACAAATCGTCCGTCGGGTGATAAATGAATATCGGCACAATAGCTGGTTCCTGTAAAACCGACAGGTAAAGTCGAAATATCCTGAATCTTTCGTATCCCCTTCTTCGTTTTTTGCAACACCGAAATTGTTGAATTCAATTCATTGATCACATAGATAAAATCCTGTTTCCGGTCGAATGCAAAATGGCGCGGCCCGGCTCCCGGTTCCATTTTTACAAATGATTGTTTATCAGGATAAAAAAGCAATGAATCTTCATTATATGTATAAATCAATAATTGGTCTTTTCCCAAGTCGGCAGCAAATAATTGGTTGCCATTTTTATCAAATTTGGATGAATGCGCATGGGGCGAAGCCTGCCGTTTTGGATCGGCTCCTGCCCCTTCGTGCTGGATCAGTTGCCGTATCGGGCTGATGCCTCCGTTTTCAACAACATCGTAAATGGCAAGACTGCCACCTCCGTAATTTGAAGCAACAATCTTTTTATTATCGGGCGAAACCGTTACATGGCAGGGATATGCGCCAAGGCTTAGGGCATCGTTTATTTTGCGGAGCTTTCCTGCCTTTCCAATTTGGTAAGCAGCTACTCCCCCGCCCCGGATACCGTTGTACGAATCGCCTTCGGCTACCGAATACAGGAATCTCCTGTTAGGCGATATTTTCAGGAAAGAAGGATTTTTAATCTCTCCGGTAACATCTGAAAATCTCAGTTCTCCCGTTTCTGTATTAAACAGGTAATGATAAATGCCCTTGCTCTCTCCATCGGTGTAAGTACCTATATATAAATGTATTTCACGAGCATGGATACTGTTTGTAAAGAAAAAAAAGGCAGACAACAATAAAGGACAATAACGTTTCATCAGTACTGGTTTTAGTTTAGTTGTAGTATTTTTTGCCTGATTTGCGTATCTTTTATCTTTCAAATTTAAAAATTAATTGGTATGAATGCGAATAAAACTTTTTTAGCGGTTGTTTTACTTTTTCCCCTCTTTCATATTTCCTCCGGACAGCAGCTTGTGAAGGTATGGGAAACAGAACCGGTTTTCCGGGTACCCGAATCGGTTTTGTATTCTCCTGAATCGGGCGATATTTTTGTTTCCAGTATAGAGGGGGCATCCAACGAGAAAGATGGAGAAGGGTTTATCTCAATCATCGGTACCGATGGAAAAATTAAAAACCTGAAGTGGGTTACCGGCCTGAATGCCCCAAAAGGGATGGCTGTTTTCAACGGAAAACTTTACGTTGCTGATCTCGATGCATTGATTGAGATTGAGATTGAAGAAGCAACGATTACCAACCGTTATCCGGTAAAAGAAGCTGTTTTTCTGAATGACGTGGCGGTTTGCAAAAATGGGCAGGTTTTTGTTTCCGATTCCCGTACTGGTAAAATACATGTATTGGATAAAAATCAGATTTCAGAAGTGCCCTTGGAACCCATCAAGAATGCCAATGGCTTATATTCAGCAAATGGCAAATTGTATATCGGTTCGGGCAAAATCCAGACGATGGATTTAGAATCAAAAAAATTACAAACGCTGTTTGAAGATGCAGGAGGTGTTGACGGAATTGAGCTTCTTGACGATGGCAATTTTTTGTTTTCGCACTGGGCCGGGCGTATTTTTATGACCAATGAAAACAAAATCATTAAACTGCTCGACACTTCGGACGCAGGGATCAATAGTGCCGATATCGACTTTGCAAAAGGGATCGACCTGATTTTAGTCCCGACTTTCAGAGACAACCGGATTGTCGCTTATAAATTAACCAAATAGAAATGCCATGACAAAACCAAAAGTAGCCGACAACAAACCATTGATGATGGAAATGCAACCAGGAACCTATTACTGGTGTGCCTGCGGACAGAGCTCAAATCAGCCGTTTTGCGACGGATCGCACAAAGGAAGCGGTTTTACGCCAAAACCTGTTGAGATCAAAGAAGTGAGAACCGTGTTCTGGTGTATGTGCAAACAATCGGGCAATGCACCGTTTTGCGACGGAACCCATAAAAAGTTATAAATTCAAAGTATCGGTTCATGATTTCCTGAAATATTCTTTGCCTGCGTTACAGATCGGACATTTGTAATCGTCGGGCAAATCATTGAACCGTGTTCCGGGAGGGATGCCGGCAGTTGGGTCTCCGTCTTCTTCATTATAGGTAAACCCGCAAATAATGCAGGTGTGCTTTTCTGCCGGAGTTTTACCCGGAGGTTCTCCTGTAGTTTCTTTTTCAGTAGCCGTGTCTTCCTGATTTATGTGTTCAATATAAGTCGGTGCATTTTTCGGGGCCGACATTTTATATTTTTCACGGTAATATTCGTAAGTAAGCGCTTCACCATCAGCTATTATCTGACTGTCGAGTATTTCGCCGATGATCAGAATGTGCGAACCAACATCGAGTCTTTGCACCACTTTGCAATCAAACCAGGCCAACGATTCATCGAGTACGACCGGAGCGCCGGAAACAGATGAGATGGTTTTTACCGATGCAAATTTGTCGATGTCGGACGACGACATGAAACCAAAATCGCCGATAATCTTCACATTCAATTCTTTTTTCAGTACCGAAACTGAAAACACTCCCGACTTTAAAATAATTGCTGTCGTTTCATTTTCCTTATGGCATGAAACAGCCAGTTGCGGAGGCTTTGAAGTAACCTGGAAAGCTGTATTGGCCACGTATCCGGCTTTCTTTCCTTCATGCTCCGAAGCAATAATGTACAGTCCGTATGCTAATTTTTGCAATGCTTTGTAATCCATGCCTTTCATTTTCATTTTGTTGACTATTCTTTGCCTGACGCAAAATCCGGTTCCGGCCAAAGGAATACGATTTTTCAGGAAACACAATCTTACTGAACTCTATATGCCTACAAATATGACATTTTTTTCGATGCTTTTAGCGAAACGAAGATTTACATATTCAGATATTTCCCCATTTTGTTCAGCAATATATCTTTATCAATTGGTTTGGTGATCAGATCATTGAACCCGGCATCCAGGAACAGGTCGAAATCATTTGACTGAGCGTAAGCCGTTTGAGCAATAATGGGCAAGTCTTTCCTGAATTTTCGGATGTTTTTGGTTGCATCGATACCCGACATCCCGGGCATTTGAATATCCATCAACACCAGTTCTATTTCCGGATGCTCGCGGCACAGATCAATGGCTTTCTGCCCGTTATCGGCGTAGAAAAAACGTATCCCTGTATTGACAAGGGTTTCCGAAAAATAATAATAAATATCGCGGTAATCGTCAACGATCAGGATAGTGTGGCTGGCCCAGCAATCCGATTCAAATTTTTCCAGCTCATCCCCGGCCTTCATTTCGCGGGTGCAGGGTTCGCAGGGAATTGTAAAATAGAATGTGGACCCCGAATCCTTTACCGATTCGACCCACATCCTGCCACCCATTAACTCTGCCAGATTTTTCGAAACAACCAGCCCAAGGCCGGAACCCGTCCTGATTTTCGAATTGAGGCCGGTAATCTGTGTAAATTCATCGAAAATATTTTTCTGATATTCTTTTTCAATACCAATACCCGAATCGCTTACATAAAACAGAATAAACTGGTCTTCTAATGTTTTATACCCAAATTCGATACAACCCTCGTTGGTAAATTTTACCGCGTTGCTGAGTAAATTGCCCATTATATTGCGAAGACGCTGCCGATCGATAAAAAAGCAGGATGAATTATCTCCAAGATATTTTACCGGCGTCACCCTGATATGCTGTTTTGCATCATTTTTCAGTTCCGATTTTACGAAACGTGCCATTTCATCTATAAAATAATTCAGGTTTGATGGTTCATTTTTCAGTACAAGGAGCCCTTTTTCGATCTTGGCAATATCGGAAATATCATTTATAATGGTCAACAAATTATTGGCATTCCGAAGAATCATGTCTGCATAATTGCCTCTTTCCCGGTTACTGAGGTTCCGGTCGGAAAGAAGTTCTGCAAATCCGAAAATTGCATTCAGCGGAGTCCGTATTTCATTGAACGTATTTGAAATAAGCATGATTTTCCGGTCCAGTTTCTCCTGTATTGCTTCAATCTCCCCCGCAAGCCGGGTAATTTCATTTTTCAGGCTCTCGTTTTCCTCCCGGTACCGGATGGTCTTCTTTTTTACAATCAGAAGATGGAAATAGGCATATAAATAAATGGAAACCACTACGGAAAATAAACCTATAACGATAATCCCTGTAAGCGGCATTTCAACGGTTTTTGTTTCAATCAGAAAAAACGACAACATAAACTGAAACTGTTAATAATTCTTTTAGATTACCTTCTCCGACGGGCCAGACATCCTCAATGTAGTACAATTATTTGTTAAATACAACTTTTGAAACATTTTTTTTCCTGACAAACAAAAAATCATACCCGACAGGAAAGCAGGCGGTCTTTTAAAACGCGGGACGAAGCGGTTACTTTTTTTAATGCGTCAGTTATTATCGAACCAGCTGCGCTGTTTTTCAAGTTTCAGATCCTTCAACATCGATGATTTGGCGCTGAGCGTGAAACTATAACTTTTCCGGTCTCCAAAGGGTACAAAATTGAACGACATGGCCCAGCAATGCAGCTCACGACTGACATTAAACGTGGTAAATGAAAATTTCATATTCTGTATGTCGAAGTTGGTATTCATCGAAAGCCGCCAGTTCTCGGTCAGGCTCAACTGTCCGCTGAAATTCAGGCTCTGCATGATGCCTGGCTTTGAATCTGGCTTGAATGAATTGGTATAGGTAAGACTGTAATCAAAATTAAAACTCCATGGGATATTAAAATCGTAATACTGGTCATATCCTCCTGGCAGAATCTGGTTTTCTTCGTCTTCCTTTTTTGTCTTGGCCGCTTCGTCCTGTCCTTTCTTCGACTCGAACGACATTCCGAACGACATGTTGGCACTGGTCAAACGCCCCAGTTTGTTCAGCCCTTTCCCCACATTCCACATGTATTCATGATAAGGTTTACCGGTACGGTCAACATTATACGGATCAAGGTTCCCCCCGAAGTTGATGCTTACCCCTTTGATCGTTGTCCTGCCCCGGATGCTGATCATGCTCATATTCATTGAGTCGGCAATTAAGTTATATGAGGTTGACATGCTGAGGTTATCAAGAATTTTTACTTTTTTGTATTTTATTTCTTTCTCATTCTTTGTGGAATCGGCCAGATCGAGCATTTTGGCCTCCAGGTTATTCGACAGGGAGAAATTAATGGAACCGCTTTCTCCCCGCCCGGCATATCCAAATACGGCCCCTTCATATCGGTTGTATATATGTTCAACCCCGCTATAATCGAGATATCGCCCGTAAAATCCAAATTTTTCCTGACCAAAATCAGGAGTATAGCTGAAACTTACCGAAGGGGTCATTTTGTGCCGGATAGCCTTAATCCTGGAATTGGGATTTTTCATGGTATACATTCCATAAAGATTGGTCGTTGCGCTCAGTGCATACGAATAGTTATAATTCCGTTTGAATGCATACAAGGTATCAAGCTGAAAATACGAACTTTCCGGGGTCTCCCCTTTTACGTAATGCCCGTCGAGGTAATTGGTATACCAGCGTTCTGAATAACTGAAACTGGGACTTATATTAATGTATTTGAAAAGGTTGAAATTCGGCAATGAAATCGGGATACTGTGTTGCCATCCATTTTTCCAGTCTTTAATCAGCGATTTTTCAAGTATTTCACTTTCTTTTGCAGTTATTGAGTTTTTGATATTTCCGGTGTAACTGAAGCCAATCTGATCGTACCACCGTGTTTTTCCGACCCTGTTTTTACTCCGAAACGGGTAAATCTTTGCCATATTAAAAGTCAGCTCCGGGAAACTAAGGGAAATGGTAGTATCGCGTGAATTTTGTGAATGCCGGAAATTCATTGAAAAATTAAATGGCGAATTTTCTATCTTCTGGGTATATGAAATACTCGACGATTTGGTAGTTTGCAAATAATTCTGGGCCGATAACGAGTTCTCTTTATCGTACGAGCTTGTCGAAAGGTTCACACTGGCCGAGAATGTGCGGTTGGGATTTGCTTTTGAATCCTGCGAATGCGACCATTGCAAACTAAACCCTTTTGACGGATCCGAATCTTCGGAGTATTTGTTCGAGTTGTATTTAAAATTGAACCGTCCGTTGTATTTGTATCTTTTTTTATAATTGGTACCTACATCGGCCCCCCACGACCCTTTTGAATACACACTTCCTTTCAGGGTCAGATCGAAATACTGCCCGGCAGCCCAGTAATATCCCCCATCCCGCAGAAAAAAACCACGGTTTCGTTCCTCTCCGTATGTAGGGATCAGTATGCCCGAAGAATATTTGGTTGAATTCGGGAAAAAACCGAAAGGGATCAACGGGAAATATATCGGAAAATCTTCTAACACCATGTAAGCAGGCCCGGTAATAATCTTCTTGTTGGTAATCACCTTTGCCCGGGTCATCCGGAGATAAAAATGCGGATGGTCCGCATCACAGGTCGAATATTTTCCTTTTTTCAGGATGAAGGCATCATCGCTGATTTTTTTTGTGCGTTCACTATGCACGATCCCATCCCCCTGCGTGGTTTTCACATCCGTAATGATTCCTTTTTTCGTTTCAAAATTATAACGGAGCGTCTTCGATTCAAATTCTTCCTCCCCATCTTTGAAAACCGGGGTGCCCACCATGTTTCCGGTAGAATCAGGCAAACCTTCGGCATAAATTTCCTTACTGGCAAGATCAAGTGCAATATAATCGGCTTTTAACTCGATTTTTTGATAGGTCACCACACCGTTTCTGTAAAGATAAACCTTCTGGTTCTCCATGTCGGTAATGATTGAATCGGTTGCATTGTATTTGATTTCGGCCTCTAATACCGGTTTTTTACTTTTCACCGTATCGGGCTGCTGAACCAAAATGGTATCAGATAAATTCAGGCTGTCGGGGACCAGGGCGCGATCAGGTAACCTGTCCGAAAGCCGGTTCCTAATCGTATCTGTTTCGGATTGGACAACCGGGACCGACTGAAAATCAGTTGATACAGGTTCCTGTCCCGTTACTTTCATCCCGGCCAGAAGGAAAATATATAATGCGTATCTTTTGATCAAAACAAAGCAATATAAATGCAACCCGTTTTCTGTTTGGTATGCAAAAATATAAATTCAGTATATACCAAAGAGTGAACGAATGCAAAATAATGCGAATATTTCTATTTTTGTTTGGAAATCACAAAGACCATGAATTATTCGGAAAGGAAAAATATTCTCATTGTAATTTTATTGCTTTTACCATCCCTGCTTCATGCCGCCCAAAAGGAAATGATCGTAATTATCGATCCGGGGCACGGCGGCAAAGATGCCGGCGCTATACACAGCAATATACGGGAAAAAGATGTTGTACTGAACATCGGGTTAAAACTGGGCCAATACATTAACGAACAATTTCCGGAAGTAAAAATAATATATACCCGGAACACCGACATATTTGTCCCTTTGCATCAACGGGCGGCCATTGCCAACCGGCATAAGGCCGATCTTTTTATATCTATTCATGCCAATTACTGCGGAACTCCATCCACTACGGGTACCGAGACTTTTATTTTAGGGCTGCACCGCTCTCAGGAAAACCTTGACGTAGCCAAAAAGGAAAACTCGGTGATCCTTTTTGAAGAAGATTATTCGGAACGGTATGAAGGATTTGATCCCAATTTATCCGAATCGTACATCATGTTTGAGCTCATCCAGGACGAGTTCCTGGAACAAAGCGCACAGTTTGCCAATCAGGTGCAAAACCAGTTCAGAAACAGGGCCGGACGAAAAGACCGGGGAGTGAAGCAGGCAGGATTTCTGGTATTGAGACAGACAGGAATGCCAAGTGTCCTCATCGAAGCCGGCTTTTTAAGCAATACGGCAGAAGCAAAATACCTGGCCTCCAAAAACGGGCAGGATTATATTGCATCGGCTATTTTCAGGGCTTTCAGCGATTATAAAAAAATAATCGACTCGAAAAGTGAATTTACCATTGCTGACCAACCGGGCGTTGTAAAAAAAGAGGATAAGAGAATACCGGAAGCAGAGATCAAAACAGGGGAAACAAATAAAACAGAAGGTGAAATAAAAACAAATACCGCCCAACTTACCCGATCTGCACGAACAATAAGCGAACCAGAGATTTATTTTTCACTTCAGATTGCAGCATCACAAAGGGAAGTAAAACCCATACCTGCCAATTTCAGGGGATTGAACGGGGTCCGGTGCATTAAAATAGGGAATGTCTACAAATATTACGCCGGAAAAGAAAACAGCCCTGAAAGGATTGAAAAACTGAAAAATGAAGTCCGTAAAAAATATCCTGACGCATTTATTGTTGCCTTTCAGAACAACCATCAGATCCCTGTCAGCGAAGCATTGCAACAGTTGAAAAACAAATAAGATTCCCTTGTTCTTTGTTTTCTGATGATTGCTTCTTAATATTGTAAAGAAATCAGAAACGATACCATAATCCCGTATTTGGTGACATTCGGGATTTCAGCCGGACTGTATGGCCAAAAACAATTTTACACGAAATATGAAAATATCAAAATATACCAAACTGGGAATTTTAGTGATTGTCAGCCTTGCTATTCTTATCTGGGGGCTTAATTATCTGAAAGGAATTGATTTCTTCAGGAAAAACACCAGTTACCATGTCGTATACAGCAGAATTGACGGGTTACTGGAATCGAGTGCCGTAACCGTGAACGGTTACAAAGTAGGGCAGGTTACCGAAATTGATTTTACAAAAGACAATTCTGGCAAATTGCTGGTTGTATTTTCACTGGAAGGTGATTTTATGATCCCGAAAGGTTCAACAGCACGTATCGTTTCGAGCGACCTGATGGGCACTAAATCCATTCAGCTGCAAATCAATCCCGGTAATGGCTATTATCGTCCGGGCGATACCATACCCGGTTCCACTGAAAGTGATCTGAAAGAGCAAGTAAGCATGCAGGTGCTCCCACTAAAAAAAAGGGCAGAAGAACTGCTCTCATCGCTTGATTCGGCAATCACCGTCGTGACCTATATCTTTAATGAGCGGACCAGGGAAAACCTGTCGCAAAGTTTTGAGCACATCAACCAGACGGTCGCCAACATAGAGCAAACATCGGGCGAACTAAAAGGGCTTATTCAAAAAAACAGCGGTAGCATCACTTCCATTATCGGCAATATCGATACACTTTCAACCGGGTTCAAAAATAATTCTGAAAATTTTGACCGGATAGTCAGGAATATAAAATCGATGAGCGATAGTTTATCCGGCCTTAGTATCAGCCCGATGATCACAGAAATCAGCAAAGCAGTCGAAAGCTTGAATTTAGTGATCGGGAACTTACAACAGACTGACAATTCAGCCGGCTTACTCCTGAACGATCCGAAACTATATGAAAATCTCAATCAGCTTTCGTCGAGCCTCGACCTACTGTTGAAGGATTTCAGGAACAACCCCAAACGGTATGTCCATTTTTCGGCTTTCGATTTTGGCAAGAACGTATACATTACATCAAAACCCAAAACACCGGATGAGAACAGTCCGGTGGTATTCAAAGTGCATCTCATTTCGAGCCCTTCACAAATACCCACAAATAACCGGTTGTTCGAAGAACTGGGACACATTGAAGAAATTTATATCAGCGGGGTATATAATTATATGACTGGAAGTTCATCCGATTTTGATGAAATATCACAACTTCAGGATAAAGCAAGAATAAATTTTCCCGATGCCAGCATTGTCGCGTTCAAAAACGGGCGTAAAATTAAACTCGAAAGGGCCGTAAAAAACAATAAATAGCCCTCTCTTCGCAGGCTTATTTATTGTTAATAACTATATACTCCTAACATACAAGCATTTTCGCACAACAAGCACATAAGATGCTGATTATCAGTAAATATAACATTTTTAAAAAAAAATGAAAAAATATCGCTTTTTAACTCACTGAAGGATAACCCCCTTATACTTATTTTTAAAAAGTCAATAGCAAAATAAATTTTTTTAATATCTTTTTTTTCACAAAATTTGTTGAAGGGAAATTTCGAGGGAAGATTGTCTAATCATTTAATCCTTTACAAAGAAAATGAGTAAAGATCACAGTGCGGTTTGGGAAAATTGTCTCTCAGTCATAAAAGATAATGTCCCAAGCATTAGTTTTAAAACATGGTTTGAACCAGTAGTACCAGTAAACCTTGAAGATCAAGTATTAACCATTCAGGTGCCCAGCCCGTTTTTCTACGAATACCTGGAAGAACAATACATTGATTTGTTACGCAAAACACTCCGTAAAGAACTTGGCACAGGGGCCAAACTGGAATATGTGGTCGTTATGGGAAACAACCATAGCAACAACCAACCGTACACTGTGAAATATCCGACAACCAACAATAGCAAAATTGAAAACAGGCCACTAAATGTTCCCTTAAAAACCGAAGGAAAACCGTCAATAAGAAATCCGTTCATCATCCCCGGTATCCAGAAATTGCAAATTGATCCGCAACTCAAACTGGACAATACTTTCGACAATTTTGTAGAAGGCGAATGCAACCGTCTGGCCCGAAGCGCAGGATTTGCCGTGTCCCAGAACCCTGGAGGAACAGCTTTTAACCCGCTGATGATATACGGTAATTCCGGGCTCGGCAAAACCCACCTGGCCCACGCCATTGGAATCGAAGTGAAAGAACGTTTTCCCGACAAGGTAGTTTTGTATGTAAATGCCAACAAATTTCAAACCCAGTTCACTGAAGCAACCCGCAACAACAACCGGAACGATTTCCTGAACTTTTACCAGATGGTAGATGTGCTGATACTTGACGATGTCCATGAATTTGCAGGCAAAGAAAAAACCCAGGAAACCTTCTTCCACATATTCAATCACCTGCACCAAAGCGGAAAACAACTGATACTGACTTCCGACAAACCGCCAATTGAGCTGAAAGGAATGGAACAACGCCTGTTGTCACGTTTTAAATGGGGATTGACTGCCGATCTGCAGATCCCCGATTTTGAAACCCGTAAGGAAATACTGAAACGGAAAACATACAAAGACGGAATCGTTATCAGCAACGAAGTACTTGAATATATTGCTTCTCACATCGCCAACAACGTGAGGGAACTGGAAGGCGCGTTGGTTTCGCTGCTGGCCCAATCGACACTGAACCGGAAAGAAATTACCATCGAACTGGCCAGCGACATGATCAACAAACTGGTCAAAAACTCGAAACGTGAACTGTCAATCGATTACATCTCGAAAGTGGTGTGCGATTATTTCAACATGCCGGTCGATTCGCTCCAGACCAAAACCCGCAAGCGTGAAGTAGTACAAGCCCGTCAACTGGCCATGTATTTCTCTAAAAACCTTACCAAGTCGTCGCTGGCATCTATTGGCTCGCAAATCGGGAACAAAGACCATGCAACTGTGCTCCATGCCTGTAAAACGGTGAACAACCTAAAGGAAACCGATAAAAACTTCCGGTTGTTTGTCGACGACATAGAAAAGAAACTGAAAATGTAACTACCAAAGCAGGTCATCCCGATCTGCTTTTTTTATACCATACAGGAACCATGATCTACCTGATCCTGAGCATTCTCTTCTCCACCCTGATTTTTCTGACGTTTAAAATATCGGAGCGGTTCAAATTCAGTCTGGTAAAGCTGATCGTGATTAATTATATCGTGGCCGCTTCGTTGGGATATACTTTTTATTCCGGTACATACAGCCCGGGAAGCATTGTTTCTGCTTCCTGGTTTTCTTTTGCTTCACTTCTCGGTTTCCTGTTCATTATTTTCTTTTTCCTGATCGGAAAATCAATACAGATTGCAGGCATTGCTGTCACCACCATTGCCAGTAAAATGTCGGTTGCAATACCCATTTTATTTTCTATCCTGTATTTTTCAGAAGAAACAAACTTTCTGAAAATAACAGGACTGATTGCGGCTTTTTTCGCTTTACTGTTATGCATTTATAAACCGGAAAAGAAAACGATGGTCCCGGCCCGGTTATTTCTGCCTGTCTTAATCTTTATAGGTACAGGAATTGCCGATTCCCTGATCAAATACAACCAGCACCAGCATGTAAAAAACAATGAAGCCCTTTTGTTCTCGTCAACGGTTTTTGCTGTCGCACTTGTACCCGGACTCCTGTACAGTTTTATTTTCGAACGGAAATTTGCCGGATATGCCAATATTCCAACTTTGCTTGGCGGCATTGTTTTGGGCGTATCCAATTTCGGGTCTCTTTTTTTCTTGATGAAGACATTGGAAAAAAGCACATTTGACAGTTCTGTTGTCTTCGGCATAAACAATCTCTGCATTGTTGCCCTCTCAGTAATTACCGGTTATTTTATTTTTTCCGAAAAAATGAACAGGATAAACTGGACAGGGGTCGTCCTGGCTATTTTAGCGATCGTACTTTTAACGGGCTTTTAAGATGGATGATCGGTACAAAACAATAGAAAACCCGTCGGAAGGACTGTTTAAAGAGAAAGGCAGCCGGTTTATCGCATATGCTTTTCCAGTCTCTACAGAAGATGAGATCAAAGAACACCTTTTCAGAATAAAGAAAGAGCATTATTCGGCCCGGCATCATTGCTATGCCTGGCGGTTAGGTGCTGACAAGGTCCGCATACGCGCTAACGACGACGGCGAACCGTCCTCATCTGCAGGCAAACCGATATTGGGACAAATACAAAGTTTCGGCCTGACCAATATCCTGATCGTGGTTGTCCGCTATTTTGGAGGAACTTTACTGGGCGTCAGCGGTCTGATAAACGCCTATCGGTCAGCATCGAAAGATGCCATTGAAAATGCCCATATTGTGGAAAAAACCGTTGAAAATATGTTGTTGGTCGAGTTTGGCTACGAAAGCATGAACGAGGTAATGAAAATTTTCAAAGACGAGCAATTACCACAAATAGAAACATCGTTCAACCTAAACTGCCGGATCAAAACTTCGGTACGTTTAAGTGAATCGTTGCGAATACGGGAGCTTTTGAAGAAAAACAAAGGGGTGGTTGTGCGGATGCTGGAATAAATTATTTTTAGCCTGGCCTTTCCTGTTAATAAGTTGATAAAAAATTATGGCTAAAATCATCTTTATATTAGCCTGCAGTCTGTAACTTTGAATTTTGATGAAACGAGCAACGAATCAATATTTCCCTTTTATTGGTGGACCTGTTCACAAGACATTTCTTTCCCCGGGCTTTTTTTCTGTCAAACGATTTTGCATGAATAATATGATGTATCGGATAAACAGGTATTTGTCTCCGGAAAAAACCAACAGAGAATCATTTCCTGTTGGTTTTTTTATGATCTGCACAAACGATTAAATATTCATATAGAATGAACACAAAGAGCTTAATTTCAATTACGGATTTCAATAAGGAGGAATATCTCCGGATTATGGAACTGGCAGCCGATTTTGAAAAAAAACCAAACCAGAAATTACTGGAAGGCAAAGTGGTTGCCTCCCTGTTTTTTGAACCTTCTACCCGTACCCGTCTGAGTTTTGAAACAGCAATCAACCGGATGGGAGGACGTATCATTGGTTTCTCCGATGCCGGGTCGTCGAGTGTCAGCAAAGGCGAAACACTGCACGACACGATCCGCATGGTGAGCAATTATGCCGACCTGATTGTGATGCGCCACCCGTTGGAAGGCAGTGCACGATATGCCTCCGAGGTTTCGGGAGTACCGGTTATCAATGCGGGCGACGGAGCCAACCAGCACCCTACCCAGACCCTGCTCGATATGTATTCCATCCTGAAAACACAGGGGACACTCGATAACCTGAACATTTTCATGGTGGGCGACCTGAAATACGGGCGCACCGTACATTCACTGCTGATGGCCATGTCGGAATTCGATAACCCGATTTTCAATTTCATTGCGCCCGAAGAACTGCAAATGCCTAACGAATACAAAACATTCCTGAAAGAAAGAGGCATCCGTTATTTTGAACACAAAGAATTTACCGATATTATTTCGGAAGCCGATATTGTGTACATGACCCGCGTGCAAAAAGAACGTTTTGCCGATCCGATTGAATATGAAAAAGTAAAAAATGTATACATCCTTCGGAATTCAATGTTAAAAAACACCAAACACAACATGCGTATCCTGCACCCACTGCCCCGAGTAAATGAGATACATACCGATGTGGACTGCAATTACAAGGCCTATTATTTTGACCAGGCCCGAAACGGGGTTTTCACCCGTGAAGCCATTATTGCACATACCCTGAACCTAAAATAAATACAGCCATGAGCGACCAATCGAAGAAAAAACTGAAACTGAAAGTAAGCGCCATCCAGAATGGCACGGTCATCGACCATATCCCGTCTGAAAACCTGTTCAAGGTAATTACCATTTTAGGGCTCGACAAAGTAAACAACCAGATCACATTCGGGGCAAATTTCGAAAGCCATAAACTGGGGAACAAGGCCATTATAAAAATATCCGATAAATTTTTTGAAGACGATGAAATCAATAAAATCGCGCTAATTGCCCCGCATGCAAAATTGAATATCATTCGCGACTACGAAGTGGTTGAGAAACGTATCGTGGAAGTCCCCGAAGAAGTAAATGGTATCGTAAAATGTTTTAACCCAAAGTGTATCAGCAATTTTGAACCCATGACAACCCGGTTCAAGGTGGTAGCGAAAACGCCGATTGAACTTAAATGCCGATATTGTGAAAAAGTGACCCACGAAAATGAAATGATTGTGATTTAGGCATATCTGGCAACTATCCCGATTTGGCAGCGGGAAAATAACAGCTCAGACAAGGCAAATTATCCATCAAAAATGGAAAAGTACGAAAAAAATCAATCCCCAAACCGGTAACCAATCCCCGACTCAGTGATCAGCAGGGCCGGTTTCGATGGATTGTCTTCAATTTTTTTCCGCAGTTGCGCCACAAAAACCCGCAGGTACTGGGTTTGTTCCACATAACCATATCCCCATACTTCTTTCAGAATGTACCGGTGAGTCAATACGCGTCCCTGGTTGCGGGCCAATAAACAAAGCAACGAAAACTCGGTAGTGGTCAGTTTCAGTATTTCCTTATTTTTTCGTGCCACATGGTTGACCATATCAATGCTCAACGACCCGAATTCCCAGACCGGTACATCACTTTTGCTTTCCCCTGCACGGATAGCAGCCCGGATACGGGCCAGCAATTCGCCGCTGCGGAACGGCTTGGCAAGATAATCGTTGGCTCCGTTGTCCAATGCGGTAATAATGTCTTCTTCCGAATTCCGTACCGACAAAATGATGACCGGTTTGAAAAACCATTCCCTCAGTTTTTTCAAGATTTCAAGGCCTTCAATATCCGGCAGGCCAAGATCGAGAATGATCAGCGAAGGGTGACAGGTAGCCGCATCAACAAGGCCATCCCGCCCATTCGACGAATGTATGGTTTTGTACCCGTTGGCCGTGAGGGTTATTTCCAACAGTCGCCTGATTTGCAATTCATCGTCAATAATCAGTATGGTTTCATTTTCATTCATTGCCTTCTATTTGTAAATTGTTAATTTCCGGGTCTTCCGACGGTATCCGTAATGTAAACTTTGCCCCTCCCCTTTTGCGGTTACAAACCGTCACCGTACCTTTATGGGCTTCAACAAATCCTTTCACGATCGAGAGTCCGATGCCCAATCCACCCGTTTTGCTGCCAGCGACCCTGAAGAATTTTTTAAATACATTCTTCAGCGCATCTTCAGGGAAACCCGTTCCCCGGTCGGTAACCAGTACAACAAAATATCCGTTTTCGTGCCTGACCTTCAGCCTGATGACCGACAACGCAGGAGCATACTGCGATGCGTTGAACAGCAGGTTGTACAACACCTGTTCCATCAACCCAAAGTCAATTTTCACAAGGGGCATATTTTCCGGGATATTTACCCTGAATGAATACGGTTTCATCTCCTCTTTCAAATCTTCAGTTATCTTGTTCACCAGGTCGTTTATATCGTACCAGTCGAGGCGTACGGAAATATGCCCGCTTTCGAGGCGCGACATGTTCAGCAGGTTTTCAATCAGGCGGTTCAACCGCATGGAAGCTGTAAAAATTTCGTTGTATAAAACCGACCGGATATTCCCGTCATGCAGAGAATTGAGCAATGTATCGGAAGCGCCCATAATCGTGGCAACTGGTATTCTTAATTCATGCGATATCGAGTTAAATAAGGTTTTGTACAAGCGATCCGATTCATCGAGAAACCGGGCTTTCTGTGCCAGCTCACCCAAGAATTCGCGTTCCAGAGCATTGGAAACCTGGGCAATAAAAGTGTCCCAGAATATTTTCCGGCTCCCTGAAAACAGTTTTCCCGATTTTACAGCCAGCACACCAGGAACAAGCCGGTTCCCATAGAGAGGATAAAACGTATATTGTACTGAAGAAAACGTATCGGTAAAAGCACCGGCCATCCGTGAATTTTTAAACACCCACTCAGCCACTTCATGCTCTTCCGGGGTAAGTTTTTTTTCTTTCTGTAACCTCCCCGATGAATACAGGATGTTGTTGCCGTCCTGCAAAATAAATAATGAATCTACCGAAAAATGGCGGTTGATCTCGTTAATAGCCGTGGTTAGTACCTCGTTGATGCCACTGGCTTTCGAAAGTTCGCGGGTGAGTTGGAACAGGGCATTGGTGCGCTCTTCCCTTTCCCGCGCCAGTTGTTCCTGTTTCCTCACTTTGGTGGTCAGCACCCCGTTTACCAACGCCACAATGAAAAACATGCCGAACATCAAAATATCTTCGGCTTTGTCGATATGAAACGTGTAATGAGGAGGTATAAAAAAGAAGTTCCAAACCAGGGCACTCAGGGTCGAAACCATAAAAACAGGGCCAATGCCCATAAAAGTAGCCAGGATGGAAACAACAAAAAGCAATATGAATGAAACTACGTGGTAGCTTTCGGTATGGGAAAGCGGGGTGCATAACAGGGTTGTAACCGCAATAATTACAAAGGATAACAAATAATGATTAAATCCTGTATTGAATCCGTGGGAGGATCGTTTTTTCATATCTGCATGGCTGTTCATTTCAATCGTAAAGTACAAATTTAGGTAAACCGTATTTCCTCCAGAAGTTTTATCAGATAATCTTCGGTCTTGTCCCGAAAAATACAGCCCTTACCAATGCCAATACCGGTATCACTTCCAACCTCCCGGCCCACATTTGAAAAATATACACCCATTCGAGAACCGGCGGCATCGACGGATCGGTTATTCCTGACGATAAACCGGCGGTTGCCTGGGCCGACGCCGACTCGAACAATGCATCAGTATACGTGAAATTATCTCCGGCAAAGATCATTGTTAAAAATGACGAACCGAGTATCAGCAAAAAGAATATGATTGCAAAAGAAGCGGCTTTGGTAAATTCTTCATTCATTTCCCCGGGAAGCATCGATTTACCGTTGAATTTTATGAGTTTCACGGTGTTGGACGACAAAAATGTTCTACTCACCTGCCAGCGAAGCCCTTTCCGGATTACCAACGCCCTGATCATTTTTATTCCGCCTACAGTAGCCCCCGATGCCCCGCCAACAAACATAGCCGATGAAACAATAAATACAACAGACATCCAGTCCCAGTTGCCTATATTTGAAGTCTGCCAGCCAGTAGTTGACATGGCACTGACAAACTGGAAAATTCCTTCGCGCACCGGGTTCGGGACACTGTCGGCAACAAATAACAAAAATGATTGTATCATACTTCCAAACACAAAAGCAATGATCAGCGCACGGGTTTGGATATCTTTCCACCATTCACTGTATTTCCTCTCGAAAATCACTTTGTAATAAAACGGGATAGAGAAAGAACCGAGTATCATGGGCAGCAGGTAAAGCATGTCCATTGTTACAGAATGATAATCGGCCATGTGATTATCTAATGTACTGAACCCGCCTGTTGACTGACCAGCCATTGCATGGTTGACCGAATCAAAAATATTTTCAGCCAGCGGATAATCCGGCAGTACCAGCCATGTCCCGATAAACAGGTAAACAACAGAAAACAGGGTAACCCACAAATACACCTTCCAGATAGCCCTTGCCGTTTCAATTATTTTGGGTTTCAACCGTTCACCCGTTGCTTCCGAACCATATAAAAGAATTGCACTTTTCCCTGATGTTTGCCTGAATACAGCCAGTACCATTACAATAAACCCGGCGCCACCTACCCATTGCGCAAACGAACGGTAAAACAGCACACCTTTGCCCACCGAAGGCTCATGTACAGCCATCGACAGGCCGGTGGTCGTATAAGCACTCATGCTCTCAAAAAAGCAATGCAAAGGGTTCTTAAAATACGACAGGCTCGAAACCGTATAATCGGCCCCCCGATGAATAAATTGCGACATCACATCGGTAGGAGTGATATGCGCAATAATAAAAAACGGCAATCCACCCGCCAAAGTAACCCCCAACCAGCCCGAAGCTGCGACAACAAGGGAATGATTATATTGCGGGTCTTCTGCATGGAATAATAACCAGTAAAAAGCAAAACCAATGCTCAATGTAATGATTGCCGACAACAGAAAACCTGCCGCCGAATACCATTCTGAATAGATACATGAAACAGTGCCTGGGACGATTTCCATTGTACCTAACAAGATCAGCAGGCTGCCAACCTGTTTTAACGTTATGATCAAAGTTTTACTGTTCATTTTTTAAGCATTTCCCCCTGCCGGGTTTCCTCCGGTTTGTATAGCAACGGAAAAAACAAGAGCAGTAAAGGAATATAAAACGGATACGACGATTCATCATAACAAACAGCATACGGAATACACAGCAGAAAAGTCCTCCCTGCAAACAATACAACAAATGAAAGGGCATATAAATATCTTACAAATGGCATGTCAATGAGGTCAATAACTTGTACTGCAAAGATGCCGGAGAATTTATAAAAGATATATAAAGATTAGCAGAAGAAATATAAAGTCTTTATAAATGAACATATTTGGAATGAAAACAGACATGATAAAATCACTTTTCCCAGAAATTGCCCGAGAAAAGCATAAGTACTGGATATATTTCGAGCCGCCCGATAAGCATCAGAAAAGAAAGGATTAGTTTGGCCATGTCGGGAAAGTGGGCAAAATTACTGACCGGCCCGACAGTCCCGATCCCCGGGCCGATGCCGGCCATGCAGGTTGCCACCGAGCTGGAAGCTGTCTCCCCATCAATACCGAAAAATAGCAGGGAAACCGTTCCGGCCAGAAAAACCAATAAATACACAAGTATAAATGAGAGTACCGACCTGTTGGTACCCTCGTTCACTATTTTTTTATTCAGGTGAATTTGCAATACTGCACGCGGAGAAACTAATTGCCGGAGAAACCGCCGGATATTTTTTATCAGGATCAGGTGCCGCGCCATTTTTATTCCGCCCGCTGTTGAACCAGTGCTACCCCCAAGAAACATACAAAAAAAGATGATCATCCAGGCAAAAACAGGCCATTGTAAATAATCGGCTGAAGCAAAACCGGTACAGGTGATGATTGAAATGACCTGAAAAAATGAGTCGCGAAATGCTTCTTCAAACGGCTTGTCCATGCTGAAATATAGCGATGCAGTCACTACAGAGCCAATCAGAAAAACAACCAGCAAATAAAATTTCAACTCCTCGTTTTCCTTTACTTTTTTAAAATCCATTTTTAACAAATAATAATGAATCACGAAGTTGACCCCTGCCAGAAGCATAAAAACCATAATCACATACTGAATATAGGGAGAATACAATGAAATGCTGGTATTCCGGGGAGAAAAACCACCAGTTGCAACAGTGCCAAAAGCATGGCAGACACTCTCAAAAAGGTTCATCCCCCCGGCCAAAAGAAAAACTATCTCAGCAACAGTTAACCCGACATAAATCAGCAGCAAACGGGCTCCTACCGTCTTAATTTTGGGTTGGATCTTTTCCTGTAAAGACGATTCGAGCGTAAAAAGATGGTAACCTCCTATTTGCAGAGTTGGCATAATAATAATGACCAGCACAATAATTCCGACCCCACCGATCCAGTGGGTAAAACTTCGCCAGAATACGATCGATTTTGGCAACACCTCAATATCGGCAAGTATGGATGCCCCGGTTGTGGAAAAACCAGAAACCGATTCGAAGAAGGCATTCGTAAACAAAGGAACCGATCCGGAAAGAATATACGGCAGGCAACCAATCAGCGCCATAAGAAACCACGAAAGGGTTACAGTCAGGTAAGCATCTTTCTGTGTGATCACGACATCACCTGCATGCTTAGTACCGGCCAGGAAGAAAATCATCCCCAATCCAAAAGCCAATAAAGCAGGTAACAGAAACGGACTGGCTTCCTCCGAAAAATAACAGGCAACTCCCGCACATACAAGCAAGGAGGCAGAAATGATAAAAAGATCCCTGCTGATAACTTTCACTATAAGCCTGATATTTACTGTCCCCATCTGGTCCTTCTAAAACCGCTTCTGCCGGTAAAAACTCATGTTCATAATAACCTTGCAAAGTAGCGGAGGATATTATAAAGGAGGTATAAAAATTCTGTCCTTCGATATAAAGATTTTATAAAGACTTTTATGCCTATCATCGTTTTTTATTCCGGTAAAAAAAACGATGATCGTACTCTATTACTTTATTCATTTTAATTTTTTATATTTGATAGGATAGGAAAAGGCAATCCATTCTTATTCATTAAAAATGAGTTGTTTTACATGGCACAAAACAATAAGTTACCAAAACAGATGCCGTTGACCGACCAATATGTTTCCACAGGCCAGGGGCACGATACAGCCGGACAAAATACTGGCTTTCGTGTTTCAAAAAATAAAAAAAATAATTTTACCAGGTCAATGATCATTTTCTCACAAACAGCCGGTATAATCACTGTTGCAGTGGGAATAACAGTTATGATCGGGTGGATATACGGTATTTCTGCTTTGCAAAACCTCATTTCCGGATATGTATCCATGAAAATGAATACTGCCGCAGGATTTGTTCTTGCAGGTTCGTCATTATTCATATTTCATCACTCCCGGCAGATAAAAAAAAGGCGGTTGCCTGCACAAATACTGGCTATTCTGGTTATCCTGACCGGGTTGCTTACCATTACGGAATATCTTTTTCATATCGACCTCCGGATTGACCAGCTACTGCTGGCAGAAATGCCCGGAACCCCCGAAACCTACCTGCCCGGGAGAATGGCACTGAACACCGCTGTCCTTTTTGTGTTAACCGGGTTGTCGCTTTTAACAGTGGATATAAAAACAAAACAGGAAAATATTATCTCCCAGTTGCTTGCCCTGGCGCTGGCGCTTATTTCCATGCTGGCACTGCTGGGATATGCTTTGGGTATTTCTGACCTGTTTAAATATGCCAGTTTTACCAGCATGGCATTGCACACATCTGCGGCTTTCTTTATCATCAGTCTTGGCATTTTTTGTTTTCGCCCTAATTCCGGTATTTTGTCCGTATTATTCATGAATAACCTGGGAGGTTATACTTCCCGCAGGTTATTACCGATACTGTTCCTGATTCCGTTTGTGTTTATCTGGATTCGGATGACCGGACAGTCAACCGGCTTTTTCAGCAGCATCCTGGGGCTGCAGCTGATTTCTCTAACGGTGATCAGCATTTTTATGTTTTTGATCTGGAGGGTTGCGAAATCAATCAACATTCTTGAAACCAACCTGGTAAAGTCCTCCCACGACTTGGCTTCAATGAATGAACGTTTTTCGCTGGCTGCCCGTGCAGCAAAGTTCGGGATATGGGACTGGGATATAGTGAACAACCACTTGGTATGGGATGACAAGATGTATGAGCTATACAGCATGGTAAAAAACGATTTTGCCGGAGAATATGAAACGTGGTCAAACGGACTTCATCCCGACGATCGCCCGCGTACTGAACAGGAAATAAGTGAAGCTCTCACCAAAGGAAAAGAATACGATACCGAATTCCGGATAATATGGCCAGACGGGGCCATCCGGCATCTGAAAGCATACGGGAATATTATACGCGACCGATCAGGTAGCCCTCTTCGTATGATAGGGATCAATTACGACATCACCGAACAGAAAGAGGCAGAAGACGCTTTGCGTAAAAGCGAAGAACGTTTTCGTACCACGCTCGACCACATGATCGAAGGTTGCCAGTTGGTTAGTTTCGACTGGAGATACCTATATATCAACAACATGGCCGAGACGCACAACAGGAAGCCCAAAACCGAAATGCTGGGGCGCATCATGACCGATGTGTGGCCGGGCATCGACCAGACTGAAGTATATGCGCGCGAGAAGGTCTGCATGACCGAACGAACGATCCAGTACATGGAAAACGAATTTGTTTTCCCCGATGGCGGCAAAGGATGGTTTGATCTCAGGATGCAACCCATGCGCGAAGGAATACTGATTCTTTCGGTCGATATTACCGAACGCAAACAGGCTGAAGAAAAACTGATCCGAAGCGAAAAAAAATACAAATACCTGTTTGACATAAACCCCCTGCCAATGTGGATTTTCGATCCCGAAACCATGGCTTTTCTGGAAGTCAATGAATCGGCTGTACGCCATTACGGATACAGCCGGAAAGAATTTCTGAAAATGACAATCATGGACATTCGTCCGCCCGGGGACATTGAAGCAGTTTACAAAACAGCAGGTACGTCCAAAATACATAATGACCCGGGCGTATGGCGGCATATAAAGAAAAATGGGGAAACCATTTTTGTTGAAATAAAAGCACACCTGATTGACTATGAGAACAGGAAAGCCCGTCTGGTACTTGCCAACGATATAACTGAACGGGTGAAAACCCACGAAAAAATCAGAAAATTAAATGAAGAACTGGAAGAGAGAGTGATTGAACGGACCCGTCAGCTTCAGGAACCAAACAGGGAACTGGAATCGTTTGCCTATTCCGTATCGCACGATTTGCGCGCCCCGTTGCGCCACGTAATCGGGTTCTCCGAAAAACTTGAATACACGCTGAAAGGGAAAACAAATGATGAAATAGACCGGCTTACCGGAAAAATTAAAGCTGCAGCCGCCAAAATGGGACAGCTCATCGATGAATTGCTCACCTATTCAAGGCTCGGACGGACAGACCTGAAAAAAAGCAATATTTCGCTTGCAGGCATTGTGGGGGAAATTATAAAAGACCTGTCCGACCTTTCTGAATTCCAGAATATTGAATGGAACATCCAGCAACTGCCCGAAGTGGTTGCCGATGCCACTCTTATGAAACTAGTTTTTCAAAACCTGATCGGTAACGCAGTAAAATTTACAGGAAAAAATGAAACCCACATGACAAAAAAAAGACCCCCAAGAGAATGAAAATTGGGAGCGGTGCGAACGATACCATTTCAAAAGAGGATTTGTAATTTAGTTATGGCATAAGCCAAATAACTAAAAGA
>JAVEYG010000082.1:0-5940 GCA_034003625.1 Prolixibacteraceae bacterium | reverse complement strand
TCAAAACCAACATTGTAACAGTTCCACCTCCTAAGCCTATCAAAGTTCTCCGAACATTTTAGAGAAACTCTGAAAGTGGGTTGATGTTTTCTATGAAAACAAGACGGGGTTTACCGAATGCTTACAAATGACAAAGAACGTTTTAGGCTTAATGAGCCAAATTTGTTTAATATTAATAACGTCCCAATTTTAATGGGACACTAGTGATCGCATTTGTATTAGAGACTGCTATCTTAAATTCCTATTGCCTGACTTTTAGTATTGCAGAACCATGTTGCGGACTTAGATAATAGCCTACTCCTGACTGATCATAATGAAAAATCTCAACCCATCCAAGTTCTTCATCTCTATCGTCAATTGAAAATTCTACTGATGCTCCCACTTCAATAGCGTCAGTAGGTTTAAATGTAGCCGACAATGTAATTGTTGCACCATTATCATTCCCACCATCGTCTTCATAAAAAAACAAAAGATAATTGTATGCATACTTTTCAATATCCCACCTAAAAATGTAATCGTCATAAGTACACCATTTGTCCCTTTGAGAATGCCTGCTTCTTTGATCACAGCCGAGCTTATATCTGTCTTATATTCCACAGTTATTTTTTTCTTAACGCGAAACCCATTGTCACTTCAAGTTCATGGAAACTACCATTCAATTCATCGTCAGAAGTAAAAAATGCCCCCAGGTCCGACCGCACTCCCACAGCAAAAACAGGACTGATTTGATACTGGTACCATAAGGCCCCAAAAATGCCAGGCTGCATTGTCTTTTTGTAACTTGTTTCATCAGTCAGAGATGTTTTTACCTGGTTTAACCTGACAGATGCAAGGCAAAGTCCTGTGCCAACTTTAAAAGAATGTACCGGACTTTTTAACGTTTCGAAAAAATAACTTATTTCGCCTTTTGTTACCCCCATGTAAGAGTACAGGTTGGTACTTCCGAACCGTTCATCTGTATAAAACATCCGTAATCCCAGGCATATAGATGACCGCATAGAAAAAGATTTTTCGAAGCTGCCATTCCAGCTAAAATTGGGAGTTGTAATGCCATAGTAAGCCAGGCCTGCACCGAAATTAGCCATATTGCCCTGTTTCTCTGTCTGGGCCAACCCATGAATTGATAAGGAAAAAGCAAGTACAAATAATACGTTTTTCATCTTTTATAGATTAGTATTCTGAATTTGTCATTGTAATCCAAAACTCATTTGACAGTTTTCTGATTGGCCATCCATTCCATTTCCAATCATCTTTAAAATATGTTTTATCATATTCATTCATATATGTTTGTGTTGCATAAAACCATCCTCTATCCCATTGCTGTAGCCCAAATATTTGGTTTGAAGTAGTTACAACTCTTGAAAAACCCGCACTATATTCGTTCGTAAGTTTCACCCCTGAAATTTCAAATCCTCCTCCGGTTTTTGTCGATCCGGTTATCGTAACAGTTCCCTCTGCATCATCTTCATAAGCAGCAATACATTGTTCTAATAAATTTGTATCCCAATTTGTATCCCATGGAATATAGACAGGAACCCAACCTTTTCTGTAACCTTTTTGTGCCTCTCTTACATCGTCTCTTGTTACCTGAATAGGTGTCATATTTAGAAAACTTCCTACAAGTACATCTTTTGAGGCATCATACCCAACTGCAGTCCCCCGAAGAACAACAACCTCAAGATCCCCGTGAAAGTAACTCTCGGCCATGTATTTACAGTATATCTCCCCAAGAGAAACAGTACTAATTCCAGAAGTGGCACTTTTCAAATTTTGATAAAATTGTAGATTTTCTTCTTCTGGCATTAGCACAATCACCGGATTCTCTAAATTATATTCATCATTAACGAGTACTTCTTCTTTTTGCCCATCCTCAAAGATTTTAAACCCTATGTTCTCTTCTTCATTGTCAATAGGATCTGAAGTAATCGTTGGTTCATTCTGCTTTTTTATGGGAAAATTGTCAAATGAATATGGTATATAAATATTAACTCCATTATCAATTAAATAATTTATTAAATCCTGTTCTGTGGATTTTAACTTGTTCTTCTTATGATAACATTCCAAGAATCTTGACTTAAATATTGAGCTTGAAGTAGAAAAACTCTTTAAATCACTTTCTTTCTCGAAAATGTCTTTAAAATATAGTCTTCTGTGATTTTTATCTTTGAAATAATCCAATATTTCAGTTAAGACTGTTTTCTCTGAGATTATTTCCATTACAATTTCAGAACTTTCAACTAATTTCTCTTTTAAAATTTGTTCCTCTGTGGTCAATACTTTTTTTTCAACTGTAAATTGAAGTCCAGATTCCAGCCCGTCGTTCTGACAAGCGTTAAACACTGTTAATACCATAGCAATAAATGCTAAAAACATTAATTTTTTCATATTTTTGAAAAGTTTTTGGGAGAGGGCAGTTGCTGCTGCCCCTTCCCGGTTAAAAACAATTAGTTATAAACCCGGTTTCTTTTTAAAGGGCCGGGTTTTTCCCTTTTAAAACTTTTATTGAACGAACCTGGCCGGGTTAAAAACCATGCCAGGGTATATGTCAATTATTTATGGCCTGCCTTTGCATACCATTCCTGTTCTTCCCCCAAAATCCCATCCTTTTTCTAAAATCGCGCTCAGAGTGTCTTTTCCCAAGACCAAATTACAAAGAATAATAATTTTGAAATGTTAAATTATCAGGAAATATACCGGGAAAGGGGCAATTTGGAATTATTCTAAATTGCATGGCTTGTAAAATCCCATCTGTCTCCGGGACGACGGGTGGATGAATTAAAATTTCAATAATAAAAAAAGTGTACCATCTGACGGTTGTAGCCTGCAAAGATGCCGACCCCGTTGGTAATATTTGAATAAACCTGAACCACATCGACATACGGATTGGCAGCCTGAAAAGCCTGCCGGATGTATGATTCCTGATACTTGTAATAATCTTTACTCATACTTGTTACTTCCAACCAGTTCTCAATTTCATTAGTCTTGTTAAATATTGATTTATGGGCAACAAACAGATTTGCTTTTTCCTGCTTATTGAATGTGCCAAGCACCGTTCGGAAATCGATGGACACATTATGGGCCCAGTTACTCGTGGAAAATATATCGTCGATCAAAAAAGCTTCAAAAACCCTTTCTTCAACACGAAATTGAACAAATTTATTATAAACGTCCGTTTGATAGAATCCGCAATCTTCTAATATTTCACTGTTGAGTTTATGAAATTCAGAAGTTATAAATACGACATCAGAAATGTCGGCTAACTTTTCTAAAACGCATTCGGGCAACCCATCTTTCCTCAATACTTCAAGCGAGTCAGCAGGCAGGCAATAGCGCAAATAACCTGAGTTGGTATCGAATGTATAGAAACGAAAGCGCACAAATGCTTCGGAACTGCTTTCAACATCAAAAGATAAAGGGGCTACATCGAAATCTTCCATTGTGCTGGTAAAGAAATAACTGGTTTGTTTGTCTGTGAAATTGATGTTTGAAATATCAATACTGGCTGGTATCGAGTTCGTCGCTGAAACCGTTTCATGACCGGGGACATCGATTTGCAGATGATATGTTATTCCTTTCTCCGGATGCTGCCCTGACCGGTAAACTCCTTTCCCCTGATATACTAATTCGATAGTCCGTTGGCTTTCATCAACGATTGCTACACGGGCGTTTTCTATAACCGGATCTTCGGTATCGCTGGCATTTTTTGTCCGTGTCAGAAACAGTTCCCACGGCTTATCCTCAGCAAACAGACAATTAACAACAAGCTGCGGTTTTATATTTCCAAAATCAAGCTCAATTTCTTTAATACATGAGCTAAAAAATAACAACAGAATAATACAACTTAAAGGTTTCATATACGTTGACTAAAAACGAATTCGGTAACTAACAGAAGGCAATACAGGCATTAAGCTTACTTGCTTGTAAACCGTCCTGCCGCTTGTATAGGTTTTGGCATAAACAAAATAAGGGTTTTGCCGCGAATAGGCATTGTACAGGCTAAACGATAATTCTTTTCTGAGTTTGCCGGTTTTCCACTCCTTGGTGAATGAAATATCTAACCGATGATAAGCCGGAAGCCGGTTTTGGTTAATGGACGGATAATACTGGATACGGTCGGTATTTTTCAATTCAATGTTGGTGAAAACATCGTGCCAGCCATAGTCAATATTGCCAGGATATCCCGGGTAATCGAGACCGGAAAATGAACCCGGAACTCCTGACTGGCAGGTCCAGTTGGCAGAACAGGTCCACAGCCCGTTTAGCTTATACAAGAAACCAATATCCAATTTATGCCGTCGGTCAAATTTGTGGGGGTACCATTCTCCGCTGTTTATATTTTCAAACTTGCGCTCGTTCCATGCCAATGTATATCCCAGCCATGTTTCAAATTTCGAGAAGTTATACTTCACTTCTGTTTCGAAGCCCCACGCCCGACCTTTCCCAACTTCAATATAATCTTCCCAGTTTTCGTTCATATCCATCAATCCATAGCCTTGGCTGTAAGTAACAACCTGCTTCATTGTTTTGTAATACATTTCTGCATTCAAGCGGATTCCGTTACTAAAAATCCGGTTCATTCCCAATGAAAACTGATCTGATTTTTCCGGATTTATACGAGAAGTAGTGGGGACCCAAATATCGGAAGGAAGGCCGATATTGCTATTGGTCAGCAAATGAATGGACTGCGACATACGGGTATATGCTGCCGACCATGTTGTATTTTCGTCGAGCCGGACCATGAAGGATAAACGCGGTTCAAGCAAGAAAAACGACTTTCCATCGGCAGAATAAACCAGGCTACGCAAGCCTGTATGCAACGTATTATTATCCGAGACCGGAAATTTCGTGTCAGCATACAATCCGTACTCCCATCCTGAGGTCTGATTTGACGAATAAATGTTTATTTTTCCATTTCTCCCAATGGTTTGAATTCCCGGCAAATAATTATGATAATACAAAAAACTACCAAACTGCAAGGGAGTATTTTCTTTCCAATAATAATCCCAATCGGTTTTTACACCAAACGATTCAACATGCGAATCATATTTCATTGCAAATGTATTCTCATCATCTTTTTCTTTTGTAACCATACGCGTATAAAAATCACCCGAAATATGATACATAAAACGACTCCAATGGGCAGTGGTATTTATAAATAGTTTGGGGTTGATTTGCGAATTCCAACGACCAACGGCCATGGTGTTCCCCCAATTTAGCGACACATCGTTATTTTGTTGAAATTTACCTTGCGTAAACGTTTCATAACCTTCACGGTAGTCAATAAATAGTTTGTCGCCTCCGGTATAGAAACTAAAATTCAAATGATTGGTTGAATTAAGCTCAAAATTAAGTTTGGCATTTATGTCGTAAAAACCGTAGCCAGAATTAGTAGCTTCGTTGTTTCCTTTCTGTGCCGCCTTTGAAACCCCGGTAACCAGTAAATCCAGCAAGGTACGTCGGGCCGAAATCAGGTACGAAGATTTCCCCTTTTTGATTGGCCCTTCGTGAACAATTTTACTTGATAAAAGCCCTAAAGTAAGGTCGGTTTTGTATGCATATTTATTCCCATCCTTCATTCGTACATCCACAATAGAAGATAAACGTCCACCAAAACGGGCAGGGAAAGCGCCTTTGTAAAAATCAACACTTTGCAATGCTTCGGGCGTAAAAACCGACACAAAACCGAACAGGTGCGAGGTATTGTACAACGGCACATCATCAAGTAAAATCAGGTTCTGGTCGGGGCTTCCTCCGCGAACAAAGATTCCTGAATTGCCCTCGTTTCCCTGTTGTACTCCCGGCAAAAGAATCAGGCTTTTCATACGTAAATAATTTCTATTAAATGAGCCTTTAAAGCCCATATGTTGTTTAAAATCAATAATTTTTAGAACTACAGACAAAAGAAAAGAAAGCACTTGTCTTTAAAGCAAATGCACGGTT
>JAVEYG010000045.1:0-28841 GCA_034003625.1 Prolixibacteraceae bacterium | reverse complement strand
TGTCTTTTAGTTATTTGGCTTATGCCATAACTAAATTACAAATCCTCTTTTGAAATGGTATCGTTCGCACCGCTCCCAATTTTCATTCTCTTGGGGGTCTTTTTTTTGTCATGTGGGTTTCATTATACCTCTTTATATCCAGCCATTTAGAGGAGCCCATGGCGACTTCGCGGTCAACCGTAAATTTGTTCCGGTTTTCAATAATGTGTATGTCCTGAATCCCGAAACATTCGGCAGAGCGCAATACGGCGCTTGCATTCTGGGGTTGATAAATATCTTCCAGCACGATGGTCAGATAGCGGGTCCGGTTTTCAAGACTGTAGCGGAATAATTGTAGGCGATCGTCATTCACGAATTGTGACAGGTACTCAATTAACTGTTTATCCATGCTGCAAAAATAGAAATAAAAAAGGGGACAACACTTGAGCGCCCCCCCTTCAAATTTCTTTAGTGTCGACTAAATACTGTCAGATAATTCAGCACCTGGTTTGAATTTAACCACTTTCTTGGCAGGAATTTTTATTTCCTTGCCTGATTGCGGATTTCTGCCAGTTCTGGCACTACGGGTAGCAACAGCAAACGATCCAAATCCGATCAATGCAACACGGTCGCCATTTTTAAGGGCATCGGTAGTAGCTTCTACAAAAGCGTCGAGAGCTTTCTTTGCGTCGGCTTTAGTCAATCCTGCTTTTTCAGCAATGGCGTCAATTAATTGAGCTTTGTTCATAAGTAAACATGTTTAGGGTTTAAAAAATAAACTGAAATATGTAATATAGTCACATTCCCTTTCATCTGAAATTATCCTGAAAAAATCGCTAAACTATTAGTAAAATCAATGGTTTTAAGACGAACGATTTTATACCTTACTAAATTCTTAAATAAGATTCAAAAAAGCAACCCCTATACCCTTTTTTTTTTGAAATATTAGTTTCTTTTTTTTCACAATAATTTTTGGGTTCTGGAAAATTATCCTACTTTTGCCCCCGCTTAAGGAGAGATGGCAGAGTGGTCGATCGCGGCGGTCTTGAAAACCGTTGACCGTGAGAGCGGTCCGGGGGTTCGAATCCCTCTCTCTCCGCACAAATAAAAGCCTGATGATGAATGTCTTCAGGCTTTTATTTTTAGCGTATGTGCCAAGTTGCCGCAGGTCTTTTTACACTCCGGACCCAAGCCCTTAAACAGGGAAAAGCAAAACAATACATAATGGTGAAAGAAGATATTGCATCCCGGATTTCGGCCTGAAAATGTTCTTTTAAACTGTTTTTTTGCAAAGTTATTAACAATGTATTTGCTTTTTTGGCACATTCTTCTTTTAAAATTTTCCGGATTTCAATCATTCAACAGCATTTTTTGCCTTCCTGTTTTGAAAAGCAGGAACCGGGGCAATTCACAACAGACCGAGGGGGGTTGCGTTTCATGAGATGTGGCGTTTAAACGGGATGACCGTAAAATTGTAATATTTTCCGAAAACTGTAGGCGGTGTTGAAGATATTATTATATTTGCACTCGCAAAATAAAAACGGGTGTAGCTCAGTTGGTAGAGCACTGGTCTCCAAAACCAGGTGTCGGGCGTTCGAGTCGCTCCTCCCGTGCAAAACCTCGCGATGGCGGGGTTTTTTTGTTTCCGAAAATGTATTCCTGATTTTCTTTTCAGCGCTTTTTTTAACAGGCTAAAAAAAATGGCTTTAAAAGGTTATTTTTGTCCTGCACCGTAACTTCATATTTATGACTGTTGACCTTTTTATCCCCTGCTTTATTGACCAGCTTTATCCCGGGACTGCATTCAATGTGGTAAAAATTCTGGAGAAAGCAGGTATTGAGGTGAGTTACAACCCGGAGCAGACATGTTGCGGACAACCTGCATTTAACAGCGGATACTGGAAGGAAACCAAGATTCTGGCCGAGAAATTTATTGCCGACTTCCCGAGTAACCGCCCGATTGTTAGTCCATCGGCATCGTGTACGGGATTTGTCAGGAATTATTATCCGGGCTTGTTTCAGGCGGATAGCCCGCCGTTTACCGCTTGTCAGCGCTTGAAGCAGAATTTGTTTGAATTGACTGATTTTTTGGTGAACTATATAAAGTTTACTGATTTCGGAGCAAGGTTCCCGCATAAAGTTTGTTATCACGATGCCTGTTCTGCGCTCCGCGAGTACGGTATACGGCAGGAACCCCGCCTCTTGTTGTCAAAGGTGAAGGGACTGGAATTGGTTGAAATGGAAGAAACCGAAACCTGCTGTGGGTTTGGAGGGACTTTTTCTGCGAAATTCACAGCTATTTCAACTGCTATGACAGAACAGAAAATTGAAAATGCACTGAAAACAGGCGCTGAATATATTATCTCCACCGAGTCTTCCTGCCTGATGAACATAGAAGGATATATCAAAAAGAATAAGGTCCCGATAAAACCAATTCATATTGCGGATATTCTGGCTTCAGGCTGGTAACAAAATACTTGTTTCTGAAATACCATGCCGGGAAATGGTTCCACCGTGCATTGTTGCTACATTACCAAGGGTATTTTTTTCTTTGTAAATTTATCAGGCATTGCATGCTGGTGTGCGGAAAAATAGCAGAGAAATCGTTTTTCTCATTTCCCTGCCGAAAGATTCAATAAAGAAAATTCTTTCCTTTTGGAACCCATTATGCGGTTTCCTTGGAGAAACAGCTTCATACCTGCCTGTAAAATGCTGTTTTATAAATAAAATCCCTGTATTGCTTGAGCCCAATAGATCAGGATACCCATATTGACTTTCTTATATGATTGGCGTAACTTTGATTCTTGTTAAATAAAGTACAGATAAATTATCATTAAAACTTTTCTGTTTTTTCAAATAAACAGGTATTAATTCCATCGTGTCATGAGAAAACTATCCATTGTAAACCACAAATTAAGCGGCGATAATGTAATTCCGATGGCTTGTCCTAAAAATCATGATAAATTTATTCAGGGGCAGCCCGACAGTATTATTATTCATTATACCGCCGGAAGGGATGCCGCATCCTCGGCTGAATATCTGTGCAGGGACGACGTGAAAGCTTCAGCCCATCTTGTTATCGGGCGAAAAGGGGAAATTTACCAGTTGGTTGATTTTAATACTGTTGCCTGGCATGCCGGTGAAAGTCAGTATGCCGGGAGAACAGGATACAACAAATATTCCATTGGAATTGAACTGGACAATGCCGGACAATTGAAGCAGGCGGGTACCGAATTTGTGTCGTGGTTCGGACAAAAGTATCAGCAAAATGAGGCCATTTATGCTACGCACCGCAATGAACAACAGCCATCGTGGTGGCAGGCTTATACCCCCGAACAGATTGAGGCCTGCCGGCAAGTTTGCGAATTGTTCATAAAAAATACTGCTTATGGGATTAAAAGCATACTCGGACACGAGGAAATTGCTCCCGGACGTAAGCAGGACCCGGGACCGGCATTTCCGCTCAACAAGTTCCGAACCATGCTGCTAAGCCAGAACCGTTCAGATGAGGTACCGGAAATGGGAATGCCGGGTGCCGTCGTACATGCTGATTTGCTGAATATCCGGGAGAGACCGTCGGTGGATGCAAAAAAAGTAGCGCAACCCCTGAAAAACGGTACCGAAGTAAAAATACTTGATGAAGCCAACGGCTGGTACTTAGTGGAAACCAAAATTACCGGTTGGGTAAGCAAGGGATTTGTTGAAATCAAAGAAAAATAATGAAGCGTATCTTTCTTCTGATTATTATTGCAGGGGTCACATTCCTGATCATTCTGTTTGTCCGCAAACCGCAATTAATCAATGAAATATGGATTTGGATGATCGGGTTGAGCGGCCTTATTGTAAAAATTTTTCAGCGGGTTGTTGAATATTTTAAAGGCCTTTTCTCCCCGGACGAGAAACCTCCCACCAGCCCAAACATATTGTCAACGGACACTACATCCGGGACTTTTTCAGGAACGGACCTGAACCTTTTACGCATTTCCGACGACGGCAAAACAACTGTCGGGCTGCTGTTTGTAAACAACCGGTTTTACTGTTATACGCTGGAAGATGCCCGGCACGATGTAAAGATACCCGGGGAGACCCGTATCCCGGCAGGGACGTATTTGATAAACTTCAGAAGAGAACTGACAGAGCTGACCCGGAAGTACCGCACTCTGTACCCTGATTGGTTTAGTTTCCATCTGGAGCTAAACGATGTTCCCGGTTTTGGCCAGGTTTACATTCATAACGGAGGGACCCACAACGATACCGATGGGTGTATCTTAGTTTCCGACAGCATCCAGGTTCAGGATAACAATACTATGCTTACCAACTCGCGCATTACCTTCAGAAGGCTTTATGAATTTATTTCACAACAATTATCGGGCGGAACTGCCTGCCGTATTATTGTCAGGGATGAAAACTGGACCGACAAATTGACTGATTAGGCAAAGCCAAAGAACAGAATTAAAACGATAAATTTTAAAATGAATTAAAACCATCGCCATGATACACAACAGAATCGAAAAAAGTATCCGTCAAAAGAAGAAAATGAATTATGTATTTGTTTACGGAATCGGGTTTCTCGAACTCATTTTGCTTTTTGCACTTGTATTTGTTGCCTTTGAATTAGTCAGTCTGTCGCGGAACAATGGGAACATAAGCCAACTGTACAACCTGATTGCAATGGGACTGATGCTTCTCTGGATCGGCTTACTGGTAGCGTATTATGCCTGGGCAATATATTTTTATAACATTAATCTTGGGCTTACCAACCAGGACTGGGCCGAAATCAGGGAACGCAAGCAATACATCCCGGAAGGAGCCATTGAGGTTCCGTCGGAAAATCCACATGCAGCACAAACGCTTGGTCTGCCTCCGGGGACTTTGCGTGGTACCATTGCCCTCACCTTGCTGGTGGGCGGCATTGCAATGGCCATTGCATCGTTGGGAATGGACCCTGCAGTAAAGGTTGATTCATTGGTCGTCGACAACTTCGATTTTTTCAAAACAGCTTTCCTGATGATGATTGCTTTTTATTTCGGGAACAAAGCGCTGGAGATCATTGGTTACAAAAGCACGAAAGCGCTGACTCCCGGGTCGCCGTCTCCTGCCGCCCCTTCAGGAGAAACCCCGTCGTCTCCTGTTTCACCGGTGACGCAGGCCGCAGGCGAAAGCAAGTTGTTACTACGGCAGGAACAACAACCTGCGGCGCCCATACTGCCCGTTGACGGCGACAATGATTTTGACAACCCCAAAGCGGTCCAGTAAAATGAAGAATATACGGTTCTTATCCCTGCTTTTAATATTTCTCTTTTTAAACTCGTGCCAGCGGCCCGCGAGGCACCTGGTAATCAGTAAAATTAAAAGTACGGCACAACTGGCAACTACCGAAACGGTGATTGACAAAATTGTGATCGGCGATAAAAGCAGGCGGTTATTTGGGGTAATCAACATAAGCAACGCGGAATTTGTTGCTTGTACGCAGGCAATTGTAAAAACGGGGATCGACCTGACTAAAATGAAAAAGAATGATGTCCGTATCCACAGAAGGACCATCGAGATTAAATTCCCGGCTGTGGAAGTCCTTGATTTCAGCTTTCCCTTCGATAGTTTTCGGATTGACCCTCTCCTTTCGGATGACGATATTTTTAACCGGATTGATGTGGTGGATCAGGAATTTTATTTCAGAAAAGCAGAAATGGATATTCGCAACAACCTTGAATACATGGGAGTTAAAGAGCAAACAGAAGAAAATACCCGAAAAATGATGGAAGGGTTGCTGAAGAACCTGGGCTACGAAGAAATTTACATTAGTTTTTCCGATTCCGGAAAATTCATCAACAAAGTAAACCTGAAAATTACCGATTAATGAGTTCATTTAAATTCATATCGTCAACTGCAGGTTTTATATTCCAGGTCATATTGGTGGTGGCTGCTGTACTGGTTTTTACCTTTTTCGACCCATTCCAGCTTTTTGTTCCCGGAAAAAACAAGCTGAAAGATACCCCGGTACAGGTACGCAGCATAAAAGAGATCGGGCAGTTGATTACGGCAGAATACTACGGGGAAGTTATTGCTTCGTTAGATGAAGTACTTACCAGTGAGGCATTGAACGAGATCGACAGTTTCAATTATGAGATCGAATCCCTACACCGCGATTTTATTACTGCAATCGATTCGGTAGCCGGGCTGAAAATGAAAAAAGACCGGGTTTATCCGTGGTTTTGTTCAGAATACGCCGACCTGGCAGAAGAAAAGCTGTTTGGACAGTACATGTATTACATCAACGAGAAACTGAAAAACAGGAATTACCATCCGAAAGAGATAAACAATACCCTGGGGCCTTCTGCTACGGCAAACTTAGTGGCAACCCTTGGCCTTGCACGAAAAGATGAACTTCGGGAAAGCCTTCGTTCCATCACTACCGATGAAATTCAGTACAGTTTTAAACTGGGCAAAGATGAAATGTCCGTCAAAAAAGCAAAAAAGCGCCGTCTTGTGTTGCTGGGCAGAGGTTGGGTAAAAGCAGGTTTTGATTTCGGTACGTTTTCAGAGAAAAATTTTATTTTCGACAAGGAGCATCAGCGGGTCATTTTCATCGGGCTTCAACCGCAGATCATCAGCGCAACCATCAACCCCTGGTTTATCCCGGAAGAAGGCGTTGAGGGCTTTGAATTTGTAATTGTGGAACGGAAAGTAAAACACGATCCCGAACTGACCAAACGGGTAAAACATCGCTGTCTCGACAAACTGAAGAAACAGGCAATGGATAAAAAAATATTGGAACAGGCCCGGGTTAATGCCGAAAAGCGGTTGAAGAATTTTTTCAGCTTGGTTTGCGGGAATGAAATCAAAGAAGTTGTTTTTTATTCCGGTTATTTAGATTATTCACTTGGCGCATTACTGGCCGACTCTGTCCTTCAGAACGAAGAGGTTTTGTCTGTTGGAAGTATTCTTTCCGAATACAAAAGGAAAGCGGGAAAAGGGTTTCGTTTTACCGATTGCAAGAGTTTTCTCGACGGCTTGCAAAAAGCGGATAAACAAATATACCGGCAGTCATTTACACTAAACTCAAAATCGGGACTACTATTTAATGTGGTACGCGACCAGAAAATTGACAGCGCCGATTGCAGGTATTTCGACCAATTGAACTGTGTTTCCTGGCACGACACGGCCTGGTACAATTGTTACCGGCAAAATTTCGGAATTTCCATGGATAATTTTCTGGATTCGACACGAAAAACCTTCATAAATGACCTGCATCATTTAATCGACAAACTAAAACTACCTGCTGACAGCAATGTGATGCACGCAAAAACAGGGGGAAATCTCTAAAGAAATGACTATATATGAATAGGCACCTCCCTTTTAAATGTCTCCTCAAGAGAAATAAATGTCTCTGTTGCCGATATACCCCTTATTTTCTGAACCTGATTACTTAGAATGTCTTTCAGGTGTTCATTGTCGCGGGCATATACTTTAATAAATATGGCATACTGTCCGGTTGTGTAATGGCATTCCACAATCTCGGGAATAGCTTTTAATTTTTCGGCCACCGTGTGGAACATGCTCCCTTTTTCCAGGAATATACCGATGTATGTGCAAGTGGTATAGTCGACTTTTTTAGGACTGATATGGTAGCCCGATCCGATAATGACACCCATGTCGATCATCCGGTTTACGCGCTGGTGAACGGCTGCACGTGATATACCTACTTCGGCGGCGACATCCTTGAAAGGGATTCGTGCATTTTTTGTTATAATGTTGAGTATGTTCAGGTCAACATTGTCAAGATTGTTTTTTAAGGTCATGCTGTTTCTGATTTTTATTGACAATGATTAAAAATACAAAAAAAAGCATTCCGCGGGATACCGGTTGTAAAATTTGCAAATAAAATATCAAATTGACAAATTTTACTTCTTTATTTGATTCTTTTCGTAAAAACAAAAATAAATTAGCAAAATGACATATATTTGCCTCTAATGTTAATTAATTGTAACTATTTATTCATTTTTTAAATCAAAAGAGCTATTTTTAAACGCAAAACAGAGCAATTTTTATTTTTGGATCGTGAATACGGAATTATTCCGAATGCCCGGTTTGTTCAATTTCAAGAAAGGCCGGCGTGTATATGAGAAAGTACAACTTAAAACTATATTCGTATGAAAAAACCCGGACTTAAATGGCTGTTCCTGTTAAGCCTTTTGATTATTGCCGCTATCATGGGGATTGCATTCTCCGGCCCGGCATCGTTTGAAATAGATGAGCACGTGGTAGCGGGAGACGCTGCCTGGATGCTTACTGCAACTGCCCTTGTTCTGCTAATGACCCCGGGACTGGCATTTTTTTATGGAGGGATGATCCAGTCGAAAAACATTCTTTCTACCATGCTGCAAAGTTTTATTGCCATGGGCGTGATCAGTGTGCTTTGGGTGGTAGTTGGTTTTAGTGTGGCTTTTGGAGAAAGTGTTGGCCCCGAAGGGTTTGGTTTGTTCGGGAACCCGGCAACCTTTTTTATGTTCCGGGGAGTGGGCGGTTCCTGTAATCCGGATTTGAGCCCTACCATCCCCCTGGCCTTGTTTGCCATGTTCCAACTTAAATTCGCCATTATCACACCGGCGCTTATTACCGGTTCGTTTGCAGGAAGGGTACGTTTCAGAGCATACATGCTGTTCATGGTTTTGTTTTGTCTTTTCATTTATGCGCCATTGGCCCACTGGACCTGGCATCCGAACGGTTTTTTAAGAAACTGGGGCGTACTTGATTTTGCGGGGGGAACAGTTGTGCACATGTCGGCTGGTTTTGCAGCTTTGGCCGGAGCCATATTCCTGGGAAGAAGAAAAGATTTCCATACCGACCGTGAAATCAGGCCAGCCAATATCCCCTTTGTACTGCTTGGGGCGGGAATGTTGTGGTTTGGATGGTTTGGTTTCAATGCGGGATCGGCGCTGGGGGCCAGTTCGACAGCAGCGCTGGCCTTGATGAACACCAATACGGCATCGGCTGCAGCCATGCTCACCTGGATATTCTTTGATGCAGTGAAAGGCAAAAAACCATCAAGTATCGGGGCTTCCATCGGGTTGGTGGTCGGGTTGGTCGCTATTACGCCGGCTGCCGGTTTTGTAAGTGTCGGCTCCAGCATCTTCATCGGGGTTATTGCTGCTATGATTAGCAATTATGCCATTGCGCTGCGGACAAAATCGTCGCTCGACGATACTCTGGATGTTTTCCCAGCCCACGGGATGGGAGGTATTACCGGTATGATCCTGACGGCTGTATTTGCCAATGAAGTCGGGTTGATTTACGGAGAAACAACCACCTTCTTCTACCATTTGCTGGCGCTGGTCATTGTCGGGATATTTTCTTTCGGAGGATCGTGGTTGATCTATAAACTGACCAATGTGTTGGTCCCGCTGCGTGTTTCGGCACATGCAGAAAAAGTCGGATTAGACATCAGCCAGCACGATGAGTCGTATGATTTTGAATACAAAACAACATGATTAACCCGGATACAGGTCATATTTCAAAAGAGGGGCCGAGGGGGCTGTCCATAAAATCCGGGGAATAGAGTCATCCCGAGAACCTCCCTAATTTTTTATTAGGTAAATTGGGGATGACAGTTGTATTTTCCTTTTCCTCCAATCGCACCAAAGTGAAATTACAACCGGGTGCACATCAATGGACATTTGGATCCGGTGTTATAAGTTAAAACCCGAAGGGCCCGGAACCCTTCGGGTTTTAACTTACGAGATTTTTATATTTGACCCGGTGTTGAAAGGGAATATATCAACTGGTCGATTAAATCAATCTGTATCTTTTGCCTACTCAATGACTTTGAACCAGTTTTGGAAATAACGGCCAATAAAAGGCGTTTCTTCCTTTTTATTCTGAATGGCCCCGATAAGGCTCATCAGCCAGAATATGAAAACGATGATGGCAATGATGATCCGTGTTGCAGGAATAAGGCTCCCGACAATTCCCAGCAAATAGAGCCCAAGTACCTGGCGTAAATAGAAACTGGTCATTTCGTCTTTATTGCTGCTATTCAGAATTAGCGAAATGATCCACCCGATCAGGGTAATGTGTGCAATAATTGATTTTACCTGTGGTGTCATAGCTCTGAAAGATTAAAGTTTCCATAAAGTTACGAATTTTCACAGAAAAAAAATGGTCACGCCCCCCACAGCGATTACTGCTCCTGCAATTTCTTTCCAGTTCACTTTCTCTTTGAAAAGAAGGATAGCCGGAGGAATGATCAGTACCGGCACAATCGACATGATGGTTGCGGCAATCCCGGCCTGCGTATGCTGAACGGCAAGCAATGAAAACGATACTCCGAGAAACGGCCCGAAAAACGAACCCAGGGAAATCCGCTTCATGGCGCTCCGGTTTTTCAGTGCAGCCCAAACACGTCCGTAACGTTTCATAAAAAGAAACAAAATAGCAAACCCGATAATTCCTGTCGATACCCGGATTTGAGATGAAGCAAACGCATCGTACCCGCCCATTCCTTTTTTACTGAGTACCAGACCGACTCCCTGCCCCACAGCACCGCCAAATGCAAGCAAAATACCTGGTACAGAATAAGCAGCTTTTATTATCCTTCTCCCGTTTTCATTTTTCGGTGAATATTCCCGTTTTAGCACTACAATACTGATACCGGTCAGCGTGACAACCATCCCCAGCCAGTTCATTGACGAGAGCACTTCGCCCAGCAAAAGCCAACCCGCCAAAGCCGTAATTGGTGGCGATAGCGCCATGATGAGCATGGAAATACGGGCCCCGACTACCACGAAAGCCTGAAACAAAAGCAAATCGCCAATCACAAACCCAACTAATCCTGAAAGGGCCAACCATCCGGTACGTTCCCATCCGGCATCAATCGGAAAGAAAGAGCCACGGGAAAACCATGTGAAAATACCCAGCAGGAAGAATGCAATAACCAAACGGATCAGGTTCACGGCCAGCGAACCTACTTTTTTCCCTGCCGACTCAAACGACATACTGGTAACAGTCCAGAAAACGGCAGTCAACAAAGCCGCAATCTCGCCAAAATAATTTTCCATTTATTCCATATCATTTAAATGAATATCCAACGCACGAACAGAAATTTGGATTTCGCGAATGGACAGGCCCAGGGAAGCAATCAGCAGGACGAGGGCAATTCCGAAAACCAGTTCGGCCCAGCCCTGCAAGCTTACGTAAATTAAAAACATGCACAGTACGCAAAGCAATAAACTGCCAATTCCCAGAATTTGCATCGACCGCGTCAGCCGCAGACGCTTGCGCAGGTTATTAATCTGCCCCAGCAACACATTGTTCGGGTTTTCCTTAAAGCTGGCATGAAGGTTTCGCACCACCGATGCGTACGCCAGAAAACGGTTGGTGTAGGCCAGCAGGATCAGCGAAATAGCTGAAAACAGCAAAGCGGGGGTTGTCAATGTTAATTCGCTCATGGCTGATATTTTTAGAACACGACGAAAGTAGTAAAAAATTAATCTTTTTGTAAAAACCTGAAAAACATAGGGAAATCGCTTTTAGATTTCTTCACGCTCCCTTCGCCGTTTTTCTTCACGCTTTTTTTCCTAAGGCGGAAACAGCCCGGCTGTTGTTTCTTTTTCGGGATAAAGGAGAATTGAAAAGTAAAAGAACGGATGACGGGTAAAGCAACATTAAAACGGTGGGCGGGCCGTCCCAACGCCCGGGCGAGGGTTCGTTGGGACAAGATTTTTCGCTTCCTTTTCATCGACTGTAAAAGGAAGGGCCTGTCCGGCCTGAGGAAAGGAAGGTTCTTCGTACCTGTATGGTTTCGTGTAATCTGAAACTTTAAACATTTCCGGCAAAGACTTCCGGTAAAAGAGAATTCCTTCCTTTACATTAGAACTTTAAAAGCGATTGCCCTACTGAAAAACAGGAAGCGATTAAACAAAAACAAAAAAATCAGTATTTTCAGAAAGATTTTGTAACCTTATTTCCAATCAGCGATCAAAAGGGCAAACGCTAAAAAATTAAAATATGGAAGATTTTTCGATTACACTTATTTGGCTGGGCTTTTTTGCCTGCATCTTTTTCGGATGGTATTTTTACCTGAAAGCCCGCAATAAAGAACGAATGGCATTGATTGAAAGAAATGCCGACGTGTCTGAAATCTTTAAAGGGAGGGAAATCCGGTTCCGGTTTCCATGGCTGAAAATAGGAATGATTATTACCGGTGCAGGATTTGGCCTTCTTCTTTGCGTTTTATTAATGTTTATTCCTGAATTTGAGAATATTGTTGAAAGAACGGATGGAGCTGCTGTTTTTGCTATCATGCTGTTTTTCGGAGGTTTATCGATTGTCGTTGCCTATTATTTAGATAAACCCAAATCCCGCTAAGAACGAATGGATTCGGTATACATCAAAAAAGTTTTAGACGGCAGCACAGAAGATTTCAGGTACTTTATCCAGAAGTATAAAGACCTGGCATTTTCTGTCGCTGTTGCTGTCGTTAAAAATGAATTTGATGCCGAAGAAGTGGTGCAGGAAGCATTTATAAAAGTGTTCAAAAACCTGAAAACATTCAGGGGAAAATCGGAATTCAAAACCTGGTTTTACCGGATTGTGATCAATGAAGCATTCAAACGGCTTCAGAAAGAAAAAAACGATGTTTTGCTGCCGGTTGGCAATGAACTTCCCGATGTGGAAGATATTTCGGAAACTTTCCGGGGAATGACCGACGACGAACAAAGATTGCTGGTGAGCGAATCGTTAAAAAAAATACCGTCCAAAGAAAGTCTTTCGCTGCAACTGTTTTATCTCGAAGGAAATACGATCAGTGAAATAACCGGCCTCACCGGGTGGTCGGAAGCAAATGTAAAAGTAATTTTACACCGTGCCCGGAAACACCTGTTGGAAGTTGTTAATGCGATGATGAACAATGAAATGAAAACGAAGGCAGTATGAATACTGAAAAAGAAGAAAAACTAATCGGTGAATTGATGGCCAAATCATCATCCGAAATGCCTTTCGCCGATTTCGAAGAAAAACTGATGGAGCAAGTCTTCAGAGAAGAAAAAAACTCACGTTCGTTCCTGAAAAACGTCAAGTTGTCGTGGTTCTTTTTTATTATTGGTACGGCCTTCGGTTTGGTAATCAGTACCATTTTAGGGCAGATGGATACTACCATACTGGGATTTCCTTCGCAACGGGTCGTACTGATTGCACAGACCATATTTGTAATCTTGTTACTCAGTCAGTTCGATAAACTGATTGAATTAACCCGAAAGCGAAATTAATCGGATTTTATCCCAGCGCCACGTCCAGCATCATCATCACGGCAAACCCAAGCATGGCGCCAATGGTTGCAATATCGGTATTTTTATCCTGCTGCGATTCGGGGATCAGTTCTTCCACTACCACATAGATCATGGCCCCGGCAGCAAACGAAAGGGCATAGGGCAAAATGGGGCGCATCAGCAAAACAGCGGCAGCGCCGATCACTCCGGCGATGGGCTCCACCAGGCCGGAAGCCTGTCCGTACATAAAACTTTTTCGGCGCGAAAGTCCTTCTCGTCGCAGTGGTACTGAAACAGCAGCGCCTTCAGGAAAATTCTGGATACCAATACCTATTGCCAGTGCAACCGCCCCCGCCAATGATGCAGCCGGAATACCCGCAGCCACAGCGCCAAATGCAACACCCACTGCCAATCCTTCAGGAATATTGTGCAAGGTAATGGCCATCACCAGCAACACACTGCGACGCCACGAAGTATGGACCCCTTCAGCCTGGTTTGTTGGTAGTCCCATGTGAAGGTGTGGCAAAAGCTGGTCGGCCATCCATAAAAAGAAACCTCCGGCCAAAAAACCAATAACTGCCGGCACCCAGGGGACAATACCGCTTTCCTCTGCCAGGTCAATAGCCGGGCTCAGCAGCGACCAAAAACTGGCTGCAATCATTACCCCTGCAGCAAAACCCAGCATCCCGTTCAAAACCTTTTTGTTTATCTCTTTAAAGAAAAATACCATGGCCGCCCCGAGGGCTGTCAGGAACCATGTAAACAAAGTGGCCAGTAAAGCCTGTGTTACCGGGTCCAATTCAATAAACCATCTGATCATATTTCCTGATATTTTTGTGTTGAACTGTCTGTCGCTTATCCGATTGTATTTCCCTTCAAAAATAAAAAGAAAATACATCTTACCGCTTCTTCCGAAAATTCAAAGACTTTTTTATTTCAGAATAAAAATTCAGATTTTAATCGGCAATAAAAATATTGTCGGGACTTGACATTTAAAACATGTTTCCGTATTTTTAGTTTTGTTTATTAAAAAATACCGCCTCATGCTTATCAAAACTTTTGCAAGTGCAGTGCAGGGGATCAATGCAACCACAATTACTATTGAAGTAGACATTTCGCAGGGGATCAAGTTCTTTTTGGTAGGGCTTCCCGATAGCGCTGTGAAAGAAAGTCAGCAACGCATTGAATCTGCCCTCCGGCTGAATGGCTTTAAACTTCCGGGTAAAAAACTTATTATCAACATGGCCCCGGCAGACATCCGGAAAGAGGGATCAGCCTACGATCTGCCTATTGCCATTGGTATCCTGGCTGCCTCGGGGCAAATAAAAAATCACAAAACCGGACTTTTTATGATGATGGGCGAGCTGTCGCTCGATGGTAGCCTGCAACCGGTAAAAGGAGTTCTGCCTATTGCCATTAACGCGCGGAAAGAAGGTTTTGAAGGGTTCATCCTGCCTAAAAATAATGCACGCGAAGCAGCCGTTGTCGATAACCTGAAAGTATACGGCGTAGAAAGCCTGAAAGAGGTGATCGACTTTTTCAACGACAAACAGGAACCGGAACAAACTATTGTGAACACGCGCGAAGAATTTTTCGAAAAAGTAAACCAGTATGAATTCGATTTCTCCGACGTGAAAGGCCAGGAAAATGTAAAACGGGCTTTAGAAATCGCTGCAGCCGGAGGACACAATATCATCATGATTGGCCCGCCAGGATCGGGAAAAACGATGCTGGCCAAACGCATCCCGACCATTCTGCCGCCGTTTACCCTGCGCGAGGCGCTGGAAACTACAAAAATCCATTCGGTGGCCGGGAAGATCGACAAGGAAACTTCGTTGATGACCCGTCGTCCATTCCGAAGCCCGCACCACACCATTTCCGATGTGGCGCTGGTGGGCGGCGGGACCTATCCGCAACCGGGCGAAATCTCGCTTGCCCACAACGGAGTGCTTTTTCTCGACGAACTTCCGGAATTTAAGCGGACAGTTCTTGAAGTAATGCGCCAACCGCTTGAAGACCGGCAAATCACCATTTCGCGGGCAAGATTCACAGTAGAATATCCGGCCAGCCTGATGCTCGTTGCATCAATGAATCCTTGCCCTTGCGGGTATTACAATCATCCGACCAAAGATTGTGTATGCGCTCCGGGTGTAGTCCAGAAATACCTGAACCGCATTTCCGGTCCGTTGCTCGACCGTATCGACATCCACCTGGAAGTGGTGCCGGTTCCGTTCAACAAACTTTCAGAGGAAGGTCAGTCGGAACCCAGCATTTCGATCCGCGAACGGGTGATCAACGCGCGGCAGGTACAGTCGGCGCGTTTTGCCGAAAGTCACTCGGTGTACTGTAACGCGCAAATGTCGTCGAAAATGATACGCGAATATGTGCAACTCGATGAAACCGGGAATACACTTTTGAAAAATGCAATGGAGAAACTGGGGTTGTCTGCCCGTGCCTACGACCGCATCCTGCGTGTTTCGCGCACTATCGCCGACCTGGAAGGCAGTACTTCGGTTCAGCCGCACCATCTTTCGGAAGCCATTCAGTACCGCAGTCTGGACCGGGAAAGCTGGGGGGCGTGAAAGTTAGCACAAGGAACATGTTTTTTTGATGTAAGCTCAAATCGTTTTGTTAAAATCGCCCGAACTGATAAGTTTGTTGATAACGGCATAAATGGTAAGTCCCGAAGCCGACTTAATGCCTAATTTAGCTGTAATGTTTTTCCGGTGCGAAATAACAGTGTGTATACTGATAAACAGTTCTTCGGCAATTTCACGGTTGCTGCGCCCCAATGCTACCAAACGGATTACATCAAGTTCGCGTTGCGACAAGGGGTTGTTTTCTTCCGGCGAAAATTGTGTTGGTTCAGGAGCGGTCAGTTTTTCGAGTTTTGAAAGAATTTTGGCTTCATCGTCGTTGATATAGATCACATCGTCGAAAAGTGATAATATCTGCTCGTCGAAATAGGCATATACCACTGCGATCAATTTAAAACCAAAATTGATGGCATTCTGACGAAGCATTTTCAACCGGTCGCCCCGGTCGCCGACATAACCTGTCGGGTTAATCAGCAGTACAGCCGGGCATTGTGATTCTATGCAATTCTGTATGTCAGCCGAATCAATGAAATCAATGATCTCATACTGGTACGAACGACTGCGAAGGATGGCGCCGATTCCCCTGCGGATAATTTCAGACTGATCGACAATAAATATCTTCTTTTTACTCATTGTTTTCCTGCCTTTTGTTCCAACTGGCGGACCAGCGGTGCCAATATGCGGTTTTCAATGCCGCTGTGGTCGTTTAAGTCGTATTGCAGGTTGAACAATTCCAGCAGGATCAGGTTCCGGTAAAAACGGTCCTGGGTCGGAGGAAAATGTTTGATCAGCAGGTGCATCAGGTCATCAAGTTTTTCCTCTATATCCGAATGATGTTCCACGAATTCATCGATACTGTAATCCGGTATCCCGGCGCCCGCATTTTCCGAATAATTGTACAAGGTCAGGATGTACGGAAATACAGTTGAGTCTTCGAGGTACATGTGCTCGCTTACTTCCCGGGCATATTCCCTGAAAAACGATTTGATTAGTTTTGCGTCGGGATTATCGGTATTCTCGATAAAACGGTCAATGAGTTCGCCGATAAAGGGTATTTTTTCTTTCAGGTAATACCGGTGCCCGTTTTTCAGGTAACTAATCAGGCCGGGTAGCATATCGACCGATAAAAAACTTTGCGCGGGGAACGAATGACTGTTAAACACGTTCATTACAACCAGTACCAACGAAGGGTCGAGCCCGTAGTCCGTGCAAATCTCAAAAATGGTTTTATCCCCGAATCCGAGTGAAATCCCAAACCGTTCAATGATCAGCAGCAAACGTTCGTTTGCATTAATTACATCGGCCATGCGGAAATTTCCTTCGATCCGGAAATCATCTGTATAATTCATATTCATTCTTTTCTGAAAATAAATTCTGATTTTTTTTATTAAAAACAGGCAAGCCTCCCGGTTGGTTGAGCCTCAATGCACTAAAATACTTTTCAACCGGATATCGCAGGAAACATCCAATTATCTTTTTCCCGGGTTAGCTGATCATTCCCAGTTGCTTTCCGACTTTTGTGAAAGCTTCCACCGCCTGGTCAATTTGTCCGGTCGTATGGGCCGCCGACAGTTGTACCCTGATACGTGCTTTCCCTTTTGGCACCACCGGAAATACAAAACCGATCACGTAGATGCCTTCTTTCAACAACTCATCGGCAAAACGGACGGCCAGCGGGGCATCGTAAACCATTACCGGCACGATTGCCGTGTTACCTTTTACCAGGTCGAAGCCGGCTGCTTCCATTTTTCCACGAAAATAGTTGGCATTGTCCATTGTTTTATGTTGAAGGTCGGACGAGTTGGACAGCATTTCCAACACTTTTAATGTTGCCCCGACCGTTGCCGGCGATAAGGTATTGGAAAAAAGGTACGGGCGCGAACGCTGGCGCAGCATTTCAATAATTTCCTTTCGGCCCGAAGTGCAACCGCCGTTGCCGCCGCCCAGCGCTTTCCCAAAAGTGGTGGTGATGATGTCGATTTTGCCCATCAACCCGAAATGTTCGGCAGTTCCCCGCCCTGTCGGGCCAATGTATCCGGTGGCATGCGAATCGTCGACCATCACCAGCGCATCGTATTTTTCAGCAAGGGCAACTATTTCAGGAAGCCGTACCAGGTCGCCGTCCATGGAAAAGACACCGTCGGTAACAACAAGGCGGTATTTCAGATGTTGTGAATCGTTCAGGCATTGCTCCAACTCGTCCATGTTGGAATGTTTGTAACGAAAACGTTGCGCTTTGCAAAGCCGCACCCCGTCGATGATGGACGCATGGTTCAGCTCGTCGGAGATGATCGCGCTGTCGTCGCCCAGCAATGGTTCAAAAACACCGCCGTTGGCGTCGAAGGCTGCACAATACAAAATAGTATCTTCGGTTCCCAGAAATTCAGAAGTCTTTTTCTCCAGTTCTTTGTGTATTTGTTGCGTCCCGCAAATAAACCGCACCGACGAAAGCCCGAAACCCCATTGGTTCATTACATCTTGTGCTGCTTGTATCACTTCGGGATGATTGGCCAGCCCCAGATAATTGTTGGCACAAAAGTTAAGTACCGTTTGCCCGGACGATACCGAAATCAGTGAACTCTGCGACGAGGTAATGATCCGTTCGGTTTTATAAAGTCCCTGTTCTTTTAATTCGTCAAGAGTTTGTTGCAAGTCTTCCTTTATTTTTCCGTACATGGCTGAATGATTTTGTTCTTCTGCAAAATAAGAAAAAGCCACTTACTAAAAAAGTGACAATTCCCGGAAGTTTTGAAAATTTAATCCCCCAAAAACAAACTTTTCCTTACACCGTGCGTTTTGTCTGAAGAAGAACGGTCCCCGATCGGTTCTTTTTGAATAGTTACCTGATTTTCAACTATTGATAATAATCGGATATTGTGGTAAATTGATCAGGGAAAAGAGGGATCATTACAAATGAAGCATGCTGCTGAAATAGAACGGATCATTCATGAAAAACTTATTTTTTTTAACAGCCTGGGGAAGGCTGTTGCGCTGATTGATACGGATTTCAGGGTACATGCCTGCAATCCGGTTTTTGCCGGTTTGTACCTGGGGTCCGAAAAACTTGAGAAAGGCGATTCTTTCCTGGAATTTATTTGTCCTGAAGATTGGGTTTCGTGTAGGACCCAGCTCGAACAATTGGTGTCGGGTGAAAAGGAAACACTAAAAACCGAGAAGCGCTTTAAAAATGAAGAGGGGTATCTTTTTTGGGTGGGAATCGTTGCAAAACGCTGGGAAATAAATAGTAAAGTATTTATCTTTTTACTGTTCGACGATGTTTTCCCCTTGCGGGACGCCGAGAAGAAACTGGCTGATTCGGAAATAAGATATTCAAAATTGATAGAAAACCTGCCGGTGGCGGTTTTTCATGTCAATCTGTTAGAGCCGGAACCAAAGGTCTATTTCAGCAAACAGTTCGAGAATTTATTTCATATCCGTCCGGGCGATTTCAACGAGAGTTTCATCGGGTTGCGGAAATATATCCATGCCGAAGACCTGTTAAAATTCAGCCATTCACATTCCGATCTTCAGGAGGATAAAAATCTGATTGTTACCGAATTCAGGTTGACCAATGATTTGCACCAAACCTTTTGGGTAAGGGAACACGCACAACTGATCAGGAACAATAACGACAAAGTAATCCAGATTTACGGAGTGATGATGGATATCAGCAAGGAAGTACTGGCGCAAAAACAGTTGATAAAAAGCGAGATCAAACATCAGGCGCTGATCGAGTCGGCTAACGACCGGATCGGGGTGTTCGACACGGAAGGGAAACTGATATACGGGAACAGTCATTTTTTTCAAAGTCTGGGAATGGAGCCGGAAGAATATATGGCAATGCCTTATCTTTCGCATATTCATGACGACGATCACAAAAAATACAGGGAAGCTCTTCGCGAAGTGCAAGAAAAAGGAAAGGCAACTTATGAATACAGGGTCAGGCACAAAAAGGGGCATCTTCTGTACATGTATAGCAAACTCACCTTGTTGAAAGACGAAAAAGGCAGGGTGGACGGCATTTTGAGTATCAACCGGGACATTACCAAACTGAAAAAAATAGAAAAGGAACTGATCCAGGCCCGGCAAAAGGCGGAAGAAAGCGACCGGCTGAAATCGGCATTTCTGGCCAATATGTCGCACGAGATCAGGACGCCGCTCAACGGGATCATTGGTTTCTCGAAATTACTCTCGAATCCTGAGGTAGCCGGCAACAAACGGAAAATGTATTCCGACATTATTGAGCGCAACTCGCAGCAACTACTGTCTCTTATTTCCGACATTATCGACATTGCCAAAATCGAAAGCGACCAGTTGAAGATTCATTATGAAGATATGAACCTGAACGACCTCCTGGACGAGATTTTCCAGATATTCAGGAACGAGATGAACAATTATCCCGATCGGGATGTGAAATTGTACCTGCAGAAAGATTTGTACCGCGACCAGTCGTTTGTGGTCGCCGACCGTTTCAGACTGGCGCAGTTATTCAACAACCTGCTCAGCAATGCGGTGAAATTCACTAATTCCGGCAGTATTGAATTCGGTTACCGGTATTCGGGAAAAGACTTCCTGTTTTTTGTGAAAGACACCGGGATTGGCATCCTTCCGGAAAAACAAAAAATAATATTTGAGCCTTTTCGGCAGGAAGACGATACCATGACCCGGCAATATGGAGGCACCGGACTGGGACTGGCCATCTGCAGCAAGCTGGCCGACCTGATGGGCGGGAAAATATGGATAGAGTCGGAAAAAGGGGTGGGCAGTATTTTTTATTTTAAACTGAAGATCGATTTCTCGAAAAAAACAGTTGTGCCTAAGGCTCCTGAAATAAGAACAGAGTCTGCCAAATGGCCCGGTAAAACGATCCTGATAGTCGACGACAACAAGGACGTGCTGGCCTACATGAACGAGATACTGACAGATTGTGAGGTACGGATCATTATGGCAGAATCGGGCGGTGAAGCCATTGAAATTTGCAACTGGGCCGAAAAAATCGACCTTATTCTAATGGACATTCAAATGCCGGGAATGGACGGCTATACCGCGACCCGCGAAATTATGAAACTACATCCCGATATTCCGGTAGTGGCACAAACAGCCCATGCCATGGCTGGCGACGAAATCAAATGCCTTCGTGCCGGTTGTGCGGCTTACATTTCAAAACCAATCGAAAAACAAAAACTGCAACAGGTCATTTCCGCTTTCTTATAAAAGGTCCACGGTTTTCAACCGCAGATTCCGGGTGTGGAGGTTTCTAACCTCCAGTTGCTTTCAATATTAAAAAAAACGGCAATTACAAATCGCCGCACCCGGGTGTCGCGATTTGTAATCTCGATAATTATGTTTTAAAAATCAAATTTTAACTGGTCGGGCAACAGTCGAAACGTTTTTCGGTGATAGCGGCATATCCCGTATTTTTTGATTGCGTCGCGATGAGCCTTTGTCGGATAGCCCTTGTTTTTTGTCCACTGGTATTGTGGAAACTCGTCGGCAATGCGGTTCATAAAATCATCGCGATAGGTTTTTGCCAGCACCGATGCGGCAGCAATCGAATAATATTTCCCGTCGCCTTTCACCACACAGGTATGCCCGGTTTCGGGATATGGTTTGAAGCGGTTGCCATCGATCAGCAGGTGCGCAGGTTTCATTTTCAGGGCCGAAACGGCGCGGTGCATCGCCAGAAACGAGGCATTCAGGATATTTACCTGGTCAACTTCTTCGTTACTGACAACGCCTACGGCAAAGGCCAGCGCTTGTTGCTCAATCAAAGGGCGAAGTTCGTAACGTTGTTTTTCGGTCAGTTGCTTCGAGTCGTTCAGCAAATCGCTTTCAAAATCAGGAGACAAAATAACGGCTGCCGCAAATACCGGCCCGGCCAGGCACCCGCGTCCGGCTTCGTCGCACCCGGCTTCCATGCGGTCTTTTTCGAGATATGGTAACAATTTGTTTTTCATTATTTATACTAAATCTCCCTTCTTATTCCCCCAAAGAGCATAGCCGTCAAGTTAAAGGATAAATCTTTGTAAATAACTATTTCTCAGTAATAATAATTTTTACTGATTCTATATTCTACTTTAAACCATCAACCACCTCTCCTTTCGTACCTCGGGTACTCCTCCTATCCAGGAGGAGAAATTTGAGGCAGTGACAATTTAGGGAGTCTTGTGGTTCTTCGCTGCCGCAACTTGTTTCTGTTTGGGGTGGTCCAAAAAGTCCTGGAGTAGAGTCATCCCGAACTTGTTTCGGGATCTCATCTTTTTAATAGTCAGACCCTGAAATAAATTCAGGGTGACGCGAGCTGCGGATTTCCAGACTTTTTGGACAGCCCCTGTCTTCCGGTAATCGGGAGACGGGGTGGTTGTAATTCAGTTATCGCTGATAAATAGAAAAATACATCTTTAGCTTGACGGCTATGCCCCAAAGGGAGAAAGATTAGGTGCATTGATTCAATGTTTTTCATAATTTGTTTAATCACAAGCTAATCGCCCTTCTCCTTTGGGGAAGGGTTGGGGATGGGGCTTTCCTTTTCTATCGCCTTCCAAACCACTTCCGCCGTTTTGTCCCAACTGAATTTTTCTTTCTGCCGGAAGCCTTTTTCAATCAGTTTTTTTCGCAACTCCTCGTCCCGTGCAATTTGTTTCATTGCTTTTTTTATTTCTTCCGGTTGCGACGGGTCGACGTACAAAACCGCGTCACCGCCTACTTCGGGCAACGAGGTGGTGTTGGAGCTGATGACCGGTACCCCGGCGCTCATGGCTTCCACCACGGGAATGCCAAAACCTTCAAAAAACGGGACAAAAGTCAGGCAGAGGGCGGCGCCCAGCACCAGCCTCAATTCTTCCGAAGAAATATGCCCGGTAAATATCACATCGCTTTTGTGCCGCATCCGGCGGAATGTTTTTTCAATGTCGCCGGTTTTAAATAGTTCGCCACCGGCAATCACTAATTTTATTGTGTACTTGTATGAATTACGGAAAGCATCATAAGCGCGCAACAACCCTTCGATATTTTTGCGCGGGTGCAGCGAACCGATGAACAGAAAATAATCGCAGCCGTCGGTGTATTTGTGCCTGACAGCCAATTTTTCTTCCTCCGAAATGGGCGTGTACAGGCTGTTGATGCCGTTGTAAGCCACGTCAATTTTATCGGGGGCGATTTTGTATGTATGGACGATATCTTCTTTCGAATAATTGGAAACCGTGACAATCCGCCGGGCCCGCCGGGCATATCGGGGAAAGAAAAAATTATAATATTTCGTTTTCAGCCAGGGCAAATCTTTTGGCCGGTGTGCGAAATTGAGATCATGAATGGCTGCAATTTGCGGCACTTTGGTATTGAGCGACAGGTAACCATCGGGCGAAAAGAAAAGGTCGGCCTTGTATTTTTTCAAAATAAAAGGGATGCGTAATTCAAACCAAATGATCCAAAGCAACGGATGCCGCGTGGGCGGCGAAACAACTACCGGGGTAATGTTGTCAGAAAAAATGAATTCATCGTCGTACGGGCGGTCGAAAAGAAAGAGAAACCGGTGCTCCGGATGGTTCCGGGTAATACGCACCAGCGTTTCTTTGGTGAAAAAGCCGATTCCTTCTAATTTTTCTTTCAGCAACAAACGGGTATTCACAGCAATAAGCATAAGCCTTCAAACGTTGATGATTTCGTTCAAATGTACAAAGTCTGAACAAAAAAGTGCTACATTTGGGCACATTAATCAACGTTAAATCAACGGTCAGGCCTTGAAACGAAAGTTTGTCACCAATCTGCTCCTGCTGATTTTCCTGAATGTGTTGATCAAGCCGTTCTGGATTTTCGGTATTGACATCACGGTTCAGAACGTGGTTGGCGCTTCGGAATATGGTTTTTACAGCTCGCTGCTCAGTTTTTCGATGATCCTGAACATTTTTCTCGACTTGGGACTGACCAATTTCAACAACCGAAACATTGCCCAGCACGGGCATATGCTGCAAAAATACCTCAGCAACATTGTCGGCCTGAAATTTATGCTGGCCATCCTGTATGCGGTGGTTTGTCTTTTGCTGGCCGCGATTGTAGGTTACGACCAGCTCCAGTTTCACATCCTGTTCTTCCTGATCGCCAATCAATTCATGATTTCGTTCACGCTGTACCTGCGGTCGAACATCAGCGGGTTGCACCTGTTCCGCACCGACAGCCTTTTGTCGGTGCTCGACCGTTTCCTGATGATCATTATTTGCAGTGTGTTGCTGTATACCAACATCAGCGGTGGAGAATTTCGCATCGAATGGTTTGTATATGCACAAACGACAGCCTACGCATTGGCTATGCTCATTACGTTTGGGGTGGTGCTGGCCAAATCGGGGAAAATCCGTATTAAGTTCGATCCCCGTTTTTTCGGGGTACTGCTCCGGCAAAGTTACCCGTATGCGCTGCTTATCTTGCTGATGTCGTTTTACAACCGCATCGACTCGGTGATGATCGAACGGCTGCTGCCCGACGGAAAAGAACAGGCGGGCATTTATGCCAACGCTTTTCGCCTGCTCGAAGCAACCACTATGTTTGGCTTCCTTTTTGCCGGTTTGCTGTTGCCCATCTTTTCGCGGATGATCTCCCAAAAACAGGACATCTCGCAAATGCTGAAACTTTCATTTTTGCTCATCATCGTTCCGGCAGTCATCATTGGCATTTCTTCCAACTTTTATGAAAAAGAGATCATGTCGCTGATCTATCGTGAAAATACAGGGATATCGTCGCCCATTTTTGCCCTGCTGATGATCAGTTTTGTTTCCATCTCAATCACGTATATTTTTGGTACGTTACTCACCGCCAACGGCAGTATGAAGCAGTTAAATATCATGGCATTTGCCGGGATGGTCATTAATATCGGGCTGAATTTTATGTTGATTCCCGAAATGAAAGCGCTGGGTTCCGCCTGGTCGGGCCTGGTCACCCAAAGTTTCACGGCTCTGAGTCAGGTACTGATCGCCGTTTCTGTTTTTAAACTGAAAATCAATTATAAGCTTCTTGCAAAGTTGGGTTTATTTATTGTCTTCACCATTGTCGTTGGTAAAATGAGTTTATATTTCACCAGTTGGCTGGCCGGTTATTCAGTGATGATTATTGCCAGTCTGGGATTTGCCTTTGTTACAAAATTGATTAACCTGAAAACCCTGCTGGGCATGATTGCCAGTGACGAAGCATAGGGTGAGGAGATTTTCAATCTCCTGTTTTGATTGCGATTATTAAAAGGGATTTTTTCCGACCAAACTTAAACCTTCAGGGTTTTCAAAAACCCTGAAGGTTTAAAAAACACATCCCCCGGTTCATTGCCTTTTGTAAAATCTGTACTTTTGCCCTGAAAATTTATCAGGATGAAAAAGGTAGTCATTGGTTTATCGGGAGGCGTTGATTCAAGCGTTGCGGCGTACCTGCTCAAACAGCAAGGCTACGATGTGACGGCTTTATTTATGGTGAACTGGCACGACCGTACCGGATCACTAACCGGAAGCTGCACATGGGAAGACGATGCCCTGATTGCAGAAATGGTAGCCAAAAAACTCGACATGCCTTTTCATATTGTCGATCTCAGTAACGATTACAAAAAGCGGGTGGTCGATTACATGTTCGACGAATACCGCAAGGGACGCACACCCAATCCCGATGTGCTTTGCAACCGCGAAATTAAATTTGATATTTTTCTGGATGAATGCCTGAAATACGACGCTGATTATGTGGCAACCGGGCATTACTGCGGCAAATCGGAATTTGTTCAGGACGGAAAAACCATTTACCAACTTTTGGCAGGAAGCGACAATAATAAAGACCAGAGTTATTTCCTCTGCCAGTTGAACCAGCAACAACTTGCAAAAGCGCTGTTCCCAATTGGCCATCTTGAAAAACCAGAGGTGCGCAGGATTGCCGCCGAACTGCAATTACCCACGGCTGATCGCAAAGATTCGCAGGGAATTTGTTTTGTCGGAAAAGTCGATTTGCCGACCTTCCTTCAGCAGCAACTGGAACCAAAAACCGGCAATGTGATTGAAATCCCGGCTGAATTTATGGCCCGGAAAAAGCAGGTGGAACGCACCACCGACAACTTCAAAAAGCTGTGCTTTGCTTACCCGTACAAGCCCTGGAACGGTGAAATAATTGGCGAACACGGGGGCGCACATTTTTATACCGTCGGACAACGTAAAGGGCTGAACATCGGCGGCCATCAGGAACCTCTTTTCATACTGGGAACAGATGTTTCCCGCAATATCATTTACGTAGGTGAAGGCACCGAACATCCCGGGTTATTCCGCCCCGGTTTGTTTATTCCTGCTGAAGAAACGCATTGGATTCGCCCCGATTTACAGATGCAGCCCGGCGACGAACGCCGCTACGAAGTACGCATCCGTTACCGCCAGCCACTCGAAAAGGTAACACTTTACCAGCGTGAAGAAGGCATTTACATGCTTTTCGACAACGAGCAGCGCGGGGTCACTTCCGGCCAGTTTGCTGCCTGGTACGATGGTGACGAGCTGATTGGCTCCGGAGTGATCGCCTGATGAATTTCCCGGGTGAGGAGATTTTTAATCTCCTGTTTTAACCGGCGATTAGAAATCGCCGCACCCGTATCCTGACGGGTTATCTTTTTTCAGAAAATCGATCTTGCAATCCGTTGAACCGGCAACTTTTATTGCCCTCCGGATTCAGAGGAAGATAATGTAACATTGTTCCCGGAAAAACCTGCGCATCATTTAAAAAAAACACAGCATCGTTTTGAGAAAAAGACAGCATCGTTTCGGGGTATTGTCTGAATTGAAACAGATGTGGTGTGAACAAGTCGTCACAGACGACAGGAACGGAACCCTCTTCCCGATATCAATCGGGACAGGCAGTTACCGTTGCACTCAAACGAGGAGGAATGAAGTTGCAAATTGAAGCCAGTAAGGGATTCCCGGGCAATTGTTGATAAATCAGCGCTTTGAGATTAAAATAAATTTGTTAAACAAATGAAAAGTCTTGGGAAAGTACTAAGTTTATGGTGGTATTTACAAGTTGTGTTGCATTAAAAAAGACCTCAGTACAAATATTAAACTATACGAAATGGATTTAATACCCGGTGAAAAACTAAGTTTTGCTGACCAAGAACAGGATAAGCAAATTAGATTGAGTAAAGATGAAATTAATGAGAAATATATCAAAGGAGAAGTCCGAATTGTTACTGAACAAGCAAGATACCCTTTAACAGCAATCGTTGGTATGGTTGAAAGCAATGATTATGCCTTAAATCCTGACTTTCAAAGGAGACATAGATGGAATGAAATTCAAAAATCTAAATTGATTGAGTCATTTATCATGAATGTTCCTATACCTCCTATTTTTTTGTATGAAGATAAATTTTCATTGGAAGGCCTTGATGAATGGAAAGAACTCAATGGAAAAAGATATTCAGAATTGCCTATTCAGGTAAAAAAGGGGGTTGACAGAAGATATCTTTCTTCAATTATACTTTTGCAGGAAACTGCAAAAACTGAACTTGAAGCAAATAGATTAAAACAACTTGTATTCGAAAGAATAAATAGTGGTGGAGTTAAACTTGAACCTCAAGAAACCAGAAATGCAATATTTAATGGCAAATTAAACCAATTATGCCTTAAGCTTTCAAGAAATGAGAACCTTTGCAAGCTTTGGGATATACCATTGCCTGATAGTAAAGAAGTAGAATATGGTATTTATAGCGACGATTTACGAAATACACCTGCCTTTGCAAAAATGGAAGATGTTGAATTAGTATTGAGATTTTTTGCAAATAGACAGAGAGCTGAATTATATAGTGGAGCAGTTTTTAGAGATTTTCTTGACACGTATTTAAAATTTGGCAATGAGTTCCAACAACCAGTTCTTGACCAGTTAGAAAACTTATTTGTTGAAACTATGGACTTTATATTTAACTTATTTGGTGAAAAGGCCTTTTGGCTATATCGAAAAAGAAATGGTAAATGGAATTGGTATTCAAGGCCTACAACTGTTGTTTTTGACACTTTATCCTTAGTGGCAGCTAAATACTTACCACAAAGGGGAATAATATTGCAGAAAGGTTTAATAATAGATTCTTTAATGGAAGAATTTTATAAGAAGAATTATGATTCATTTGAAGGTCGAAACACAAATCCTTCCATTGTAAATCAAAGAGAAAAGCTATTCGATGAATTATTTCAAACCTTTGTTTAATGGAAAGTATACAAAATCAATTTATTGAAGAACTCAATCAACTTGAACAGTTAATCGAGTTTTTTGATATTGAACAAGAAATTTTAAAAATTGAAAGTCCTAAAGAAACCAAAGTTATTGAATTTAAAGAAAAGTATTCGACTTTCTATTCACAGAAAAGAATATTCAATTATAATACCTTAATAATTTCTTTATATGGGTTTTTTGAGAAATTTATTGAAAACATTTTAATTCAATATATTGACAAAGTCAATTCAATTTTCCAACTGTATAACAAACTTCCAGAAATAATTCTAAGAAATCATTTCAAACTTTCAATTGACTTACTTGACAAAATTCAAAGTCCAAGGTATTCTGGGCCACTAAATAAAGAAGTAATAATACAAAGACTGCATGAATGTATAAATATTAACGAAAACTTTCAATTGAATAAAGAGGCTTTCAGTCAGCATTCAGCAAATTTTAGACTTCAAGTATTAGATGACATATTTGGTAGAGTAGGCATAGAATCTTTATCAACAATACTAAAGAAAAATGAAAAATTTTCAACATATATAAAAGCAAAATATGAGCTTTCAGAAATTAACGAATTAACTAGCGATGAAATCTTTTCATTATTGAATGACTTGGCTGAAAGAAGGAATGAAGTCGCACATGGAGTTCCTTCTGAAATATTGAGTAATGAAACCCACATGACAAAAAAAAGACCCCCAAGAGAATGAAAATTGGGAGCGGTGCGAACGATACCATTTCAAAAGAGGATTTGTAATTTAGTTATGGCATAAGCCAAATAACTAAAAGACAA
>JAVEYG010000044.1:0-29337 GCA_034003625.1 Prolixibacteraceae bacterium | reverse complement strand
ATAATAAAAGTATTGCTGGCCAATATGACACCAAGGGCTTTCCTTCCTCAATCAGATCCATCTCCTAATGACGGACAGTTAAGCCTTTTACTAAATTTTGAAAACTAAAAACGGGAGATGGTCAACTTTTTTTGTTTATATGATGGACCGAGTCAATTACTTGTTTTAATCGTGTTTCTTCTTTTTCAGGTATAGGACCCCGGCCATTCCAGATGGTGAATTTTTTCATGTTCTCACTGAATAAAGCAATCCGCTCGAGTTGCCTGCCATCGTATTTTGTGTTTAATTTTCCGTCAAAAAAGATGAATTGCGGATAGTTTTTGAAGCCAGAAGGCGCTGGCCTGTTGCCGCTTATCACAACCCGGATGGCATTTGCATTTACAGATGGGTCAAAAACATCGGGGAATTTCTTCAACTTTTCAATTAAAAGAGTCAACGCCGGTTCAACGTCCGTTTTAATGTCAATCAACAACTGATAGGCAGATGGAGAGTTGTGCCATGCTTTGTTCCCATTCTGTCTGAATGTTTTCACAATGGGATGAATATAAAGCGAATCAATTATCTTTTCGGGTTTTATTTCTGACCGGTGATGTGCCACAAACAGGTTCCCGTCAATCGCCCAAACATCTGCTTCAATAGACCCAAAGTGGTTTAAATAGACGCCATAAAAAGGTGAACTGTGGTCATAGTCGTTGTGCGAATGGGCATTCAGACTTGAATACTGTGCTTTTGCAGAAATTGAAAAACTCAGCAGAAATAATGCAACCGATACTATTTTAATCATGCTGGTTTATTACGGTTTTTAAATCCGATAATTCCTCATCGGATTATATAAGATGATTGAGTACATAATGTGTTTCTATGTGCTTCGCCGCAAACAACGTTTTGGCGAAGCACAACCAAGCTACTTTTCAAAATAATTAATCGTAAGCGCCCATCACATTTTGGTCGTAATCAATGGTTGACCCGGTTATTACCCCGCTCTCGTCGCTTAACAGATAAACGGCAAGGCCTGCCAGCTCAGCCGGTTTGATGAGTTTGCCCATGGGCTGCTTCGCTTCCGCCAGCGCCAGCCAGTTGTCGGGGGCATTGTGAAATCTTTTCTGGATAGAAGTTTCCCCGGCAGTGTCCATCCATCCCGGCAGGATGGCATTGACCCGTATCCGGTTGAACCGCTGGGAGTGCGCCACATTCTTGGTAAGGGTCAGCAAAGCCCCCTTCGATGCGCAATACGGCGTAATGAACGGCTGTCCGCCATGGGCGCTCATGGTTACGATATTGACAATCGAGCCTGCTGTTTTTTCCCGTTGCCACAACCGGATGACAGCCTGCATCAAAAGAAAAGGCGCCCGTGCATTAATCGCGATGTGTTCATCCCATAATTCGACGGATGATTCTTCGATCGTGCCCCGGGTTGTGATACCGGCTGCATTGACCAGCCCGTCGATGCGGCCAAAATGTTTTTCGGCCTGTTCCACCAGCGATGTAATTTCTTCCGGTTTTTTCAGGTCGGCCTGAATGAAGATTGCATCAGCCCCCAATTTTTTAATCTCTGCAATGAGTTCTCCGGGATCATCCTGCTTGAGCAACAAACCCGTGAGGACAACCCCTTTGGCCCCTTCTGCGGCACACCTCATTGCAATGGTGGCCCCTAAACTCCCTTTCACACTGCTTCCTGTTATTAAAACAACTTTGTCTTTGTACATCATACGTTTGATTATTAAATGTTTATAAATTATTTTTTAGAAACTTTTGTTCATCCTATATAAAAATGTTCATGATTTTCCCCAAAGAAAGACGTACACGCTAACTGTTACCAACCCAATTAATATGGCAACAGGCTTTGCATATTTCCACTCATGCAAATCCACCACATGGGCATCCTCCATATTGAAACAGGTCTTGACCGGGTAAAAACTGGAGACAACGTACATAATGGCGATCATCCCCAGGAACATAATCCCCCAGACATGGACAAAATGGATACCGATATCGACTATAAAGGTGGTGAAGAAGTAAAACAACAGGCCGATGGCCAGCGACACTTTTACCCCTGCAGCAGATATTTTTTTCAGGAAAAAACCCGCAATAAAAACAGCGCCCAGAGGGATGTAAAAAAATCCGTTTAACGTTTGCATTAACTGATACAGGCCTTCCGGGGCATTCGACATCAATGGGGCTACCAGGATGGCAAAGACCGACAGGATGGTAGAGGTCGTTTTTCCCACCCGGACCATTTTTTCTTCACTTGCTTTCTTGCTGAGGTGGACTTTGTAAATGTCGATTGTGAAAATAGTAGCCGCGCTGTTGATCACGCTGTTAAATGTACTCAGCACGGCGCCCATCATGACGGCGGCAAAGAAACCGATCAAATAAACCGGAAGCACTTTCTTAACCAGCATGGGATACACCATATCCTGGGTATCGTACAACGAATCGCCAAAATAATAAAAGCCAATAACCCCGGGTACAGCAATGATTATGGGCACAAGGATTTTAAAAACGCCCGTAAGCAATAATCCTTTTTGGGCAGTTATCAGGTTTTTTGCGCCAAGCGCCCGCTGGATAATTGTTTGGTGCATGCTCCAGAAATAGATCTGGCAAATGGCAAGCCCGGTAAAAAGCGTCCCGAAAGGCAAAACGGAATCAGGCGCGCCGATCACGCTAAATTTTTCAGGCGCCCGTTCAAATACACGGTCCATCCCGCTAATTATACTGCCATCGCCAATATTTACAAGTGCTATAATTGGGATTAGCAATCCCCCAATCAATAAACCTATTCCGTTCACGGTGTCGGATATAGCAACAGCCTTTAACCCTCCGAATATACTATAAGCCGCTCCGATAACTCCTGTTACAACAACAACAATCCAAATGCCCTGTTGCCGGCTTACACCGAGGACTTCTGAAATATTGAATATGCTTTCAAAGTTGATCGCTCCGGTATATAACACGATGGGCAACAAGGTCAACACAAAAGAAAGGATCAGCAAGCCTGCGACAATTGTTCTTGTATTCTGGTCAAACCTTAATTCAAGATATTTCGGGATGGTCGTCAGTCCCATCCTGAGGTAGCGGGGGACCAGGAACAATGCGCCTAAAATCAACCCAATCGTAGCGGTGACTTCCCAACTGATTATGATCAGGCCATTTTTATAGGCCGAACCGTTCATCCCGATAAGATGTTCCGTCGAAATGTTTGTCAGCAACATGGAACTGGCGATCACAATGGCACTAAGGCTGCGGCCCCCAAGAAAGTAACCATCGGAAGAATGCAGGTTTTGTTTTCGTAACCTCCACCAGGCATAAAATGCAACGAACCCTGTGAAAATTATAAATGACAGGAAAGTCCACATAACTTTTTTTGTTGTAAGTAATTCATAAATCAATAATCCTATTTTTCAACAAAAGAATCAGGGTAGGTGACAAAAAGCTTCCTGTCGTAGTCATTTGTCGCATACCAGATATCTTTATCCCGGTCGCATTCATATAATTTCAGTATCCAGGTATCGAATTTCCGTTCGCCTTCATAAAGCTCGATAACGCGCGCTCCCCGGCCAATGTTGCCATAACATTGTCTTCCGGTGGTGTTTCCGTAGGCAAGGCAAATATTCCGTAAACAGCCGATATAATTGTTGTTGTGATCATGGCCAACAAATGTGCCCATTACATCTTTACATTCAAGCATAGCGGTGTACATCCCGGAGTTTAAATCGGGGGAACAAACAGTTTCTATCTGGCTGCCGTATGTTGTTTTTTTTCCTATAATTTCTTTGTATTCAGGTAACGGAATGTGGAAGAATGCCAGGGCGGGGTAAGGATTGAAATTATTTGAACTGGTATAGGCTATGCTCTGTTTCCGGTACCAGTCAACCTGGTCAAATTTTATCCAGTCATAGTTGCCCAATCCTTTTTCAGGATACATCTGCGAATCGAGAAAGTAGAGCAAAGCCGCAATTTTATTCGACTTTGAGGATATTACCTCCAGTATGTAATTCCCTTCTCCTGAGATATTTTCCGGGCCCCTTATTGTTAAATTGTATGGCATTCCGACGATGGTTTCCATGATCTCCTTTTTGGTTGTCTCATATTTAAATTCTGCATCGTGGTTGCCAAAAACGACCGCCCACGGGACTTTTGCATCAATCAAAACCTTGGAGAGAGATAACCAGGCGAGAGGCGTATTCATGGAACACACGACATCGCCGGTCAAAACCACCAAATCCGGTTTTTCCCTGTTTATCACGGTTTTCATCAGTACAAGCGCGCTGTCCGACCTGTATGAGTTATATTGAAAATGGATATCGGTAAACTGGACGATTTTAAATTTTCCGTCTTTGTTAAACCTCAATGCAGTATTCTGTCCGTTACCCTGCCCCAATGCGAGCAGGGAAATTACCACCATCAATCCTAAAAATACCATTGTCTTTTTCATACTTTGCTGTTTTACTGTTAATTATAAAGAATCTATTTATTGGGCAGCCAGTCGTCAAAATCAGAGTCTATCTGATATTCAGTTACGCCGCAGGCCTTCAGATATTCGATGTCGCGTTTGGCCCCTCTCATCGCGTTTTCATCGCGATAGTGGCCGAAATTGACAGTCGGGACTACCGTTACCGAAGCCTTCTGGCACATCTTGATTGCGGTTGCAGTTAATCTTGGCCCTCCTTCAAAAAAGAAATAATGACAAGCCACATCTTCTCCTTTTGCAAGTTTTTCCTTTATGACCCCGATTTCATCTGTACGGATGCTGAATTTCGCTTTGCCCCAAAAGTATTTCCGGGCATTCACATCAATAAAATATGCATCCTGGAGCAAATCGTATTTTTCCATGATTTCTCCAAGTTTGTAATAAAATTCAGCCGGAGAGTCTTTCTTTATGTCGATCATCATCCTGATTTTCCCGGAACACATCCGGGCCACTTCTTCGAATGAAAGCGGATGGTAATCTCTTCCGTTGACCGGACGGAGTTTCTGAACTTCTTCCCAGGTCATCTCACTCACCTGGCGGGGGTCGTTGAAGAAACGGGTAAAATTCGGGTCATGGTTCACAATTAAAACCCCGTCTTTGGTTTGCTGAACATCGATCTCGAGCATGAAATACCCTTGGTCGATGGCCGCCTGGATAGAGGCCGGATCAAATTCGTTGTACTTGCCTTCCACGATGCCGCCCCGGTGGGCAATTAATTTGTAGCCTTTATAGGTCCCGTTGTTTTTTGCCATGTTTGCAAAAACATCCGGGCAGTCCAGGTTGATCATATCAATGTCCTTTGCCAGCGCCATGCGGTACGCTTCCCAGTCGTTCCCCGAAACATGGGGCATCACCTTCAGGTCTTTGCTGTGACATGCCCGGATAAACTCTTCCGATAAGTCATCCACCGAACACTCAATGATCTGTGGATTGTACACCGTTTTCAACGAATCGAGGGCTTCCGTTGTGGACGCATTGACTTTTAGCGCCAGTTTCGGATATAATTCCCGGAATTTTTTGGTTTGCTGCCAATCGGAAAACCAGAAGAAACAATCGTTTTCCATTCCCAGCTCATAGATTTTGGAAATGAAATCCTCCATGTCGGCATTTTTCATATCGAAATATATCTTGGCTTTCCCTTTGATCCACGGAAGATATTCAAACAAACGGGGTACTTTCTCACCTGCAAACTGGTGGGCGAACCAGGCACCTGCATCAAGGGTATCGATTACCGCTGAAGTTGTTTCAGAAAAAAGGCCACTGCCGTTGGTTGTCCGGTCGAGCGTATTGTCGTGGAAATTGTAATAAACTCCGTCCTTGCTCCGGCGGACATCTACTTCCACGTATGCAGCGCCCGATTCGATGGCTTTTGTAGCCGAGGCGTATGTATTCTCCGGCGCTAAGCGGTTGGCCCCCCGGTGGTTAACAATCTGGATGTTTGCAGCGTTTTTGCTTATTCCATCCGGTTGAATTTGTTTCTTACTTTTGTCAGGCGAACAACTCATTACCGAAACAACCAAAGCCAGTACCCCAATAAAATAAAAATTATTCCTTTTCATAAGATACTTTTTTAATCTGTTATTCAATTTTATAAGCAATTATAAAGTTTCATTTAACGCATCGGGGAAAGGGATCATAAGATTTTTTCCCCAGCATCGTTTTAAATATTGATGTTCTGTCATCCGATAGTTGCATCGAATTTTATAGTTCCACACGGTTTTTCCCAACGAAGTCCGCTGCCATCAGATAGTACTTTCGCCTTTGATTTCCGGTTGACCGATCTAACTTTCAGCCCTTCAGGTAAACGGATATATAAATTAGTCCAGTCTGGCGACCTGTGTTCATCAAAGCATAGTTCTCCTGTCACTTTCGATTTGGTTGAATCATATTGCATGTGGTACGAAACTTTGCCAAAGTGTGTGCAGGCACCGGAAATACCGGTTTTTTCTCCTGAAGCGAGCCATTCCCGGGCAGTTCCCAACGCAAGGTTCAACCCGTCATTGCTTTCCATAACAAACATGTCACGCAAAAGTCTGACTACGGCAACAGGAGTCCATAAGTGCTGGCGGTCACCTGACGTTTTGGTAGTTCCCGGTTCCACCCCTCTTTCCTCACACCAGGTGTAAAGCGGTGTGCCGTGATTCAGGGAGGAATAAAGATATTTGACGGCAGCATCGCCGTCGCCTTGAGCGAGTTTCACTTCAGCTACATTGTCAAGAGTAACAGCAACCCACGATCCATCAGTCATCCAGCCATTGTGAATAGGTTGGCCTCCTTTGCTGATATTCGCTTCAATGTGCTTCAACGTTCCTATTATCAGTTCATCATCAGGGGTCATGAGATGGCAAGGAAAAACAGCATACAACATGCCCCACGAGCTTCCAGTAGTTTTACCGGGAACACCCGGTATCCATCGGTAATCTTTTTCCCTGATCGCCCCTCGGTCGATAGCTGTTAACAGATCTTTATGGGCTCTTTCGAATAGTTCTTTTAATTCCTGTATATCATTGGTTTTTCCCAGAATCTCGGCTGCTTCGAGCGTACAACGGTCGGCATAAACCGAGTAGATGTTATGCGGAATAAAAACACCGTAAAGGTCATCGTCATTCATCAGCCCGCAATCGCCAAAACCGCGGGGCATCAGTCCGTATGTCATGGATTTTTCTCCGGTAGCATTACGCGAACGGGCACGCTGTTTTTCCTGGAACCGTGAGCTGGCAAGCATTCGCGGATAAACTTCAGCCAGAAAAGATTTGTCGCCCGTGATCCGGTAGTGGTTCATCGTAAACCACGATTTAAAACCCGGAACGGCCCAGCCGGTATGTCCCCAGCCTTTAGCATCGACCCAATTCCCGTCAGGTTCCTGCATTTCAATGGAGATGGAAGCCCCGTTCATCGCTTCATCATGCAATCCATTCTGATCAAGGGCAATTGCAGTAAGAAGTGGTTCTCCGGAGTTTCCGGCGCGATAGCCTTCCGTTCCGGGGACACCGATAATGCGACCATCGGACAACGGTTCACGCATAATGAAAAGATCGGCAAAGCATGCCTTGTAAGCAGTCGATACTTCTGAATCAGGAATCATCATTTGCGTGGTACGGTTTATCAAGTCTATCCATTCCTTTTTCCCCTTTTCCATTTCCTGGTCCCAGTCGGTATTTCGGAGTGTTTGCAGATCATCTGTATATCCATGATAAGGCCGGACGATCCACCCCTGACGCTTTTCTCCCGGTCCCAGATTCCAAACCATCACCATACTTTTTTTAGATGGAGCCAGGCCATCGGGTTGTAACGAGTATTTTTCAGCGCCAAGCCCCAAAACTAATATCCGGTCAGCCCGGTCATTCCACCCGGCCAGAATATGATCGCCAATATGTTGTGTAGGATCGACCCAGGCTGGCGTTTCTCCCCATCTTTCCGAATCCAGGCGGATAACAAATTGGTGTGGTTGCGAGTCGGTGTTTTTCAGTCCAATGCGAATCAGTGCAGCATCCATTCCGTTAAGCGCTTCCAGTTTTATTTCGCCCAATGAGTTTGAGCATATCTTTTCGAATCCGGGTAAAAACTTTTCAAGGCGGTTCCAGGAACTTTGTTCCAGCGGTTTTTCGTCGATATCGGGAATGATTTTAATCTTCCACATTGTTTCGGGAATACGCAAGGCAAGCGGGGGAAAGTTGGGCAATGCCAGGTTGTCGTAAGTCCACGACATTTTCAAACTACCCGGCTCCAGGTCCATCAATGTCCGGTCGCTCGCATCGGGTCGGCCAACAGTTATCCGGTGCGGAGTAGAGAAGGCGTACGAGAAATCAACCTTTAGTTCTCCATTTTCAGGCAAAAGGCCAAATTTCTGAATGGGTTGGTTTTGATTCATTGAAGGAATTGGTTCTGAGGCCAGCGTGCTGACCCGTCCAAATGCCGCTACGCCAGCAACTGCTCCTGCTCCAAGTTTTAATACCTCGCGGCGGGTCAAACCTTTTGACATTTGATTTTTATTCATGATAAGAGTCTATTAATGTGCATTATTCAAAAACAAGCCCGATGTTGTTTTTCATCTTCAAACTGATACCTGAAACATTCGTCAATCCGTCAATTACTTTCACAGGATACTGCTTCTTCTCCTCTTTATCTTTTGCTGTAAACGGCTTGCCTTCATGAGTTGGAAGCCCTATTTCTACTATTTCGTCCGGTGGCAATTCCCCTGTAAAGTTTACTGAAATGATTGCCTTGCCTTCTTCTTTCTGCATGATTTTCAGATCGAGCCGAAGATCGTTGTATGATGGTATTTTTAAATTACTGATCTCAATTTCCTTGCCCATCAGTTCTCTCGGGATATGTGGAAAAATCCGTAGTCTTTTTTCTTGAAGATCATAATCTATCCCAAACAGGTTTTCAATAATTGCCTGAATGTATTGAGAAGCTGTCCATCCGTATCGTTGAACACCTTCGCCCGAACCAGTGGTCGGAGCGATATATTCACAATATTTGGAGTTGAAGGTTTTTATGGTTGCCCAGGTTAATTCGGAGGCCAGATCGTGTTTGCCAGCGTCTTCCAGCCCGTTGATTACAGAGAGGTTTCTCAATGTCCAGACATCGCCAAACCATGCACGGCCATCGTAAGGACCGGTCGCTTCCAGATAACCGGGTTCTGTCCGGGATATAGTTGTTAAGGGCCGTATTCCCCAGTAAAAAAGGGATGGATTAACTAACGTCGGAATCAGTTTTTCAATCCGGTCCGCCGGGGCAATGCCAAGTTGTAACGGGTCGAAGGTTGTACACAAAAGCCGTTTGTCATGCTTTTTTTCAGGAACATTGTAATTGTAATATACCTTGTCGTCTTCGTTCCAGAGATATTGATTGATATTTGCCGACAGTTGTTTAAAATCGAGAAGATATTTTTCAGCCTCTGCTTCCTTTCCCAAATATTTTGCGAGCTTACTGGTCTTATAGATCCCACAGCAACAGCGACATTCAGATCGATTGGCGCAATAATTCCCGGATTTTGATGCGGGTTACTAAATGTTTCCTCAAATACGCCGGTGACCAGTCCGGTTGTTTGATCTATCTTCTTTGACGAGAACCAATATCCGAGATACTTTTTCATGGTTTCGTAAATGATATTTTGCAGTGTGGAATCATTACTTCGCCGGGCAACATCGTAAGCGGCTTCAAAGTACCGGGGCAGACTACTCACATCGGCAGCCTGTCCCCTGACCGGAGAACCGCCCCAAAGATCAATCCGCCCGTCCGGATTTTGTGCCTGAACTTCAGCAAAACCACGCATTACACCCTCAACAAATTTCTGGTTGACCCATTTTGCCCCGGCAACATTCAGACTGGCATCCAGTTGCCACCAGTTTTCGCCATAAGCCCCGCCGGGAGCCATCACCGGATAATTAAACCCGTTTATGGGAACATCAACGATTAAACATTCGTCCAGTATTTTAAAGGCATCATTGAAATCGCTTTGCGAAATCCCCGGCAATTTTATTTGTGGGACTACCTTGTCGCTGCATACATCCGGGCGTTGCGTGGTTTTCCTGACTTCTCCGCTGGTAACGGAAATCCAATCAATCCAGATGTCGCCCCGTTGCCACATTCGGGCCGGTTGGATAATGATCTGGTCAATCGTCCCTGCCCAATGGTCATCCATGTGACAAATCACTTCCTGCCATTCGTTGCAATCAGGTTTCATCGTAAAACGGACAGACCCGGCATTTGAATCAGGCTTATCTTTTGTTTTCCAGCGAATAAAACCATCCGTTTCCGGTGACAGATTTCTCAATCGGATGACAATTTTATTAAACTGTGCTGCATTGACCGACAATCCTTTGGGAGAGCTAATTTTCTGTTCATTCCTTTTCCCCCAAACCTGATCCTTCCAGGATACCGGGTTTTCTTTTTTTTACTCCGACTGAATTATCAACCAAAGGGTACCTCCGGTAACTGTTCCGTTCAGAACTTCAGGACAAGTCCACCCCTCCGGGTCGTTCCATTTGTCAAAACCCCAGAACCATTTGGGCTTGTCGGAAGCATAATTTTTAACAGCTCCTCCCTGTGGATAGGTCGTTGAATATCCAAGTAACATCAAAATTCCCCATAAATGGAAATACCTTATTATGCGATTTCTATACATCTTCCTTTGATCAATTATTAAATGGGTTTTCATTTTTATCGATACTGGCTGCCACCTGAATAATTGCATTCCTATTCTGGTTCGTGATTGGATTGTCAGAAATATAATTTCGCATCCGGCTCCCGAAAACCGAGATAGTCAGTTTCTGGTCTCCTTTCACGAGCATAAAATCACACGATTGATTTTCGGGAACTGTTGTTAATGCCCCGTTTGGTCCTGAAAAAGCTTCCACATTACTTAGCGAAATATGCCCTTGCCCTTCAATAATAATCGGATGGATATTCTCAACTTTTTCACCGGTATTGGCTATGATTGATCCCTGTGCTACCTGCCAGTTACGGTTTTGCTTGTTGTTGCCTTTTTTGTGGATACCAACAGCGACACAGTCGAAATTAAAATTGGTTAACTGACCGTAAGTGTCTCCGCCAAGTAAAATTCCGCCATAGGTTCCAAACGTGAAAAGATCCATCAACTGGGCATTGTCGGTATGATTGATTGAGTATGCAAATGTTTTTTTCGCAACCACCGCATCAATAACCGAAACACTGTATTGCCCCCCGACAAACCGCTGGATAGCAGGGTTTACATGGCAGTGAAGGATTCTGGGAATATCGTAGCAATAGTCAATCCGGATAAATGTGCCGCTTAACGGGTATCCGTAACAGTGTTCGAAAAGTGCAAGTTCGCATATATTCTGAGGGGAGGTATTAAAATCCATGGCCAGATATTCTCCATAGAATGTGAGGCAGGATAAATAAACACCTTGTGCCGAACTTGTTTTTGATGCCTGAATGGTAGCCGGATAAGGAATAATTTTATTCGGATCGTTAATCGTCTGTTCCGGATACCAGAATTGAATGCCTTTAATTTGTGTCCCTGTTTCGACGGTTATAAAAACATTGTCCTGATCTGTAATTCTGAAAACACTTCCGACCGGTTGTTTTTTTGTTGGATGTGTTGTTCCACGAGGAGTTGGGCCATTCACACCGATCAACGACACATTCTTTTTTAAGATTACACCTCCATCAACCGGATAGGGTTCGTCGGATGGTTCAACAAACAATGCTGCACCACATCCGGACGCCCAATCAATCGCTTTCTGAAGGCTGACTTTATTAACCTCCGGACTATTGGTTGGAATAACACCAAAATCGCGGATGCTTTTTGAACCGGATGCTGACGAAAAATAAAAGAAAGCGACCAAAAGGATTCCTGTAAAAAAGTATTTCATATCTGCTGATTGAGTAAAAATGAATCAATAAGAATAGATTTCAGTATCTCTTTTTTCATAAATCTGGTACAGGTAAAATTTTATTTCCACGAATTTTCTATTCAGCTACATTCCCAATTACCTGGACATCCCCTTTCGATTTATTGGACACATGCAAATCGCCACCTTCGACGCTGTTCCCGATAATCACTGCTGATTTTACTTTTTCGCCCAGGTAAATGTGTGCATTGGGTGTATTCCCGTTGTCCTGAAAGCGGCTGTTCATGATTTGTAACGTGCCTTTTTCCATCCTGATGAACGGGATTTCCGGTTTCCAGTGGCATTCAATCCAGTTTTTAGCATTGAAGTTACAGGCAGTGAGGTAAACGGTTCCTTCCCCTTTGTTGACGATATGCGTCCCACCGAGCGACTCTGCCCATCCCCAAAATCCGCAGTTGGTCAGTTTAATTGGACCACGATTTTCTTCTTCGATCAGGATGCCGTCCATGAATTGGCAATTCTCGAATGAAATTCCGCAGTGGTACTGTGTTTTCTCAACCACTACTGCCAAAGGCCCTACATCTGAACCACTTTGGGTGATCAGGATATTTGCCTGCGGGTCGTTGCCCACCGGGTCGCCTTTGGTTTCAATAAACCGGAAACCGACTTTGGCCCAGATCACGAAGCAGTTAACCATGTATTCCCAGTCGCAGCGGCCGATGATAAACCCTTCAAGATTAGCCAAGGTATAATCGTTTATTAATTTTATCTGCTCCGACATTCTTTCCGGGAAATTAATGTCCCACCATGCCACTGAGTGGATATGAATATTTTCAAGCCGACCGATATCGGAGGAACGGTCAATATAAATTCCACGGCGCAAAGCACATAGATTGATACCGCGCAGGTTTTGCCCTTCGTTGTAAACCGAACCGCAGTCGATGCCATTATACGCATTGGCAATAGCGACATCAATAACGTTGCCTGTCCTGCCAGTCATTTGAATACAGTAGGGGTACGGACGAATATCTTCCGGTTTTTGTTCCGGATAAAAAATTCCAAGCCCGCGCAAGGTACTGCTTGAACGGAGGGTGATGAACGGGGCCGAGTTTTCCTGATCCCGTCCGGCAGTGGGCATTAAGATGGTACCAATATCATAGTAAATACAATTAGGCCCTTCTGCAATTCCTTGTAAAGCGACACCACGTGGAATTTCCAATACACCTTTAAAAAGGAATTTTCCAGCCGGGACATGTACGATTCCGCCTTTTTCAGCAGCTTTGTTTAAAGCTGTTTGAAATGCTTTTGTATTATCCGTTTTTCCGTCGCCAACTGCTCCAAAACCGAGTACATCAAAATCAGAAATTCCGCCATTTGCCTGAAACGTCAGGCAAAGGAGGAGAAGTAAGCCCCCGAGAAACCTGCCTCTCCCAGACCCTCCTTGAAAGGAAGGGCTTAAAAAATTTACTGAGATTAGTGTTTTAGTTTTTAGTATCATTTTAGTTTCATTATTGTTTTTTCTTTTTTCATTTTCTGATTCGGGTTAAAACATTACCCTTAAAAAAGGATAGAACCTCTTTTACGGAAATGCTTCCTCAAGTCCCCTCTTTTGGAGGGGATTTAGGGGAATCCGGGAGGTCTTTTATTCCTTCACATTCCCAATTATCTGGACATCGCCTTTTGTTTTGTTGGTGACATGCAAGTCGCCACCTTCCACGCTGTTCCCGATAATCACGGCTGATTTTACTTTTTCACCCAGATAAATGTGAGCATTGGGTGTATTTCCGTTGTCCTGAAAACGGCTATTCATAATTTGCAGGGTTCCATTTTCCATTTTGATGAACGGGATTTCCGGTTTCCAATGGCATTCCACCCAATTCTTTGCGTTGAAGTTACAGGCCGTCAGGTAAACGGTTCCTTCACCTTTATTTATAATGTGCGTTCCGTCCAGGGTTTCGGCCCATCCCCAAAAACCACAATTGGTGAGTTTAATCGGCCCCCGATTCCCTTCCTCAATGATAAAGCCATCCATAAACTGGCAATTTTCAAAGGCTACACCGCAATGGTACTGGGTTTTTTCGACGACCACAGCCAGCGGACCAACATCCGATCCACTTTGGGTAATCAGGACATTTGCCTGAGGATCGTTCCCAATCGGATCACCTTTCGTTTCAATGAACCGGAATCCTACTTTTGCCCAGATTACAAAACAGTTCACCATGTATTCCCAGTCGCAGCGGCCAATAATAAAGCCTTCGAGGTTATTCCATTGGTAGTCGTGAATAGGCTTTTCTGGTACTCCCATCTGAACCCAGCTACTCGGGTGGATATGTACATTCTCAACCCGCCCAATATCAACGATACGGTCAATATAAATCCCCCGGCGCATGGCACACATATATATATTCCGGATGTAATCCTGTCCATGGTACACGCTTCCGCAATCAATGCCATTGTATGAATTTACAAAATTGAGATCAATTATATTGCAGCGATCCCCTTTGATCTGAATGGTATACGGATAAGGGTGAATATCGGTGGCGATCTGTTCGGGATAATAAATGGATAAACCTTTAATGGTGCTATTATTCAATAGGGTAATAAAGGATTGTGAATCTTCCTTGTCTCGTCCGGCAAAAGCCAGAAGCATAGTTCCCCGTGTAGTGCTTGCCATCACCGGGCCTTCGGCAATCCCTTTTAAGGTTACTCCATCCGGAATAGTTAATACGCCGCCAATTTTAAATTGTCCGGAAGGAATGGATACAATCCCACCGATGGAAGCGGCTTTGTCCAAAGCTGATCGAAATGCTTGTGTATTGTCTGTTTTTCCATCGCCAACAGCGCCAAAATCAAGTACATTCAGTAGTGATTCATCTGCAGAAACCGAATTTGCAAAAAGCACCATCAGGATCAGAAATAAATATGTTTTCATTTCACTGAACGTTTCTGGTGATTATTGAACTCCCCATTGTTTGTTCGGTTCCGGCCCCATTTCAAATACCAGTTCTCCTCCCTTAACAATGTCGGCATGGTTGATCCACGACTGGTTGTAAGGTTTTCCATTTAATGTTGCAGACTGGATATAGTAGTTCTCTTTGTTCAGGTTATTGGCCCGAATCGTGAAGGATTTTCCTGAATAAAGTTTTGGATCGAGCTGAATGGTGATCTTTTTAAAAATCGGTGAAGTCAACTGGTAAACCGGTTTTCCCGGACAAACCTGGTACAAACCCATCGCCCCCATGTTGAACCAGGCAGCCATACATCCGTAATCGCAATCCATTTCTTCGAGATAACCATCAGGGGTTGTTTTGTAAACACGGTCAAATATTGGTTCAGGGAAAAAGTCATGGGTTCCGTATTTCTGTACAATCGGTTCTGTCAAGATTTTATGTGCCCATTTTTGTGAAAGCCACGGAGCCCCGGCAAAATTAAACAGGAACGGAGCCTGTAAGTCAATCTGGTTCCCGGCAGTGTACAAGTCGTTGTCGAAGAAATATTCCAGTTCTTTAACGAAAGATTCTTTTCCTCCGAAAGTTTCAATCAAGCCAGGGACATCGTGCAGAACATTCCAGCGCCAGTGCCATTTGGAGCCTTCATACGTATATTTTTCGCGGTTCATGATCGGATCTTCGGGGAAGTCAAGCCAGGTACCGTCGGCTGCACGGGCACGGAAATAACGAATTGACGGATCCCAGGTGTTTCTCCAGTACTCTGCTCGTTTCATGAAGTAATTATAATCTGCATCGTTGCCAATTTCTTTTGCCAACTGTGCTACGCACCAGCTATCCCAGCAAAATTCGCCGGTTTGATCGGGCCGGGCCGGGATAAAACCTATCGAGTCGTATTTTTCGGGCATTTGCACCATCGCTTCATTTCGGATATAAGGGTAAAGCTGTTTCAGGTCGAGATTGAAAAGTCCTTTATAATATGCGTCAGTCATTACCATTAACATGTGTTCATGTCGGCATGTGTTGAAAACCTGAAACCCGTCTTTTCCACTGGGTTTAAAACCATCTCCCTGGTGAGGGGTATGGTTGTTTTCCAGTGATATTCCCCATTCCTGTGCCTGTTCATACATATCACGGAGCGACTTGATTATGTCGCTGTAAGTTTGTGGTTGCCAGATGCTATATAAGGGGAACTTCGTGCGGAAGTCGTCCCAGAATGCGTAATTATTGTAATGTGTGTACCCATTTGCCTGATGGTTTTTCCGGTCGAGTCCGGGATAAGTGCCATCAACATCATTAATAATCTGTGGCAAGAAGCAAGAATGGTAGAGTGCTGTATAAAAAATCGTCTTGTTTTCATCATCTCCTTCCACATTTATCAGGCTAAGTTTTTGGCTCCATGATTCACGGGCATCTTTTTTTATCTGTTCGAAATTCAGGTTATCAGGGTACTCGGTTTCGAGGTTTTTGCGCGCTGCTTCAATGCTGGTTAGCGAAACACCAATTTTAACTTCAAGGGGCTGACCTTTTAAATCGCCAAATTCGCAGACAATCCCGCCGGAAGGTTGTTTTTCAAGAGTTGCTCCTTCTGTTAGTGTTGTTCCATTCCATACTTTTGTTGATAGAACAGGCGAACTGAATTTCATAATAAAATAAATTCCACCGTAAACTGCCTGAATTCCTTCAATACACTGATTGTCTTTCAACGAAAATGAGATTCCGCCGGAACGGGGCCGGTTTCCTTCGTACAAAAACAGGCGGGCAATCTGCCCTGCCGGGTATGAATATTTGTGAACTCCGACATGCGTTTCGGCTGTTAATTCAGCATGAATTTGTTCATCCGGTAATACAACTGAATAATACCCGGGGCTGGCTTTTTCCGTTTTCTTGTCAATATTTAGAATGGGACTGACGTAAAAGCTGTCGGGTGCATTTACAAACGGCACCAGCGAAAGCAAACCGGAACGGTCACAAATACTGGTTCCGCCCGAACTTCCCTTGTGAAAATTACTGAAGCCGCGAATTTGGTTATCAGAAAAGTCATATCCCGAGTGTGCAAAATCGCCGTCGGCAGTCAGGCTTCCCGGATAAGTGTCGGGGCAAACTTCGACGAGCCCAAACGGAACAAGCGCTGCCGGCGGCCAATGTCCGTGGTCGCCTTGTGAACAAATAAACGGATCAACATAATCGACGGGCTGCTTTTCCTGACATGAAATAAGTGTCAAAAAGCAAAATATTGCTCCTAAAAAAGAGTATTTTTTAATCATGATTTTGTGGTTTAGTTGGTTTAAAAATTCGATTCGTATTTCTTCTGTAGTTGAAATTTTTTGTTGTGTTATAATTTTGGAGCATCTGTCGTATCTGGTTTTTCAAAGTTTCCGGATACTCTCCCGATTTTACTGTTTCCTGACGATTTGAGCAGCTTTGCCCCAAAAATCTCACCGGCATTTATCGTTTCAATAGTGGCATCTTCAACCTGAATCAGCGCTTCGCCAATGTTGGAGCCAAGAATGTTACAAAGCTGGGCAGTACCAATCTCTTTGCCTTTGTGGTGCAATAAACTGTTCATCCCATTCATACAGATATTATTTATAAACAGGGTTTCGATATTTGCTGCATCCCGTGTTTCAATCAGGCAGCCTTTTGAGGTTGAACCGGAAGGCCTGATGATCTCGACATTTCGTACCACCATGTTATCTACTTTTGCCACAACATTAATAAATGAAGCATCCGCAGATTTGCTGTCTGATTCGAAAATATGAAGGCCATCAATCAACAACGATTTGACATGGGTGTCAATTGAATCGTGATGTTTATCAGGAGTAGGCCAGCCTGCATCAACCAACGACCGAGCATCAGAAGGATTGTGGTGCTGGATATTTTCAGGGTCAGGCTTTCAATTTTTCCACCCAGCCGAAAAAGGAATGGTGTTGTATAGTCGTAATTTGGGGCCGACTGGCTCAGATTGATAGTGTCGAATACGATATTACCAAAATTTCCACCGGAACCCTTGAACCATGGGTCAATGTAAAATCCGAAACTTCGGTAAGTTCCGGTGATATTTTTAATAATAACCCGGTCAAGCCGCCCCTTTTCGCGCGAAAGGAGCCGGATACCCTGGTCTGCATTATTCAGGAACACTCCGTCAATCAAAACATCGGTGATATTGGAAACACTGTCATATTCATCGGGGGCAAGGGCAATAAAGTCGTCGCCCGAACTTCCCTGGATATTCCGCATGGTCAGAAACTGTCCGGGGCCAAAAAAGTGTATGCCGTCTTGGTTTTCCCGGTCCATGTGCCCGGGCAGGTCAATTGAAATGTTTTCCATCACTACCCGGAACCAGTTCGCCAGAAGCATGGCAAAAGTGCGCTGATCGCGGATAGTAACGTCGCGCATTGTGAAATTTTCTACTCCGTAAAATTCCATGGCGATGACCCACTTTTCATTGTTTTCGCCAACGTTTCCAAGGAAATCCTGTCCTTTTACATGGTGTTCCTGTTCTTTACAATTCTGATTGTATGTTCCGCCCAGTAAGGTAATATTCTTATCTTTTCGTTCCCCCGAGACTGTTGGATTTGCATTTTGAATGACCGCACAATTTGACTGTGGTGCAAGGAAAAAACCACATGAAGAATTCAGGCATTCGATGGTTGTGTTGGAATGGATTTTCAAACCGCGCACTAATGCAGCGCCATCCATGACAAGATGCAGGTTCCCCATTTCAGGGGCTTTGTCTAAAATTGCCTGAATAATCTTGGTATCGTCGGTTCCACCTCCAGAAATGACATTGCTGTTGAGTTTTGCACCTGCCTGGTTTGCAAATACAATGCAAGAACTGTTTTTTTTGTCGGGTATGCCTGCATTTGCTGTATTTGTCAGCACAAGCCCGGTGGCCGTTCCTGCAAGTATTCCAAATAGGGTTCTTCGTTCCATATATCTGTTTTTTATTGAATGACTATTATGATTCTTTGATTTTAATCAGAAGAGAATTTACGAGCAGGTAACACAGACAGGCCAGTAATACCAGTAAAGCAGCCTGTTGCCCAAAACGGTCGGAAACAATTCCCATAAATAACGGAATAATGGCGCCTCCGATAATTCCCATCATCATCAATCCTGAAATTTCATTTTTCAGATCAGGTTTGCGGATCAGGGCAATTGAAAAGATGATGGAAAAAACATTGGCAACAGCCAGCCCGGTAATAAAAACTCCGGTCAGGATCGTTGTTGTTCCGCTGGCAAACAGTGTGGCAATAATTGCAGCAACCGCCAAAATTGATGTGTACCGGTAAAACTTTGATACCGGGAAACGCATTAATAGAATGCTGCCCAAAAATGTCCCGATGGTTTTTGAAATGAAATAGAGGCTGATCCCTAATCCGGCCTGTTCGAGCGGGATATGGGCTTTGTCCATCAGATATTTGGGAATGGACGTGTTCAAACCAACATCAATGCCGACAACCAAAACGATACCCAGGAACAAGCTCAGTATAAACGGGTCCTTCAGCAGAGAAAGGCAGCTTTTAATGGTGGTTTTACTTTCAATTACTTTTTCTTCGGCAATCGGAGTGAAATACAACCACAGGGCAGAGCCGACTGAAATCAGGGCAAGAGCAGGAAAGACCAGTCTCCAGTTGCCAAAATACCACGCCATGAATCCGGTGATGACTGGTCCCAGAAATGATGCAATAGCCTTGATGAACTGTCCGAAGGTGAGGCTGCTGGCCATCCGGTTTTCAGGAACAATATCGGCCAGAAGCGGATTTACGGATACCTGTAAAATGGTGTTTGAAATACCCAGCAACGAAAGGGCAATCAGGATGGTGACCAGGTTGTAACTAAAAAAAGGAACAGACAACGCAATTGCTGTGAAGATGACACTGAGCAGTACTGTGTTTTTTCGCCCGATGCGGTTCATCAGAACGCCGGTTGGGACCGACAAAACGGCAAACCAGAAGAATACCATCATCAGCAGAAAATTGGCCATTGTATCAGTCAGTTGGAAATCCTGCTTGATGTAATTGGACGATATTCCCACCAGGTCGATAAAACCCATGATGAAGAACCCGAAAAGTACAGGGACCAGATGCCGGATTTCAATTGTTTGTTTCATTTGTTTGTTTCAGTTGTTCTTGTATAATTCAGGGAAAAGTTCCAGTTCAATTGAATGAACCAGCGAGTGTATAATTTTGGTGTGTATTTCCTGTGCCCGGTCTGAGAATTCAGAGTAAGGAGCACGGATTTCCACATCGCACATCGACGCTATTTCACCGCCTGTTTTTCCGGTGAGCGCCACCACCTGCATTCCGTTTCCCTGTGCAGCAAGAATTGCATTTTTAATATTTTCGGAATTTCCACTGGTACTGATTGCCAGCAGGACATCTCCCGGCTTTCCAACCGATTCAACGTACCTCGAAAAAATATACTCAAATCCAAAATCATTGGCAACGCAGGTGATGTGTGCCGGATCGCTGATTGCGATTGCCGGTAGCGGACGGCGCGAAAGCTGAAATCGTCCGCTCAGTTCTTCCGCAAAATGGATGGCGTCGCACAATGATCCGCCATTTCCGCACGATATGATTTTATTCCCGTTTTGCAAGGCGTGAATCATCAAAAATGCTGCTTTTCCAATGGCTTCCATATTCAATTCATTGCTGATGAATGTTTTCAGTATTTTCAGCGCATCTGCAAAATCTTTCTTTATCAGTTCTATCATGCTTTTTGTTTTATATTTTCAAGATGATAGGCTGCTACCGAAAGGGCTGCATAATCGCCGATACTTTCACCCAGTTTGGCCGGGGCGATTTGGCAAACGCGGGAAGAGTGGGGGAGTGCTTCTGCTTCAATCTGTCTGTTAATAGCCGAAATCAGCAGGTCACCCGAACGGACAAAAATACTTCCCAAGATGATCATTTCAGGATTGAGAATATCAATTAGTACCGATAGGGCCCGGCCCATGTAAGTACCACAGGTTTCATAAATTCCGGCGGCCAGCGGATCGCCTTTTATGGCTGCTTCGGCGACTGTTTGGGCGGTGACCGAATCAAGTTGCTGGAGCGAACTGCAAAAGGAAACACTTTCGCCCATTTGCAGTTTTTCCCTGATCTTGATCTGGGCTAACTGGGCAATACCGCCTCCGCTGCAAAAACCTTCAAACGATCCGGCTTTTCCATAGCCAACGGGACCCATGTTTTCCAAACGGATATGTCCGACTTCACCCGCCATATCATTGGTTCCGGCATAAAGTTTTCCGTTCAGGATTAACCCTGCACCCATTCCGGTTCCAAATGTCAGGAATATAACGTTTTGCAATCCTTTTCCTGTACCGAATTTCCATTCAGCCAGCGCACAGGCGTTGGCATCATTCTGAATCGCCATCGGTATTTCCAGTTTTTGCTGAAAAAGTTCAACGGCGGGAATATTGTCCCATCCGGGCAGGTTGGGCGGTGAAAGAATAAGCCCGCGCACACTGTCGAGCGGACCTCCGCAACTGATGCCGATACTTTCTATTTTGTCGATAGTCAATCCGTATTTGCTGAAAAGCTGCAAGGCTCCCTCCTGCAACTGGTCGAGCATTTTATAGGGATCTGCATAGTCGCGGGTTGGGTAAACCAGTTTGTCTGTCACTTCGATTTTACCATTATTGTCAATCTTTCCCAGAGAAACAGCGCATTTGGTTCCTCCAATGTCAATCCCGACAATATTCTTCATTATTTGTGATTTTATTTCTTAATGATCAAATTACCTATTTAACGGAGCAATGCGGTGGCGCACCAGAGCAAGGGGGCATGCCCGTGCAGGTCGCCAATAATCCGTTTCCGGTCGAGGTAATACTGACGGCTGTTAAAAATGTTGGTGCCTTCGCAAACTTCGGTTAGTTCATCGTTCGGGTTCAGATAACCGGTTACGGCAATCCATGCTTTGCGGGCAGCGGCTCCGTATTCTTTTTTATCGAGCCACCCGTTTTTTACCCCGGTAATCATTGCATAGGTGAACATGGCGGTACTCGATGATTCAAACCATGCTTCCTGATCATCAATAATTTGTCTCCACATGCCTTCCGGAGCCTGGTATTTTAACAAGGTTGCCATCATTTTGTGATAGCCGTTCATGATCCGGTCTCTGTTCTGGTTGTCTTTAGGCAACGAGCGAAGCAGTTCGGCCATTCCAACAGCCATCCATCCATTGCCCCTGCCCCAGCAGAATCGGGTTTCCGGAGAATGGAAAAACAATCCGTTTTCAAGTTGGATTTTATCGAGATAGTAGACCATTTCTTTTGCTGCGCGATCAATATATTTTCGGTCGCCGGTCGCCCGGTACGCCTGCACCTGAACAGCGGTGATCATGAACATATCGTCGATCCAGATGCGGGTTTGCCATGAGTAATCCTGGTCGGCCCATGCTTTTTCTTCCGGTTTTGCATTTTCAGGAAGGGTCCACTGGGTATCGGCATAATACAGTCCCAGATCGAGATATTTTTGTTGTTTTGTCTGCATGTACAGTTCGAGTGGTACCGATCCGAAAACGTTGTGGTCGACGTGATTTGCCTTTGGCTGAAGATGTTTTTCCGTGCTGAATAAAGGGGTAAAACGTTTCTCCAGTTGATTGCGTAAATCATCGTCTTTGGTGACTTTCGAAAACCACAGTCCGCCCAGCCAGGTACATACATCCGGATAAGTAACCAGTACCGGGGGCGTATCGGGATGTGTGTTTCCGTAATAAGTATGAGGTGTATTAATGAATTTAACGGCAATCCGTTTCCCGATTTCTTCAGGCGATTTGCCTTTTGGCCAGTGTTTCAGGTCGTAATTGAATGATTGCGCATTTACAATGAATACACTCAGAAGGAATGAAAAAAATAAAAATGATATTGCTTTCATAGTTACTGGTTCTTTGGTTATGTTGGTTTATTTTATTGACCGTCTATTTTTTATTTGTCAGGAGTTTTAAGTTCCTGGTAATAAATGGAGGGGTACCCGCCTCCCATATTATGGGCAAGCCATAAACGGTAATCCCTGTTTTCAGTTGCCGGAATATAGGTTTTGCCAATTGACTGGGTGGCTGTAACTACAACCACTTCAGGCATACCATTCGCATTTTGCCTGGTCAACACCAGTTCGTCGCGGAAATCGCCATATAAATCAGCAACCATCAGTAATGAACTGTTGGGAATTTGGTTGGGTTGAACATCAGTAATTTCAACTACTTTTTCCCCGTCAAATTTCCCGATTTTGCTACCGTTCCCTATCAGAAGTTCTCTTGCAGGGCTGCCGTCCCATTCAACCGGGGTGTGGCGGGGAAAGGGTTCGGTAATGATTTTTCCGGTGGCTGAAAAAAGCACCAGTTTTAGATCCCCATGCCCGGCTCGGCTCGCAAGGCACTCGATTCCGGGAGAACCTTCCCAAATATCGCTGGCATAACCGATATGCCCGTGTGTCCAACGGGGATCATCTTCCCGGTTGACTTTCCATATCACTTCACCGGAATTGGCATCAACCATGTATGCTCCGGCATGGGCATTCGATTCTACGACGTAGTAAACTTCCAATCCGGGCCGGTCGGGAAGAAAGTCGTTGATGGAAATAATATCCGGATGTTGCCGGTAAATTGACCAGCGCATGGTCCCGTCATGGTTCAGACAGGTAGTACCATCGAAAACTTCTTGTTTGCCATCGCCATCCACATCGGCAATTTCAATTTTATGACCTCCGCTCCCGTTGGTTTCGGCAAAACTATCGAACTGCCAGAGCTTCCTTAATTCGGAGTCATAAGCAACAAATACTTCATTTTCATATAATCCTGTCTGGGTTACAACGGCCGGATGAATGCCATCGAGATAGGCAATTGAAAGGTGAATTCGGGTGGAGGACCGTTGAAAATCAGTGGCCATATCCGGCCATGGGGTCTTGTGTTTCACCACTCCGGTCATTCCATCCAGTATGGCCACATATACTGAGTCGCCCAGTTGAATGCGGGTAATCACATCGGCTTTTCCGTCATCATCCATATCCCAAACATTGAACGGTGCGTTGTTGGCACTTCCGTAACAATGATCGTGATAACAAATATTTTTCCGCCACAAGGAACGCCCGAACGATGAAAATGCTTCCATCTGAACAGGAATGCCAGGATCTTGTGTCATTTCATAATTCCCGTTTCCGAGCCGGATAACACAGTCCATTGTCCCATCCCCGTCGAGGTCGCCAAAAACAGGGACAACAGCACCGGGTTTACAAACCGGTTTAAATGTAACAACGACTGAATTCTCTGTTTCTCCGACGGTGATACCTGTCCATTCCGAACGCTGACCTTCCTTTCCTTTACTATCGACCGGACGAATGTAATAGTGGTATCTTTTCCCCAAAGTGAGACCTGTATCCTGAAAGGTTGTGCTGTTTTCAATGGGCTTTGTGTTGATCAGAAATCCCGCGTGGTTTCGGGAATCAGACCGGTAAACATTGAACCGGGTAGTTTTGGTGTCATTTTTCAGAAGGGTCCAACTGATGAAAACTTGTCCGTTTCCGCACGAAACAGCGCACAATTTCCGGGGCTGGAAGTGCCAGTCAGTACCCTTGGGTTGCCGGACCGGACGGAACCCCAGATCGGGATGCCGGATACCGGATGACAATTCAGACTGGTTGCCGCAACGCAGATATTCTGCTCCCCTGGCCCAGGAACCGCCCATCCGGCTTCCTTCTAATGTTGGCACATTGGTGATCCGGTATTTGAAAGGAGTAACGGCCGGGTCAAGCAGGTTCACTGTCAGGTGCCACACATTTCCGACCATGTTGTATAAACCGTATCCATTGGGTTTGTTCGAACGTGCCGGTTGCAGGTAATCCTGCCAGCGATCGAATTTCGATCCTGCCTTTGAATCATAATTGGCTTTCCCTTGCGGATTGTCGTCTCCCCACGGATATTTTTTATCTTTCAATCCACCCCGTGAAGCATATTCAAATTCGACAGTGGTTGGTAAACGATATACTTTTCCATCGCTTTCAGAAAGCCATTTCAGATATTCATCCACATCAAAACGGTTTACGAAAATGACCGGATAATCTCCTTTTCCTTCCGGAATTTGTCCGTTTTTCCAGTGCAGGGGTTGACTGTATCCGGTTGCATCGGTAAATTTTTTGTATTCTGCATTTGTAACTGTATGATCGAGTATTTCGAAATCTTCAACCCGAACTTCATTCCGGATGGAATCAGTAACTACATCTCCACTTTGAAATATTCCTCCTTTCACAGGAATAAATCCATGCAGGCATTCTTCCTGAGAATAGGAATTGAGAGCACATATCCAGAAGAAGAATGAAAAATAAGATATTTTTATGATTTTCATAGTATTACTAATTACTCAGCTTTGCTGTTTTTCCGTGAAGGAAGAGCAAAATAAGCTTTTCCGATCCGGAATATTATTCCATGATTTTTGAAACCGGACGTTCGTTCATTTTTATTGCCCATTTTTTCTGAGGGTTGTTTCCCATGACGAAATCCAAACTGCCGCCTTTCAGTAAATCGTTGTATTTTAAAAACGATTTATTATAAGCTATCCCATTCAAAGTTGCTGATTGTATGTAAAAATTTTGATCGGAAACATTGTTGGCCTTTATTTCAAATTCTTTTCCATTGGGCAGATGAAGTTTGGCGCTTTTTACGGAAGGACTTCCAACCACGTAATAATCCATTGCCGGGGTAACCGGATAAAATCCCAGTGAGCTGAACACATACCAGGCCGACATTTGCCCGCAATCGTCGTTGCCACATAAGCCTTCGCGCGAACTGTTGTATAAAGTTGTTTTGATCTTGTTGACAATCTCCTGGGTTTTCCAAGGCTGGCCGGCAAAGTTGTACAGATAGGCAATATGATGGCTGGGTTCGTTGCCATGAGCATATTGTCCAACCAGCCCGGTGACATCCCATGCGCGTTCGTTGTCGATGATTGGAGCTGTATTAAATAAAGTATCCAGTTTGGTACAGAATTTTTCATCGCCACCCATTAGTTCAATCAACGTATTTACATCTTGAGGAACGTAGAAGGTGTACTGCCAGGAGTTTCCTTCGGTAAAATCACCTTGGTTCAGGATGGAAACTGACTTCGGATCGAATGGAGTTACCCAGCTTCCGTCGGCTTTTTTGCCACGCATAAAACCGGTTGACGGGTCAAACTGGTTCTTAAAATATTGGGCACGTTTGGTAAAATAAGCATTGTCGTCCATTTTCCAGAGTTTGCGTGAAACCTGTGCCAGGCACCAATCGTCGTAAGCATATTCCAATACTTTTGAAACCGAGTTACTTTCGAGTTCGCTGGGAATGTAGCTGTATTTTTTCATGTACCCGATTCCGCGGCTGTCGTCCATGGCGCTTTTTTTCATGGCTTCGTAGGCCAGTTCGTAGCTGAACCCTTTCTGGTCCTGCATAATGGCTTCGCATATAACCGGAATCGAATGGTAGCCAATCATGCAGTAGGTTTCATTTGATCCGTATTCGTTGATCGGCAATTGCCCTATCTGGTTGTAACGTTCCAGCATCGAATTGATAAAACTGATATTCTTGTCGGGATAAAGGAGTGCATACAATGGATGACTGGCGCGGTAAGTGTCCCATAGCGAGAAATTAGTATAAAGATCACCGGTCGTACTGATGTGTACATCGCCATCCCAGCCGCGGTAAGTTCCGTCAACATCGGTTACCAGGTTGGGTGAAACCAGACAATGATACAATGCTGTGTAAAAGATTTCTTTCTGATCGTCGCTGATGGTCTGAACTTCAATTTTTGACAAATATTCGTTCCAGATATTTTTTGCTGAAGCCATTACTTTTTCAAAATCCCAATCCGGTACTTCAACATCCAGGTTTTTCATGGCGCCAGCTTCGCTGGCTGTCGAAAGCCCGACTTTTACCAACACTTTTTCATCTTGGGCAGTTTTGAAATGAATGAAAATCTTGCATACTTTTCCTGAAAGGTCTTTTTCTTCAGCCTTTTCACCATCAATAAACGAAGTAATTTTTTCAAAAGGTTTCGAGAAACGGGCGCAGAAATAAATGTGCTGGTCTTTGATGAACCCACTTGAATGGCGATATCCGGTGATGGTCTGGTTGTCAATAACTTTAATCGAACTTTCCATGGTCATGTCTTCCATACCATGGTTTAAATCAATAATCATCCCGGCCTGTGTACTTTTTGGAAACGTATAACGATGAAACCCGACTCGTGGAGACACAGTCATTTCAGCCAAAACATTGTAATCGTCGAGTTTTACTGAATAATATCCGGCTTTTGCAACTTCCGAAGAATGAGAAAACTGTGAACGGTACCCCGATCCTGGTTTTTCTTTTTCTCCGGCTTCAAATTTGGGTTCCCCGGTCATGGGCATAAATAAGATGTCGCCCATGTCAGCAGCGCCGGTGCCGCTCAGGTGGGTGTGCGAAAACCCGATAATTGAATTGTCTTTGGAATGATATCCCGAACAATATTCCCATCCTTTTACACCGGTATCGGGGCCTACCTGTACCATTCCAAACGGCGTAGTGGCTGATGGGTAAGTATGTCCGACCGTTGCAGTCCCGATAAACGGGTCAACGAAATTCAGGAGAGAAATCCGATTTTCTTCTTGTCCTTTCGTTGTTTCACCGTAACTAAAAGTGATCGATGCGATGAATATAAAATACAAAACAAGCAGTTGAAGTCGCACATTCCCGTTCTTGCCTACTATCATTGGAATCATACATTAACTACTAAAAATAAGTGTACTAATATGGAAGATGTGGCATGTAGAGAATCTGTTAAGTCGGGCTTAAAAGATTATAGCCCGACTTAACAGATCATTAAAGGTTATTAATAACTCGGATTCTGGACCAGCAATCCGTTCAGGTTTATTGCCTGTTGAGGAATCGGCATGATCCTTTTATTGATATCTGTTTCAGTCTTAACGCCCCAGGGGATCTCATATTTTCCGAACCGGATCAGGTCATTTCTTCTCCAACCTTCGTAAACCAGTTCTCTTGCCCGTTCGTCTAAAAGTTCATCGAGGTCCAGGGTCGTGTAAAGTTGCGCTTTTGCACGTGCGCGGACCTGATTGGCCAGTGAAACGGCGGTATGTCCCATGGTTGCATTCGCGCCCCTTAGCAATGCTTCCGCTTTCATCAGAAGCACATCGGCATACCTGAAAATTGGCAGGTCGTTGTTCTGGTCGCGTGTGGTCGACGTTTGATCGGGATAGAATTTATTGAGGCGATACCCGACCGCTTTTCCTATCTGGTCATTTCCTGTTTCAAAAGTTTCCAGATCACGGAATTCAATTTCAGGGGTCAGTTCAAGATGATACGCCACCGGGGCATTGGGTTCCGGCCCGTTGTACCTGCTGTCCAACCCTCTGTTTGTGGTATTGATGATGACAGGGGTCGTGCCATCTAAATAATATTGTTTGCCTGTAAGCCATAGTTTTTTTCTTACGTCGTTATCTCCCCACTTAGTAAATTTGGCATAATACTCCGGCCAGACTTTAACAGCCCCGCTGGGGCCAAAAGGTAAATTCCATACCGCACGATGGGCAGAGTTTAACCAGTAACGTGCAGGGATATGTTCTTTCATATAAACCCCGTCGCAGGGAATCGCAAAAAGAATATCTTTAAACTGGGGCCCGTTGTCGGGATAAAACTCTTTCAGATAATCGGCATCCAGTGCAATGGTGCCGTTTGTTTGAGCTTCAGTGATAATCGCATCGCAGGCGGCAACCACATCGTTCCATCTTCCTGCTTGTCCGGTATACACGGTCCAGTTCACATACAATTTAGCCAACAGGGCGTTGGCCATCCATTTTGTTGGCCTGCCGTAGGTATTAATACCGGTTTCTCCGGATAAATCGGGTAAGGCCGCCACGACTTCTTCTTCAATAAACTTGCATACATCAGCCCGCGAATCGCGTGCTTTTGCGTCGGCGCCATATTCTGCATAAATGGGCACGCCTCCCCACATATCCTGAATGATGAAGTAGAAATATGCCCTCATTACCCTCATTTCGGCGATACTCATTTTTTTAGCATCGGAATCTTCAGCTTCTTCCAGCAAGGAAAGGACACTGTTTATTTTACTGATCCCATTGAACCACGCGGTCCATGATTCCCGGAGAAACCGTTGATCTGCGTTTGGCCGATGAAGGTGCCATCTCTGATATCTTCCATCATCGTACCAGTTTCCTCCATTAGCTGTCAGAACAGCGCAATCACCAGATAATTCCTGGATGAGAATTTGGTTAATGGTAAAAAATTTATAATGCAAATAATAATACACAGCACCTGTAACAGAAATGAAATCTTCCTCTGTTTTGGGAAACGTATCGGGAGTCAGTTCTGATATAACCGGAACATCAAGATCCGTACATCCAATTAACATTAATGATAAAGCAATGGAATAAACAAAGCTTTTGATTTTATATTTTTTCACATTGCTGTCCCATTAAAATTTAAATATGTTCTTTGAAATATTTGAAATTTAGCTAATTATAGCGATTATCAGAGCGAACGGACTTGAATTTTAGCTTTGCATCAGATTAATCTGATAGCATATGTT
>JAVEYG010000081.1:0-6071 GCA_034003625.1 Prolixibacteraceae bacterium | reverse complement strand
ATTGCTGGCAGGTTGCCCCCCGGCAGAGCCTGTTTCCTCTTGGGCTTTACAAATATAAAGGTACGGGAAGATTTGAAAAATTATTTAAAAATAATGCTCCATGAATTTGGATTACAACATAGAAGAACTCGTGATGGTGTCAAACTCCCGGGTCTGCTTTTTTATCCCTTCACCATCGATGGTAGCTACTACTACTTTCTTGTGTACGTCAAGTCCGCATCCTCGCGATACGACTTGCTTAAATGACACTTCTGAGGTTTCCATTTCTATTGTCTTTTAGTTATTTGGCTTATGCCATAACTAAATTACAAATCCTCTTTTGAAATGGTATCGTTCGCACCGCTCCCAATTTTCATTCTCTTGGGGGTCTTTTTTTTGTCATGTGGGTTTCATTCTTCAATTTGATCTTCATTAATCCGAATATTCATAAGCAGGCCGGCCTTCCTGATATTTTAAATCATGAACGTATTCATGTTGACCAGAACCACTGGATCGACCTGTGCTTTATCGAACTATTAACCGTCATCTTTTGGTTTAACCCGTTTATATGGTTATTCGAGCGCTCAATTAAACAAAACCACGAATACCTTGCCGATCGGGGTGTCCTTACCCGGGGATCCGATTTAAAGAGGTATCAGGCTCTATTAATTAACCAGTTGATGGGCATACAAATTATCGGTACCACCAATAATCTGAATTTTGCCCTTAACACAAACCGTTTAAAAATGATGACAAAATCGCAATCAAAAAAGATCAGGTCAGCGCGATATTTGCTGGCCTTGCCAGTAATAATGTTATTGCTGGCAGCATTTGCCGAACCAAGTTACAGAATGGCGCTATCGAGCCAGGAAGAAAAAACGACGGAAGCAATAAATCCATCGATGAAAAAAACGACGGTGAGAGGCAACGTAAAAACAAAAGATGGCGCTCCTTTGTATGGCGCCTCAATTATTCTGAAAGGGACTACCACAGGAACACTTGCTGACGAGGAAGGTAATTTTTCACTTGAAATCCCGGACGATAATGAATGTGAATTAGTTATCTCATTTGTCGGATTTGCCAGCCATGAGATGAAACTGCCGGGAAACATTCCCGACAATTTCTTTTCTGAAATAACAATGAAAAGAGAGCAAATCCTAATCGGTATAAATGAGTTGGAAAAGCAGGGAACTCCTCCACCTCCGCCGCCGCCCGCCAAATCTCAGCAACCGGGCACTGAAGAAATATTCTTCGTTGTTGAGGAAATGCCTTCATATCCCGGAGGTTTTTATGCCCTGGCAAAGCATTATCAGGACATAAAAAGCAAGACAAAAGAAAAATTTTCCCGTGAAAGAAAAGAAACAACAGGAAATGCTTTAATGGGATTTACAGTCGACACCCAGGGAAGAGTAACCAATATCAAGGTGTTGGAAACGAGCAATGATGAAGTTGCAGGATTTGGTTATCAGGTACTTGCCAAAATGAAAAACTGGATTCCTGGCAAACAGCGGGGGACAGCGGTTCCTGTCGATTATATCATGCCGGTCGATTTGAAATAACTAAAATACGGGAGGGTGTCCAGAAAAGTTGGGCACCCTTTTTGATTATCCGTTTGTCAGGAATAATTCAGCCACTTGGGTTATGAATACAAACGAAAAAACCATGCGTACGGTTAAGTTGGAACGGAAATATCTTCCCGTCCATGCGTTGTATTCCTCCGGAAAACTTGCCGTGAACCAAACATTGCGGTTAATGAGCGGCAACGGGCAACAGGAGATGCCCTGGCAACTGTCCGGCTGTTTGAATTTTTACTTGTAAAACACAAACAGGAAATCCGGAAACCCCGGAATATACAAAGCCGGTTATTCTAAAAGTAGCTTGATCCGTCCCAGCAATGGGTGCAAAGTTTTTCTTTCGGCAGTCCAATTGCTTCTACCAGGTCGTCAAGTTTCTGAAATTTAAGTGTGGTCAGGTCCAGATTTTTACGTATCTGTTCAACCATTGCAGTATATTTAGGGTTGTTGCTGTCGGAATATTCGGCCATATCGCAGATTTTTCCTTCCAATTGGAGAACTGCTTTGTGTGTGGCCAGATCAAGGTTTGATTTTGAGCGGCTGAAATTAAGGAATTCGCAGGGATAGGTAAGGGGCGGACAGGCGATGCGCATGTGTACCTCTTTAATTCCGGCAGCATGTAAGTCGCGGACATTGTCTTTCAGCTGCGTGCCACGTACAATTGAGTCGTCGAGGAACACTCCCCGGTTGTTACGTATGACGGAGTCGTTGGGCAACAATTTCATTTTGGCAACTAAGTCGCGCATATTCTGGTTTTGAGGCATAAAACTTCGTGGCCAGGTGGGCGTATATTTTGAATACGGACGTTTCAATGGTATCTTTTTTTCGTTGCCGTAGCCCATTGCATGGCCAACCCCCGAGTCTGGGATCCCGGCAACAAAGTCGGCATCAATGTTGTCATCTTTTGCAAGTGCTTTCCCGCAACGGTAGCGACATTCATCTACATTGACCCCTTCGTAGAACGAAGGCGGATAGCCATAATAGACCCAAAGGAACGAGCAAACCTGCATTTTTTCGTTGGGCTGGCGTAGTTGTTTGTATCCGTCGGCAGTTACCTGTACGACTTCGCCGGGACCCAGATATTTTTCAATTTCATAATCAAGGTTTGGAAAGGCACAGGTTTCAAATGCGAGGGCAAAAGCATCGTTTTTCTTCCCGATAATAATCGGGGTCCGCCCCAATTTGTCGCGGGCTGCAATGATGCCGTTTTCAGTAAGGATCAATAGCGAACAGGAGCCTTTTATCCGGGTATACACATTTTCTATTCCGGAGATAAAATCTTCGCCTTCCGCAATGAGCATGGCAACTAATTCGGTTGGATTGACCGATCCCTGGCTGGTTTCCGAAAACGTGCGCCGTAATTGCATGTAACGTTCTTCCAGTTCTTCGATGTTTACAATTTTGCTTACAGTAGCCACTGCAAAACGTCCCAGATGGGAAGTGACCAGAATGGGTTGTGCTTCGCTGTCGCTGATTACACCAATTCCGCTGGTTCCTTTGAACCCAATCATATCGTTGTCAAATTTATTTCTGAAATAACCGTCTTCGAGACTGTGTATGGCCCTCTGAAACCCTTTTTCTTCAGAAAAGAAAGCCATCCCTGCCCGTTTGGTCCCTAAATGTGAATGATAATCAGTCCCGTAAAAAACATCGGAAACACAATCGTTTTTCGAAACACTTCCAAAAAATCCGCTCATAGAAAATAATTTTAATTGCAAAATTAGAGGGTATAAAAATAGCAGAATCAATGATTCAAAAAGGCGGGCGTTAATAACTGACCGGAAATTGTTGAAATAAACACAGACTATACATTTTGCCGCCTTTGCTACTTTAAATACAAGTTGCTGTCGCCGTAGCTCAGAAAACGGTAGTTGTTGTCCAGTGCATGTTTGTAAACGGTTTTCCACTGGTCGCCCAAAAATGCGGAAACCAGCAGTAACAGCGTACTTTGTGGTTGGTGAAAGTTGGTCAGCATCCCGTCGGTCAGCTTGAATGGATAGCCCGGTACGATGATAATTTCAGTAGAAGCAGACAAATGGCCCGTTGAGTTGCCTTTCATCAACGCAAGAATGGTTTCGAGCGACTCTTTTACCGTTACTTTTTTTGCAGTATGATACGGTTCCCACTGCGAAATCTTCAGGTTTGAAATGTCCGGACCTGCCCCGTTTGCAATTTGGTTCCCTAACCAATAAATGCTTTCGAGGGTGCGGACAGTGGTGGTGCCGACAGTAATTCGCGGCCCTTCGTGCTGCAGTAGTTTTTCGACGAGCTGCCGGGTAATATAGACTTGCTCGGCGTGCATCTGGTGTGCCTGTATTGTTTCCGATTTCACGGGTTGAAAAGTCCCGGCGCCAACATGTAAGGTCAGTTCCTGAGTTTGGTGCCCTTTTTCGCCGATTTTCCGAAAAATCTCTTCGGTAAAATGAAGCCCGGCGGTAGGCGCTGCCACCGAGCCTTTTATTTTTGAATACACGGTTTGGTAACGTTGCAAATCCGATTCTTCGGTTTCGCGGTTCAGGTAAGGGGGAATAGGGAGGATCCCCGCGTGTTCAATAATTCTGGAAAATTCAAAACCAGCGTTGTCCCAACTGAACCGGATAATCATGCATGGTCCGTTGGCGCTGATTTTTTCGGCGCTCAACCGGATGGTTTGCCCGTCGATATCCAGCCTCTTTTTCAGTGTGCCCCCTTTCCATTTTTTCAGGTTGCCCACCATACATTTCCAGCTACAGGCCTGTGTTTGCTGAAAAGCGAGCTGATAATCGGCTGGTTGGTATGGGTCGAGGCAAAATAGCTCGATACGGGCGCCGGTTTCTTTTTCAAACAAAAGCCGGGCGCGGATTACTTTGGTATTGTTGAAAATCAGGAGCGAGTTTTCCGGAAGCAAATCAGGCAATTTGCTGAAGACATGGTCTTCAACGCAATGGTTTTTCCATACCAACAACTTCGACTGGTCGCGTTGCGGCAAAGGATATTTTGCAATTTTTTCATCCGGAAGAAAATAATTGTAATCGCTGATTGCAATGTTGCCCGGTTCTGTGTTGCTGATGTTTTCCATAATCCTGGCCGCAAATGTAAAGATTCTGTCCCGCAGCACAAAATACTTTGTACTTTTGCTGAAAATTGAAAATGATGATAAAAATAGGCGATAAAGTGAAGTTTCTGAATGCCGTGGGTGGCGGTATTGTGACCGGTTTTTCAGGAAAAAACAGGGTAAACGTGGAAGATGAGCAGGGATTTGAAATACCGACCCTCATCTCTCAATTAGTGTTGGTTGACAAACAGCCGGAGGCCGGGAAGCAAGAACAAACAGCCCAAATTCCTGTTCAGGAAAAGGCAGGGGAGGGCATGCCCGAACGGATTGTGGTTGAACCCGGCGATGCCCCTGAGTTTTATTTTGCGTTTGTTCCCGGGAATGCTTCCAATCCGGTTGGCGGCGAACTGAGCGCTTATTTAGTGAACGGCAGCCGCTTTACGCTTTTATACAATTACAGTCATTGGCACGAAGGCGAATATTCGAGTGTGAAATCGGGGAAATTAGAGGCAGGGACAAAACTTTTGCTGGAGAATTTTTCTCAGAATGAACTGAACGACCTGCCTGATTTTTATTTTCAGTTGCTGTTTTTTCGCGAAAAATCGAAAAACTGTGAAATGCCGGTTTATAAGCGAATAAAAGTAAACCCCGTAAAATTTTATAAAGAAAAAAGTTTTCAGCGGAACGTGTATTTCTCGACCGGCGCCCATTTAATTCCGGTGAGTAATTCCGATTTTGAAGACGGACTGCAGGATTTGACCCATCAGGAAATACGCCGGATTGTTAGCGAAAAGCAAAAACCGAAAATAAAAAAAGAATTGAACCTTAATCCTGAGTTGATGGAAGTTGACCTCCATATTCACGAGTTGCTGGATGATGCCCGCGGCCTGTCGAACCATGAAATGCTTGAAATACAAATAAAAACATTTCGTGAAAAATTAGACGAAGCCATAAAAAGCGGGGTGAAACGAATTGTTTTTATCCACGGGTTGGGAAATGGCACGTTGAAACAGGAAATCAGAAAAGAGCTTTCGCAGAAGTTTCGGAAATATGCGTTTCAGGATGCCAGCTTTCAGGAATATGGCTTTGGGGCAACGATGGTTATTTTGAGGAAGTAGCGGTTTTTAGTTGCAGTTCTCAGTCTCAGTAGGCAGGGAAAAGCTGGAAGCATGCAAAGACGCGGGGGGTGAGGTACAGCTTACAATCTTCAGGCGGCTGGCTGTTTGTCTGAAAATCTGGTCATCAAGTGATCCCGTAATCCCGTAATCCAAAATCTGGCTTGTTGAATACCCAGTATCCATTACTGAAAAGGCAAACTGTCAAGTATCAAGTATCGAGTATCAAGTATCAAGTTATCCAGTGTCCATGCCTAAATAACGTTGACCGAATTAGACATTGTATTCTTCTTTTTTTTATTCATCAAATCTAACTGATGATGATTTTCTGTTGACTTTGGAAAATAACTCTGAACTGGTGAAGAGTTA
>JAVEYG010000043.1:0-29588 GCA_034003625.1 Prolixibacteraceae bacterium | reverse complement strand
TAACCGTGCATTTGCTTTAAAGACAAGTGCTTTCTTTTCTTTTGTCTGTAGTTCTAAAAATTATTGATTTTAAACAACATATGGGCTTTAAAGGCTCATTTAATAGAAATTATTTACGTATGAAATAATTCAAGAGTATATTAAATATTTTAAAATTCTTTCAGAAGCAATTCTTGATGTAACCTACTATAGATTAAGAACATTAAACATAGCTGAAAATTGTCAATATCTAAGTGATATAACCAATTGTTATAGAAATGGATTAATAGCTTGTTTTTATACAAATAAAACTAAATTGTCAAAAGGTGATTTCATATACGGTATTAATAATGATAGCATTGTATTATCGAAAGTTTTAAATATTCAGCTTGACGATAGTGATTTAGAAACTATTGATGATTCTGAAAATTTTGAAATCGGAGTTCTTTTAGAAAAACCATTTAAGAAAAACTATAAAGTATATAAAATTAACGCAACACAACACACAATATAGCTCAACCTACCCCTCGTTTGAGCTTTAGCGGTAACGAGGGGGTTATAAAACTCTCGTCTTTACGAGTTATCTGTTGCCTGCCGTGGGTTGGCGAGCCCGGTGTTTGCAAAAGTCGTCACAGACGACAGGAACAAACCCCTTCCCGATATCAATCGGGACAGGCAGTTCCCGTTGCACTCAAACGAGGTTGATGATGAGGAGCGCTCGGGCTCAATCTCCTGTTTTACTCGCGATTAAACCCGAAACTTCGGGGCACGACACCCATATCTGCAAAGTGCCTCCGTTATCATCGGGTTACTGGTTTGCCCCGGGAAATACCAACCGCAATTTTACCACTTCACTTTCGGGTATTGAATTTTTTAGTGCAGGGAGCCATTGCGGGCCATTTTCAATAATTTCAATGGCTGCCTGGTTGTATTTTTCATTGGTGCTGTTCAGAATTTTGAACTCGCCGGGCTTGCCGGTTTCATCCACCGAAAACGACAGGCGTACCACTACTTTTTCTTCGGGCGAACCGATGCCGGGATGCTGAAGTTCACCGGAAAGATATTCGTTGTAAGCCTCCCATCCATCGTGTGGAATAGCTTTCCCGTCAGTTCTTTGCTGAGTTTCAGAAACAGTGACAGATCCTGTCAGTGATTTCTTTTGTTGACTGCCATAACCGACCACCACCACTTCATCCAACGCTGTATCGGCTTTTTGATCAGCAATAAAGAATGCAGGCTCATTGGCAACCGGAGCCGTTGCCTGCTCTGTCATCGAGACGGTTTGTGCCAATGGTTTTTCCGTAGCCGGGTCGGGTAGATTTGCCGTTTCCGCTGCTACCATCTTCATGGCACGGTCCGTTTTTACCGTCTTTAGTGTTTCTGTTGTATCAAACGATCTTTTTAGTTTCATCTGCTCTGCAAGATTTTGGGCAGAAGAATTTTGTGTGCTGTTCATTGCAATCGGCACCACCCCAACCTCCGTATCAGCAATTCCAAGTTTCTCCTCAATAATTTTTAGATGCTTTTCGGGAACGGTTTTTTGCGCCTTCTCTGTTTCATTTTTTTGCAAATCATGAGGCTCCTGAAGAATTTCCTTTGGAGCGGCAATTTCTTCTTTTTGCACATTTTCGGTGAGCGCCCGGTTGGTTTTTTCTTCCGGGTTGAAAAGGAACAGCGTTGAAATGACGATCAGCAGTACCGAAGCTGCCGCGTACCAGAGATATCTCCGGTTATTGCTGCTGCGATTTTTTATTTTGTGTTTCAATTGATCAACATCAGCAAAAATCTCTTTCGCCGAAAAAGACAACAGGCCGTCCACCGCTTCTGCCAGGAAAGGGTCTTTCTGCATTTCCCGCTCAAAGGCATTACGTTCCGGGCCGCTCATTTCGTTTTGCACGTACCGCCGGATTTGCTCTTCCTGTTCGTATGTCCGTTTATCGCTCATGTTTGCTTTCCAAACAAATTTTCAAATTTCTTTTCCCGTTTTGCAACAGGCTTTTTACTTTTTTATCGTCCCATCCCGTTTCGTCCGAAATATCGCGATAACTGCGGTTTTCAAAATAAAACAGATGTACGCACCGCCGCTGTTCGTCCTTCAGTTTTTCAATACAATCTTTTAGCGCTGCGTTAAGTTGCAAATTTTCATCGCTGTCAATAGGATGCAAACCGTCCGGGTTTTCCATAAATTTTTCCTGACCGGCCAGCCACAATTCCTCCCGTTTATGCAGCGATTTCTCTTTGCGAAGCTCCATCAGACAATAATTTTTACTGAAAACATACAGCCAGCTTTTGAAATTCTGAATGTCGTGCCGGTGCAGTTCAACAGCCAGCAGTTCAAAAATCTGCATCACGGCATCCTTCGATTTCTCGCGGTCGTTGAGGTATTTCAGGCACAAACCGTAAACCAGCATCACATAGCGTGAATACAAAAAGCCAAGTGCATCAGCATTGTTTTCCGTTTTATACTGAAGCAGTAATTCCCGGTCGTCGGGTTCAGCGCTATTTTTTGATTTCAGGAACAAATACAGATATTTAGAGGGACGTCTTTTATTTTTGAGAATCCAGAAACCTTTCCATTTCAGTTATAAATTGTTCCATCTCCTGAAACATTTCAACCACAATTTTTCTTTCGAATTCGATATACGTGTCGTAATCACCTTTTGTCCGGCGGTTAAATGCCTTATTGATGATTTTCCCGAATCGGGGATCAATTTGTTTTGTATGAATAAAATTTTTATTGAACCATCCGATCAATTGGGAATGTTTTGAAGTTTCAAATTGAAAATGAGCAGCAAGGGCTAATAACGCATAAAACATTCCGTAATAAATCCGGTTAACTGCTGAACGCAACCGATCGTTATCAATCAGAAGCTGAACATCCAATTTGGTTTCTTCTGCCTGGTTTATCCGGTATTTCACCAACGATTCCCGATCTTTTTCTTCCAGTGTCATGCGTACAAACCCGATTTCAATGCATTTATAAATATAGGTTGTCTTCCGCGGGCCGATTTTATTTCATTCTTCGAGATCAGATGGACATCAAGTAAAATATCGTATTTCAAATCAATGTCGTAGCATAAATCCAAAATGGCATTTTCGTCTTGTCCTGAGTATTTTTTATCCAATACAATCAAAACATCGTAGTCCGAAAATTCTTTTGAATCTCCGTTGGCCCTCGATCCGAAAAGAATTACATCAACAACTGATTCTCCGTAATTCCGGATCAAATAGCTTTTTAGATCAGCCAGCAGATTTTGATTGTCAATCATACCCAAATTTTTTACTAAAGTACGAAATCACCATTTCAAAAAAAACTGAAAATTTTTATGGAATCTGTTCCGGCTTTGCATCCTATTGGCAAAACGTTCAACTAAAAAAACTAGCATCATGAAAAAATTAGCAATTCTTTCGATTTTATTGCTCAGCATTTTTACAATTAATGCAGCAACTACAATCTGGGTCAGCGGAACGGTTACTGACGAACAGGGACAGGTAATGCCCGGAGTAAACGTTGTAGAAATGGGAACTACGAATGGAACCGTTTCTGACATAAACGGTTTTTACAAAATTCTTGCAAATGCAAATGGAACGCTCGTATTTTCATTTATCGGATTTGAAAATAAAACGGTACCGGTAAATGGAAGTACCCAAATTAATATTACCATGGTTCCGGCGCATGCCGGGTTGACAGAAGTTGTGGCTGTCGGTTACGGTGTGATGAAAAAGAGAAATTTAACAGGTTCTGTTTCATTGGCACAAACGGCTGTATGCGAACGGCTGCCCGTAGCCGACTGGAACACCGAAAACTACGCTGCCATCGGTGAAAACGGCTATAAAGATGTGTTTGCCAATCCGCTTTCCACTTTCTCCATTGATGTCGATAACGCTTCGTATTCGAATGTGCGCCGTTTCCTGAATATGGGGCAGATGCCGCCTGTGGATGCAGTGCGTATCGAGGAAATGATCAACTATTTCAGTTATAATTATAATGAACCGAAAGAGAAGTACCCGTTTGCAATTCATTCGGAATTGTCTAACTGTCCGTGGAACAGCGGCCACCAGTTGCTTTTGGTCGCGCTTCAGGCAAAAGAAATTGAAAAGGAAAGTTTGCCTCCTTCGAACTTGGTTTTTCTGCTTGATGTTTCCGGATCGATGAACGCTCCAAATAAATTACCACTGGTAAAATCGGCCATGCAAATGCTGGTAAACGAATTGCGACCGAATGACCGTGTGGCCATTGTGGTGTATGCAGGCGCTGCCGGACTGGTTTTGGAATCGACACCCGGCAACCAGAAACAGAAAATTATGGAAGCCATTGAAAAACTGGATGCAGGCGGCTCCACTGCCGGAGGAGAAGGATTACGGCTGGCATACAAAACGGCCCGAGAAAACTTTACGGAGGGTGGCAATAACCGGATCATTCTGGCAACCGACGGCGATTTCAATGTGGGTGTTTCGAGTACTTCGGAAATGGAACGGCTGGTAGAAAAAGAACGTGAATCGGGAATTTTTATGACTGTTTTGGGTTTCGGGATGGGCAATTACAAGGACGACAAAATGGAGACCATCGCTGATAAAGGCAATGGCAACTATGCGTACATTGACAATATCCAGGAAGCACGAAAAATATTTGTAAAAGAATTTGGCGGCACTTTGTTTACGGTTGCCAAAGATGTGAAACTGCAACTTGAATTCAATCCGCAGCATGTGAAAGCCTACCGGCTGATCGGTTACGAAAACCGTTTGCTGAACGATGAAGATTTTAAAGATGACAGGAAAGATGCAGGAGAAATGGGCGCCGGGCACCGGGTGACTGCTCTTTACGAGATCATTCCGGCAAGTTCTGTCGAAAAGATACCGGAAATTGACGAATTGAAATACCAGCAACGCAGGAAAGACGCGGCCAAAAATTTCAGCAACGAACTGGTAACCGTCAAAGTCCGTTACAAAACGCCTGACGGCAATCAAAGTTTCCCGATGGAGAAAGTGGTTTCGCCGCAAGTTGCCGCGTTTGAAAAAGCTTCGGAAAATATTCGTTTTGCATCGGCTGTTGCGGGTTTCGGAATGTTGCTCCGAAATTCAGAATACAAAGGAAATCTCAATTATGAAGAAGTTGCCCGCATTGCCAAAAATGCCAAATCCGATGACGAAGAAGGGTATCGGGGCGAATTTATGAGGTTAGTGAAAGTTGCCGAATCCCTCGCTCAGCCGCGCGCTGAAAAATGAATTATTTGCTTTCTGATTTTAAATGTTTGTTTTCTGTAAAGGCCGGATTCACTAGAGGTCCGGCCTTCTGTTTTCAGGCAGAAAAAGAAACCCGTTTTTTACACATAAAATAGTAACTTTGGGCTCAATTTAAAATTAGGCAGATGATTAAATCGATGACCGGCTTTGGAAAAGCTGAATTTGAAGTGGGAAACAAAAAAATTACTCTTGAGATTAAGTCACTGAACAGCAAACAACTCGATATAAACACGAGAATTCCCGCCTTGTATCGTGAAAAAGATATTGAAATCAGGAAACTAATATCGGAATACCTGGTCAGGGGGAAAGTTGACCTTGCTTTTTATATTGAAAATCTGGGCGAAGAAACTAATGCTGCGGTGAACGAAAGCATTGTGAAAAGTTATTTCAGGCAAATGGAAAAGATCAATGCTGAGGTAAACATTCCCATTAGTGAGTTGACCATGCAATCGATACTTCGGTTGCCCGATGCCGTTAAAATGACCTACGAACAACTTGATGAAGAGGAATGGAAGCTGATACGGAAGCAACTAATTGATGCGCTGAAGATGGTGAACGTCTTCCGTGAGCAGGAAGGCGATGCACTGGAAATTGACGTTCGTGGCAACATTGAGACCATCCTGTCGCTTCTGAAAGAAGTAGAACCGTATGAAGGACAACGCATCGAAACGGTGAAGGCCCGTATTAAAGATAGCATGGACGAACTGCAACTGAATGGTAATTTCGACAAAAACCGCTTTGAACAGGAATTGATTTATTATCTTGAAAAGCTGGACATTAATGAGGAAAAAGTACGATTGCTGAACCATTGCCAGTATTTTCTGGAAACTTTGCACGAAGACAGTCTCGATTCGGGCCGCAAACTTGGATTTATTGCCCAGGAAATTGGACGCGAGATTAATACGCTGGGCTCGAAAGCCAACGAAAGCAATATCCAGAAAATTGTGGTGCAGATGAAAGACAATCTGGAACGTGTCAAGGAACAGGTGCTGAACGTGCTGTAGGTTTTTAAGTAAAAAGGCAAAAGTAAAAAGGCAAAAGGCAGAAGTACAATGGGGAAATCTGTTGTATTCATTATAACTTGAATAGGAAATGGAAAACAATCTTAAATACAGATTATTCGATTTTGCAGTCAGGGTTATAAAGTTTCTGCAATTATTGCCTGGTAATACCGAAAATAAAGTTATTCGGTACCAGCTTGCGAAATCAGCAACTTCATCCGGGGCAAATTATGAAGAATCTCAATCCGGTTCTTCAAAAGCAGATTTTATTTACAAAACGGAGATTTCACTTAGAGAAATAAGAGAAAGCAATTACTGGTTAAGAATTATTAAGGCTACTAATAATCTTTCAGAAATTAATTTCTCAGAACTAACATATTTAATTAACGAATCAGAAGAATTAAAGAAAATATTAGGGAGTATTGTTGTAAAGTCGAAGAAAAGCAACAATTAGTATCCCTTTTTTTAACTTTTTACTTTTGCCTTTTGCCTTGTTTAAATGAAAGGAAAGCTCATCATATTTTCAGCTCCGTCGGGAGCAGGTAAGACCACCATCGTGAAGCATCTGCTGGCAGGCGGTTTCGATCTTGAATTCTCGGTTTCGGCTACCAGTCGGGAAATGCGGCATACTGAAACAGATGGTAAAGATTATTATTTTCTTAGCCCAGAAGAATTTAGAAGGAAAGTGGAGGCCGGCGAATTTCTCGAATGGGAAGAAGTATATACAGGAACCTGTTACGGCACTCTGAAATCGGAAGTCGAACGCATCCGAAACAATGGGAAACATGTGGTTTTTGATGTAGATGTGATTGGCGGCCTCAATATTAAAAAGTTTTACGGCGATCAGGCACTGGCTGTTTTTGTGAAACCGCCTTCGGTTGAAGAACTTCATAAACGCCTGGTGGCCCGTTCGACCGACTCGTCCGAAGTAATTGAAAAACGGGTGCAAAAAGCAGAATACGAACTTTCGTTTGCCCCCAAATTCGATGTTATTATTATAAATGAAAATCTGGAAAAGGCATTCGCGGAAACAGAACAGCTTGTAAAAGAGTTTTTGTCTGAAAAATAAAAAAACTGACGATGAAGATCGGTTTGTACTTTGGCACATTTAACCCCATCCACATTGGCCATTTGGCTATTGCCAATTACATGCTCGAATTTGCGGATATCGACCAACTTTGGTTTGTGATAAGTCCGCAAAGCCCGTTCAAGCAGAAGCAAAGCATGCTCGACGATTACCAGCGGCTGGAACTGGTAACCCGGGCCATCGGTGACGACCCCCGCATGAGGGCCAGCAGCATCGAATTTAAACTTCCCAAGCCATCGTATACAATTGATACGTTAACCTATTTGCAAGAGGAATTTCCTTCACACCGGTTTTCAATTTTGATGGGTTCCGACAACCTTGAAAATTTTCATAAATGGAAGAATTACGAGCAAATTATTGAGAACTACCCGGTCATTATTTATCCACGTCCGGGATTTGATCCCCGGACAGTGACAGTTTATAAAAATATTCAAATTACCGATGCTCCGATTATGGAGATTTCGTCTACATTTATCCGCGAAGCCATCAAAGCAGGGAAAGACGTCCGCCATTTTGTTCCTGCCAAAGCCTGGCAGTACATCGAAGAAATGAATTTTTACAGGAAATAACTTCATCCGTGAGCTTGCTCTCTGCTCAATAGCATATCTCCTTTTCAAAGTTTTCATACAGAATTTAATTAATATATGCAGATAATTCTATATTTGCATGAAAATTACTCCGAGTTACCCGGCTACGTGCGTGCATATGCCGGACTAACCGATGGGTTGTATGCGGAAACGAAACAGCCTCCCGACTTGGAAAGGAGAAAACAAAGGCTTCAAATGTGACTTAGATAGATTGCCCAAATGTCCCCTTTTCATATTTTTTGGAAAGGGGCATTTTTATGAGAAAAACATTTGAAAATACGTTGATTGTGGCCGGTTCGGGAAGGAATTGCGGCAAAACAAGTTTTCTTTGCGACCTCCTTCAGAATTTGCAACTCCCCGAAGTTGTGGCGGTTAAAATTACTCCGCATTTTCATGAACCCACTGACGGGCTGGTTCTTTTAAATGATCATCCGGCATTTAAAATTTACAGGGAAGAAAACCGGAATTCGAAAAAAGACAGTAGCCGTTTTTTACGAGCCGGGGCAAAAATTTCAATCTACATTCAGACGAAAGACGATACTTTGTTAGAGGCTTTTGATTTTATCTCTAATTTTATTGGGGAAGGACAGCCTGTTGTAATCGAATCGGCAGCGCTTGTAAAATACGTTCATCCCGCGCTGTTTTTGTTTGTTCAGAAAGAAAATGAACCGGCAAAAAATTCGGCTGAAAACATTTTGCCACTTGCCGACGGGATAATTTATTCAGATGGAAAACGATTCAGTATTTCTCCCGAACAAATCATTTTTGAAAAAACATGGAAAATCAGGTTTCAATGATCAGTTTATCGGAAGCGCTTGCTATTGCTGTGAAACAAGCCATGGTGATGCAGTCCGAAGCAGTAGATTACTTCGACTCGGAAGGCCGCATACTTGCTGAAGGTGTATTTTCGGATGTCGATATGCCTCCATTCAACAAATCGGCAATGGATGGATATGCCTGCCGGAAAGACGATCTGGGAAAAGAACTGGAACTGCTCGAAATTATTGCAGCCGGGAAAACACCAACCCAAACGATTGGAGCCGGACAGTGCTCAAAAATCATGACCGGAGCAAGGGTTCCGGATGGCGCTGATTTGGTTTTTATGGTTGAACAAAGCGAACAGCTTTCGAATAGTAAAATTCGTTTTACAGGAGAAAAAACCAATACAAACATCTGTGTTCGTGGTGAAGATGTGCAGCGTGGTGATTGTGTGTTAGCAGCCGGAATAAAAATAAAGCCGCAGCATATTGCCATTCTGGCTTCAGTGGGATGTATCCGGCCGGTTGTTTATTGCCGTCCGAAAGTGGGTATTATTTCAACCGGGAGCGAGTTGATTATTCCTTCAGGAAAACCAAATACGGCGCAGATACGCAATTCGAATGGGCCGCAACTGGAAGCACAGGTCCGTAAAATGGGGTTGCCGGTTTACAATTACGGAATTGTACCCGATGTACAGGATGAGACTTTCCGCATCATTCAAAAATCGGTACTTGAAAATGATGTGACGCTGATCTCCGGCGGCGTTTCGGTGGGCGATTTTGATTATGTGCCGCTGGTTATTCAGCAACTTGGGTTCACTGTTCATTTCAATAAACTAAGCGTGAAACCCGGTAAACACACCACATTTGCTTCAATGAAAAATGACGACGGGCAAACAAAATATATCATTGGACTACCGGGAAACCCTGTTTCGTCGTTTATCCAGTTTGAAATTTTTGCCAAAGTTTTTCTGAACAGGCTAATGAATTTCAGCGAAAAACATTTTTATCTGCCATTGCCGCTGGCTCACGATTTTCATAGAAAAAAATCAGACCGCGACGAATTTTTACCCGTTTCGCTGACTGAAAACAACGAAGTGGAAATTATCCGATACAACGGTTCAGCACATATTCATGCATACCACGGGGCATTGGGATTTGTTTTGATTGAAAAAGGAATAGAAGAGATCACCAAAGGAAGTTTAATACATGTACGACTGCTTTAACCGGCATATCAATTACCTGCGTATTTCGGTAACCGACCGTTGTAACCTGCGGTGTACCTACTGCATGCCCGAAGAAGGTATTCCCCTGATGCAGCATGACGATATTCTGAGTTTCGAAGAAATTACAGAATTTGCCCGGCTGGCAGTTTCGAAAGGAATTACTAAAGTGCGCCTGACTGGTGGTGAACCGCTGGTACGAAAAGGAGTCACGGAATTGGTTTCAATGCTGGCTTCTATTGAAGGAATTGAAGACCTGTCGATGACTACCAACGGAATTTTGCTGGAACAATTTGCCGGGGAATTGAAAGAAGCCGGACTGCGGCGGGTTAATATCAGTATGGATACAGTAGATGGCGACCGTTATTGCGAAATCACCCGAAATGGCGATCTGGGGAAAGTTTTTGCAGGAATAAAAGCCGCACAAAAAGCAGGTCTGGAACCGATAAAGATTAACTGTGTTTTGTTGGGGCAGCCGGATGAAGACACACAAAAGCTGAAGGATTTTTGCAGGGAAAATAAACTTAGTCTGCGATTTATTCATCAGATGAACCTGAAGAACGGTGAGTTTTCGAAAGTCGAAGGGGGAGAAGGTGGTAATTGCAGCCGTTGCAACCGGGTCCGCCTGCTGGCCAACGGCGATGTAAAACCTTGTTTGTTCAGTGATCTGGCTTTCAATATTCGTAAACTCGGACATGAAAAAGCCCTTCAACTGACAATTGGCGAAAAGCCGCGAACCGGGACATTTAATCAGTCGGGGCAGTTTTACAATATTGGGGGATAAATTGGCTCCCATCTCATGTTTACCCCGAAAGTGGAAACAGAAACAGCAAAAGTGAAGATAAAACAGAGTAAAACAAAAATATGAAGAAACAACTCACACACACCGATGAAAAAGGGCGGGCATCCATGGTCGATGTTTCAGGGAAGCCAGATCAGGTGCGCGAAGCAACTGCTTCAGGAATAATTCTCTTGCAAAAGGAAACCCTTGAATTGATTCAGGAAAACAAAATAAAAAAGGGCGATGTACTCACTGTCGCTGAAATTGCCGGTATTCAGGCGGCAAAAAAAACCAGCGAACTGATCCCTTTATGTCATCCGCTTCAAATCTCGAAAATAGATGTGACATGCAGCCTTGTTAAAAAGGGTATTGAAGCCGTTTGTACAGTAAAGTGTACCGGACAGACCGGCGTCGAGATGGAAGCGCTTACCGGTGTCAATATTGCACTTCTGACCATTTACGATATGTGCAAAGCGGTTGATAAAAGTATGGTCATTTCAGATGTCCGCTTATTGAAGAAAACGAAAAAATAGAATTACGATGAAAATCAAAGTTCATTCGGTAAATAGCTCAGAGAAAAAGGGCACGGTAAAAAAGCCGGTCGGAATGATTAAACTAAGCAACATTGGTGTTGAAGGCGACGCGCATTCGGGAAACTGGCACCGGCAGGTAAGTTTGCTGGGGACCGAATCAATTGAGAAATTTTCGCAGGAGGCAGGCCGTAAAATTGGATTTGGCGAATTCGCCGAAAACATCACTACCGAAGGACTTTTGCTTTACGGGACGAAACCGCTTGATCGCTTCAGAAACGAACAAATTGAACTGGAAGTGACCCAGATTGGCAAAAAATGTCACGGTGATATTTGCACCATTTTTCGTGAAGTGGGCAACTGTGTGATGCCCAAAGAAGGTATTTTTGCTCGTGTGATCAGGGGAGGGCAACTAAAACCAGGTGACGAACTGGAATGCATTCCGCGCATTCTGAATATTCATATTATCACCCTCAGCGACCGTGCCAGCCGTGGTGAATACAGCGATCTCAGCGGACCGCAGATAAAAACAATTACAGAAAAATATTTTGCTGAACTGAAGCGCAAAACACAATTTACCCACCATCTGATTGGCGATAATCCCGATGAACTGAGATATCTGACCCGATTGGCTGTTGCCGAAAAAGCCGATGTTGTTTTTACCACCGGCGGTACCGGCATCGGTCCCAGGGATATTACTCCGGAAACCATACAACCCATGCTCGACAAGGAAATTCCGGGTATCATGGAGCTAATCCGGATGAAATATGGTCAGGAAAAACCTGCCGCCTTGCTTAGCCGCAGCATTGCCGGGTTGATTGGGCAAACACTGGTTTATACTCTTCCCGGAAGTGTGAAAGCTGTCAACGAATATTGCCGCGAAATTTTACCAACCATCGAACATTCGCTGTATATGATCAACGGAATCGACAGCCATTAAAGCCGCCGATCCTTTTTCCAGACAATTCGGGACACAATTATCTTTTGCAATTTTTTAGTTTATACTAATATTGATCTTTTCAGTATAAAAAGATACGGTCCCGTTGCAGTTGGTTACTTTTAATACCACATTAAATTCACCATATTGCGGATAACTGTGATTTGGATTCTCTTCATCCGATCCCTCTCCGTCGCCAAACGTCCAGTTGTATTTGGTGCCTCCGTTTATGTTTTCTGAAACATTTTGAAATTGGACACATTGAAATGTGCCGTTGTCACATTGAAATCTCGAATGCTGGAATTTTGCCGTGGGTATCAATGCCGTGTCACATTCCACATCACAATAATCCTTTTCGCAGGCAAAAGCAGCGAATACTAAAAAAACGAATAAAATTCTGGTCATGTCTAATAAAATTTTGGTTAAAAGGGACTGGATTTTAGAGTTCCAGCCCCTGTGTTGTTTAATTGTTTCTGAAATGGCTTATAATAAATTTGGTAAATCATTAATAAAACGAAGGACTATACCCGTAATGACCTTCAAGAATAAATACTTCCTCCGGCTTCTCGACGTCAATGTAGCTGATAACCGGCAGGCTGTTTCCCGGTTGATAGGTAAAAACAATGAACTTCCCGTTGGGCGACCAGGCCGGTTGTCGCTCCACACCTTCTATACTCAACTGTTGTGTTGTGTTTTTTTCCAGATCAAGGATGAACAGATCAGATACTTTGGGATGAAAACTGAAATCACGCCGGAAAACAAGCTTTTTGCTGTCGGGTGACCAGGCCGGTTCGCCTTCATATTCCATGGTTGCAGTTACAGCACTCATTGTTTTACTGTCAAAATCATAAATCCAGATATCGTGTATCCCATTCTTATTGTTTGAAAAAGCCATCTTCATGCCATCCGGCGACAGGGCCGGATCCAGGTTGACCCAGGCCGCATTTACAGGGTCGGGTGTTAAATTAACCAGCGATGAGTTGCTCAGGTCATACTCATAAATGCATCCCAATCCATTATTCCGGAAACTGCGGAAAATAATCCGTTTCGAACTGGTGTCCCAGATTGGCTGATCGTCCCAATCGTCATAACCGGCTACGTGAATTCGTTTCGACTGATCGAACTGATAGACAAAAATATCGGGATTATAGTAACTGATTGTATCTGCAAAAACCAGAGCCGACCCGTCGGGCGCCATTTTGGGTGTTGAAAAAGCCCAGGTACCATTCAGCAAAACTTCCGTTTTTCTATCCGACCAGTTCATCGATTTTATGGCATTGACTTTTTGCCCGGTGGTTTGATAAAGCAGGTTCATCGGTTTGATGGTCATGTTGTATGTAGCCGACAACTTACCTGATTGGGCATTTATTTTTACCTGTCCCTCTTTTTTCAATGTTACCATACCTGAATTGTCAATTGTAGCAAGATTTTCATTCGAGCTGCTCCAGACGACGGTTTGTGTAGAATTTTTCTGCTCATCAAAAATTGCTTCCATTAAAAATGAATCCGAAACCCAACATTCTTCCTTTGGAGGAATAATTTTTATCGTTTGAGGGCCGGTGTTTATTATCTCATCTTTTTCGCAGGCAGACAGAAGTAAACAACAGAAAATGAACAGTCTTAGTATGTGTTTCTTCCCCCGGTAAAGTGTAATAATGCGTCTCATCTTCTTTCAGTTTTGTTTTCTGTTCTTCCCAAATATTTTTTGCAATACAATAGAAGATGATCATGTCCGTTTTTGGTTGCTTTGGGAAAATTATTTTTTTTGAATAAAAAAAAGACAAATTGCTGACTGAACTGCTAAATGGTTGAGTGCTTATAGGTTTACGATGTTCGTATTTTCTTCTTAAGGAATTAAGCAGTATATGAAACAACCCTGAAAGTTTATCCCGAAGCATTCATGTCATTGGTAAAGGGCAGTTTTTTTGTATTCTGTGAATGGAAACCAGCCGAAAGCCGAAGAATATCTGGGGAACAAGACAAATACCACTGCTTTATACAATCGGAGCATTATTGTTTCGGAGCAGAATCCGGGCGAGGCCATTCGGTTGGGCCGACAGGCCATATAAGCCGCACCCGACGATCCCAAATTCGGCTATACCTATGCCTTTTTTCTGGATTAAAACAGAAGAACGGCAGAAGTCAGGATTTGCACGAAATCATAGAAAGCAGCCAGCTCCCTTGTATCATTCATTTGAATCATCAACAAAGCAGATATTGGAATTATTCTACGGGTATTACTGCCCATTCAGGAAAGGCTGTGAGGTCAATTCCCAAAACAATACTCCCCCAGAATAAGGTGAACAGCGTGATCAGAAAAATTGCAGCCAGATTAAGCCAAATACCTGCTTTTGCCATTTGCCACATGCTTACTTTCCCGCTTCCGTAAACAATGGCGTTAGGAGGCGTGGCGATCGGAAACATGAAAGCCATGGAACCGGCCAAAGTTACAGGTAACATCAGCAAAAGCGGATTCACGTTTATCTGTACCGACAATGCCCCGACAATAGGCAGCAACATTTCGGTGGTCGCTGTATTCGATGTAAACTCTGTCAGTCCGCACATGGCAGTTGTTAGGATTGAGACCAGGCCGGCAAGAGAAAAATGGCCGGTTGCCTTCAGTTGTTCTCCAATGTATAATGAAAGTCCGGAATCCACAAACCCCTGGGCCAAAGCAAATCCTCCCCCGAATAACAAAACGATCCGCCACGGCATTTTTCTGGCGGTAGGCCAATCCATTAGTGCACTTCTTTTTTGCGAAGACGGGATGATAAATAACAATAAGGCAATAAAAATTGCAACGGTACCATCATTCACCATATTCGGAGTATGTAATATTCTGCTCCAACCCGGTATCCTGATTGATCCAAACTCAATACTTTCCCGAAAAACCCAAAGAAAGACCAAAAGAAGAAATACGAAAAGGACTCTCTTTTGCTCTGCCGTCATGTCCCCTAATTTCTGATATTCTTTCCGGAAAAAATCTCTTCTGAATTTTTGTGTTGTCCCCTTCACTCTAAACATAAAGAACAGGAGGAATAAGCAGGAAATAAACATGGCTGCCGAAAGCGGCAAGGCAAAAATCAACCATTCACCGAACGATACTTCAGGCCCTTGAGGAAAAAGAATATTAAAAATTCGTACAAAAGACAAATTAGGGGGGGTACCTACCAGAGTGGCTATTCCCCCTATCGAACAGCCGTAGGCAATGCCCAGTAAAATACCGGCATTCAATCTGCCAGCATTTTTGGCGCCGTGAATTTCCTCTATCTGTCCGGTTACTGAAAGGGCTATTGGTAACATCATCATGGCTGTAGCGGTATTCGACATCCACATGGAAAGAAAAGCCGAAGCAAACAAAAAGCCGAAAAGGATAGTGAACGGATTTCCGCCAACGAGTGATAATATTTTTAAGGCAATACGTTTGTCCAACTCCCATTTTTCCATGGCAAGGGCCATAATAAACCCTCCGATAAACAGAAAAATGATATAATTGATGTATGAATTGGAAACGGCTTTGCCATCCATAATCCCGAATAACGGGAAAAAAACGACCGGGACCAACGATGTGACAGCAATGGGTATTGCCTCGGTTACCCACCATATAGCCATTAATACAGCGATTGCCGCGGTATAGGTAACAACGGGAGAACCTGGTTTCAGGTCAAATCCGAAAGCGAGAACGGCAGAAATAATGAACCCGATAAGTAACGCAGGATATTTTACAGGTTGGGAAGGGACTACCATTTTGGTCATGTGTATTGTTCATTTCTGAAGAACAAGATACAACAAAAAATGTAAAACCGGCAATATCAGGACATAAAGAATCCCGATTTGACAGAAACCGGGATTTTATTTATCTGAAGTACAATTATTTCACTGAGAACTTATATATAGTTTGAGAAGTCAGTACCTCTCCCGGGCGTATCAGCGTGTTTGGAAAATGCGGGTGATGCGGCGAGTCGGGATAATGTTGTGTTTCGAGGCAGAGCCCGTTCCGACGTTCGTATTTGTTACCACGTTTGCCGACCAAGTTCCCTTTCAGGAAGTTTCCGGTGTAAAATTGCACGGCAGGTTCGGTGGTAAATACTTCCATGTAACGTCCGCTGGTTTCTTCGTACACACTGGCGCAGAAAGTCAATTCACCGGCATCCTGGTCTTTGTTTAGAATGTAATTGTGGTCATATCCTCCGCCGAATCTGAGTTGCTCCATTTCAGAGTCGATACGTTCCCCGATTTTATGGGGTGTGGTAAAATCCATATCGCTTCCCTTTATGCTTACAATTTCACCGGTAGGGATCAGTTCGTTGTTGCCCACTGCGGTCGAACTGTCGGCATCAATCACTACAATGTGATCGAGAATGTCACCCATTCCTTCACCTTTCAGGTTAAAATAAACATGGTTGGTGAGGTTAAAGTAGCAGGCCTTATCGGTTGTTGCTTCATAATCGAGTATCAATTCGTTGTTGGCAGTGAGCGTGTAAGTAACTTTTACCTCCTTGTTACCAGGGAAGCCGCTGGCTCCATCGGGACTTTCCAAAAACATTTCCACGGCAGGGCCTTTGCCGGTTGTAGTTTCCTTTGCATCCCATATTTGTCGGTAAAAACTCTGGCTTCCCGAATGCAGGTTTGCGTTGTGGTTATTTACCTCTAACTGGTAAGTTTCCCCGTCAATCTCGAACTTTGCCCCGGCAATGCGGTTGGCATACGGGCCCACCACGGCGCCCTGTCCGGCATCCTGGTTTATGTATTCGTCAATCGATTTGAAACCCAGTGCTACGTCTTCTATTTTTCCGTCTTTTCCGGGAACATAAACGGAAACAATTTTGGCCCCGTAATTGGTCAGGGTAACCACCATCCCGTTGTCGTTTTTCAACGTGAAAAGGCTGATTGGTTTTCCATCAACTACTTTTTCAAAATCAGCCTTGGTGTATGTCATCCGGAGTTCTTCTTTTTTTGCGGTTGAACATGAAACAATCAGTGAGATCACTATCAAAAGGGGTAAATATTTCATAAGTATAAATTTTCGTTTTAGGTCTCTAAAGTTTTCGTATCAATAATTGAATTTCAATCCTAATGCCAATACATGGAATTCGTATGAAAAAATAATCATCCCGATCAGTGTTTCTGCGAATTATGCTCATTTTATCTGATTACGATATTAATGAGCTCAAAAATACAAATTTTATAAAATCAATTTATATCCTTTTCCATGAACATTGATTATTTCAATAGTTGGTTCATCTTTCAGATGTTTCCGGAGTTTGGTAATATACACGTCCATGCTTCGGGCATTGAAATAATTATCGTCGATCCAGATGGTTTTCAAGGCAAAATTGCGTTCGAGCACTTTGTTGGCATTGTTGCACAGGAGCCGTAGCAGTTCCGATTCCTTGGTGGTCAGTTTCACCTGTTCGTCGCCGTTGGAAAGGATTTGCTTCCGGGCGTCGAATGTATAACAACCCAGTTTAAAAATCGACTGGTCGTTGTTTTTATTGTCCTGCGAGATGCGCCGCATGATGGCTTCAATACGCATGATCAGTTCCTCCATGCTGAAGGGCTTGGTAATGTAATCGTCGGCGCCGATTTTGAACCCTTCGAGAATATCTTCTTTCAGATTTTTTGCCGTCAGAAAGATAATGGGAATATCGGCGTTGACCAAGCGGATGTCCCGCGCCAGGGAGATACCGTCCTTTTTGGGCATCATGATGTCGAGGATACACAAGTCGAAAGGTTGGTTCATAAACCCGTTGTAAGCGGCAATTCCGTCGGGGTACAATTCTGTTTTGTACCCTTTGGCAATCAGGTATTCCTTTAGTAAAAGTCCTAAGTTTTCGTCGTCTTCTGCTAAAAGTAGTTTTGCTTTGTTTTCCATATTATCGTGTATTTTGAGGGAAATAAATAATAAACTTAGTTCCTTTATGTAATGCGCTTTCAACTTTGATTTTCCCCTGATGGGAATCGACAATCTTTTTTACGTAGCTCAAACCGAGGCCGAAGCCTTTTACGTCGTGCACATTGCCGGTCGGGACGCGGTAGAACCGTTCAAAAATCTGGTCTACATGTTCTTTTGCGATCCCGATCCCGTTGTCTTTTACCGAAACGGCCAGAAAATCTTTTTTATTCTCTGTGCTGACCACAATCCGCGGTTCCTCTTTGCTATACTTCACTGCATTGTCGAGCAAGTTAAACAATACATTGGTAATATGCACCTCATCGCCCTTAATTTCTGCATGGGCAGCTTTCAAATCGGCTTCCAGTATACCGTTTTTGTTTTTCACGCGTAACTCAAAATTCAGGATCACGGAACGGATGACCTCGTTCATATCAATTTCCTTGAATTTTAACTTGAGGCGACCTTCATTGAAAATGGCCATTTGCAATACTTTTTCAACCTGAAAACTTAAGCGTTTGCTTTCCTGGTATATTACATTCGACACATGTTCGATGGTACGGGCGGTGTTGGAGATTGAATTGTCGCGCAGCATCTGGCTGGCCAGCGAGATCGTTGAAATGGGAGTTTTCAACTCGTGGGTCATGTTGTTGATGAAATCGTTTTTTATCGACGACAGTTTTTTCTGTTTCAGAATGATCATGATGGTGAAGACAAAAATACCGATCAGCATGGCTGTCAGCACGAAAGTCGGGATGATCAGCATCCCGGTTTCTTTCAGCAAATACCCTTGCCCTTTGGGAAAATATACATACAACCAGTTGGGTTTTGGATTTAAATCGGTAGGAAACAGAAGCTGTGAAAAGGTTTTGTACTTGTTGTCCGGCTTATAGTTTTGGGTGCTCAGTACCAGTTTTTCAGTAGTTCCCGAAAACGATTTTACAGCGTATTCGAAATCCAGATCAATACCGCTGTTCCTGAATTCCTGTCTCAAGGCCCGGTCAAGTTCCTGTGGGTTAATTCGTTTTTCTACAGGCAGATTGTCAACCTGTATTTTCCCCTGGTTAAGTTCCATGAGCATAATCCTTTGGTCAATCCGTTCCTGGTAACGCTGGTTCCAATAACTGGTATTCTCGTGCAACTTGTCGAAAGCCGAAGGAAATTCACCAGGGCGTCCGCGTTCATTTTTCCGTGTCCCTACCGTGTCGACAAACGAAACCGAAAGTTCTTCGCTGAAACTGGTCCCGCTGATCCTTCGTTCGGAAAACTGAAATGATACGCTTACTTCGGCCCGTGAATACGATTGTGGCACAATGCCGGAAGGGTCTTGTACCCGAGGGAATAGCCTTGAATTTCTTTGCGACGAATTAATCGGATTTCGGCTCATACGAATGGAGGCAAGTTCTTCCCGTTCCATATTTTCAATAACCCTGAATATGGCGCTGCTTGCGGCCTGGTCAAACTGTTCCCGTTTCATCTCCATTGCCTTTCTGATTGAATTGGTCTGTACAAGAATCAGGCTGACCATTACCAGCGCCATCAAAATAATCAGAGATAATATTACCTTTCTGCTCATAATGCAAAGATAACCTTTAAAAATACGGAGGATTGATGCTTAACAATATTTAACATGACCCGTTATTTAATCCCCTGAAGCATAGCTTATATTCTTCATTTTGTACTTGATTCCGCTTTCAGGGTAATCAGAAAACTATTTCCCCGGATTGAGAATCATATACCTGTAAGGTGCAAATCATAAATCTGTGCCGGCGGGCATTTTTTTTATCGTTATGCTCTTGTGTTTAAATTACATTCCTTCTGTCGTCCACTTCTTTGGATTCAGAAAGATCAGAAAAAAGATAGCGGCAAAAACGCATTCCAGCAGTTCGGAATGACGTGAATAATAGACACCCTGGATGATTATAGCAGAGAACAGCATCATCACAGTGTGGTGCAGCTTGGGAAGGGGCAGGTTGAAAGACCGGACCAGCCTGCCGATCCATGTTACTTTTTTGGCCATGAATTCAAGAAAAACAAAATAAAGAATGAGCGCTACAAACAACAACCTCGAGAAAACCAGCGTATTGACTTTTACATTGCCGATCATCAGGTTGTGCAGGTTGGTTTCGCCCTGCAAATTATTTTGTTGAAAAAATTCGCCCGATTCAATATTGAAAATTCGTTGTCCCCACGACAGTTCCTCCCCTGCAGCAAAAAAGAAAGCCAGGGCGAGAAAAAACTGGGCGATTACCCATCCGTATTTTTTAAATTTGCCGTATTGTTTCATGCGGTAGATGCTTACAAGAGACGCAGCAAACAACATCAGGGCAGTCAGGTTCTCGGCGGGGCCGTCTTCGGCAACTAAAGCAACCAAAAGGTTTTTTGCAAATGCCAGGGTAACAAATGAATAAGCAATCAGGCCCAGCACCATGAAATAAATGATCAGATCGGTCGTGGTTAAATCCAGTTTTTGTTTCAGCGTTTTCATCAGGTTCGTAATTTTCAGGAAGAAACAAAATTAATAAAAAATTGGCAGGTTGGCATATATTCCCCGCACAGATAAGCCCGGAACAGTGTATTAGACCGCCTGTTTAACTGCTGCTGTACAGACTAACCTGTAAACAAAATTGTCCTTCTCTGGTTCTTAAATGGGGCTTTTTAATCTCTGAAAGAAATAATATCTTCGTATTTCAAATTTTTGGTATGGGTGATTTAAGTTGGAGACGGATTCTTCCCCTTGCTTTACTTGTTTATGTCCTGGTCACGGGAAGCAGCCTTTTTGTACCTCTGATTGTGAATGCGGCCAAATATGCGCAGATTAGCCGTGAAATATTGGAAAGCGGCGACTGGATTAACCTCCGGATTGCCGGGGATGCCTACGACCAGAAACCCCCGCTTTTATTCTGGCTGGGGGCGCTTGCTTACACACTGTTTGGCATGTCGCCGGTGGTGTATAAACTTTCCGTTATATTGGCATCGCTTGCCGGCCTGTTTGCAACTTTCAGATTGGGTGAAATTTTATACGGGCGGACAACAGGTTTGCTCGCTGCCTTGTTTCTGGCAACCACCCTGGGACACCTTCATTTCCATAATGACATTCATACCGACACGTTGCTCGCCGATTTTGTGGTCCTTGCCACCTGGCAGCTCGTCGTTTTTTTTGAACGTGGCCGAAAGGTCAGCTTTTTTTTCGGGCTTATATTCATTGGCCTGGCAATGCTGACAAAAGGGCCTGTAGGCATTGCCATTCCTGCATTTGCTATCGGCAGTCATTTGTTGTTGAAACGGAAGTTCAACGAAATATTTCATCCGCGCTGGCTCATGGCCATTCCGGTTGTTGGAATGATTATTCTCCCCGCTTTATGGGGACTACTTAACCAATTTGGGATGAAAGGCATCATTTTTTATTTCTGGACCAACAACGCCGGACGTATTACCGGCTCGTACCAGGGGCATGGAGGAGATCCGTTTTTTTCATTACATACTTCTGCATATATGCTTTTCCCTTGGACAATTTTTGCGTTTTCCGGTCTTATAATACAAATACGGAAGAAAATTGCTCGTTGGGAAAAACCGGATAAGAATGACGAATATTACACTCTGGGAGGAATCCTTATTTTTTTAGCGATACTGACCGTGTCAAGAACACAAATGCCGCATTACCTGCTTTCCGTATTGCCATTTTTTGCTATTCTTGCTTCGCACCAAGCCATCCGGTTTTTCGGAAATCCGGAGAAAAAGCGTTTCACCCGTTTCGTCGGGTACGGGAACCTGTTCCTTTCCTTTCTTTTTTTATCGGTCATCCCGTTGTTCGGTTTTTGGTTTTATCCTGAAAAAAGGATATGGGTGTGGTTAGTCATTGTTGCAGGCATTGTGGCCGGCAGTTGGATATTCGTCAAGAGAAAAGGACTTGAGAAAAATATTTCATTCTTATTGTTGACCACAGGATTGGTGGTGTTTTACGTGAACATAAGTGTTCTGCCCAATATGGCAACCTATCATTCTCCGCTGAAGGCAGTGCAGTATTTTAACCGTGAATCAGCGACAGGGCAGCGGTTGCATATGTTTTCGCCACAGGCCCGGTACTGGAGTTTGATCTATTATTCGAAAAACCCGGGTTATTACATGCCCGATACCGGAAATTTCCGGAAAAGAAAAATTCCCACCGGCGACTGGGTCTATACTGATGATGTAGGATTAACCCAGTTAAAGTCTATAAATGTTCGGTACAAATTAAGAAATACATTTATCCACCGGAGCATCACTTCTCAGTCGTTTAAGTTTTTAAACCCTGTAACACGGGCTAAATACCTGCAGAAACGTTTTCTGATACAACTTCAATAAGGGCGGCAGTAAGAAAATCGTGTTATGGCCAACAAATATAAAGTTTTGCCCGGCGCCGTATATCTTCTATTGAAGTTTGCATCTAAGGTGCGGTTGCGAATCCTTATCCGTACAAGTTTTATCTTAGACATGGGAAATTTATTCCGGCAGGCTTTAACATTTATTTGTAACTTGCAGCCGGATTTATATTTATCTTTGTGCTGAAAAATATTCATCCGACCTGGGTGGATTGTTTTTTCACAAAGTGAATTTAGGTTTTGGTTTTTTAGACGGGATACAGATCCCGTCTTTTTCATTGTCGAGGGGGGGGGATTCAGGGTTGAAAAGGGAACTGTCCATAAATGTTTTCCAAAGCAGCTTTTGACGCATTTTGCTGAGCTTCTTTTTTCGAGCTGCCGGTTCCGCGGCCCATCACTTTGTCTTTCACCTTTATTTCGGATATAAAAGTGGGTTGTTTCGCATTTTCAGAATTTTCTTCGACGGTACCGAACGAAATTTCCCGCTTGTATTTTTGCGACCATTCGATCAACTGGCTTTTGTAATTGGTGTTGGTTTTTTGTATCTCCTCCATATTTACAAAGCCTTGTAACAATTTACGGGTAATAAATTTTTTTGCTTCGCGGTATCCCTTGTCTAAATAAATGGCGCCGATGAGCGCTTCTAAGGCATCGCCATATATATGGCTTGATTCGAGGGCGCTGGTCGTATTCGAGTCGATAAACTGGTCGAGTCCGATCTGATAAGTGAGTTGTGTAAGAAAACTGCGGTTCACTAATTTTGAACGCATTTGTGTAAGATAGCCCTCATCCTGGCTGGGGAAACGGTTGTACAGAAAATCGGCCACAGCAGCTCCCAACACAGCGTCTCCCAGGTATTCAAGCCGTTCATTGTTTACATAGTTTCCATGAGAATCGACGACGGATGCCGATTTATGGATGACTGCCGTATCGTACAGTTTTAAATTTTCAGGATAAGAATCCAGTAATGTTTTTAAAAATGAATAAAACTCTTTTCTTGGAGAAGAAAAGAGCTTTATTCTTTGTACGATTTTTCGTATCACTTTTTTATAGTTTCTTTAATACCACAGTTGCATTGTGCCCTCCAAAACCAAAGGTGTTGCTTATTGCCACTTTAATATCGCGTTTTTTTGCTACATTGAATGTATAATCAAGTGGCATTATTTCGGGATCGTCGGTAAAGTGATTGATTGTTGGAGGAATGATTCCATGTTGAATTGCCATGATTGATGCAATGGCCTCAACGGCGCCGGCAGCGCCCAGAAGATGCCCTGTCATCGATTTGGTTGCACTGATGCTCAGTTTTTTTGCATGATCGCCAAAACATTGAACAATCGCTTTTGGTTCGGCAATGTCCCCAAGCGGGGTTGAAGTTCCATGAACATTGATGTAGTCTACATCTTCTGGTTTTAAGCCGGCATCTTCTAAAGCCCACTTCATCACTAAGGTTGCCGCGCCACCTTCCGGGTCGGGGGCAGTCATGTGATAAGCGTCGGCAGACATTCCGCCTCCTGCAAGTTCGGCATAAATTTTCGCGCCACGTTTCACCGCGTGTTCATATTCTTCAAGGATTAAAGCGCCCGAACCTTCACCCATCACAAATCCGTCACGATCCAGATCGAACGGGCGGGATGCAGTTTTGGGGTCGTCGTTCCGGGTTGATATTGCCCTCATTGAGTTAAACCCGCTGATCCCTGCCGGGTTCACAGCAGCCTCTGATCCTCCGGTTATAAAAAGATTGGCTTTTCCCATACGGATGTAGTTCATTGCTTCTATGATTGCATGAGAAGCGGATGCACATGCAGTAACCGTAGTAAAATTAGGCCCTCTGAATCCATAACGGATGGAAATCAAACCACCTGCAATGTTGGCAATCATTTTAGGGATGAAGAAAGGGGAGAACCTTGGTTTCTCCGGGTCAAAACTCTGCGCTTCTTCATAAAACGTCTGAAGCCCGCCGATTCCTGCTCCCCAAATCACACCAGCCCTGTCTTTGTTCAGGGTTTCCAGGTTTACCCCGGAATCTTCCATTGCCTGGGCAACAGCAGCAAAGGCATACAAGGTGTACGGGTCGTGCTTGCGCACTTCTTTTTTGTCAACGTAAATCTCCGGATCAAATCCTTTTACTTCACATGCAAACTGGGTTTTGTGTCCGCTGGCATCGAACCTTTGAATGGGAGCGGCTCCGCTAACTCCGTTTTGGAGTCCGTCCCAAAAGGTATCGATAGAATTTCCGAGCGGGTTAATGGTGCCAAGACCTGTAACAACTACCCGTTTAAATTCCATAAATAAAATAGTTATTGATTACTTTAAACTTGCTTCGATGTGAGCAATGGCTTCACCGACAGTGGAAATCTTTTCAGCTTGGTCGTCCGGAATAGCCAAGTCGAATTCTTTTTCGAATTCCATGATTAATTCAACAGTGTCAAGTGAATCAGCACCCAGGTCGTTTGTGAATGAGGCTTCGTTTGTAACTTCACTTTCATCAACACCTAATTTGTCAACAATAATTGCTTTTACTTTAGCTGCAACGTCAGACATAGTTCTAAATTTTGGTTAATATTCAATTTGTTTCAAAAAAATCGGTGCAAAGTAATAAATTTACACCTGATATTTCAAAATAAAATTGAAATATTGTGTTTATTTGAAACGCTAAAAAATGTTAAACCAAGCTATATTTGAACTGACTGTTAGAATGTTCAAAAGTGTATTTTTAATTTTGCCTGAATGAAACGAATTGCAATTTTTGCTTCCGGCTCGGGGACTAATGCGCAGAGGATTATTGAGTATTTCGCCCACAACAAAAATGTGGTTGTCGATTCGTTATGGTCGAACAAGGAAGACGCTTATGCCCTTATCCGGGCCGAAAAGCTGGGAATTGAAACATTCACGTTTGACCGTGATACGTTTTACCGGAGCAATGATATTGTGGAAGCTCTTGAGGAACGGAAAATTGATTTGATCGTGCTGGCAGGGTTCCTTTGGTTAGTTCCCGCTTTTCTGACCGAGTTGTTCCCCATTATCAATATACATCCTGCATTGCTGCCCAAATACGGAGGGAAGGGAATGTACGGGATGAATGTACACAAAGCAGTTGTTGCCCGTAAGGATAAGGTATCAGGAATTACCATTCACCGGGTAAATGAACGATATGACGAGGGGGATATTATTTTCCAGGCAGAATGTGCCGTTTCTTCAGGCGATACCCCGGAAGATGTGGCAGCCAGGGTGCATGAACTGGAATACGAACATTATCCGAAGGTGATAGAGAAAGTACTTGAAGAACTTTAAAACGAAACTGTTTTCAGTTCGCTCATCAGGGAGTCTTTCAGTGCGGTAAATTCAGGCATTTTCCCCTTGCTGACCGGTTCAATCCGGGGCGATTCCATTTTCAGCGGGTCAATAGGAAGTCCGTGTTTATATACCCTGAAATCGAGGTGTGGCCCGGATGCCAGGCCTGTTGCACCAACGTAACCAATTAGCTGCCTCTGTTTTACTGAAACTCCTTTCCGGATACCGCTGGCAAAACCCTTTAGGTGCATGTACACAGTGGTGTATGTCTGGTTGTGTTTTATTTTTAGGTAATTACCACCTCCTCCTGCCTGGTAGGCTTTTTCAATGACGGTGCCGTTCCCGATGCTGACTACAGGTGTCCCTGAAGGGGCCGCATAATCGACACCATGATGGGGCCTCCTGATTTTCAAAACAGGATGCAGCCGGCTGTGCGAAAAACGGGAACTGATCCGGGAATAATTTAAAGGTGCTTTCAGGAATGCCGTTTGAAGGCTTTGTCCTTTCTCATCGAAATAACTTTTTGAATTCCCTTCTTCAAAAAGAAAAGCAAAATACACAACGTTGTTGTGGACAAATTCGGCAGCATATACATCGCCAATGCCTACCGTCTTGCCATCAACCACTTCTTCATCATAAATTATCCTGAATTTATCGCCTTTCTGAAGCCCGAAGAAGTCGATGGTCCATTGGTAAATACTTTCAAGTTTACTGGTAAGGGTGTAGCTGAGGCCTTGTTCCTCAAGACATTGAGAAAGAGAAGAACGGATTTCCCCGGTAGCCGTCCGGGTGATTACTTCAACCGGTTTGTTTACGCAATATACGTTCGGTTTCCCGGCAAACTGGTAAACCACATATTGTTTGGGGCTGACCTCATAAATAAAATATGCCAGCGAAGAAAGCGAATCTTTCTCCATCAAATAATGGTATTGGTTCAGCGTTCTTATTTTCCGTGCATCGAAAACCCACTTGTACTGTTTTACCAGGAAGTCGATGGTAGTCATCGAAACCCCTTTTCGTATCAACAAATCAGAAAGGTTTTGCCCGGAACGTACCAGCCCGCTTTCAATAGAAAACGAATCGACAGGGAACCCGAAGAACATTTCCGGCTCAGGTTTTTTTTGTTCTGCCAATTGTTTTTCCTGTTCTGCCAGTTTATTTAAATAATTGTGGTAAAGGGTCGAAGCGGCCATTATTGCCACCACTATCAGCAATGCTATGAAAATATATTTTTTATACGACCAAAATTTTTTCCCGAATGATTTCAGTTTACCTGCAATTTTTTTTCTGCCCATTGTTTTTAAAATATTTTAAGCTGCAAAACGGATTTTGTCTTTAACCGCTCCTCTCATAATCATGGTATTCAGGAAATTCCTGATATTTCAATCCGAACAAGCGCCGGAATGCGGGGATTTGATCGCTACGGTTTATTTTGAGCAATCAAATATAACCGTATAAAATAAAATGTCCGAAAAAAATATGAAAATACCCTGTATATTTTTTCAGAAAGGCAATAATCTGTGAGTTACCGGAACAAGCCGTTGTCAGATTTTTATTTTTTCAAAACCTTGCCCGTATACCCCCATCACACTGCCCATCGAAATAAATGCGTTGGGGTCGATTTCTTTTATCCGCCTGAAGATCATACTGGTTTCCCGTTTCCGGACAAGGGTCATCACCACTTTTACATTTTCTTTCGTGTACCAACCAACACCGTCGATTACGGTAACGCCGCGGCCTGCTTCTTTATTAATCGAATCGGCAATTTCAGCATATTTTTCTGAAAAAATAAAAATTTGTGCAGAAGCATTGGTGCCGTTTAAAAAGGCGTCGACAGAATACGATACAACCCACATGGAAACATAGCCGTACACCATTTTGTCGATCGCCTGGAATACAAAATAAGAAGAGGCGATGATGATGACATCGCAGTACAGGATGACCCGTCCGGGTGAGATATTCCGGTATTTGTTTACAACCAGTGCAATAATGTCGGTACCTCCGGTGCTGCCGCCACGCGAAAAGACAATGCCCAGCCCGATGCCGCCAATCATCCCCCCCAGCACTGCCGACAAAAACATATCGTCGATAATCGGTCTGGTAATTATTTTTTGAAGGACGGTCAGCGCAACGGTCAACGCCGACATACTATAAATAGTTTTCACCCCAAAGTTGGCGCCAAGTACTTTGATCGCCAGTATTACTAAAAAAATATTTACTATGAAATAAGTGACCCCCATTGGTATCCCCGTGCTAAAAAAGATGACGGCCCCGATCCCGGCCACTCCTCCACCGGTGATTTTGGCCGGGAGCAAAAACAGGGTCCACGATACCGCAAACAAAAGCAGCCCGAAAGTTATAATAATGTAATCCTGAATAGTTTTTCGCAGATTTGTCATCCCTAAATAGCTGAATAGTACCGTTAGCGTATTCATGCAATTTACAATTTTTCCTGAGTTTTAACGGCGGCAAAAGAAGATGATTTTCAGCGTAAAAATATGGAGCTTTGTCATGCTTTAGAAAAACAATACTGAACTTGTCAAAAACCTCACCAATGATAGATTTCCTATTTTGTCACCCTGGCGTAAAGAAAGGCCCCCCTATTTATCACGATGAAGTTACAGATTCTTTGCTTCGCTCAGAATGACAAGGAAAATGCATCTGTCATCTTCGCATCATTTGCACACAGTAAAAAATCAGGCAGACTCTTTGGGTACAGTAATAAGATAACAATCGTAGTTTGTTGGGTTAAAATTCTTTTCCCCCGAAGTATTTCATAAACTGGACACGCTCAAATGCAGCTGCATTTTCTGCATTTTTCATGTTCAACAAACCTTTAAAATCGTCAATTTTTTGATAGTTATTTTTATCCATCCATTCGGCAATCCCCTGGTTGATGGTGGTAATTGCCTTCGCCCCGTCGTGGTACAACACCGAGGCCACCTGAACGGCAGCTGCGCCTGCCAGTAAAAATTTCAGGGTGGTTTCGGCTGAATGGATGCCCGTGGTGGCAGCCAACCCGCATTTTACCTGGCCGGAAAGGATGCCTGTCCATCGGAGCGGTAAAAGATATTCGTCGGGCTGACTAAGTACATTGGTCGAAATTATCTTTTGCATATCAACATCAATATCTGGTGAGATGAAACGGTTGAAGATGCTGATCCCCACGATGCCGGTTTCGGAAAGTTCGCAGATGATTTTTGCAAGGTTTGAAAAATAATGGCTGATTTTTATGGCAACCGGGATGCCCACTCTTTCTTTTACCTTTTTGATAGCCTGAAAATAGAATTGCTCGTTGTATTCGCTGCTTTTTTCGGTATCCGAAGGCATGATAAAAAGGTTCAACTCCAGTGCGTCGGCCCCTGCCTCTTCTAACTTTTTGGCAAACACCGTCCAGTCGCCGGCGCTGATACAGTTGATGCTGGCAATTACCGGAATGTCGACCGCCTTTTTTGCTGCAGCAACTAATTTTACGTATTTTTTCAGCGTCTCGTCTTTAATTACGTAGTCGAAATAATCGAGGTATTCCGGATCGGAGTTCATTTCCGTGCGCAGGCTCAACTCTTCCTGTAACTGATGGTAAATCTCTTCCTCGAAAATCGATTTTAAAACGATGGCGCCGGCGCCGGCTTCTGCAATTTTTTTAATTTGTTCCAGGTTCCCGGTCATGCTGCTGCTGGCTGCTATTACCGGACTTTTCAGTTCAAGTCCGAAAAAACGGGTTGTTAAATTTGCCATACCACTATTTTTATTCAATGAATTACGAATTACAATTTACGATACATTTACCCTGTCCGCGCCTGAAATACGTTGACCTAAAAAAAGGTTAACACGATGCAAAGAGATGGAATTTTCAATGAAGAACAACATGCACAACACTGTCGTTATTTCAGTGTTGATTTTAAAAAGAAAAGAG
>JAVEYG010000042.1:0-29901 GCA_034003625.1 Prolixibacteraceae bacterium | reverse complement strand
GTTCTGCCAAATACTGCATACAGGCTCGATCATCAGGAAACCTGGCCTGAAAATCAAAAATCGTTAGGCTTTGAAATTGTTGCTCCATACTCTAATTATTGAATGGCCTGAATCTACTCATTTTTACGTTATTGACAAAATGCCTAATTCAATTGGTTTTTTCATGTTGAACACAATGAAGCAGCTCAAAGTTAGGTTGTAAGCGCATTCCGATATTTCTTATTTTTTGTTCGTTATTCGATTTTGAAATAGTTGGAGAAAACAAAAGAATTGGTAGGTTCCCCGATGACCATGAATGACCATCATTTCTCCATGAATCCGCCAGCCCCATGTCCGAACAAATTATCCGTCACCCCTGATTTCCAATGGTTTCTGCAACAAGCGGTTTCGGTATTTTTTTGGCGACATGCCCATTCGTTTGATAAAATCTTTTGAGAAATAATACGGATCGGAATAGCCCAGCCGAAATCCTATTTCTTTAATCTTCAATCGACTGGAATCGAGATATTCACAGGCTTTCGCGATTTTCAGGTGCGAAAAATAGCTCGATGGGCTATAGCTGGTCTTTTTCTGGAACATCGTGATAAAATAGGAAGGCGAATATCCGGCCTCAACTGCTATTTCTTTCAGTAATAATTTTTTATCGAGGTTCTGTTCCATAAATTGAATAGCGTGGACAATACCCGGATTTTGTTCTTCCATCAGGTCGTCGCTGGTGCGGCTGGCATAAACGAAGGTTGCCAGCAAATGGCCAAAAGCCAGGTTGATGTACTTGAAATTGGCATTGTAAAAACCTTTGTTCAGGTTGTTGAACAACTCGTCGAAAAGCATAATACGGTTGGCGACTAAATTATTGGTCGATGGCATCAGGTCACGTACCACCGTGAAATCAGCTTCCATGATTTTACTTTTTCCGCCGTTAAATTTGCAGGTGTAAAAAACAGAAGGATCGGTATTTCCCGTTTGCATTTTGAATGAAAAACCTTCCGGAATGATGCAAAACTGATTTTGCCTGAACGGTACCAGGTCATTCGAAATCTGGATAATCCCTTCGCCTTTGGTGCAGTAAATCAACAAATGGTTGTTGAGTTTCTGTTCTTCGGACCAGAAGGTTTCCCGGCTTACCAAAAACTCGGCCAATTCGCACAAATACAGGTCTTTTGTGAGCGGGTTTTGTTGTTGCTCGGCCACAATGTACGAAGGGAATTTAAAATATCGGCGCTTGATAATCATGGTCTTTTGTATAGGTTCGCTAAAAAAGTAATATTTTCCATCTTTATCAAAGAAAATACTATTTTTTTTATCTCCGGATGCCAATACTTTTGAAAACAAAAACAAATTAAACTGGATACCATGAGCGAATTACTATCGAAACTTGCCGAATGTATTGAATTTGGAAAAATTAATATGGCTTCTCCATATCCTCCACAGATGAAAGGACAGGAAGGCGCCGACGAAATTACCCGCAAAGCGCTGGACGAGGGGGTTAATCCGCAGGATATTTTATCGAAGGGACTGATGCCCGGAATGGAGCGTATCGGGGTGAAATTCCGTGAGAATAAAGTGTTTGTGCCGCAAGTGCTGATGTCGGCCAAAGCAATGAGCACAGCCATGCTACACCTGAAACCGCATTTTTTATCGGGCGCTGCCAAACAAAAAGGAACCTTTATCATCGGCACGGTGTTGGGCGACCTGCACGACATTGGTAAAAACTTAGTGGGAATGATGGTGGAAGGCAATGGTTACAAAGTAATCGACCTTGGCACCGATGTCAGTTCCGAAAAATTTATTGCTGCCCTGAAAGAAAATCCAGAAGCTGTGGTCGGCCTTTCGGCTTTGTTGACCACCACTATGGTGAATATGGAAAAAATTACCAGGGACATTAAGGAAACATTGCCGGGAACCTTGGTGACCATCGGGGGCGCACCGGTGAACAACGAATTTTGCATGAAAATCGGAGCCGACAATTACTCGCCTGATCCGCAGGGAGTGGTTGAATTTTTAAACGCGAAAATTGCCTGACAGGCGTTCTTCTTACCTGAAACGGGGGAACTGGTAATTGATTTTGCTCTTACTGATTATACAGGCCGCAGACTTTATCGTTTTTAAGGTCTGCCGGTTTTTTGTTGCCTTGCTCAATATGTTTTAATAACGTATTGAAAGATTTATGTTTACGCTATTTACAACAGATACCTCACTACGTTCAGCATAACAAAATAATATTGACATGACTCTAATAAAAACCAAAATATGAACGGATTATCGTTAATAAAAAAAGTATTTCACCTGGAGCCGGCAGAACGGGTCCCGTGGGTTCCTTTTGTCGGGGTACATGGCGCTTCACTGATCGGCACAGATGCAGAACAATACCTGAAATCGGCCGACCAGATGGTGGCCGGCCTCGCCAAAGCCATCGAACTGTACAAACCCGACGGGATACCTGTGTGTTTCGACCTGCAACTGGAAGCCGAAATACTGGGCTGCCGCCTTAATTGGGCAAAAGAAAATCCACCGGCAGTTGTTTCTCACCCTTTGGCCGATGGGGTTGAGTTGAGTTCTTTAAAAATTCCGGAGGCTGGTGATGGCCGCATCCCGCTTGTGCTGGAAGCCACCCGGAGGCTTCGTGCCGTGCATCCTGACATAGCCCTTTATGGCTTGATCACTGGTCCGTTTACGCTGGCCCTGCACCTGATGGGGACCGATATTTTCATGAAACTGTTTGAAGACCCGGAACACGTGGCCCAAGTAATGGATTTCTGCACACGGGTGGGCATCCGTTTCTCGGAGATGCTGTTAGATGCCGGTTGTGATGTAATTGCCGTGGTCGACCCGATGACCAGCCAAATCGACCCGCTTTCGTTTGAAACCTATGTTACCCCTTATGTGAGCCGTATTTTCGATTTTATCAGGAAGAAAGAAAAGCTGAGTTCGTTCTTCGTTTGCGGCCATGCACAGCAAAACATTGAGGCGATGTGCAATTGTCGCCCCGATAATATTTCCATCGACGAAAACATCCCGCTCGACTATGTGAAAGAAATCGCGCTTTCAAAGAAAATCAGTTTTGGCGGCAACCTGAAATTGACCGTCGTTTTGCTGATGGGCGATCCCGACGACGCCAAACAGGATGCCCTCAGTTGCCTCGATCTGGGTGGGAACATTGGTTTTGTTCTGGCCCCCGGTTGCGACCTGCCCATGGAAACCCCGGTCGATAATCTGAAAGCTGTTTCCGAATTAGTGTACAGCCAATATCTTCAGGATGTGGCCCGGAAGCTGGAAAAAAAGGAAAGCAAGCTGGATATCCTGAACATGAAAGATTATGGCCAGGCCGACAAGGTGATTGTCGATATCATTACGCTCGATTCCGAATCGTGCGCTCCCTGCCAGTACATGGTGGAAGCAGTGAAACGGGTGGTGCCACAGTTCGAGGGCGTGGTGGAATGGCGCGAGCACCCAATCAAGAAAATGGAATCGGTATCGTTCATGTCGTCGATGATGGTGAAAAATATACCAACCATTTGTATTGACGGGAAAATCGCGTTTGTTTCGCAAATCCCGCCACAAAATCTGTTGATTGAGGCTATTCAGAACCGGATCAACGAAAAACTGAAACTGAAAATCAGGGCAAAGAAAAGCGAGCTGCTGATTTTTGGGGAAACAGAGCAGGAATGCAAAGAAATGAACCGGAGAGTGAAACGGGCCATTGCCGAACTCGGAAAAACAACGCCGGTTTCGGTGGTTACCGACAAGACACAAATGGCTTCTTTTGGAATAAAAAAAGGTCCGGCGGTGGTGGTCGTAAACTATAAACTGAAAGCGGAGGGTTCGGTTCCCTCGCCTGATGTGATAAAAGAATGGATCAAAGAAATCTAAGCTGAATGACCGTTGCAATCCAAAAGATTTCTTATTTTGTCACCCTGACATAAGGAAGGGTCTCATGATCAGTGTTATGTAGTAACAGATTCTTCACTTCGTTCAGAATGGCAAAAACAGACAATAAAAACACGACGAAAAACCGATGAGCAAATTAACCGATGCCATACAACGCCGGGCGCTGGTTTCCGACGGGGCCTGGGGCACTTTTCTTCAGCAAAAAGGCCTGCAACCGGGCGAATGCCCAGAAAAGTGGAACCTCGACCGCCCGGACGATGTGTTCGATATAGCCAAAAGCTACATCGACGCGGGCGCCGATATGATTGAAACCAACAGCTTTGGTGGCAACCGTTTTAAACTGGCCAATTACGGACTGGCCGGTTCGGTGTACGAAATCAACAAAGCGGCGGCAGCAATCAGCCGGAAAGCGGCTGGCGATAAATTTGTGCTGGGCTCGGTTGGCCCGACCGGCAAACTTTTGCTGATGGAAGAAGTTACTGAAAATGAATTGTACGAGGCCTTTAAAGAACAGTCGATAGCGCTGGAAACCGGTGGCGCTGATGCCATTGTGGTTGAAACCATGACCGACCTCGAAGAAGCTTGTATCGCCGTGAAAGCAGCCTGTGAAAATACCTTGTGCGAGGTAATTTGCACCATGACATTCGACAAAACCGTAGATGGCGAATTTCGTACCATGATGGGCATTTCGCCAAGTGACATGGTGGAGCCGCTCATCGCCGCCGGGGCCTCGATTATTGGCGCCAACTGCGGAAACGGCATTGCCGACATGATCGGCATTGTGAAAGAAATAAGGCAGGCCAACGCCCATATTCCGGTGCTGGTCCATGCCAATGCGGGAATGCCCCACTATTGCGACGGGCAAACCGTTTTCCCCGAAACACCTGCCGATATGGCTGCGCTGGTGGGCGGTATGATTGCTGCCGGGGCCAATATTATTGGCGGTTGCTGCGGCACAACGCCCGATCATATTCGCGAAGTTTGCAAAGTTGTAAAATCTTGATTTTTCTGATGGCAGCAATTCCTTTACAATTGGTCACCGGGTTTTTGGGAAGCGGAAAAACCACCTTTCTGAAAAATTACCTGAAGAATTTTGCTGCCGGAAAACGGATCGGGGTTATCCAGAACGAATTTGCCCCGGTGAACGTCGACGCAAACGAACTGCGCGGCGAACAGGGGCAATACGAAATCCTGGAAGTAAACAACGGTTCGGTGTTTTGTGTTTGCCTGCTGGGGCCGTTCATTGGTTCACTGGCCCGTTTTATCAATGAGGTGCAGCCCGAAGAACTGCTGCTCGAAGCATCGGGAATGTCCGATCCGGTGAGCATCGGGCAAATCCTTCAGTCTGAAAAATTAAGGGGCAAAGTATACCTTGATTACATCTGGTGCCTGGCCGACACGGTCAATTTTGAACGCATCTCAAAACTTCAAACCCGTATCAACCACCAGGTGCGAATGGCCGACACCATTGTGCTCAATAAAATTGACCTGGCCGGCGAAAAACAGGAGGCAATAAATGCAGAACTGCGAAAATTGAACCCTTTTGCAACCATCGAAGCCGTTTGTTTTGCACAAGTTTCGTTTCAGAAAAAAAAACAGCCCTTCCGGGTTTTTCCCGAAATGCAGGACAGCCTGCCCCGGCCCGATCTGGAGTCGTTGGTCATAAAAACCAACCTTTTTATTTCAGAAGAAAGCCTGCACGCATTTCTTGCTGAAATTCAGGAATGCTTCGTTCGTTGCAAAGGCCATGTCAGCCTGAAAAGCAAACAGAAAGTGTTTGTGCAGGGCGTTTACAACCAGTACGAGATAAAAAAAACAGCTTTTTTTGAAGCCCCGACCGAATTAGTGGCAATCGGACACTTTGCGGATGCCGCCTCTTTTCAGAAATTATTTGAAACCTATTGCAAGCATGATTTATAATTATCAGTTCAATTTTCAGGAATTGGATATTTCAAGAAACGAAATATCTGAATTACTTGGTTTCAAAGGCGAAGATATGCCCGAGCCGTTTGGTTCCTATCTCGATGAAGCCTGTCGCGATGCAGCCCTTTTGTGCGACATCCGCGGGGCGGTTTATATTTCTGAAAATATTGAATTTGTTGACAATAATTCCGCATTTACCATTGAAGGACAGTTTTTCGATGCCGGTAAACTGATCAGCCGCCAACTGAAAAAAGCAAGTTCGCTGGCGTTGTTTATCTGTACTGCCGGGGAAGGCATCAGCCGGAAATCGCAGGGACTGTTGCATGGCGACGACCCGGCCAAAGGCTATGTGTACGATGTGTTAGGCTCGATAACCGTCGAAACGGCGATGGACAAAATACAACAGCAACTTCGCCTGAAATTCGCCGGTTCGGGGGAAAAAATAACCAACCGGTACAGTCCGGGGTACTGCGACTGGAGCGTGAAAGACCAACACAAACTGTTTTCATTCTTTCCTGAAAACCATTGTGGTATTTTGGTCAATTCATCGGCGCTGATGCACCCCATTAAATCGGTGAGCGGGGTGATTGGCATTGGGCGCGAAGTGAAATTCAACAAATACCACTGCGAGATGTGTACCAGCGGAAACTGTATTTATCGCAACCTGCGCAGCCGCACCGAAAAGATTTTTTGATGTTTTTCCCCTGAAAGCTTGTAAATTCGCATTTTCAGAAAAAATAAGAATCATGGAAATAGTTGTATTGGATGGTTTCACCCTGAACCCCGGCGACCTTTCGTGGGAGCCGCTCCGAAAACTGGGAAATTGCAAAATATACGACCGCACAGCGCCCGGTGAAACGCAGCAACGGATCGGAAACGCCGAAATTATTCTGACCAATAAGGTGATTATCGACCGTCGGCTGATGGACGCATTGCCCGCTTTGAAGTACATTGGCGTACTGGCTACCGGGTACAATGTGGTGGATATGGCGGCGGCAAAAGAAAAAGGTATTGTGGTGACCAACATTCCCGCATACAGCACCGATTCGGTTGCCCAGATGGTTTTTTCGCACATCCTGGCTTTTTGCAACCGGGTGGAGCTGCATACTACTTCGGTACAAAACGGCGACTGGCAAAATTGCGTCGATTTTACCTACACCCGTACCCCGCAAGTTGAAATAAGCGGAAAAACACTGGGGATTGTCGGTTACGGACAGATTGGGCAGAAAGTGGCCCGTATCGCCCGCGTTTTCGGGATGAAGGTATTGTTTCAGAACCGTTCTGTAAAAACGGTACAAGATGAAAATATACGGCAGGTTTCGATAGAAACGGTATTTTCAGAAAGCGATTTTGTGAGCCTGAACTGTCCGCTGACCCACGAAAACCAGCAATTTGTAAATGCTGCCTTGTTGTCGAAAATGAAACCTTCGGCCATGCTCATTAATACCGGGCGTGGCGGGCTGGTCAACGAAAAAGATTTGGCAGAAGCGCTCAATTCCGGGCGAATCGCTGCTGCCGGTTTAGATGTTTTATCGACCGAACCACCCAAAGCCGACAACCCGTTGCTGGCGGCCCAAAACTGTTTCATCACCCCGCACATTGCCTGGGCAACCATCGAGGCCCGCTCCCGGTTGATGGCCATTGCCGTTGAAAATGTAAAGGCTTTCCAGCATGGAAAAGCGCAGAATGTGGTAAGCTAAAGTTCGGGCACCAGTCCTCTTTATAAAAACAATACAGGGAGAATGATCTGGAGACACATTAGTTCAGAAGTTCCCGTGCAGCTTCCAATGCGGTTTCCGAATAATTTTCGCCGCTCAGCATCTTGGCCAGTTCCACCACTCTCTCCTGCTCGTCCAGCTTGCGGATCGAAGTATGGGTACGGTCGTTCTCATCATATTTGTACACGAAATAATGATGGCTTCCCTTGGCAGCAATCTGCGGCAAATGGGTAATGTTTATCACCTGTACCGTTTCAGACAACCGACTGATGATCTGTCCTGTTTTAACCGCTATTTCGCCCGAAATACCTGCGTCAATCTCATCAAAAATAATTGTCGGAAGCGCTTTTGTATCAGTCACCAACGTTTTTATGGCCAACATCAAACGCGACATTTCCCCTCCGGAGGCCACTTTTGAAATATCTTCCGGAGTGGAATTTTTATTTGCCGAGAAAAGAAAATTTACTTCATCTGTTCCGCTGAGGGTAAAATCATCTGTTTCAGCAAAACGTACCGAGAAATTAGCGTTTGGCATCCCCAATTCGCGCAACACCGAAATCACTTTTCCCGCGATGGTACCGGCAACCTGTTTCCGTGCCTCACGCAAAAGAACGCACTGATTATCCAATTCGCCATGAAGCTGTTGCAATCCGGCTTTCAACTTCTTGATTTGTTCGTCGTACGAATTCATCTGCCGTATCTTGTCGTTCAAATCCTGGTAAATTTCAATCAGCCCGGCAATGCTTGTTACCCTGTGTTTTTGCTGGAGCGAATAAATGAGGTCAAGCCGACGGCTGACCAGTTCGAGCCGTTCAGGATTGCTCCCGGTCTTTTCCGAGATCATCGCCGATTCCGATGCTATATCTTTCAGTTCGAGATAACATGATTCGAGCCGGTTGTACAATTCCCCGGCATTCCCGAAATACCCTTTAATCCGGTTAATTTGAGCAAGCATTTCTTTTATCCTGCTCAAAATATTGAGTTCTTCTCCTTCCAGTTCATGGGCAATCTTTCCAAACGAAAACTGGATTTCTTCTGCATGGCTGAGCACTTCCGCTTCTTCTTCCAGTTCAAACTGTTCATTTTCCTGCAGACGGGCATCTTCAAGTTGTTTAAACTGAAATTCGTAATAATCAAGATCTGTTTTCGACTGTGCCGCCAGTTCTTCCAGTTCATTCAATTCAGCCTGGGTTTTCCGGTAGCACGAATAATTTTTGACATATTCTTTCAGAAGCCCGGCATTGCCTGCTACCAAATCAACCAATTTAAGCTGAAAATGATTATTCCCCAGTTCGAGGTTCTGATGCTGTGAATGAATATCCACTAACCGGAGACCCAGGTCGCGAAGCGTTCTCACATTCACAGGCGTATCGTTAATAAAAGCCCGCGTATTGCCCGATACCGTGATTTCACGTCTCAGAATGACCGTATCTTCAAAATCAAGTTCTTCGTCCTCAAAAAAAAGTTCGAGGCCATAACCACGTACAGCAAAAGTCCCTTCTACCACGCATTTTCTGGTTTTGTCGCGTAACACGGTAGTATCGGCCCGTTGTCCGATGATCAGTCCAAGCGCCCCCAAAATAATTGATTTTCCGGCGCCCGTTTCTCCTGTAATGATGTTAAACCCATTCTCAAACTGAATATAGAGCGAATCAATCAAAGCATAATTACTGATGGATAGCGACTGTAACACAACTCAGAATATTAAAATGTATTGGTTTCTTCAATCTTTGCATACTTGCTTCCATTCGACGGGTCGCATTCGTTCAAGATCGTCATTACCCGGTTTTTTTCGTCAGGATACGATTCTTTAAAAATATTCACAAGTTCATCTGATTTGGCATCGAAAAACACCTGCAGGATATATAATGAGGGACGGACACGAAATACTTTCTGTACATTTTTCAACGTATTGGCAATATTGGCCCGGCCTTCCTGTGGCTTATCGGCCATCATATCCAAACCCATCCGGTGATATTCATAAATACAGGTACGAAAAGGTGCATACGATTTATTCAGCAGATTTTCCGTCAGCCAGTAACGGTTCCGTTCACTTTCATAAGCCTTCCAGCCTTTTTCCACGGCATTCTGGCAATTATTTACAATGGCCTGCGCTTTCAGAAAATATTCCCGGCCTCCGTCAGGATAAAACGAGTCGTAATCCATACCGATAATGATATAAGCGTAGTACGCCATGATGTTGGTCAGGTTATCGCGGTTTGAGGTCTCGTTGAATTCAATGGGCTGGTACTCGGTATATTTTGCCCGGAAATCGTTGTCTTTTATATTCAGTAAGGTTGTCTCATACGAAGAATTGAAAACGGGGCGCCGCAACTGTACCGTGACCGAACCTGAAAATTCGTTCGATGAAATCTGGTTTTCAAGCTGAATCTGCATATTGCATTCGATACGCTCTTCCATTTCATACACATGATCGGTCCATTTCCGGTTATTCATAAACTCGCTAAGGTCCGATTGCATGGTCAAAAAAACATTTCGGTTAGCTCCTTGTATTTTGGTAGCCGAAATACTGATGCTGCAACGAAGTTCCTGGGCTTGTAATAATCCGGTAACGAACAGGCCAACAAATACGAACAGTAATTTTCTCATGTACATCGAATTATTTTTTCGTATCGAAAAAAGTAAAAATAAATATTTTCTGCCGAAGTCAGATTTTTTTTCCCATCAGTTCCACGATTTTTGAAACGATATCTTCTGCCACTTCTGCTTTTGATTTTAACTGAAAATCCTGCCGATTATTGTATTTATCGATGATCGTTATTTTGTTGGTGTCCGTTTCAAAACCTGCGCCGGGATCATTCAGCGAATTGAGTACGATGAAATCAAGATTTTTCTTCTGAAGTTTCCGGGCGGCATTCGACAATTCATCGTTGGTTTCCAACGCAAAGCCGACCAATATCTGCTTTTCCGTTTTCATCCTGCCTAAGTTGGCTGCAATGTCTTTGGTTGGTACCAGTGTAACCTGAAGTCCTGCATCGCCACGTTTTATTTTTTGCCCGGATGAGGAATCGGGCATGAAATCAGCCACTGCAGCAGCCATCACAGCCCCGTCGGCAAGCGGAAAAAGACGGGTACACTCTTCGTACATTTCCAGTGCCGAGACCACTTTTATTACTTCAATGCCCTGATGATCTGTAAGAATCTTTACAGGCCCTGACACTAAGCTGACTTTTGCCCCCTGCCGGGCCAGTTCTTCGGCAATGGCATAGCCCATCTTTCCGGAAGAATAATTACCGATAAAACGGACGGGGTCAATCTTCTCATGGGTGGGTCCTGCAGAAACGAGAAAATGTGTATTCAGCAGTTTTTTTTTTCACTGAAGAAACGGACTATTTCTTCCACGATGGCATCCGGCTCTTTCATCCGGCCCTTTCCGTAAAGCCCGCTGGCCAGCTCACCTTCGTCGGGCTCAATAATGATATTCCCGAACGAACGCAACGTTTCAATATTCTTCTGGTTGGCCGGATGGCGGTACATGTCGAGATCCATTGCCGGGGCAACCATCAACGGGCATTTGGCCGAGAGGTAAGTTGTAATCAGTAAATTATCGCAAACGGCGTTGGCCATTTTCCCAATTGATGCGGCTGAAGCCGGCGCCACTATCATCAGGTCGGCCCAGCGGCCCATATCGACATGGGAATACCATGTACCATCGTTGGCAGCAAAAAATTCTGAAGCTACAGGTTTTCCGGAAAGTGCGGACATGGTTACAGGTGTAATGAACTCTTTTGCTGAAGGAGTCATTACCACCTGCACCTCGGCGCCTTCTTTTACTAAACCGCGTAAAAGATAAGCTGCCTTATAGGCAGCTATACTCCCGGTCACGCCAAGTATTATTTTTTTTTCCTGGAGCCTCATTTTCAGGCATTTTATTGTTCCCTGTTTCGGTTTTCCCGGGCCGGATTGCGGAAATAAACCTGATCCTGAAGAAATTCCTCATAAGCGATCAATGCCGGTTTGGGCAGGCGTTCATAGTATTTTGAAATTTCAATCTGTTCACGATTTTCAAATACTTCTTCCAGATTATCGGTATACGAAGCAAATTCCTGAAGTTTCTGGTTCAGTTCTTCCTTCATTTCTGAAGCAATCTGGTTCGACCTTTTGGCCAGGATCATTACGCTTTCGTATACATTCCCGGTTGTTTTTTCCAATTCGTCCAAATTACGGGGAATGGTGGTTGTTTCTGCTTTGATTTTCTTGAAATCCATCTATTTCTAATTTAATTCGTCTTCGTAATTTAATAACTTACTAACTGTTTTGTAATATTTTTCAGCCTCTCTCATGTTTTTGCTTTCCGGGTATTCATCTTTGAAAGCATAATATTCATCAAGCGCCGAATTTAAACGCTCTTCTTTTTTATCTTCCACACTATTCACAGCCAACAGGTATTTAGCTTTCAGCAACATAAACATCAGTTCTTCGCGATAACGCGTATCCGGGAAATCTTTCAGCGAGTTGGTCAGCGCAACCACAGCAGCTTTGTAATTGCCCAGGTCGTAATACAATTTTCCGCTCAGATACGATTTGTACACCAATTTGTCACGCAATTCAATAATCAGCCGGTTGGCTTCCTCTACCCTTTGCGACCTCGGGTTCAGATTAATGAACAACTGGAGCGCATCTATTGCTTTCTGAGTAATTTGCTGATCAAGGCGCGGCTTGGGCGAATCAAGATAATAACAGTACCCTACCATAAACTGGGCTTCTTCGGCATACTCACTTTTCGGGAATTCTTCTTTCAGGGTATTGAAATAATGACCAGCCATCAGGTAATCTTTCATGCCGAACTGGCTTTTCGCGTAATAATAATATACCTTATCTGCCCGGCTGGTCCCCCGGTAAATACTGACTAATTCCTGCCAAAGCTGCGAGGCGCGGGCATATTCCCCGTTCTCATAAAGTTCAATGGCTTTTTTATACTTAAACTCGTAATCAGTACTTTTCAATATCTGGTTGAAATCGCCGCACGAGCTGATAATCAACATTAAAAGTAAGCCGAAAAACCCAAATGTCCTAATTTTCATAAACATGGCGCAAATATACACTTTTTTTAAGGAAATAAATCTCCGAAAAATAGAATGATTTATTTATAAAACCGCCTGCTTTAGTAATATTTAACAAATATTGCAGACTTCTTAAAAAAAATTACATTTGCACAGTTAATTTTAAAACCTGATCAAGTGGATATATTTGAAAAACTAAGGACCAATATGGGAAGCCTGGGACAATACATGAAACAGGCCCATGGCTATTTTGCATTTCCGAAGCTGGAAGGTGAAATTGGCACGCGGATGAAATTTCGCGGAAAAGAAGTTTTGGTATGGAGTCTTAATAATTACATTGGCCTGGCGAACCATCCGGAAGTACGAGCGGCCGATGCCCAGGCAACCGCTGATTGGGGACTGGCCTATCCTATGGGCGCCCGTATGATGTCGGGACAAACCAGCAAACATGAAGAATTGGAACAAGCCCTGGCCGATTTCGTCGGCAAACAGGATGCATTCCTTCTGAATTACGGCTATCAGGGAATGGTATCAATCATTGACGCCGTGTGCGGGCGCAATGATGTGATTGTATACGATTCGGAAGCACATGCCTGCATCATCGACGGGCTACGCCTGCACCTCGGAAAACGTTTCGTTTACCCGCACAACAATATTGACAATCTCCGTGTACAACTTGGCAGGGCTTCAAAACTTGCAGAAAAACAAGGGGGCGGGATCCTGGTTATTACCGAAGGTGTGTTTGGCATGTCGGGTGACCTTGGCAAACTGGATGAAATCTGCGCTCTCAAAGATGAATTCAAATTCCGTTTGCTGGTCGACGATGCGCATGGTTTTGGCACCATGGGGGCAACAGGGGCCGGAACCCCCGAACATTTTAGAGTAAGCGATAAAGTAGACCTCCTGTTCGGAACTTTTGCCAAATCGATGGCCGGAATCGGCGCTTTTATTGCTTGTGATGAAGATGTTTGCAACTATTTGCGTTACAATATGCGTTCGCAAACTTTTGCCAAATCGCTGCCCATGCCCATGGTGATTGGCGCCCTGAAACGCCTTGAACTGCTGCGTACTAAACCCGAATTACGTGAAAACCTGTGGAACATCGTGAACGCCCTTCAATCGGGATTAAAAGAACAGGGATTCGACCTGGGAGCGACCAACTCGCCTGTGACCCCTGTATATTTTGCCGGCGGTGTCAACGAGGCTACCAACGTGGTAATGGACTTGCGTGAGAATTTTAATGTATTCTGTTCGGTAGTCACGTATCCGGTTATTCCCAAAGGACTAATTATGTTGCGATTAATTCCGACAGCAATGCACACACTGGAAGACGTGAAATATACCATCGAAGCATTTTCGCATATAAAGAAGAAATTGGAAGAAGGAAAATATAATCTGAGCCAGATACCCGATATTGCCTGACAAAATATCATCAAATAAAAAAGCCCCCTGTTCATGAAACATGAGGGCTTTTTGTTTTATAAAGCTGATCATTAATTTTTTTCCGAAAGATAACGCTCCGCATCAATGGCTGCCATACACCCCGAACCGGCAGCAGTCACCGCCTGACGGTAAATCGAATCCTGCACATCGCCACAGGCAAATACCCCGGGCACATTGGTTTTCGATGTTCCGGGAATAGTTGTTATATATCCCACCTCATCGGTGGTAAGGTAATCCTTCACAAAATCCGAGTTGGGTTTGTGGCCAATAGCCAGAAAAAAGCCATCAATTTTAATCCGCACCTCTTCTTCGTCTGCTTCATCTTTGTTTTTCACCAACACTGCGCCTTCAACCACTCCATCGCCATACAAACTTTTGGTTTGATGTTTCCAAAGAATTTCAATATTGGGAGTTCGGGCTACGCGGTCAGCCATTACTTTTGAAGCACGGAGCTGGTCACGGCGAACAATCAGGTATACCTTTCTTGCCAGCCCTGCCAGGTAAATGGCTTCTTCGGCAGCCGTATCGCCGCCTCCCACCACAGCCACATCTTTTCCACGATAAAAGAAACCGTCACAGGTTGCACAGGCAGAAACTCCACCCCCTGCATATTTCTTTTCATCTTCCAGCCCAAGATATTTGGCAGTAGCCCCTGTTGCAATGATTACAGCTTCGGCTTCAATCAATTTGTTGCCGTCAATCCATACTTTGTGGGCCAAGCCCGAAAAGTCAACCTTAGTGGCCATACCCCAACGGATATCGGTACCAAATCGTTGCGCCTGCTTTTTCAAATCTTCCATCATTACCGGCCCGGTTACTCCGTCAGGATAGCCGGGAAAATTCTCAACTTCAGTAGTCGTCGTCAACTGGCCGCCAGGCTGAAGCCCCTCGTAAAGGACCGGCTTCAGGTTAGCCCGGGCCGCATAGATTGCCGCGGTATACCCGGCGGGCCCCGATCCGATGATCAGACAGCGTACTTTTTCAACATCGGAGTTTCGCTCCTGATTATTTCTATTATTCTCCTCGCTAAGATTTAATGATTGAAACATGGTTATTTAATTTTTACGTTTTTTCGCCGATCAAAAGTACAAAACCTGTAAATACCTGCAACACCCCGGTTATCAATAATAATTATACAGAGATAGACAAAATTGAATATCGCCACAACCCATTTGCAGATGGATTACATATTGCTGCAGGAAACAGATCCCTCAATGAAAATGTTGAGAAATGTAAAAAAACAAAGAGAACCATTTATGAATTGCAGAAATATTCTCCTTTGTAATGAAGAAAAGGGAACAGGACAAAAAGGAATTCCTGCTTGTAGTCGACTGACAAACACCTGACAAGTGACAGCAGGAAAAAAAATTGATCAAACTTTTGGATAAATGCAGAAGATATATACTTTTGCAGCACAAAATTTCGGGATGTAGCGCAGCCTGGTAGCGCACACGTCTGGGGGGCGTGGGGTCGCAAGTTCAAATCTTGTCATCCCGACCAGAAAAACAACTTTCTCTCCGAAGGTTGTTTTTATTTTATAGTCAAGCATGTTGCCAATCAAGGAAAATTTTGCTGTGACAATACCCAAAATTATTCGCCGGCTACTATTTGATATCAATTAAAATTTGTTACTTTTGCGCCACAATTTTGCAATCTCTTGCTCGCAAATAAGCAATATTGCCACTAAAATCAGAAATAATGGACTTATTAAAAGTAGCGGAAAACGCATTCGAAGTAAAAGAAACCGGCATTAATTTCGGGCCTGGTGATACCATTACCGTTCATTATAAAATTAAAGAAGGTAACAAGGAACGTATCCAAAATTACCGGGGGGTAGTCATCAAAATCAGGGGAAACGGTTTGACCAAGACCTTTACAGTACGTAAAATGTCTGGGAATGTGGGGGTTGAACGTATCTTCCCCATCAATTCTCCGTTTATCGAAGAAATTGAACTCGTTAAGAAAGGTAGTGTACGCAGGGCAAAACTGTACTATTTGCGTGGCCTGACCGGTAAAAAAGCCCGTATTAAAGAAAAAAGATTTTAATCCTCAAAAAGGGTTAAAAAATAAAGCTCCTGAAATTCAGGAGCTTTATTTTTAGGGTATGTACCATAGAATCAGGACTTCAGAAAATCTTCCCTTCCCGGGCTGAAAACATCGATCAGTATTCCGGATTCGAGACAGACGACCCAGGGTTCCACATAAAATCCATCGCCGGTTTTAATGGCCATTGTTTTATCGCCAACAATCACTTCAAATTTACCGGAAGCAACATAACTGGTTTGGGCATGAAGATGCTGATGTTTATACCCGGTTGCCCCCGTTTCAAATTTTACCTTTACCATCATAATGGTTTCGTCGTAGCCGAGAATCTGCGTGTAACCCCTTCTCCTACTTTTTCCCATACGTGGTCATTTTCAAACAATATCTCTTTACTTCTCATCCTGCATAAAAAAATTACTGATTATCTCCCGAGTTTGACATCTGCAAAATAAAAATCCTGAAACCCTTGTAAGCACTGTGATCAATTTTTGAAATCTCAAAATGTAACGAATAAATTTCACCTGCCTGATTGATAATGGGGTTGATTTACCTGTTGGTTGCAAATGAAACACAGCTTACCAAACGGCTGAGGGAGCCGGGGCCGGGGCCGCCCAAAATCATACCGAAAAATCACAAAATGCAGTGGCACAAGCCCATTTTATGCGCTGCTTATCAATAGATTACAATGAGTTACAAAAATAATCTATCAAACCCGGGAAACCGGAAACTGAATGGTTACTTTTTATAGAACGGGCTCCAGATACTGTATGCAGACCGGTAAATCGGCGTTCTTCCTTTGTTTGACCGTTTTTTCGTTTTGCCAAAACTTTCCCCGGAATAATTTATCCCGAACATAACTGCATACGAATCGTACAGATCGCCAGTGTCAATCCCTATCGAAGTCGAGAATTTCAAGGGCGAATCTTCTTTAGCGTACTCCAGTTCGAGAAGAAAGTAGTTTTGTGCTTTCCCATCGCGGAAGTAATAATCTTCGCGTTCCACAAAGTTATGTACATAATACCCGCCATACGTACCAAAATTGGTGGTAAAAGTAGCTTTGGCTTTATAGTTCAAACGATCTGTGATCCATCCTTCGGCCGCAAAATGGTGCGATTGAATGCGGTTGTTGCCAATGTTTTCATATACCTGTATTCCACCATCCTTAAACAGTTCTATTTGCTGTTTACTATGCATTAATGGATAGCCAAAGAAATGACCGTCGTGAAAATGTCCCAAAGGATAAATGCCATTATTGAAGTAATCATCGCGGCCACTGTATTGCCCATCTCTTCCGGTATAGGAATACAACAGGCGGGTAAAATCTTCATAGGTTGAAACTTCTTCTCCCTGGTATTGATCCGGAAAATTTTCCTGCAAATAATTTGCATACCGGGTAGAGTCAATGGTTCTGTAATGACGGTCGCCAAAACCGATGCCGCTTTGGTGAATGGTATGCCCGTACTCGTAATTTAGTTTTGAAACAGGGTGCTTCCCTTTCCAAATCAGGTTGAAAATAAGGTTGTGGTCGTCGGACTGGATAAAGCCCGAATAATCGGTAAAAACATTTTGGAAGGTGAAATCGAAGTACAGCTTATCGAAATCGAGAATAACCCCCTTATCCACAAAACCCAAATGTTCGCCAGGCTTGTTTTGTCCTTCGCCAGGAATTACTGCGCCTACTTTTTCCGAAGCATTGATCAGGTAGGTATTGTAAAAGTCAACCGGTATCTTAGTACCATTCTGCATGGTCCCGCCAAAAATCACCCCATGGTTCATCCCAATAAATAACTGAAGCGGAAAGTTCCCGGTTTTTGCATACAGGCTTTTAAAATGATACAACGGTTGGTCGACCCCTATCGGGTCGCGGTCGCCATTTAGTATCCCCTGAACAAAAGAAGCTCTGAATTGCAGGTAACCTTTCAGAAGAGGAATGTTGGTATAATCGTAAAAACCAAACGAAAAATACGGGAAAGGGCGGATATTGCGAAAATCCATGAAAGGCAGTTGCTGGTTACGGGCATTCAGAAAATCGATATTCCGTTTTCCGACGATCAGGCTGGCCGGGCCCCATTTAAATTCGGCATACAACTGCGACAAAGCTTTATAATCCCACTGATTACTGGCATACCCCTCCACGCCGAGAATCACATCTATGTTCCTGGCAATTTCTGTTTGATAAACAGCCCCTGCCAATACAGTCAGTTCCCCGTTCCCATAATTATTGACCGTTCCGTATTTATCGGTATGCAACCACAAAGGGACCAGCTCGTGAGTAGAAGCCAACGCATGGGAACGGGCATACCATTTAAAATTTTCCTGTGCGAAAAGATGGGTGGCAATGAGGAAGAGAATGAGAAAGAGAAGAAGATCCCGGATAATGAAGGAACATAAGATTCGCAAGATTGAATGCCGGAAAGGTCTGTTTATTTGCATAAATACTGAGTTTCAAAATCCCCCAAAATTAAAATTTCTAACTGATTTAACGGAACAAATGAGGATATATTATACGAACTGGTTGTGGTGGTTGACCTTTCTCTTGTCATAACTTTACAAAGATAAGTGTCAAACTGATTGGTCATTTTTATTCCAGTTGTTCAGGGGGCTAAGACATTAGAATTGAACTCACCCAATCATTATTAATCCCCCCTGTATTCCATTTGGTTTATTGCATGTTTGGAAAATTTAAAATTCATCCGCACAAATTTTTAAGTCATTGATTATCTCATAGTTCAAGTTTGCCTATTTTTAACAAAATGCACCATCGGATGGAACTCTCATGCAATTTGGTCATTGGTGTCTGTGTTTTTTGCAAACATGTTCGTTTCATAAGCATATATACTTTTTATTCCGGTTGCGAGGGTTGTCTTTTTTTCGGTTTGTTTGTGTGAAAATTGAAATAATGTAATGATTTGCCCCGTAATAGGATATCGTTGTTGCGAATTTTAAAAATAATCAATATTGAATTTTCAATATTCAATAACGAATGACAGCCTCCTCTAACTCCCCCAAAATGGGGGGGGCGAACGGCGGGTGCAGTAGTTCGTCTTTCTTTTGGATGGCTGTTTTCTTACTACTTACTACTTTCTACTTACGACTATACCAACCCCGGGATAAATGAACCCAAAACCTATACGGTGCAATTAATCCGTAAATCAAAATGACATTCTGTTTTGCGTCGCAATAAGACAACGTTAAATGTGTCTTTACAAACGACAGGCTGCTAACCTCTTCCCAATAAAATTGAAACAAACAGTTACCATTAAAGTTCAAACGAGAGATAGTTGGTTATGATTGCGGATGTCATATTCCTCTCTAATTTCCAGATAAGGCAAAATAAATTTTATTATATGCCTTTTTAATAGAAAATTGCGTTTCGAGTAACTCCCTTCCATTTTTACCCATAAATTCCCGATATTCTTCTGATTCGATTAATTGAAGTGCAGCTCTATAAAACATTTCATTATCACCACTTTCAACAACAATACCTGCTTTTGAGTGATTAATTATTTGCATTAAATCATTTCCTTTATTCACGCATCCCAATATTGGTTTGGAGTAATTCATATATCCCAATAACTTTCCTGGAAAATTGTGTGTTTTATGATCCGGATGTAGTGAAAATAAACCAATATCAAACTCATTTAACATTATAAAATAATCTTCCTGACTGACAGAAGGAAGGTATGTAATATTCGATAGGCAATTATCTTCTTTTTCTCTAAGGATAAGCTCCACCTGATCTCCTTTTCCTACAAAAAGAAAATGTACTTTCTCATTTGTTTTAAATTGCTTAGCCAAATTCACAAGATTCATCATTTGTTGCGCATGACCAATATTACCTCCATAAAACAAGACAATTTTACCTTTAAGGTTTAATTCTTTCCGGTATTTTCTTTTAAATATGGGTACATTGGATATTTGAGACCAGTTATATAAAACTTCATATTTTGATATGTCCCGAAATCTTTTTTGAAAATACATTAGATTAGACGGAGACATAACCCCAATTCGATCTGCATTTTTGTAACTGATATATTCCCAAAATTTAAAATACCAATATATTGGCGATTTTGCATTCATTAGTCCATTGTCGACGGTCCATTGTGGAAAAATGTCACGTAAAATCAGGTACGACGGACAATTCCATCTTTTTTTTAATTTTTGAACCAAATACCCCCAGAAGATAGAAGGTGAATAGTAAACTATTCCATCATATCTTTTATTCTCAAAAAAATTCTTACATACTTTTAGTGGAATAAATGGAAGCAAGGATTCATTTATGGCCCGCCTAATCTTTCCTGTATTTTTTATTTTACCAGATTTAAAATATATGATTTCAATTTCATCTAATTTTTGAATGACAATAGAATTTTCCTGATTTGGTCTTGGTGTTAATACAGTAACAGAATGACCATTCTTCTTAAACTCCAGAGCCAGCTCATGCATCATTAAAGCTGCAACTTTAATGCTATAAGGCAAGTAGTCATCAACAATAAACAGAAAATGCACAATTAATTTAGTATTAGAAAATATACAGAATTATTTTCCCCAAACAACCCTTTGAATATAATCCGTATAGCTAATTATAATTCTTACCACTTTCTCCGATACATTCGGCATAGAATAATCGGAGACAGGACGTAAAATCCGTTCTGTACCCTGTTTTTGTAGATCAAGAATAGCCAGCCCTTGCATGATGCGCTCAATATTCATTCCAACCATCATTACCGAGGCCTCTTCCATAGCTTCGGGGCGTTCATGGGCATCCCGGATATTTAATGCAGGAAAATTCATAATCGATGATTCTTCGGAGATTGTTCCACTATCAGAAAGGACTGCTTTTGCATTTTTTTGAAGGTGATTATAATCATGGAATCCCAGTGGTTTCATTAATTGAATCAAGGGATTGAATACAATCTTTTTCTCGTTAATTTTATTTCGGGTACGCGGATGGGTTGAAACAATAATTGGCAATTGATAGGTATTGGCTATCAGGTTAAGTGAAGCCACTAATTTGTCAAAATTTTCCGAGTTGATATTTTCCTCGCGATGGGCCGACACAACAAAGTATTTTTCTTTTTCCAGCGATAAGCGCATTAGAACATCTGACTGATCAATCTTTTCCATATTGGCATTCAATACTTCAAACATCGGACTGCCGGTTTTAATGATCCGGTCAGCAGGCAACCCTTCCCGAAGAAGGTATTCTCTGGCGATATCGCTATACGTTAGGTTAATGTCTGAAATATGATCTACAATTTTCCGGTTGGTTTCTTCCGGTACTCGTTGGTCGAAACAACGGTTTCCTGCTTCCATGTGAAAAATAGGAATGTGACGTTTTTTGGCGGCAATGGCACAAAGACATGAGTTGGTATCTCCCAGCACTAGAAATGCATCGGGTTGTACTTCTGCCAAAACAGGGTCTATGTTAATCAATATTTGTCCAGCTGTTTCGGTCGCATTTTTTCCGGCTGCATTCAGAAAATAATCTGGTTTTCGTAGACCTAAATCACTGAAGAATACTTCATTTAATTCGTAATCATAGTTTTGTCCGGTATGAACTAATATATGTTCAATACTCGATGTGGCATCTAACTTTTTTAGCACTTCCGAAAGGCGGATGATCTCGGGACGGGTGCCTACAACTGTTAATACTTTAAGTTTCTTCATTTGCTATGTTCTTTGAAATACTGATGACACTGATGTTACTGATGATCACGAATCTTTTATTATTTATTTTTATCTGTGATAATCTGTTTTATCAGTGTAATCTGCGTTCTATTCAATTAAACTTTCTCAAAATAGGTATCCGAATCGCTGGCATCAAAATGCTCACTTATCCAAAAGATTGTATATAATTCTTCATTTCCAATATTGGTAATATTATGCGTGTACCAAACAGGCATATCCACAAATGAGGGTATATTTCCGTCAAGTTTGAACGAAATTACCTTATCTGTTCCAATCTTGCGGATTTCAATTCTTGCTTTTCCTTTAATCACGGTAAAACGCTCTGCTTTGCGGGTATGAAAATGGTTTCCACGGGTAACTCCGGGAACAGTAGTCGAAAAAGAAACTTGTCCTCCGCTGTTCAATTTGATGGTTTCTACAAAAGAACCTCGATCATCTGTGTTTAATTTTAATTTAAATGGAAAAAATGAAGAATGGTCAATGTAGCATTGAAATGTGTTGAATAAATTTCGATCAAATGGATTGTCTAAAGCGGGAATAGTTCCGAACAAGAGATAATTTTGTTTGAACGATTCCAGTTTTTTGAGTAGCTCGGATACTTTGATCTGGGAGGTGTGTGGTACTTCGTACCTTTCTATAGAACACGGAAGACATAGATGCGACTGGTTTTCGCTGATTTTTTTATCCGTTTTTATCTGTATACTGCTTCTTATTATATCAATAATCTCCTCGATCAGTTCTCCTACATAGATCAACTTAATCTCGCCATCAACGTCAATTTTTGGTTGTTCGTCGTGGGTAAGCTGATGACAGAAGGTGGCAACAACTGAGTTGTAAAAGGGTTGACCAAATGGTCCAAATACATTGGGAATTACTAATCCTGTAAACCTTGCTCCATGCTTTTTTGCCCACTGCTCTAATAATTCACGGCCTTCTTTTTTCGACTTTCCGTAAAGGTTATCGCGTTCTTCCTGAGTAGAGGAACTAAAAAGAATATGAGGAGTTGATTGGGTTGCTTCGCAGGCAGCTATCAGTTGCTTAACTAAGCCAATGTTTGTATTGTAAATTACCTCCGGATCAGGGTGACGATTCATAGCTGCCAGATGGACAATAACATCGCAACTGCTTACAAACGCATTGAGTTTTTTGTTTTCCGAAAAGAACGTATCTTCAAACGGGATTCGTTCAAATTGATCAGGGTATAATCCTAAGGTATTGTATAAATGGGTTCCTACAAATCCGGCTTGACCGGTTATTCCTATCTTCATGTTTTATTAGTTTCACAGTGTAGCACCGTGTTTAACACAGAGTAACACTGTGTAATTATTTTGAGTTATAATATTAACCGTTTTATTTTGTTTTTTATACGGAGTATCACAGCGTTTTTATTTTTACTGTGAAATACCTTTTAACACTATGGAACACAGTGAAATAATTATAAAGCTAATCGTTTAATACCGTCTTTTAAGCTTTTGGTGTAAAAGTTAATTAATAGCCCAACTTTACATTCTGAAAGCTTTAAGTATGTCAGCACTTGAGCAGTATGAACATCGGTAAATGATTCTACTGTTTTCAATTCTACGACCACCTTGTTTTCAACCAACAGATCAATTCTGTAACCACAATCCAATTTTACCTCCTCGTAAATCAAGGGTATAGGTTTTTCAACTTCAACTTTTAATCCTTTTTGTCTGAGTTCGTAAACTAAGCATGCTTGATAAGCAGACTCAAGTAAACCTGGTCCAAGGGCTGTATGTACCTTGTATGCTGAATCCAGAATTTCGTGGGTAATTTGATTAAGTTCCATAATAGTTTCACAGTGTGACACAGTGTTCAACTCCGTGTAACACTGTGGAGATCTTAAAACTTATTCCAGTTAAGCCACCAATCAGCCGGATACCGTATTTTTTCGTTCACCGATTCTTCCAAATCCATATCCGATAATACCAGTATTTCTGAGTTCGGTTCCAGTGCTTTTAATCCATTGGCATACCCTTTCGGGATGGAAATGATTTCGCTGTTTTCGGCAGAAAGGATGTGATACTCCGGAATTAAATCCATTGCAGGATTTTCGAAATTATCAATCTTTACCCATGCTACAACAAAGCATCCTGAAATAGGGTAGAAGTATTTTTTTTCAAATTGATGTCCCTGCCACGCCCGAACAACAGAGGTGTCGGGATGTTTGATGAAATAGAAACGTTTTACGTTTTCAAAACGAAAATCATTGACAAAACGCATTGAACCGCGATAATCTGCAAAGTTGCCGCCTTTTATAATAGTTGGTTGTTCTGCCATATTGGTAATTTTCACGGTGTAACACTGTGTTTTTACACAGAGTTACACTGTGGAATGACTCTATGCTGGGGATTGTGCAAAATCTTCTCCCAATATATCTTTTTTGATCATCGGGAGTTTGAGTAAAAGCTCTTTCATCCCGTCTTTGTTTAAACGCCGTGTGTTGTGCGAATGATAATCTTCTATTTTCGAGATTTCTTCTTCTCCCTCCACAAAATATTTATCGTAGTTTAAGTCGCGCGAATCACAAGGCACCCGGTAATAATTACCCATATCTTCTGCTTTAGCCATTTCTTCGCGGGTTACTAATGTTTCATATAGCTTCTCTCCATGCCGGGTACCTATAACCCGAACTTGTTGTGGAGATTTGTAAAGTTCCAATACTGATTCAGCCAAAACCTGAATGGTTGCTGCCGGGGCCTTTTGCACAAAAAGGTCTCCGTTTTGTCCATTTGTGAAAGCATACAACACCAAATCTACCGCATCTTCCAGTGTCATCATAAAACGGGTCATGTTGGGGTCGGTAATTGTTAAATCTTTTTCCGCTTTCAGTTGGTCTACAAACAGAGGGATTACCGATCCCCTTGAAGCCATTACATTGCCGTAACGGGTGCAACAAATGGTAGTTGAAGCGCCGGTTCCCAATGCACGTCCTTTGGCAATGGCTACTTTTTCCATCATGGCTTTGCTGATTCCCATGGCATTAATAGGGTAGCAGGCTTTATCTGTTGATAAAACGACTACATTTTTCACCCCATGCTGAATTGCGGAATCCAAAACATTTTCGGTACCAAAAACATTGGTCCGGACTGCTTGAGTGGGAAAAAACTCACATGATGGGACTTGTTTTAGCGCTGCGGCATGAAAAATATAATCCACCCCGTACATGGCATTGTCCACACTACGTTTGTCGCGCACGTCACCAATATAGAATTTAATCTTAGGGTTTTGGTATTGATGGCGCATATCGTCCTGTTTTTTTTCATCGCGTGAGAAAATGCGGATTTCTTTAATGTCGGTATTCAAAAAGCGGTTAAGCACAGCATTGCCAAAGGAGCCGGTACCGCCGGTGATTAGAAGGGTTTTGTCTGTAAACATGAGTTGATATTTTTATTTCACAATGTTTCACGGAGCCTGACACAGTGTACAGCTGAGTTTTATCATACACCGTGTTTCTTTGTGTATAACTCTGTGTGATACTGTGAACCTTGTATGGGCATCGTATAAAGGCTAAATGATACTAGTCGCTTTATCAATTAAAAAATATTTTATTTCGTCGTTGGTTGGGGCTGTAACTAAATAATCGACTTCTTCGGTGTAATCAATGTCTTCGAAATAAGACAGTTGGGCCCGAAATAATTTGTTTGAAAAAAGTTCCCCAAAGATTTCTTCTGCCCTTCCGGCTATTTCATCAACGGAATAAAAATCCCTGATCAAGAAGAACAGATCAACATAGTCTTTCCACTTTGACCTGCGCCCCAATGCATAAGATTTCATTGCCGCTAAATCAATTAGCGAAGGAAGCCGTATATGCTTATCAAACCGGGCTGTAAGGTTTATCTTAAATGGGTATTCAAAAAAAGTAACTTTAACATCCTTGATGGTCAAATTCAGTTGTTCGCTAACATGCCGGGTTACGGCAAAAGGCATATTGAATGCCCTAATTTTGTCTATGTTTTTTTTGTGGTTAATATTACCATATTTAAATAAATCGAAGTCAATTGACCGACGATGCCCAAGGTATAAAGCGATAGCCGTACCCCCAACCAAATAGTATTCCCGGTTGAAAGAACTGATTAAAGGCAATAAATCGGTTTGGCTTTGACTAAGAATATTGTGGTGCATACTTTGCAAATACGTGATAGAAAAAATTATATATTTCTGGATAATAATTCAATTTTTTCCGATCTTTTGCCGAGAAGAAAACATTAGCAACATGATTTATTCCCATTATTTGAATCAATTCCCGTACATCATCCAATGTGCCATAATTTAATATGTTTTCGATCAATAAACTATCGCTAATATGTTCCTTTTTGTTTTCAGGAGTGTACCAAAAAAGAGCTTTATGCCTCTCAATATATTGTTTTAATTCTTCAGTCATAAGTTATGATTATTTTATCCGGCGCTATATTGTCACAATTCTTCAGCTTCTTTAGTTATCAAACAAATATACTCAATTACGATGAATGTTTTAAACTAATAACTGTTATCTAAAAGGTCAAACAGGTGTATTTTCTTGATGTCGGTATTCAGAAAACGGTTTAGTACGGCATTACCAAAGGAGCCTGTTCCTCCGGTGATTAGAAGGGTTTTGTCTGTAAACATGTTATTTTGTAATTTGCCAATTTGTTGAAAAATAGGTATCTATTAGGTTGTTTTTTTCTTCCGGAGTTGGATAGTTGATTAAAACGGCTCTGAACTTTCCTTTAAAAACAAACAAGCTGCCAGCAGCTATGCCAATAATGCCATGCTTACTGATTATCTCACCCAAATCTTGAGAAGATCCTGCACCTCCAAGAACTGTTGTTGGTATTGTGATTGCTTCTCTAATTCTGTTAATAAGATTTAGGTCATATCCTTTCATCATGCCATCCTGGTCAATTGAGTTAATTACAATTTCTCCTGCTCCAAGCTTTTCTGCCTGAATGGCAAATTGAACAGGATCAATACTTTTGGGTTTTGTTCCATTGTGGGTATAAAGTTCATAATTATTGCTAAATGTTTTTTTCTTTGCATCCATTACTACCACAACACTTTGCCTGCCAACTTTTTCTGCTAATTCTGTAATTAATGATGGATTTTCTATTACAGCTGAACTAATTGCAATTTTTTCTACTCCCAGACTAAAGATTCTTTGTGCTTGTTCTGCTGTTTTTATTCCTCCTCCGTAGCATAAGGGCATTCTGCATTCTGTGGCCAGGTTTTCAATTAATTGATAGTCTGGTTCTTTTTGTTTTGCAGTAGCATCGATGTCAATAACCATGATTTCATCAACTTCCTTTTCATTGAATATTTTAACAGCGTTGATCGGATCGCCTACATATTTAGGATCTTTGAATTTTACTGTTTTTACAAGCCCTTTGTTATGGACAAGAAGGCATGGGATTATGCGCGGATATAGCATGGCTAAAGTTTTGCAAAATTGTGTAATAGTTGTATCCCGTTTGAATGGCTTTTTTCAGGATGAAATTGTATGCCGTATATATTTTCTCTGTTTACGGCGCTGGCATAAACCACTCCATATTCTGTAGTCGAAATAATGTCTTCCGTATTTTCGCACTCAAAATAATATGAATGCAGGAAATAAAACCGGGCCTGTCCGTTAAAGCCTGCTAACAGATTACTTTCTTTAACCGGGGTCATACTGTTCCATCCCATGTGGGGTAACCGGGTTTGATACGGAATTAAAGACATATCGAACAGTTTCACCCGGCCGTCGATCCATCCCAACCCGGGCAATTTTCCCTCTTCGCTTGATTTTGCGAGGATTTGCATCCCAACACAAATTCCGATAACAGGAACCTTGTTTTCCAATACCTGCTTTTCCAATTCATCCCGCATTCCTGAAGCATTCAGTTGAGACATGGCATAATCGAATGCCCCCACTCCAGGTAAAATTATTTTTGTTGCACCTTTAATGTCTTCTGCCTTGTGAGCGATTTTTGTTTTTACATTTAATCGTTCATATACATTCACAAAGGCACGGATGTTACCCAATCCGTAATTAATAATTGTGATCATTTTTTACGCTTCTTCACTTTTTCGACCCCTAATAAATGCAACACACGAGCCCCTATGCGGAAAATATTTTGCTGGTTTTTGTAATCCCAGTAATAGTTCTTTGGCATGGTAAAATACTGGCGAAGTTCTTCGGGACTAATGCCCAGTTTTGTCGCAATGTAATTAAATTCATCTTCAATGGTAGCCGGATTGTAAGCGGGTTCTTTCAATTTTTCCAACGCCTCTTCGCGTGTCATTTGCCCGGTGAGGATCAGACTTGAATATTGGACTTTTCGGGTATCGTATCCAAATCGTTCCGGCAACCAGTATCCTTCGTAGAACTTTGTAAAACGGGATTCAAAATGCTTTTGCGGATACGATTTCCAACCATATTCTTTTTCGAGAAGTGATAAAGCATCTTCTTTTATATAAGGCATAAAATTGAGAGGTTTTACCACATGTATTCCTTTTATGTATTTTAGATATATTTTGTGTTTGAAAATGGAGCTGAATGGATAAGTTTCCATGGGGATGGTTCCAAACTTTTTTATTATATCTCTGTTTTGAACCATATCGGTTCCATAATAGAACCATTCCATCGGATATTGTACACATTCGGTTGAAAAATTACCTCCATTTAGAATATATTTGATTTTGTATTTTTCAGCAAATTGGTATAACGTAGCAATAAATGCATGATCTTGTGGAATATCCAGATGCGGAACACCAGATTTAAAGAATGCCAATTGAAAATCTTTCATCTCCTCCCAATTGATTACTTCCGTATACAGATCAAGCCCCAGTTTATCGATCATCACGTTGATGTTGTGAACGGCAAGTTCTGAGTTCCAGCCGCCATCTACATGAAAAACAAGGGGGCGAAGGCCAAACTCTTTAACAGCAAGGTGTAACATGTATGAACTATCAACGCCACCACTTAACCCAAGTAAGCAATCGAATTCATTTTTTCTCCCTGCGTTTTTTATTTTCTGAACAATAGTTTCCAGCGCCAGTTTGCCTTTTTCGTCGGTATGCCAATTGGGCTTTACTGACGTTTCAAAATCGTGGCAGTGGTCGCACACTCCATGCTCGTCGAAATGGATATTCGGATCGGACGTGTCCATGACACAGTTGGTACAAACCTGATATTCTCGATTGATCTTCATTCGGTGTAAGATATTATTTTGATAATAATGAATTATATAACTCTATATATTTGAAGAACTGCTTGTTCTTCTCGTAGTTTTCTTCGGCTCTTTTCCTACATGCAGCGGAGTAGCTGTTTTTTCCTTTTTCTTTTATTACTTTAATGGCATTCACAAGTCCTGTTATTGAGCCTTTTTCTACAACTATGCCTGTATACGGATCAATAATTTCAGGACATGCTGTTGCATTATACACAATCGCAGGAGTTCCACAAGCTAAGGCTTCTGCAGTCGTTAAACCAAAAGTTTCTTCTACGGACAGGTTCATAAAAACACTTGCAGCGCCATATAAATCAGCTAATTGTTGTTTGTTTTCTGTTTTTGTTAATCCAATTATATTTTTAGGCAACAGTTTTATTTGATTACTATTTAGTCCAACCAATACAATAATTTCATCTTCATATAAATATTTGCTCAACTCAATGAAATCATTCAAACCTTTCCTTCGTGTCCATGGGCTTGCTACTCCCAAAAGCATAAATTTATTATTTACACCATATTTTGTTCTAGTTTTACCATCATTACATTGTGGTTTAAAAATTGAAATATCAATGCCATTGTGAATGGTTTGTACAGGAATATTTTGCATAAATGATTCAAGAACAATTTCTTTTAACCAATTAGAAACAGGCACAACAACCATACTTTTGACAGATGTAAATAATTCCTTTTTTAATTTATGGTTTTTATTAGATCGATCAATCAATAAACTTGCTGGGTATTCTGTCTTTTGAGGACAATGGTTACATATTGTCTTCCATTTATTGCATCCAATATAGTCAAAATAAGCACAATGACCGGTAATCGCCCAGCAATCATGGAAGGTCCATACCACCGGAATGTTTGCTGTGGATAAGTAATCGAATAAAATTTTGATGTTGATGTAATACCCGTGAAGGTGGTGTAAGTGAATTATATCAGGAGCTATCTCTTTGATTTTGGCAA
>JAVEYG010000080.1:0-6198 GCA_034003625.1 Prolixibacteraceae bacterium | reverse complement strand
AGCGCAAAACCGAAGAGCGTCAGAAGTCAGGAATAAAAACAAGTACCAACTGAAGCCTTTACCGGGATTGCTTTCTTGCTGATCTGTTTTCCTTCGGGCATACCGGCAAAAAAAGCAGGGACAGAATTATTCCAACACCTGGAATTCGGTCCGCCGGTTCAGGCTGCGGGCAATATCCTGCTGCAGGGAGGAAAGCTGTTCAATATATCTGATGCCCAGTATATCGCCTTCTTTCAGGAAGCGGTATTTTCTTGTTGTTTTCAGCCGTACTTTTAGCGGTAACGATTCGCCGTATCCTTTGGCTTTCAGACGGCCTGCCGCAATTCCTTTCCGAACCAGGTAACGTACTACCTCATCGGCCCGTTTTTGCGAAAGCTCCATATTAAAAACGGCATCTCCCACATCGTCGGTGTGCGACATGATTTCCACGGAAATATCCGGGTTAATGGTCAGCACCTCAACCAGTTTATCGAGTGAAACGAGCGACTCAGGCAACAAATCCCATTTGCCGGTCTCGTAATAAATATCGTCAATCGCAATGGGCTGGTCGGTCGGCGTCTGCAAAAAATCGAGGTTGAATTCGAACGCATCACGCAGGCCGCGGGTCGAGATTTTTGCCTGTGCATTCAGGTATCCTTTTTTAAACACCATGATCGCATAGTCTGTCTCCGGTTTCAGGTCAACCCGGAATTTACCTTTTTCGGTTTTCATCAGCAGCGATGTACCGTCGGTTCCAACAACCCGTACATTCACATTGTCGATCACCGAATCGGTTTCGGTATTGCATACTTTGCCAAAACACTGGAACAAGCGGGGAGGGGAATAAAACGAATACAGGTCGGTTCTCCGTGAACCTTTGCGCGAAGAGGAAAAAAAACCGCGTTCGCCCCGGTCGTAAAATACGATCCCGAAATCGTCGGCAGGCGAATTTACCGGAGTCGACATATTTTCCACAGTCCATTTGCCATTCAGGTCAACCGTGGCGCGAAAAATATCGAGCCCCCCTGCTCCCGGATGATAGTCTGAAGAAAAATAAAGGTGCCCGTTTTTCTTTCTGTACGGCCCAAGTTCCCGCCCCGGCGTGTTGATCTGTCCCCCCAGGTTTACCGGTTCCGAAAACTGTCCGTCGTTTATTTCCGATTTCCAAATATCCGTTTTTCCCAAGCCCCCGACCCTGTCGGAAGCAAACAAAAGCCATTTGCCATCAGCAGATATTGACGGATCTTCGTACGTCGCCCCGTCGTTTGTAAAAAAAATTGGTTCCGGCGCAGCCCATTTTTCGTTTTCTTTTTTACAGAAATAAAGACGGGAAATCATTTTTTGTCCATTTATGTATGTGGCGCGCGCAAAGACGACGAGTTTTCCTTCCTGATCTATGGTGATTCCGCTTTCATGTGCTTCCGTGTTGATCTTCAAACTGTCGCCCAGCAACTGTGGAAGCAGCCAGCGGGAACGTACCGAATCGTATCCGGCAACAAATATATCGGCAAATTTTTGCCCGGTAACCGGACTGGTATCCTTTCCGCTTGCATTTTCAGAAGAAGATGAAAACATGATGTGGCTGGTTTTCCCCGGAAGAAGGGCCGCTGAAAGCTCATCGCCCGACGAATTAGGAGCTTTCAGGTTTTCAATCAGGTAAATGGGCGGCAATTTTTGCCAGTGGCGGATCAGTTTGAGCGATTCAATGTTGTTCTTAAGTTTCGGATCGTCGGGATTTGTTTTTTTCAATTCATTCAGAAGCAGATCCAGTTCATCCGGTTTTTCACCCGCACGAAGGGCATCGCCATACGACAGCCGGACATTGGCGCTGTTATTTCCCCGCCGAATGGCATTTTTATACCAGATTGCCGCCTGCAAATAGCTCCCCTGCGCCATGTAGGCCTCTGCCATACGTAATGTAAGCTGTGCTTTTTTGCGTGTATCCTTCTCTTTGGGGCTGACTAATTTATACTTTTCGAGCGCCGCGTAATATTCGCCTCTTTCAAACGCCCGGTCAGCTTCCGTCAGCAACCGTCCGGTTGTACACGAACTGAAAACAACAAGCAGAAAAAACACAAAGGCGATCCTAAATTTCATATAACCGGAATTTTATCCGGGCTAAAATACAATATTTCAAGCACTTTACCCAAGAGGAGAAACCAGATTTATCAATACAGGCTTTCCGGTTATCCAAATCACCTTACAAACAACAATTCACGGTATTTGGGCAATGGCCACAATTCATTGTCCACTGTCAGTTCCAGATGGTCGATGTGATAACGGATTTCTTCCATGAACGGACGTACCGAAACATCGTAAGCTTCTGCTTTTTCGATCGAATCTTCTATTCTGTTGGCAACTTTTCGTGCTTCCACCATTTCCTTTACCAGCGATTTAATAGACGAAACATGGCCTCCTATTTCCTTGATCAATTCTTTCCGTCCGGAAGCCAGTTCGTTGTATTCCGCTTCCGAAAATACTTCTTTCATCGCCTTTACATTTTCAAGCAGCATGGTCTGGTACCTCACTGCCGTGGGTACTATGTGGTTAATGGCAAGGTCTCCCAGTACACGCGCCTCAATCTGGATATTTTTAAAATACTTCTCGTATTCTACTTCTGCCCGTCCTTCCAGTTCCTTTTCGTTGTAAACCTCTACACTTTTAAAAAGTTCTTTTGCTTCCGGGCTGATAAATGCCTCCAACGCTTTCGGCACACTGGTAATGTTGGTCAGTCCCCGCGATTCGGCTTCAATAATCCACTCTTCGCTGTACCCGTTCCCGTCAAACCGCACAGGTTTACAGTCCACAATCAGTTTTTTCAACGCCTGGAAAATAGCTTCATCCTTACGGATATTTTTTTCAATCAGGCCATCCACCTGGGCACTGAACTTTTTCAGTTGCGCGGCAACTGCCGAATTCAGGGCGATCAGTCCCGAAGAACAGTTGGCGGAGGAACCCACAGCGCGAAACTCGAAACGGTTCCCGGTAAACGCAAATGGCGACGTACGGTTTCGGTCGGTATTATCAAGCAATATTTCGGGGATACGCCCAATATTCAGTTTAAGAGCTGTTTTTTCATCCGGGGTCATTTTTCGGTCAACCACCGATTCTTCCATCAGATCGAGCATCTTGCTGACTTCGCTGCCAAGAAAAACGGAAATGATAGATGGAGGCGCTTCATTGGCTCCAAGCCGGTGCGCGTTGGAAGCGCTCATAATACTGGCACGAAGTAAATCCTGATGGTCGTATACCGCTTTGATAATATTTACCAGAAAGGTGAGAAACTGCAGATTCGATTTTGGGTTTTTCCCCGGCGACAACAGGTTTACCCCTGTATCAGTTGCCAGTGACCAGTTACTGTGTTTGCCCGAACCGTTGATGCCTGCAAATGGTTTCTCATGAAAAAGTACCCTGAAATTATGCCGACGGGCCACTTTTTTCATCAGGTCCATGATCAACTGGTTATGATCGTTGGCCAGATTGGCTTCCTCGTATATCGGCGCCAGTTCAAACTGGTTGGGTGCAACTTCATTGTGACGGGTCTTCAGCGGGATACCAAGTTTATACGATTCATTTTCTAAGTCTTCCATGTACCGGTATACCCGTGTTGGTATCGAACTAAAATAATGGTCGTCGAGTTGCTGGTCCTTGGCCGAAGCATGCCCCATCAAAGTACGTCCGGTCAGCATCAGGTCGGGGCGGGCCATGAAAAGAGCTTCGTCAATCAGGAAGTATTCCTGTTCCCATCCCAGATTGGCATGTACCTTCGTTACATTTTTATCGAAATACTGGCACACGACGGTAGCTGCTTCGTCAATGGCACGCAGCGAACGGAGCAGGGGTGTTTTATAATCAAGCGCTTCGCCGGTGTACGAAATAAAAATCGTGGGAATGGTCAGTGTGCCGTCAACCACGAACGCAGGAGACGAGGGGTCCCATGCTGTATAGCCGCGGGCTTCAAATGTCTGCCGGATACCGCCGCTCGGAAACGATGACGCATCGGGTTCCTGCTGTGCCAGCACAGAACCCGAAAAACTTTCCACTACCCCGCCGTTCTCCCCGTGAACAATAAACGCATCATGCTTTTCTGCAGTCCCGTCGGTGAGGGGATGGAACCAGTGGGTATAATGGGTCGCACCATTTTCCACCGCCCATGCTTTCATGCCCTGCGCCACCTGGTCGGCCATTTTCCGATCAACGGTCGTCCCATTGTCAATCGCATCAATAACCGCTTTGTACGCTTCTTTTGAAAGATATTTTTTCATTTTCGGGCGATCGAAAACTGATACACTGAAAAAATCGGAAGTCAGAATATCTTCTCTTTTCACTTCTTGTGGTTTTCTGGAGAGTACTTCCTTCAATGCATTAAACCTGAATTCAGCCATACCTGTAATATTTTTAATAAATTGTTACTGTTCTTCTTTGTAAAAACTCTTCAAAAGTAAAAATAATTTTCAGGTACCCCTCATACGGAAAGGGTGTTGTATAATATTTTTGTAATTTTTTTATATTTATACCTGCTCCGCAACAGGCATATTAATTTTTTCAGTTATTTTTCAGAAATACATCCTTTCTCCATTTTTGATCTGGATTTTTGATCCCGGCCCGGGCCATTGATATTTTTTAGTATCTTGCAGAACCAAAATTTAACAACTTATCAAACATTAAACCCATGAGTAACAAAGCTGTTATTTCGTGCTGTGTTGCAATGTCGCCGTTCATTTTGGGCGGGTGCAACCCGGCAGCCAAAGAAAAAAAAGTTCCCGCGAAACCCAATGTTGTTCTCATTTATATTGATGACCTTGGTTTTGGAGATGTGAGTTGTAACGGGGCTACAAAAGTGAGCACACCGAATGTCGACCGCATTGCAGCCGAAGGGATCCGGTTTTCCAACGGGCATGCTTCATCGGCCACTTGTACACCTTCGCGTTTTTCAATGCTCACCGGCCAATATGCTTTCCGGCAACAGGGAACCGGGATTGCGCCCGGCGATGCTTCCTTGATCATTGACCCGGAAAGGATTACCATCGCCGATATTTTCCAGAAAGCCGGTTATAAAACCGGAGTAGTTGGAAAATGGCACTTAGGCCTTGGCGGGCAGGAAGGACCAGACTGGAATGGGGATATTTATCCCGGGCCGCGCGAACTGGGGTTCGACTATTCGTTTCTAATCCCGGCAACCGGAGACCGTGTTCCCTGTGTTTATGTCGAAAACCAACGAGTAGTGGGGCTTGATCCAAACGACCCGATACAGGTTAGTTTCGAGGAAAAAATAGGCAATGAACCCACGGGGAAAGACCATCCTGAACTATTGAAACAAATGTGGAGCCACGGACATAATTTCACCATCATCAACGGGATTTCACGCATCGGCTACATGAGCGGCGGAAAAGCAGCCCGGTGGGTAGATGAAGACATGGCCGATATGATTACGGGGAAAGCCCTCAACTTTATCGAACAACATCAGAAAGAACCTTTCTTTTTGTATTTCTCCACCCACGATATTCATGTGCCGCGTGTGCCACATTCTCGTTTTGCGGGGAAGAGCGGACTGGGCTATCGCGGCGATGCCATCCTGCAAATGGACTGGTGTGTAGGACAGGTGCTCGATAAACTGGAACAACTTGGCCTGAAAGAAAATACGGTTGTAATCTTCAGCAGCGATAATGGCCCGGTGCTGGATGACGGATACGTTGATGAAGCTGTCACCAAACTAAATGGGCACAACCCGTCGGGTCCCCTTCGCGGTGGCAAATATTCGGCTTTCGATGCTGGAACACGGGTTCCTTTTCTGATCAGTTGGCCTGGCATCATCAAACCCGGCGTATCAGAAACATTGGTCAGCCAAGTCGATTTCATGGCCTCCTTTGCCCACATGCTGAATGTTCCGCTGGAAGAAAGTGATGCCCCTGACAGTTTCAATACCTTGGATGCTTTTCTCGGAAAATCGGGCAAAGACCGCGACCATCTGATTGAGCATGCCGGCGCACTGTCAGTTATAAAAGGTGAATGGAAATACATTGAACCGAAAAACGGACCGCGAATCAGTAAAAATACAAATATCGAGATGGGAAACGACCCGGAACCTCAGCTTTATAACCTGAAAGACGATATCGGAGAAATCCGGAACCTGGCTGCCGGGAACCCTGAGAAAGTAAAAGAGCTGGCATCCATCCTTCAGGAAATAAGGGACAGAGGGCGAAGCAGGCAATAATTGAC
>JAVEYG010000041.1:0-30705 GCA_034003625.1 Prolixibacteraceae bacterium | reverse complement strand
TCTTTTAGTTATTTGGCTTATGCCATAACTAAATTACAAATCCTCTTTTGAAATGGTATCGTTCGCACCGCTCCCAATTTTCATTCTCTTGGGGGTCTTTTTTTTGTCATGTGGGTTTCATTTTTTTTATTATTTAGACTGAATTAATATTGCGCAAAAATATAAGAAATACCAACATCTGGTTATAACCTATATTACGAAGTAGGTGTTCTAAATAAGATATGATACAGATTACTGATCTTCTGACAATTAATATTAAGAGAAGAATTTATTTAGAAAGAAGCATTCAAATAATTTCTTTCAATATCCGGTATTCGTGTTCAAAATTGGGGGTAAAAACATCTGATCGAAGATTTTTCTCGATTTGGTTACGGGTCCAGAAACGGCCTTCTTCAACTTCTTCAGAATGAATATTGATATTTTTAAAATCGTAACTCACAAACACATAAATCAGTTCAACCTCAATTTCCGTTTCCCATTTGTAGGTTTTTATCAGGCGGGCCGAAAAATCGCGGAGCCCGATTTCCTCCCATGCTTCACGCTTAAGGGCATCTTCCAGTTTTTCGCCGAACGAAATATGCCCTCCGACCGCAGTATCCCATTTGCCCGGCTGCACCAGCTTGTTCATCGGGCGTTTTTGCAGAAATATGGCTTTGTTTTTATTCAGCAAATGCAAATGTACGACCGGGTGCAACAATTTTTTGCCTTGGTGACATTGCGAACGCGATGCCCTACCCACTATTTTTCCCTGCTCATCGACCAGCGGGAGCCATTCTTCTTCCTCCTGAATTTCTTTCCGCTTCTGCTTCTGTCTCAAAAGTTCAATCAAAAAAATGAGGCTAAACAAAATATAGAATAAGCCACCGCTAATAAAAACCCAGGCTTCTTTCGACAAATAAAAAGCCGAATAAAAAACCAGCAGGGTGTGCCCCAGAAAAACAAAGAACATGAACTTCATGCTGTTTCTCAGCTGCTTCAACTGAAGATCATTCATTGAAAAATCCTTCATGTAGCGCCGGGTCATCAGGCCGACGATGTCGTGCGGGGAGAAAGCCGAGACTGCCAAAATAGTACAGAGGATGAGCTCGATAAGCCCGGGCTTCAGTTTAAAAAAGAGATCGTTATCAAGTAATATGGAAACACCACCCAACGCAACCAACAAAAAAGTATCGAACAACACAAACTTATCGAAGCGCTTTTCCCTGAAACCGATCCAGGTCAGTTCGGCAATGCCGGTAACAAGTGCGGCAACCAAACCAACTGTGGTTCCCCCTATCTCATCGGCGGCAATAAACACAAAAAGCGGGATAAAACCGGGAAGCAGTTTTTTTATCAGTTCAGCCCTGTTCATCGCTCGTCCCCCCCAAATAACCAATCCTTGTTATTCCGCAGGAACAATATCGTGAACATAAACCGTAAAAAGCAGAGTTGTATAAGGCGGTATTGCATAAGAGCCATATTCACCATAAGCCAGTTTTGAAGGTACAATCAACAATGAAGTCCCACCTTCCCGGATAGTTTCAATACCTTCCTCCCACCCGTCAATCATGCTGTCGACGCCGTGAATGTATGTATAATACCCGTTTGATGCAGGATTACCCGATGAATCGAATACAGAACCGCCAATAAAAAAACCGTCATACGAAACCGACACTTTGTCGCCCAACCGGGGCATATTTCCTGTACCTTCTTCGAGCGTCACATAAAAGACTCCATTCGCGGTTGTATCAATATCATAGTCTTCGCCGATCAGGTAATCAAGGTATTCCTGCAATAACTCCTGTTCCTTTTCAGCCGAATACGTAATTTCTTCTTCCTCCTCTTTTCCACATGAAACAGAAGCAACAAGTAATACTGCCGGTAACAACAGATTTAAAATTTTCCTGATTTTCATTTTTATCTGGTTTCTGATTTTTTCAACTGCTCTTCATACGAAGGCAATAATCTTTCAAACGTATCAACCGCTTCCTTTAGACTTACATAAATCTCTCCTCCTGCGGCATTCAAATGGCCTCCACCGTTAAAGTTCTCTTCGGAAAAACGATTGACCGGAAAATTGCCTTTCGAGCGAAACGAAACTTTTACATGATCGTCGTTTTCGGTAAAAAATGCGCTAAAATGAATATCCCTGATCGATAAAGGATAATTGACAAATCCTTCGCTGTCGCCCTTTTTGAAATTGAACTCTTTCTGGTCTTCTTTGGTAAGGTACACATATGCGGCATGGTATTGCGGAAAAACCTTCATCCGGTTGTGAAGGCAATGCCCGAGCAAACGCATCCGCTCTTCCGAGAAATTGTCGTAAATGGCCGAATGAATAGTATCCTGGTCAATTCGGTATTCAAGCAATTTACTGACTGTCTGAAAAGTTTCCGGGTCGGAAACGCCGTAATTGAATGATCCGGTATCGGTCATAATGCCTGCAAAAAAGCAGGACGCAGCATCTTTGTCGATATATTTTTGTAAACCTGCTTCGCATAGCAAGGCAAACACCAATTCGGCAGTCGAACTTCGCCGGGTATCCGAGATTAAAACATCTGCAAAATCAGCAGGGTCCGGATGGTGATCAATCAAAACGACGGTTCCCTGGAAATCTCTGATGAGCGGTTCCATTTCGCCGGCCCTCGAAGGCTGGTTAAAATCCATGCAAATAAGGGTTTCGGCCTGCCCCATCAGTTTGGTCGCATATTCTTTTTTCCAGCCAAACATAATGGCGTCCGAATGGCCACACATCCAATTATAATAATTGGCATAACTGTTCGGACTGATCACGCGGGCATCCAGGCCCATATTTCTCAAAACCTTCCACAAACCAAAAACCGATCCCGTTGCATCACCGTCGGCATTGATATGCGGTACCAAAACGATTAAACCTCGTTTTTTCTCCAGACAGGCCTTAAATCCATTAATCTCCTCACTGCTAAAACGTTCCAATCTCTTTTCTTTTTTGGTGAAGTACAAATATAAAAATTCTGCCGGTGGCAGTCCTTTTTTTCCCGTTTTAATTTCTATTTTAGAGGCCCGGGTAAATTTCAATTTAATGAGAAATACCTGAATGAATACAGATAATATCTTCCATACATTAAACAGGACAATTAAAAATTAATGAGATGAAAGGGAACAAGACCCTCACGATGGTAAAACCGGAAGCCGTACAAAAAAATCTCATCGGCCCCATTTTAAATAAAATTGCAGAAGCTGGTTTTCGAATTGTAGCCATGAAAATGACCCGGCTGAGCAAAGCACAAGCAGAAGATTTTTATGCAGTGCACAAAGACAAAGGTTTTTACAATGAATTGACCGACTTTATGAGTTCAGGACCGATTGTTGCTGCCATCCTGGAAAAGGAAAACGCAGTAGGCGCATTCCGTGAACTGATTGGCGCTACCGATCCGAAAGAAGCCAAAGAGGGCACCATCCGCAGGTTATTTGCAGAATCGAAATCGCTCAATGCAGTGCATGGCTCCGACAGCGATGAAAATGCGCAAGTCGAAAGCAATTTCTTTTTTCCGGAAACAGAACGCTACTCTTGATATACATTGAAAAATGAAACTGCCATACACATTCAGGCAGTTTCATTTTTAGCAGTTGTTTTATTTTTTGAAATTCTATTGATGAGTGTGCAACCCACACTCCTTTTTTGAATTATTTTCCCACCACCAACGGCCAGCCCGAAAATCTTCGCCCGGCTTAATTGCCCTTGTGCAAGGGGCACACCCGATACTCACAAATCCCCTGTCGTGCAGCACATTATACGGTACATTGTTCTCTTTCACATAACGGGTGCATTCATCTAAGCTCCAATCCAACAGCGGGTTGCATTTAATTATACGGAACCCCTCATCCCAGTTGAACAACGAAAGGGTACTCCGGTTATCGGATTGCGAAGCACGCAAACCGGTAACCCATATTTCCATCCCTTCTAATGCCCTCCCGAGCGGTTCAACTTTCCTGATATTACAGCATTCCCTCCGGTTTTCGGGTGACAAATAAAAACTGAGAGGCCCTTTTTCCTGAAGCAATTTCTCAACGGCCTCGTGCCTGGGAAAATACGGGACGATGGTTTTTTTATACTTCTCGATCGTCCGGTTATAAACTTTGTATGTTTCTTCAAACAAACGCCCTGTATCAAGGGTAATTACTTTGACCGGGATGTCATTTCTAAAAATATAATCTGTAATCACCTGGTCTTCTATACCAAAACTGGTTGTAAAAACCACTTTCTTTTCAAAATTCACGGCGAGAAAATGAAGTATCTCTTCAATCGGCCTTCCTTTCCATTTTTCGTTCAACGAATTCACAATATTTTTGTCAACCATGTCCAATGCTTTGTCGGTTAATGAAATTCAAAGTAAAATTCAACATTTTTTCCTTCTATACGCTTTTGTACTAATTTTCGGAAGAAGCAAAAGCAGCTTTGGGCATCAGGTCTTCAGTTTTGAACTTCGAAAAATATACCGTTATTTTGAAGCGGATGAATAAACAGGACGCATATCAGTTACCCAACGCATTTGTCGAAAGGATATACAGGCAATTTGGCTGTCAGGCAAAATTTTTTTTAGATTCATTGGAACAGTCCACTGCCACCAGCCTGCGGATCAATCCCCGAAAAATTAAAATCGGGTCAACCGGACTAAGGATGGTACCATGGTGTTCAACCGGTTTTTTTCTGGATGAAAGGCCTATTTTTACTCTCGACCCGCTACTGCATGCAGGTGCCTATTATGTGCAGGAATCAAGTTCGATGTTTTTGGAACAGGTTTTTAGGGCCACAATGTCTGACGGGCCAAGGCTGATTCTTGACCTGTGTGGTGCTCCCGGCGGAAAATCGACTCATTTGCTGACATTAATGAACGACGACGATATGTTAATATCAAACGAAGTAATCCAGCCGAGGGCAAAAATACTTCAGGAGAATATCCGTAAATGGGGACCGCACAATGTGGTGATCTGTAACAATGATCCAAAAGATTTTAAACAACTTACCGGGTTCTTCGATCTGATACTTATTGATGCCCCCTGTTCGGGCGAAGGCCTCTTCAGGCGGGATGCTGCCGCCCGCAATGAATGGTCGCCCAATCACGCGGGCTTGTGCTCGGTTCGCCAACGCCGTATCCTGGCCGATATATGGACAAGCCTTAAAGCCGGTGGGTACATGATATACAGCACCTGTACCTTCAACCCCGAAGAAAACGAAGAAAACCTGAAATGGCTGCAAACACGAGCTAAATTTGAAAGTATCAGGATCAACCTTGCCCCGGAATGGAACATTGAAGAAATAGAACACGACGGGGTTTTTGCATACCGTTTTTGGCCTCACAAGGTAAGCGGAGAAGGTTTTTTCATCACTTTGCTTCGCAAAACAGAAGAGCAGTCATCTTTTCGTTTCCCGAAAAAGATGAAAACAATCACAAATAAAATCCCTGCAGATATGTCTTATCTGAAAAAATGGGTATCACCCGGTGATTTTGATTTCCTCGTTCAACGCGATATGGCGGTCGTATCACCGTCTCGCTGGAGAAACGAAATCGGTGTTCTTCGGAATTTGGTAAAAGTTACTGATTATGGCCTTCCAATAGCCGAACTGAAAGGGAAAGATATTACTCCGCATCATTTTCTGGCACTTTCGTCCCTGTTGCAAAAAAATGAATTTGAAACCATCGGATTGGATTTGGAGGAAGCACTGACATTTCTCCGTAAAGAAGAAATTAAGCCAATATCGGACATAAAAGGATGGCAATTGGTTTGTTTCAGGGATATTCCGTTAGGTTTTCTAAAAAATATTGGGCCCCGTACCAACAATTATTTTCCGAAGGAATGGCGAATCAGGATGCAAAACAACAAGGCAGAAAAATTATGGCATGAGGAAATAAACCTTTAACCCGCTCAATCAACCAACGATTTATTGTTTACTAAATCCTGCAAGGTTACACGTTCAAAATAATTGAGGATCATGTTATTCAGCTTTCCCCAAAAACCCCGCGTATGGCAGGTATCTTTCATCTGACAATGCACGCTCCTCGACAAACAGTCAATAACACAAATACCCGGTTCAAATGCTTTATGAATATCCAGCATCGTAATTTCTGAGGGTTTCCGGGTCAGGATATAACCACTCTTCCGGCCACGGACGTTCACAATCAGCCCGGCTATTTTAAGTTCATGGATAATCTGGTCGAGATATTTCACGGATATTTGTTGCTTTTCAGCAATATCTTTCTGAAAAACACCACTTTGTGTTTCGTCTGATGCAATTTCAAGCATTGCACGCATTCCGTACCGTGTTTTAGTGCTGAATTTCAATTTTTGGTTCTTTTTGACCTGTTGAAAACAAAACCCTGAAATTAATAAATACTTCGTTCTTCACCTTCACAATACCTAAAAACTTTCGTGGCGGGTCAATGCCAAAATCGGTTAAACGCACATCAAGCCTTCCTTCCATGGAAAGTCCATCAGGCTGGCAAAACAAAACATCTGATTTACAAGTATACACATTTGTTTTTCCATTCATACTCAGCGAAATACGATGTATGACAGAATTCCCGGGTTGCAGGAATTCAGTAGGCTGGGCGCTCATGGAAATGCTGATTTCCGGGTGCATATCGGCATTGACTATATTCAGAAAATCGTCAAGCATTAATTGTGATTCGGCTTCAATATTTCGTACGGGGATACAAATCTGCAAATTATTGTTTTTTACATCAGATGATCCGTTAAGCCGGGTAAAAGTATTTTCGCGATATGATAATTGAAACTCATTGACGTTTGTTGCGCCTGTTATTATTATTTGATCGAATAAATAGGCAGAAACACCGCATGGAATTTCAGGGACGACTGCTTTTATAACTTCCGGCAGAATTAAAAAAGCAACCAATATATATTTAAATTGTTTCATCATACCGGACCGATTTTTTTAAAAAGCTATCCGGCAACTTTACCGGATAGCTTTGCTTACTCCCAATCAACTAAAATGAAATGGCCGCTTCGACCATCATCCCTTTAAATCCAGCTTCCGGACCATAATTTGCAAAATCATGGTATTTCTGGTTTACATATTCTACTTTCGCCATTACATTTTTTGTCAGGAACCACCCGCCTCCGATCTGTGTGCGGTCGACAGAAACATCGGCCTGGTTTTTAACCGTATTGTACCTCGCCCCCACATAAAACTGGTCTGTTTTTCCGAAACGGGCAAGGCCTTCAATGGCAAACTGGCTGAAATCAAATTCCGGCCCATCGGCCACATTGGTGCCCTTTGCACTTTCATATGTAGTAAAAAGCTCTAATCCTTTATATTTTGCAAAAAAGTTAAACATCAGGGAATGCAATTCATAAGTGGCGCCCGGCCCCCAACGCCCGTTGGTAGAATTCGATTTGATATCGGTCCCGGCGCTTCCCAGCGAAGCCGGTACCATAATGGAATAATATCGCGCACCGGCGCGGTCGCCCGAATATAAAGTTCCACGGTGGTTTTCAGCCTGGCTGTAAAACGAACCTGTCAGACGGATACGAAGGTCGTCGTTCAGTTGCTTATCGTATCCTAATTTGCCATAAAAAGCCATCTCTTTCAGCATATCATATTCCACAAACGCATTATTTGTATAACCAACAAGGCTTTGACTGATGGTTCCTGAAGTAGTACCAAGCAATCCGATCCACCCGTTGTGGCGGAACAAAACTTCCAGGATGGGAGCAGTAGTATACGAATCCATAATGTAATTTCCGACAAACGCATTTTGGGTGACACTGCCGTTGTCCGACCTGCGAAAATGGCTGTCGCCGTAATTCGGTTCAAAAACACCGACTTTCAGGGTCAGGTATTTCATTGCATTGTCAACGGCATTGCTGCCCAGAAATGGCATTTGGTCGATCAGTAAATAACCCCCTTTTACCCATGCCTCGTTGTGATGGCGTGACGATAAATATGTCACTAACGACACACGCATGCCGGGAGCCAGATCCCCGTTAATTGTGAAATTTGCAGTCGGAAGGTTTATACCCGATCCCAAAGGTATCAGTTGCAGGTTATCAGCCTCACAATCAATCGACTGATATTGGATCGAAAAATCAGCGCCTACGCTGGCTTTCACTTTGGTAAATTCCTCTGCATTAATCTTGGGCAACTCAAATTGCTGTCCAAAAGAGACCATTGCAACCAACACAATGGCAAATAATGATGTAAACTTTTTCATACGAATGTTAATTTAATTTTTGCTATTCCTTCTTATTTATTTCTGCCTGCTTCTCCCAACAGCTGTCCTTCCCTGCTGTATACCAAATTAAATTCTATTTTCACTTCATCGCCTGTTTTTATTGATCCCATCAATGCTACGGGCGGTTCAATACCATATTCGCTCATTTTCAGATCAAGTGAACCTTTCATTTCTACTCTTCCATTTCCGAGGTCTTTCAGATGAATGTCTTCTTCAACAAGTTTTGTTTTGCCGGCAATAGACAGTTCTACCTGTACTTTTCCTGAATTCGGGCTTTGTTCTGCCTTGATTACTTTTGCCCTGATCTGTGGAAATTTTTCCTTTTTCAATGCTTCATAGGTTTTTTTATTCATCAGACTGTGCTCACTCTTTATCGACTCTACATTAACAAGAAAATCCCCTCCTGTCAGCTTGTCTTCAAAAATGTTCCCCGATGAAAGTGAAAACGCACTCTTCATCTCCCCTACTTTCATCTCCCAATCGTGAATCGTTGAAGTTCCTTTTATCACCATTGAGCTATTTTTTGCGTCCAATTTATACTGGACCTGGGCATAAATCACTTGTGAAATGATCACAAAAAGTGCTGATAAAGCACTAATTTTCATTGTTTTAATAATCTTTTTCATGTTATCCTACTTTTCCTACTGTTTTGATAGGATAAACATAGAACAATTTTTTAATTTACCAAATGATATATAATACAGAAACACTGTTTCAGGGACGGACCAATATGATATATACTACTGAAATGGTAGGATAATCGGGGATTTCAAAAGATTTTTGTGAATAAAAAAATTTTCAAAAAAATTAAAAAATATTTTCAAGGACATCTTTCAGATGGTCCCAGAACTTATTTACAGTTTCAATATTGATCTTTTCATCAGGAGAATGGGCGTTACGGATTGTAGGGCCAAATGACACCATATCAAGCCCTGGATACTTTTCGAGGAACAAGCCACACTCCAATCCGGCGTGAATGGAGCGGACAAGTGGTTTTTTGCCAAAAAGCCTTTCGTATGATTCCACAACTATCCGGAGTACTTTACTGTCCGGGTTTGGGGCCCAACCGGGATAACCGTCAGAGTTTGTTACATGGGCGCCGGCCAGTTCAAAAACCGAACGCACTGTTTCGGCAGCATACTGTTTACGGCTTTCCAATTCGCTGCGCTGACTGGTAGTAACCTGTACTTTTTCGTTGGCAATAAATTTTACGGAAGCCAGGTTGGTCGACGTTTCCACCATTCCTTCCATACGTGTGCTCATTTCCAATACACCGTGCGGACAGGCACATAACATATTGGTCAATTTTTCCTGACATGAGATATTAAGCACCATATCAGGCATATTGGTAGAACTGTGGTCGACAACCAGATTAGGTTCGGTCCGTTCATATTCAAATTCAACATCTGCCGAGAAAATATTCAATTCGGCCACTAATTGTTCTTTTTGCACCGTTGGTACAATAATGACAGCATAGGCCTCGCGGGCGATGGCATTACGAAGGTTTCCTCCATTAAAATCGGCTATTCGGACCCCGAATTTACGAATTGCCTGCCATAGGAAACGGGCCAGTATCTTATTTGCATTTCCCCTTCCTTTATGAATATCGTCGCCCGAGTGTCCCCCCATCAGGCCTTTTACCATTATTTTCAAAGCAAACGAATGCCCCGGAACGGGCTCCTTTTCCACGTCTAATTCAGCCAGTGTATCAATGCCGCCGGCACAGCCGATAAACATTTCCCCTTCGTCTTCCGAATCAAGGTTCAAAAGGATGTTCCCATTCATAAAATCTTTCTTCAGGGCAAAAGCTCCCGACAATCCGGTTTCTTCATCGACTGTAAACAAACACTCAATGGGGCCGTGCTGAATATCGGTTGAAGTGAGCACTGCCATTTGAGCGGCCATCCCGATGCCATTATCGGAACCTAAAGTTGTTCCATCAGCTTTTACCCAACCTCCATCGATCAACGGAACAATCGGATCGGTCTCGAAATTAAATTTCTTGTCGCTGTTCTTTTCGCAAACCATATCTACATGCGACTGCAAGATTACAACCGGTACCCCTTCCCTGCCAGCGCTTGCCGGTTTTGATATGAGCACATTGCCAATTTCATCGCATTTTGCTTCCAATTTGTTCCGTTCGGCAAAATCGAGTAAAAAACGGACAATTTTTTCTTCTTTTTTGGATGGTCGTGGCACCTGGCAAATATCTTCAAAATAGTTCCAGAGAGGTTGTGGCTGAAGCTTCCCGAGTTTTCTCATCTTCCTGATTTTTTGAACACTTGAAATAACAATTTTTTTTTCTGAATCGCAATAAAGGCAACTGATGAATAATTGAGTGGATAAATTCCGGTAGCAAAAAATTTTGAGATATTCCAAACGCATTTAAGATTTGTCGTTTCCGGAATTAACTTTCCCAACCTTTTTCCGCAACCAACCCACAAATCTTAACGATCACGTCTACCGCCTTCTGCATAGACCGGACCGGCAAATATTCGTACGGCCCATGAAAATTATGGCCGCCTGCAAAAATATTCGGGCAGGGCAACCCCATGTACGACAAACGCGCCCCGTCGGTCCCTCCCCGGATTGCTTTAATTTTCGGCTCCACACCTGCTTTTCGCATGGCCAGTTCAGCAATGCCAACGATGTATTTCACCGGTTCAACTTTTTCCTTCATGTTATAATACTGGTCTTCTAATTGAAGTTTTACCACTTCGGCCCCGTATTTCAGGTTTACCAGCGAGCAACATTCGATCAGGAAATTCTTCCGGTCTTCAAATTTTTTTCGGTCGTGGTCGCGAATGATCATTTCCATTATTGCTTCACTCACATTTCCTTCCAGGGACGTAACATGGTAAAAACCTTCATATTTTTCAGTATGCTCAGGACGTTGCCCGGCAGGTAAAAAACTGATAATCTGATTGGCCACCAGCACCGCATTGATCATTTTTCCCTTCGCATAGCCGGGATGGACGCTCCTCCCCTGAACAATAATCCGAGCCCCGGCAGCATTGAAATTTTCGTATTCCAATTCGCCTATCTCTCCACCATCAAGCGTATACGCAAAATCGGCCCCGAATTTTTCCACATCAAAATGATCGGCCCCTTTCCCTATTTCCTCATCAGGGGTGAAACAAACCCGTATTTTGCCATGTTTAATTTCCGGGTGGGCAAGCAGGTATTCCATCGCCGAAACAATCTCGGCAATGCCCGCCTTGTCGTCGGCTCCCAGCAGGGTTTTCCCGTCGGTTACCAGCAAATCCTGCCCCAGGTATTGCAACAGTTCGGGAAACATTTCCGGGGTCAGGGTCACGGCTTCATTGTTGCTTAGGCAAATCGGCCCACCCTGGTAATTCTCAACCAACTGCGGGTTGACATTCTCCCCCGAAAAATCGGGACTGGTATCCACATGGGCTATAAAACCAACCACCGGGCATTTTTTATCTATATTGGCCGGGAGCGTTGCCGTTACATACCCGTTCTTGTCGGTATCCACTTCTGAAAGGCCAATTTCACACAACTCTTGCTTTAATTGCCGGGCAAAAACAAGCTGCCTTCCGGTACTCGGAAACGAACTGCTTTTCGGGTCAGAAGTTGTATATATTTTTGCATAACGGATAAACCGTTCAACTATTTTTTCCATTTCTTAAACATCGTCCGAATTAAACTTAAAGCCCAGCCGTTTACCAGTTTGTATTTTAGAATGACTGATTGCCACCATCATCTGTTCCACAGAGGCAATTTTCACCGTGTCATACGGGGGCACCAGCAAATCGAAATCGATGGCATACTGAATGGATGTTTCAATTATTTTCCGCAGTATTTCCTTGTTCATGGTATCTTTTACAAAGTCTTTAACCACTTCGTCGGTCTGGCGCTTGCCCTGCACAAAAAAATGGTTTTCCCAATTAATGAAAACCCGGGCAATCAGATACCCCAGGTCTTCCATCCGGTTGTATTTAAACGAGTCGGCCAGGAAATTATAGATATTGATCACCCCGCAATATGAATTGGCCCCGTTTGTTTTCACATACTCTGTTTTCCAGATCGGGTGGTCGCGGTCGAACACAAAAATATTCGAGTGCATACTGAAAATCAGCAGGTCGCCGCCAATTTTAAATTCGGCCTCGAATACACCTTTTTCCAAAAAAACAGGCAACACCTCGTCGTCAACTTTTCCTTTCAGCGCATCGTGGTATTCTTCCACCAATTCTTTTAACACTGTTTTGATCAGGCCAAATGCATCGAACACGTTTTTGTAGGCCAGTTGTTTTATTGTTGATTTTGCAATCAGGGTTTCAAATTTTTTATCTTCTGGTGTCTTTTTCATTATCAGCTCCATTAAATTTTTATAAAAATAACAAAAGCAGCCAAAAACTGACTGCTTTCACCGTATTATCATTTCGTCCAGATTTTAATATGCAACCGCAAACAGTACCCTCCCTTTCGACGGGTTCCCGGAATAAATGCAGGCGCCTTCTTCTTCATCGCGTTCGAAAGGAATACAACGGATGGTTGCCTTGGTTTCTTCTTTTATTTTCTGCTCGGTTTCTGCGCTTCCGTCCCAGTGAGCCAGAATAAATCCGCCTTTGCTGTTCAATATCTCTTTGAACTCATCATAGCTATCGGCTTTGGTAATCATTCCATTCCTGAAATCCAGCGCTTTTTTGTATATATTCTCCTGAATATCATCCAGTAGTTTTCCGACGTATTCGTCGATAGTATCAACTGAAGCCACTTCCTTGGTCAGCGTATCGCGACGGGCTACCTCAACAGTCCCGTTTTCAAGATCGCGCGGCCCCATTGCCAAACGCACCGGGACACCTTTCAATTCGTACTCGGCAAATTTCCAACCCGGTTTCTTATTATCGTTATCGTCGTATTTTACTGAAATACCATGTGCTTTCAGTTTGCCCACTATTTCTTTTACCTTTTCTGAAATGGCATTCAACTGCTCTTCATTTTTATAAATCGGGACAATTACGACCTGGAACGGGGCCAGTTTTGGAGGGAGCACCAAGCCGTTATCGTCGGAATGAGCCATCACAAGCGCCCCCATCAAACGGGTGGAAACGCCCCACGAGGTTGCCCATACATGTTCTTCGCGGCCTTCTTTATTGGCAAAAGTAACATCGAACGCCCGTGCAAAATTTTGTCCCAGGAAATGCGAAGTCCCTGCCTGCAATGCTTTCCCGTCCTGCATCAGCGCTTCAATGCAATAGGTTTCCAGAGCGCCGGCAAAACGTTCGTTCTCCGATTTCGCCCCTTTAATAACCGGCACCGCCATAAATTTTTCGGCAAAAGTTGCATACACATTGATCATCTGCATCGTTTCGTCCAGCGCTTCCTGTTGCGTGGCATGGGCAGTATGACCTTCCTGCCACAAAAATTCGGCAGTGCGCAAAAACAAACGGGTGCGCATCTCCCAACGAACCACATTGGCCCACTGGTTGCATAAAATGGGCAGGTCGCGGTACGACTGTATCCAGTTTTTATAGGTATTCCATATAATGGTTTCCGATGTCGGCCTCACAATCAATTCTTCTTCCAGCCTTGCCTCCGGATCAACGACCACGCCTTTTCCATCCGGGTCGTTTTTCAACCGATAATGCGTAACAACAGCACATTCTTTTGCAAAACCTTCCACATGGGCAGCCTCTTTGCTGAAAAACGATTTCGGGATAAACAGGGGAAAATAAGCATTTACATGGCCTGTTTCTTTAAACATTCCATCAAGCACGGCCTGCATCTTTTCCCAGATTGCATAGCCATACGGTTTAATGACCATACATCCCCGAACAGCCGAATTTTCAGCCAGATCAGCCTTCACTACCAGGTCGTTGTACCATTGCGAATAATTTTCACTACGCGAAGTCAATTCTTTTGCCATCTCTGATTTTTTGGTATGGTATTTGTTTTTTTCTTCTTAGTTTTGAAGCTACAAAGAAAGCAAATATTTTAAAAATTATTAAGGAGGAAGAATTATGAAAACGAACGTAACACTCATGCTGGCTTCACTGCTGATATTAGGAGCCTGCAGCACCGGGACTTACGTAACTCGTACTTATGATGACGACATCTATTATGTTCCCGGCGATATAGTGCTTCCACCTGTTTCATATAATTCAGGAGACAAAATGCAGGGTCAGCAAAAAACTGAGAACACATCAACTATTGACCAACAACAATTAGTCATCAGTCAATCTGAAACGCTTCAGGATGGCTCGAAGGCTTTGAACAATTACATTTTCCACGACGACGGGCAAAGCGATTATTTGCGTGCCGACATGGATGCACTTGATGAATTCGATTTAGTCGCATCCGACACAACGTTAACCGGCGATGACGAAGATTACCAATACATCATCAATAATTATTATGAAATGGACGATCTGGGATATTCTTACCGGATCAACCGGTTCCACCGCCCGTTCTTCTATGGTTCATTTGGGTTGAATAGCTGGTATTGGAACGACTGGTACTGGGATAGTTGGTATTGGAACGACTGGTATTCGCCATATTATTACGGTGGTTGGGGATGGGGTTACAGCCCATTTTACTCAGGGATGTACTGGAATTCATGGTACTCTCCGTACTATTACGGAGGTTGGGGATGGCCATATTATCACGGAGGATTTTATAATCCGTACTACTCATGGCATTACCATGACTGGCATTACGGTGGCGGATTTTATGACAGCGATGATTACCATTACGGAAGAAGAAGAGGGTCCTATTCAACGGTTGCCGATGGCAGATCGGGAAATTATTCGTCTACCATTTCCAGGACAAGGGACAATGGCTTGAAGAGTGGCACTGTCGGAGGACGCGATTATTCGTCTGCCCGTGAAGGGCTCACTTCACGCAGGGAACGTTCTGTTGATGGAAATGTACAGGAAACCAAAAGTGCAACCCTAACCGAAAAAAGAAGGGCTATTGACCACAACTCTTACCAAAGAGATATTTCAACAACCCGAACTTCGGGAAACCGCAGCGGTTCTTCTGTAATCAGAGACAATCAGCCAAGCACAACCGGCAGGACATATCAATCAGGAACTTCGGCACAGCAACGTACTTACATGCCAAGTTACAATAAACCACGAACAGTGACCCGCTCAACTTATAACAGCACCAGTACGAACAGTTACAACCGTACCAATACGGGCAACAGTTCTGTTCCGGCAACGATCAACCGAAGCAATTCCGGTTATTCCAAGCCACAAAGTAACCCTGGTAGTGTAAAAAGGGCATACCAGTCAGGTTCTTCATATAACAGAGGGTCAAGTTCTTCGTCAGGCAGAAGTTCAGGCTCGTCATATAACCGACCATCGACAAACAGCTACAGTCAGCCCAGATCATCGGGAAGCTATAACTCAGGAAGTTCACGAAGTTACTCTTCAGGCAGTTATAGTAGCCCATCCGGAAGCAGTGGCGGTGGAGGCGGTAGCAGTTCCCGTTCAGGAAGCAGTTCCGGAAGACGTTAGAAATATAGTGGACTTACAGACGAGACAGAATGATAATCACCTTAAATTAATCAGCCATGAAAAAGATCGTATATACACTTAGTGCAATTTTATTCAGTACCGGCATTTATGCCCAAAACCTGGTGGACGCCTTGCGATATTCGGATTACAAGATCCACGGGACTGCCCGTTCAACAGCTATGGGAAATGCATTCGGGGCGCTGGGAGGAGACTTTACCTCAATGAGCATTAACCCGGCAGGGCTGGGCTTGTATCGTTCCGGAGAATTTGTTTTTACCCCTAACATGGGCAAATCGAGTGTTGATGGTTTGTATTTAAATAATACTTCATCCGATTCGAGATACAATTTCTCAATCGACAATATTGGCTATGTATCTACCATCAAACCGGGCAAAGAATCCAGCTTGGTGAGCCTTAATTTTGGCATAGGATACAACCGGTTAAACAACTACTCAATGAACATGCTTGTTTCGGGAGATAATGCCCGTAATTCAATACTTACCGGATTTACCAACCGGGTAAACGATGATTATCTGGCCCCTGAACAATTTGATCCATATTATGAAGCGCTGGCGTATGATACCTATCTGATGGATTACGATGAAGACAACGACGAGTTTTTCAATGACCTTACCGATCAGGGATACGGACAGTCGCAGCGAAAAACAACCAATCGGCGCGGATATATCAATGAATATCTGTTCTCGTTGGCAGCTAATTTTAATCATCAGTTTTATGTGGGGGCAACCCTCGGCATTCATGACCTGTACTTTAAAGAAAGCACTGATTTATTTGAATATGATGCAAATAACGACATCAATTATTTTAATGACCTGAACTTTCTGACAGATTTAAGGACATCAGGAACCGGTTTCAATTTTAAATTGGGCGCAATTTACAAACCAACCAATGAACTGCGTTTAGGAGTTGCCATTCATACCCCCACTTTTTACCGGCTGCATGACACGTATGAAAATACCATGCTTTCAAGCATGACATTCGACGGGAAAACAGAAAGTTTCAGTGCAAGGTCCCCGCTGGGAGAATATGATTACGATTTGGAAACCCCGCTTCGCGGAATATTCAGCGCCGCTTACGTGATCGGAAAAAAGGGACTTATTTCCATTGATTATGAAGTAGTTGACTATTCTACTACAAAATTAAGAGACGGAGGAAATCATAACTATCAGTTTACGGATGAAAACAACGAGATCGCAGAGGCCTATAAATCGGTTGGAAACCTGCATATTGGGGGAGAATATCGCCTGACTGACAATTTCAACCTACGGGCCGGTTATGAAAATTATCCGAGTCCGTTTAATTCCAACGCATTTAATACCAACCAGCCTAACAGCAATATGACTTATTCGGCCATATCTGCAGGACTGGGGATCAGGCAGGGAAATTTCTTTATCGACATGGCATACAAACACCGCATGAATGAAGAATACAACACCCTGTATAGTGGTTCAGATTTTGCAAAATATGATATTACGAACGATCATTTTATCCTGACACTGGGATTTAAATTTTAAGTGACAAATCACTAAAAAGCGCCGGACTTCCTTAAATACCGGCGCTTTTTACATTCTCTCCCCTCTGTATGTTTATAAATATTAACAAGCTGTTCATAATTTGCCCTTTTCGGCTATACTCTTCATGCTCCCTTCTCCGTAAATTAGTAACACAAAGTTCAGGCATGTTTAAATTTAAACAAATAGAATATATCCGTTCGCTGCATGTATTTGAGAATGCGGAAAAGTCTGGTCTGCGGATGAAGATGGGCGAATTTAATACCTCGCAATGGTTGCAGCATGAGAATATTAAATTCGATGACATCGTAAACTTTTCAAAGCAAATGCCCGACGCCAAAATATTTATCATCGGCTCAGGAACCGACCGGGGATTTTATATTTATTCTCAAAAACAGCAAACCTGTTACAAGTTCGAACATCAGCTTGAAGCAGTATAAAACCGTATACCCGGAATATGACACCATCCACCGACTTGTTGGGAAAAGCCATTCACGAATATTTCACAAAAAAAACCCATCATCCCCTCCTCGTCCATTCTGAAGATTTTGATGACGACAGCCTGTCCCCCTCCTACTTCTTCAGAGAATATAGAAATATGCCGGCCATTGAAAAAAAAGCCTTGACCCTGTGCAGGGGGAAAATACTTGACGTGGGGGCCTGTGCGGGATCGCATGCCCTTTGGTTGCAGGAAAACGGATTTGATGCCACCGCACTCGAATGGTCTGAGAAATGCTGTCAAACCATGAAACTACGGGGCATACAAAAAGTAGTGCAAAGCGATATTTTTGACTATCGGCAGGATATCTTCGATACCATTCTTGTGCTGATGAACGGAACCGGCATTGCCGGAACATTATCCCGTTTATCCGATTTATTTGTACATTTGAAAAAATTGCTCCGTCCGGGAGGGCAGATACTGATGGACTCGTCGGATTTAATTTATCTGTACGAAGGAAACGATGGAGCTGCAACGCTTGATTTAAATGCAGAAAAATATTATGGAGAGTTGAACTATCAGTTTGAATATAAAGGAATAAAAGGAGAACCGTTTCCCTGGTTATATGTCGACATTGCATTGATGCAAAAGATTGTTGCTGATTGTCGAATGGAAATCAGGCAAATGATAAAAGGGAAACATTACGACTACCTGGTACAGATCACAAACCATTGAAAAGTAAAAACTTTTGACACAATGAATTACCAACACCTCAAACCCGAACAAATTAATCAACTTGAAAATAACGGCTGTACCTGCCCCGATTGGCACAAAATAATGGTCAGCGAGAATTTTTCTGCGTCACAGGTACGGAACACCGATTTCTCGGGTAATGTCCGGATTGGTGACAACCGGGGGACCGTTGAATTTTACGGTGGCATCAGCAAACCCTGTGGAATATACAATTCGTCCATCCACAACTGCACAATCGGTAACCACGTGTACATCAACCATGTGACCAACTACATTGCCAATTACGACATTGGTGACCATGTGGTCATTGAAAACCTTGAACTCTGCGCAATGGAAGGTGAAAGTTCTTTTGGCAACGGGTTCCAGGTTGAAGTACTTGATGAAACAGGTGGCCGAAAAATAATGATCTACGATGACCTCTCTGCACATCTGGCCTACATCATGGTTTTTTACAAGCATCGGGCTTGCGCCATTGAAAAGTTAGAGCAGATGATACTCGGCTATTCGGAAAAAATAAAATCATCGCGCGGGTCGATCGGTGAACATTCGAAGCTGCAAAACTGCCGGCAGATACGGAATGTACGCTTTGGTGCATATACACAGGCCAACGGGGTCAACCGGCTCGAAAATGGTTCGGTGAACGGCAACCGACATGCCCCGGTACTATTGGGAACAGGCATCACAGCTCATAATTTTATCGTTTCATCGGGATCGGAAATCAGCGACGGGACTATTATTTCCAATTGTTTTATCGGACAGGGGTGTATTCTCAGCAAACAATACTCTGCCGAAAACTCACTGTTTTTTGCCAACTGTCAGGGATTTCATGGTGAAGCCTGCGCCATTTTCGCCGGACCGTACACCGTGACCCATCATAAATCAACCTTGCTGATTGCCGGGATGTTCTCGTTTTGCAACGCGGGAAGCGGCTCCAACCAAAGCAACCACATGTACAAATTAGGCCCCATCCACCACGGAATTGTTGAACGGGGATCGAAAACCACCAGCGACTCATATATATTATGGCCGGCTAAAATCGGTGCATATACATTAGTTATGGGGCGCCATTATAAAAACATGGACACCTCTGACCTTCCGTTCTCTTATTTAATCGAAAATAAGGACGACAGCTGGCTGGCACCGGGGGTAAACCTGCAAAGCGTGGGGACTATCCGCGACGTAATGAAATGGCCCCGTCGCGACCGCCGGAAAGATACGCGGATGCTGGATTGTATCAATTTTAACCTGCTCAGCCCTTTTACCATCCAAAAAATGCTGAATGGACTGGAAATACTGAAAAATCTGAAACAGGTATCGGGAGAAACAACCGATACATATGCCTATCACAGCACCATGATAAAACGGCACGCGCTCGAACGGGGTATCGATTTGTATACCAAAGCCATGTACAAGTTTCTCGGCAACTCCCTTATTTCGCGCCTTGATAAATGCGATGTCGACAGTTTTTCAGATGTTTTGGAATGCCTGAAACCTACCAGTAACACCGGTACAGGCAACTGGAGCGACCTGGCTGGTCTGATTGCCCCACAAACAGAAGTAAGGAGAATATTGAACGGGATTGAAAATGAAACTTTTGTCTCGCTGGAGGAAATTGAAAACCAATTCCGGTTGCTGCATGAGGAGTATTACAACTATGAATGGAACTGGGCAGCCGGCTTGTTAAAAACCGTGACCGGCAAAGAAATTGAAGAACTGAGCCTCAAAAACCTGATCGGACTGATTGAAAAATGGCAGGAAAGCGTGGTGGATATTGACAATCTGCTGTACAAAGATGCACAAAAAGAATTTCGGCTCGATGCCATGACCGGTTTTGGAATGGATGGAAATAAAACCATACAAAAGCTGGACTTCGAGAAAGTACGGGGAAGTTTCGAGGACAATGCGTTTGTAAAGGAAATTCTCAACCATATCGAACGGAAAACAGCGCTGGGGAAACGCATCATCAACAAATTAGAAAACATTGAAAAACTGCAACTGCAAAGTAAAAACTAAGCAGTTGTTTTTTCATTGCAGTTCTCCGATTTTCGACCGGAACAGGTATATTTGTTTCAAACAAAAAAATAATCGATTTGGAATTAAAAGCAAAAGAACAGCTAATCAGCCTGTTTGAAAAACATTACAAGGAGGAAGTTATTGCCTTTGAACAACTCCCGGCATCGGGTTCGTACCGCGAATATTGCCGTTTAAAAAGCGCCGGGCAACAAGTGATCGGCGCATACAACAACGACCTGAAAGAAAACCGGACATTCATACAATTTTCCTGTCATTTTCTGAATCATGGGTTGCCCGTCCCCAAAGTATACACAGTTTCTGACGATCAAAAATATTACCTGATTGAAGACCTGGGAGATACAACCTTGTTCGACTTTCTGGAACAACAGCGGCAGTTGGAGGACTTTTCAGAAAATATTGTCGATCAATATCGAAAAGTGCTGGTTGTTTTGCCAGAATTTCAGATTAAAGCAGGACGCGACCTCGATTATTCCAACTGCTACCCGCGCAATGCTTTCGATAAACAGTCGATGATGTGGGATCTCAACTATTTTAAATATTATTTCCTGAAGTTGGCACAAATTCCATTCGACGAGCAGGCACTGGAAGACGACTTTCAGAATTTCTCGGATTACCTGCTTTCCACCGGTACCGATTATTTCTTGTACCGCGATTTTCAGTCAAGAAACATCATGCTGAAAGACGAAAAAGTATATTTCATAGACTACCAGGGAGGGCGCAGGGGCGCCTTACAATACGACCTGGCTTCACTGCTGTACGACGCAAAAGCCGACATCCCGCAACATATCCGCAACCAGTTGCTCGATTTTTATCTTGACCAGTTGGAAAAACACATCTCCGTAAACCGCGAGAAATTCAAATCGTACTTCTCCGGGTACGTTCTGATCCGCATCATGCAAGCGATGGGCGCCTATGGCTTTCGCGGATTTTACGAGAAAAAGGAACATTTCCTGAAAAGTATCCCGTTTGCATTGGAAAACCTGCGGTACATTCTGGCCAGCCATACCATTGGCATCCGGCTGCCCGAACTGTTCAGCGTGCTGCAAAAAGTCACTGAGTCGAAAGTTTTGCGAGAAATCGCAACAAAAGAGGGAAAACTGACGGTGCGTATTACCAGCTTTTCGTACAAACGTGGGATTCCCGACGACCCTTCGGGCAACGGCGGCGGTTTTGTGTTCGATTGCCGTGCCATCCACAACCCCGGACGATATGAAGAATTTAAACACCTTTCAGGAAAAGACAAAAAAGTACAGGACTTCCTGGAAAACAATTCCGGCGTCAACGAGTTCCTGAACCCGGTTTTCAGTCTGGTAGGCCAGTCGGTTAAAAAATATCTTTCGCGGGGATTTTCGCACCTGAGCATTTCGTTCGGATGCACGGGAGGCCAGCACCGTTCGGTATATTCAGCCGAAAAACTGGCTGAACACCTGAAAAACAATTTCCCGGTCGAGATTGTTCTTCAGCACAGAGAACAGGAAAATTGGTAGCATGGCAAAAACACTCTGCAAGAAAGAAGGCGAGAAAATATACGACAATCCGAAATACATCTGTAAAAAATGCGGACGGAAAGCAAAAAAAGAAGAAAAACTGTGCAAACCCAAAGATTTGAATAAAGATTAAGGCCACAGCAACAGATGTTCTATATCCTGAACAAAAACGTACTTCCTGAATAAAAATTTTTATCTTCGTTTTCATCTAACTAAATGCAAGATGAGAAAATCAGCGATTCCTTCTGCTTTTTGTTCCGCTCCTTTTTCTTTTCCCACTTTTTCGAGAATTTATCAAGTATTCAAACTAACCGGACTCACAAAAACCACTAAATCATCAATACTTATGAAACGAGCTTCATTCTTGATTGTAAACCTGCTGTGTGCGATATCGCTGCTGATGGCGCAAAACAACAAAGAGGCCCAATTGGTAAAAAAAGGATGGAATTTCGGTGCCCTGCCCACCATCACGTTCGACACCGATCTTGGGTTCCAGTACGGTGCACTGGTGAACCTTTACAATTACGGCGATGGCAGCCGTTATCCCAATTACAACCATTCGCTGTATTTCGAGGTATCGCATTTCACCAAAGGGAGCGGAATTTACCGTTTTTATTACGATTCCGACCAGTTGATAAAAGGGCTTCAAACATTAATGGACCTTTCGTACCTGCCCGACCAGGCGTATGATTTTTATGGCTTTAACGGGTACGACTCGAAATACAATGCCGATTGGGTGGATGACGAACAACCAGATGACATTTATAAAACCAGAATGTTCTACAAATACCAACGAAAACTGTTTCGCTGGAAAGTAGACGTGCAGGGCAAGCTGAGCGGTGACAAGATTCGCTGGATTGCCGGTTTTAATTTTCTGAATTTCGATATTTCGTCAGTCGACATTGACAAACTTAATAAAGGTAAAGAGGGCGACGATTTGCTCCCCGATGTAGACGGGCTGTTTGAAAAATACCAGGAATGGAATGTTATTTCGCAGGAAGAAGCCAATGGCGGTTTTGTCCCCACCTTTAAAGCCGGCTTAGTCTTCGATACCCGGGATAATAAGCCCAATCCGATGAAAGGCATCTGGACAGAAGCGGTTATCGAAGCTGTACCTGAAATTTTCGGGTCCGAGAGCTCTTTCTCCAAACTGAGCCTGACCCACCGCCAGTATTTCACGTTGATACCCGACGACCTGTCGTTTGTGTACCGGCTGAATTATCAGACCACGTTGGGCGGTGAGGTGCCGTTCTACTACCAGTCTCAGGTGATCACTTCCATCCTGAAAGGGGCCAGTTCCGAAGGATTGGGCGGCGCCAAAACCCTGCGCGGCATCATGCGCAACCGCATTGTCGGCGATGGTTATTTCCTCGGAAATGCCGAAATGCGCTGGAAGTTCAAACGTTTTCAGCTCATCAACAACAATTTCTACCTGGGTTTGAATGCTTTTGTTGACTTTGGCATGGTAACAAAAAAGATTGAATCGCTCGAAAAACTAATGGTAATCAGTTCTATTCCACAACCTGACTATTTTAACTGGGATTCTGAAAAACTGCATACATCGTACGGATTGGGCTTGCGGGTTGCCATGAACGAGAATTTCATTATTTCTTTTGATTATGGCCTGGCTGCCAACGAACAGGATGGAAAATCAGGGTTTTACATGGGATTGAACTATCTGTTTTAGAAAAAAAAACTTTCAACTTAAAATCGAATGAAGAATATTCTCTCGTTCTCATTGCTTACAATGTCTTTCATTTTTTCCGCCTGCACGTCCCTGCAGGAAAACTGGGCACAACTTCGTGGATCAACTGCCGACGGAATCTCGGCAAGCAAAACAGCCCCGGTAAAATGGAGCGAAACAGAGAATATTGTTTGGAAAACCCCGGTGGCAGGCCGTGCCTGGTCGTCGCCGGTAGTGTATGGGGATCAAATCTGGCTGAGTTCGGCCACCGACGATGGTACCCGTATGTTCGCCGTTTGTATCGATTTTGAGAGCGGACAAATCATTCGGGAAATTGATTTATTTCAGCCACAGGAAATCCAGCGGATGCACCCCACCAACAGCTATGCAACACCCACGCCCTGCATCGAAAAAGGCTTTGTGTATATGCACTTCGGAACGTATGGCACCGCTTGTATCGATACAAAAAAAATGGAAATAGCCTGGCAGCGCACCGACCTGAACTGCGAACACATGCAGGGCGCCGCTTCGTCGCCTGTTCTGTATAAAAACCTGCTGATTGTCCATCTGGAAGGCACCGATGTGCAGTTTATCGCCGCACTTGACAAGAAAACTGGCCAGACAGTATGGAAAACCAACCGTCCATCGGAAAAATACGAAGACGCCCCGCCGGTTTACCGAAAATCGTTCCAGACGCCACTCCTCATCAATGTGGGCGGGAAAGACCAACTGATCAGCAACGGTTCGTTGTTTTGCATGGCTTACGAGCCGGAAACCGGAAAAGAAATATGGAGGTTATTTTATGGCGAAGACTCGACAGTGGCCATGCCCCTGTTTTTTAACGGGACCGTTTATGTCAATTCGGGCTGGGTATTGTCGCAAGGGACGCCCTTCTTTTGCCGCCTTTATGCAGTTGACCCGACCGGCGCCGGCGACATCACCGAAGCGCATGTAAAATGGATGAGCGAAGAACACATCCCGCAAACCAGCACCCCGGTCATTGTCGACAGCCTGATGTACGGGATTACCGAGCGGGGAATGCTTTCGTGCCGCGATGCTGCCAGCGGACAAATCATTTGGACACAACAGTTGAAAGGGCATTTCGATGCATCGATTATTTATGCCGCCGGGCGCCTTTATTTTTCCGAAGAGAAAGGAACAAGCTATGTGGTTGAACTCGGGCGCGAATACCAACTCATTGCCGAAAATACGCTGGATGGAAAGCTGAAAGCAACGCCAGCCATCTTGAGAAACTGCATACTCATGCGGACCGACAGCCATTTGTACAAGATAGCTGAACCGAAGTAACTTTCCCCGGTTTATCTCAGAAGCATTTTTACCAGCCGCATTTTCCAATTCGAGTAAGGCGCATACCGGACCGGAGGGTCGATCAGGGTAGTGGTTGAAATAATGGCCCGCTGGTTGCTAAACGTGTCGAAACTGTGCTTGCCGTGGTATTTTCCCATGCCGCTGTTGCCCACGCCTCCAAACGGAATGTTTGAATTGGCCACATGCATTATTACATCGTTGATGCATCCGCCACCAGCGCTGGTTCCCTGTAACAACTGTGTAATTTCTTTCCGTTCGGATGAAAAAATATACATTGCCAACGGTTTCTCTTTCCCGCTGATAAAACCAACCGCGTCATCAACTGTTTCAAACGTCAACACCGGAAGGATGGGACCGAAAATTTCGTCCTGCATCACCTCAAAATCCGTCTGCACTTCGTCGATAATAGTCGGCGCTATGTATTTCAGGGAGCGGTCGGTTTCCCCTCCAACAACAATACGCCCCTGTTTCAGTAATCCCGACAAACGGTCGAAGGCATTTTCGTTGACGATACGCGGAAAATCGGGACTTGCCTTCGGGTCAGCACCAAACTGTTTCCCAATTTCCATTTTCAGCAACGACAAAAACGGATCTTTCACCGAGCTGTGCACCAGCAGGTAATCGGGGGCCACGCAGGTTTGTCCTGCATTCAGGAATTTACCCCACACGATCCGGCGGGCGGCACACTTCAGGTCAGCCGTGCCCGTCACCACGCAGGGACTTTTCCCTCCCAGTTCAAGGGTCACCGGGCAAAGATGTACGGCTGCCGCTTTCATGGCCAGCTTTCCTAATTGTGGGCTTCCGGTAAAAAACAGGTAATCGAATTTTTGCTGAAACAGCAACTGGTTTATTTCCCGTCCGCCCGAAACCAATGCAACATATTCCGGGGGAAACGTTTCGGCGATGAGCCGACCGATTGCTTTTTCGTATTCAGGAACATAGGACGAAGCCTTCAGCAACACGGTGTTCCCTGCCGAAATAGCGCCGATAAGTGGTTGCACGAGCAACAAAAACGGATAATTCCAGGGAGCCATAATCAGCACATTCCCAAATGGTTCGAAATATACTTTACTGCGCGACGGGAACAAGGCCAGAGGAGTTGGCCGCGACTGGGGCCGTGTCCAGCGTTTCAATTTACGAAGATGAAAATTCAGTTCTTTTATTGCCACGCCAATCTCTGTTGCGTAACTCTCGAAATGCGATTTTCCCAAGTCGTTTTTCAGAGCATCCTGCAATGCCTGTTCATTCTTCAACACCGCATTTTTGAGCTTTTTCAGGGCCTCCAGCCGAAACCTGACATCCAGGGTCTTACCTGATGCAAAAAACCGGCGCTGCTGTTCAATGATCAAAATAACTTCTTCGTACTGCATATTTATTAGACGTTTATATTCAATGAATTATAGACAATATACATTTAAGGACGAAGATGAGACTGAGACTGAGACTGAGACTGAGACTGAGACTGAAACCAAACATTAGATTCATTCAGTTATTTCAGAATTCGTTTCAACGGGACTTGAAATTTAGTAAAACGTCATTCCGAAACTGTTCAATAATATCAGCATGGTCGAAAGACAGTCCCGGCAATTCGGATAAGGAAAACCAGTCAGCTTTTCCGGCATCATCACCGGCTTTTATTTCCTGCATTTTTTCCAGCAAAGTATAATAAACCACAGAAACAGTGTGCCCTCTCGGATCACGGTCAATTATGTCGAAAATACGGAATTGAGTCATTTCCTGCACTTTCAATCCGGTTTCTTCTTCTAATTCCCGAATACATGCCTCTTCCAACCGCTCGTCCATGTTTACAAACCCCCCGGGCAACGCCCACTTTCCCTTGAATGGATCCTTTCTCCGTTCAATCAGTAATATTTGCCATTCATCCTGCTTTTTGAATAAAACAACAGCATCAACGGTAAGCGCAGGCCTCGGATATTTATAGGTATACATGTGAATTGTGAATGTAAAAATCAAAAACCGGAAAAAAACAGTTCTGTCGTAAACTGGATCCCACACCATTAAAAAAAGCAATAAACAACTGATGCTACACTATTTTCTCAGCTAAAACATCAATATTGAAAAGAGACAAGACCTTTTCTGCTACTTCTTCTATTCCCGGATCGAGGTCAAATACAAATTGCGGCTTCAGGTAATACAATTTTTTATCGTGTTTAAAGCGGTCCTCCCCCCCACCCGTAATGTTCAGTACAACAACATCGTTGGGGGAAACAATGCCGTCTGCAACGGCATTTACCAAAGTGGCAACAGCAATTGCTGAAGCCGGATGAATATCATTCCCTTCGTTTTCAATGAACAAGCTCCGGGCAGCGCGTCCTTCCTGATTGGTTGCCGAAAGCACATCTCCGTTGGTATCTTTCAGTGCATCGAACAATCCCCCGAAGATGGCATATGGCGGCTTCCGGTTCGACAATACCTTTGCATCAATTTCCTCGACTTGCCGGCGTGCAAGATCATCATCCAACGGCAGCATTTTCCGCGATTTTGCTTTCCATGCATCTTTTATCGGGACGAAAGGTTCGTTTTGTGAAACCATCAGTCTTGCTTTTTTAGAGCCAAATCGTCCATCTTCCAAAAAACGGAGATTCGCCTCCCATGCAGCAATCGCTCCTGTCCCGCTCCCGACGGCCTGAAAATAAAATTCAGGTATCTCACCGATCGTAGTTACTGCCGAGATCATTGTTGTTGACATACCATCACGCCGGGCCACATTCTTAGCGCCGCCTTCCTCGATGAACCCCTCCAACTGAACAACCAGGTTCGACAAGTGAATGGCATCAAAATAATCTCCTCCCGACCGGGAACAAATCAGCTTCACGCAGTCGCGGACAGGCTGGTCGAACCAAAGCGCATCAAGATTATCTTCGGGTACACACAATAAAAGCGGGATATTATTATCGGAACAGACACGGGCAAATGCACGGGCTGTATTTCCTGCTGATGCAACTACCAGAATTTTGTTCATTGCACCACTCATACGCCCACATACCGAATAGGCTTCGGTTTCCTTGAACGAACAGGTTTTCATTTCAACTCCTTTTTCAGGCCAGTAACCGTTAAAGGTTATCCAAAGGTTATGTAGCCCCAGCTTTCGCGCCAGTCCCTCGCTTTTGTATGTGACAGGCGCCGACGATCCCTTCAACATACGGCAAACCGGCATCCAATCGGCAAACCGGTATAATCCCAGGGAATGATCTTTTATTCCGATTTGTTTTTTATCGTACACAGCCCTTAGCAGGCTGCATTTCCCGTTTGTTTCCGATTCAAGGGTCCATCCCTTGTCATCAAAAATCTGTCCTGTCTCAACTGACTGAAGTGTATAACTGGTTGGTTGAAATTTTTGGTCCATGTTGTTCCATAGTTTTAATAATCTCAAAAGTATCAAAATATGGATAAGATAAAATCAGAATTTATACTTATTGTATTGCCGTTTAGATAGGATAGCAAATGTTAAACCTGCAAAATAAAAAGTCAGAAAAATCCTCCGAGAAATCAGATGAAACCAAATGATTTCTAATTTTGCAACATGGAAGTTTTAATCGGATTGATTGTATTTGTATTTGTTTTGCTGGCCGGAGGGACCTTTCTGGCCTCAGAATTAAAAGGAAAAAGCAAAACTGAAAATGAACCGGAACCTGTTCGTGAAATCCCGACAGAATGTTGCGGGGCACACGAAGTTTGTGAGTTCGATGAATTAATGGTCAAATCGCAGGAGATAATTTACTTTGACGACGAAGAACTCGATTGTTTTAAGGGGATGGACAGCCTGGGATATTCCGACAAACAGATTGACGAATTCAGAGATATTTTGTATACCCTCCAAACAAAAGAGATCAATTCATGGCTAAAGAGCCTTGAATTACGCGGCATTCAGCTTCCGTCCATACTGCACCAGGAAGCCCGTCAGTTAATTGCCGATGAATTGAAAACAAGGAAAGCATCATAAAAGAATATATGCTGATTATAATTTTAAGCCGGCAACATAAAAAGAAATTAAAACTCTTGTAACCCCATATCCGTAACCCGTTCCAGTTCCATACAAACATGCAAAAAACAGATAACATACACATCAAATTCATTGTCCGCATATTGATACTGTCAACGTTAATCAGTGGCCTGTCGTGTTCCATGCAATCGAGACTCAACAGACAGTTCAAAGGGATGACAAAAACAGAATTGGATGAGTATTTCGGACAAAAAGGAACAATTATCCTGCTTCCACCTGAAAAAAGTTATGTGGTGTACACCCGGACAATAATATTACGCAACACTCCCATTAACAAGGGGGTTACCACCCTTGACCCGATGATCAGCCCGTCAGTTGAAAAAAACAGAAATTTATTTTTTACATAGACAACGAAGGCAAAGTATCTGAATGCAAGTATAATGCAGAATACAAGCAATAACACGTTCAATTTTTTCAGAAAATAATGTTTGCATTTTGAGAATTTTTATAGTTTTGCACTCACGTTTAAACAAGCCCAGATGGTGAAATTGGTAGACACGCTAGTTTCAGGGACTAGTGGCCGCAAGGCTGTGCAGGTTCGAGTCCTGTTCTGGGCACTGGTAGAAATACCAAAATGTATCAAAAGCGCTTAAATTCAATGATTTAGGCGCTTTTGTTTTGAAGTAAAATGTCAAAAATCTTCATCAAAAGCCATATTTAAAGGGGCAAAATCGAGACCACAACTTTCAGTGTCTCCCATGGTCGCGGCAAATCACGCAACGAATTGATTAAAACCATTTTATTTGGTTCACTTTGACTCATTTTGGCGCTTTTTTCAAAGCTGAAAATGAGGTATTTTTAATGGTTGCCGAGACCATTTTTCAACTTATGGTTAAACAAGTAAATTATGAAGGTTGTAATTAGTTTTTTATTCAGGAAAAACAGGGAAACTGTTGAAGGAAAATCGCCAATTTATGTCAGGTTTACGTTCAAAAAACAAAGGGTCGAACTTTCCACAGGGATTTATGCCACCAAAGGCCATTGGGACGAATCAAAACAACGAATCAAAGAAAAAATCCCGGGCAGCAGGGTCTTAAATGAGCGGTTGGATAAAATCAGGACCGAAATACAGGATGTTTTTAACCTGCTAAGGTCAACCGACGAGGATTTCAATGTATATTCAATCAAAGACAGGTTGTTGAACACCGGAGATTCAAAAGGGATTCTGACAATTTTTGACTACTACCTGAACAGCATCCTTTCCAAGCTGAACAAAGGCTATTCAATGGAAACCTATAAACATTATAAATCCTCCAGGAAACGCCTGGCCGGTTTCATTGAATTGAAATTGAAAAAATCCGATGTTCCTGTTCAATGCATTGATTACAAATTTTTGGATGCTTTTGATATCTTTATCAAAGAAGGATTCAATAATGTCCAAAACACGGCATGGAATTATCACAAGCACCTGAGACGGGTTTTGAACCTGGCCGTCTCGATGGATTACCTCGATAAAAACCCATATTCAAAATTTAAAGTAGGTTTGGATGAAACCCACCGGGAAATCCTTTCCATGGACGAGCTGAAACGGATTGAAGAAAAGAAAATTGAAATCGAACGTTTGGCCGTTGTCCGGGATATTTTTGTTTTTGCCTGTTATACCGGGCTTTCATTTGCTGATATATCAAAACTTTGTGACATTCACCTTCAACGAAAACCGGATGGAAAAGAATGGATTATTATAGACCGCTCAAAAACCAATAACAGGTGCAGGATACCAATT
>JAVEYG010000079.1:0-6508 GCA_034003625.1 Prolixibacteraceae bacterium | reverse complement strand
ACATATGCTATCAGATTAATCTGATGCAAAGCTAAAATTCAAGTCCGTTCGCTCTGATAATCGCTATAATTAACTAAATTTCAAATATTTCAAAGAACATATTTAAATTTTAATGGGACAGCAATGTCAAAAAATCTATAATTCAAAGTAAGCAATATGCAAAAAAGTCTGATCTGTTTATGTACGGCTGCCCTATGTAGTTCGCTTCAGGCACAGGAATCTCAGTTAAGAAAACCCAATGTACTCTTAATATATGTTGATGATTTGGGCTATGGTGATTTATCGTGCTATGGGGCTGTTGGAGTAAGAACTCCCAATATTGACCGGTTGGCAAACGAAGGAATACGTTTTACCGATGCGCATTGCAGTGCCGCAACCTGCACACCCTCACGTTATTCGTTATTAACAGGAAGCTATGCATTCAGAAATAATGCGGCTATCCTCCCCGGCGACGCACCTCTGCTGATCGACACGGATAAAGGGACCCTGCCAAAAATGTTTAAAGAATCCGGTTATACTACTGGAATAGTCGGTAAATGGCATTTGGGCTTAGGTGATGACAAACTCAACTGGAATGGCGTCATCAAACCCGGCCCTTCAGAGGTTGGTTTTGACTACAGTTATATCATGCCGGCAACCGGAGACCGGGTTCCATGCGTCTTTGTAGAAAATCAACGTATTATTGGATTAGATCTGGCAGATCCGGTTGAAGTAAGTTACCAGCACCAAGTCGGAAGTGACCCCACAGGAAAAGAACATCCTGAACTGACGCACCAAACCCTTCAAACGGACGAAACAACTGAGAAAAAAAGCCAAAGTTATTCGACCGCCACTGAAACGCAAAAGCCCCTGACTTTTGATATGCCGGTCGATTCATTTGAAACCATTTTAAAAAAGAATATACATGAAAAGTTACCTGAAAAGAAATAAACCCCTGTTGTTCCTTCCGTTGGTACTGGTCCCTTTTATTGTCCTGATTTTTTACATTCTGGGAGGAGGAACGAAAAAAGATAAGGAAGAAGAACAGCAGAAACAACAGCAGGCTGCCAAAGGCGCCAATTACACCCTGCCGGATGCTGATAAAAGCGTCGCGATTTACGACAAGATGGACAACTATTCCCCGAAAAAGGAAGTCACTGCCAGTCACGATTATAACATTGCCGGAGACGCTGATTCACTAACAGAGGAAGATGATCCCGAAGAAGAAATACTAACTGAAGAACGTTTGCTTTCCGGTAAACGAAACCTATACCGAAATGACCCGGTCCCGGAAATGGAGCAGGAACCGTCAGTTAACCTGCTGGCACATATTCGGCAAAAGGAACAAACGGTAAGGGAAGATTTGGAGAATAGCCAGTTCAAATCAGAAGAAAAACCAACGAACAAGAACAATGAATCTGACAAGCAGTCAGGTCTCAGAAATGAAACAGTCGGCAAAAAAGTAGCAACAGAATTTCCGGTCACCGGTATTGAAGAACTGGACAAAGTATTCCGGCAAAACAGCAAACTGGCCAAACTGAACGATTCACTGAGTACCCAGTTAAAAGAAACCACAGCAAAAAATGAAAAGCTCGAAGCGGAAAAGAACAAACGATCTACCCTGGAGAAAAGCGGAAAGTCAGGCTTTAAACCCAAAGATACGGCAGTCCCTGTAATTGAAGCCGAAGTGTACGAGACGACCACCGTTTTAACCGGCAACAGGGTAAAGCTGCGCCTTTTGGAAGAAGCCTGGCTAAACGGCGTGAAAATCCCGGCCAACACGTTCCTGTACGGAACCTGTGAAGTCAGTAATGAACGGCTTCAGATCGAAGTACAGCAAATACCGGTTGGGGAAAAGTTTGTCCCGGTAGCGGTTACGGTTTGTGACCTGGACGGACTGCCCGGTTTGTATGTACCGGATAATGCTTCACGAAAGGTTGCCAAATAAGTGGGCAGCAGCGCCAACACCTCCTCCATGTTCGGGGTAAGCAACAACCCACTGACTTACATGGGGATGCAGGCAGCAGACCGCACCGCGCAATCGTTACTGAAGATGATCCGGATCAAAAAGGTCACCGTCAAGAAAAATACCCTGGTCTATTTAGTCAACAAATCCAACTAATCAGAAAACACAATCAGCTATGAAATCAATTATTGTTATCATTTTTAGCACACTGGCAATACACTTATCTGTCAGTGCCCAGCAGGTTCAATCCTTAATCACCAATAATTTAAAAGTATCGGATACCAAAACCAGCCACCTGATCTGCCCTGATAAGGTCAACTATGTTTAGGCTGGAGATTATTCCATTGTTCAGGCCGAGGTTGTTCCCGAGCTTTCCAACCTGGTTCGAGTCAAAGCGGCCCAGCCATTTGAAAAACCTACGTCGCTGACGGTAGCCTGTGCCGATCACATCTATTCCTTTGAACTGACTTATGGCAACGATGCCCCAATCACTTACCCGATTGAATGTTTTCAGTCGCAACAGGCCCTGACTTTTTTCGGCAAGCTGATGCCCGATTATCTTCTGAAAGACCTTTGCGACCAGGTTCTGGAAAAGCACCGGCACCAGTTCCGAAAACGAAAAGCTGAAAAAGACGGGATTAAGGTCTGGCTCAACTCCATTCATCTGAAAAATGACGCGCTGTTTTTTGAGCTTCAGGTGACCAACAAAACCAACATGGCGTACGACGTGGAAATCTTTAACTTCTGGATTGCCGACAAGAAAAAAGCCAAAGCCACCAACGTCCAGGAGTATCGGATTTTTTCTCAATACCAGCGTAATAAAGTTCATCGTATTCCGGGAGAGGTGACCGTTCGCGAAGTGTTTGTGATGGAAAAGATGACCATTCCTGATAGCCGGATTTTAAAAATCGAACTGGGAGAAAAAGCACTGGGAAACACAGGCCGAAACCTCAGCTTCAACCTGAAGAACAAAGACATCCTCAAAGCCCGAAAACTATAAGTAAAATCTGAAACGGTATAAAGCAAATCAGCAAACCGCTGCCGAAAGTCCCCCTTCGGGGGATTTAGGGGGCTTTATTTTAGGGGGGCTTTATGGAACACGAATCACACGAACTGGTCAAACTGCACGAAGGGTTTCGGTTTTTCAGCTATGTACTGCTTTTTACATCGCTGTACCTGACCCAACTGGATTATCTTGTCCGTTGTGGAATACATATACCTGCCTTTTATCCACTGGTAGAAAAGATGCAGAACCTGAAGTTTTTGTCCGGTTTGTATCAGTCCAAGACCGTTTGCTTAGTGTTCCTGGCAATTACCTGCATTGGGACCAAAGCGCACAAAGACCGGGAACTGACCGTTTCCGTGATCGTCCGCCAAGTGGTGGCCGGGCTGGTCCTTTACTGGGGGAGCCTCGTTGTTTTCAGGACCTATCCATCAATTTACCTGATCACAACTTTTGCCGGTTTTGTACTGCTGAACCTCGGTTTTGACAACATTTCCAAACTGATCAACGTCAACCTGATGAAAGACCGGTTTAACGTAGAGAATGAGAGTTTTCCGCAGGAAGAGGCTTTGAGGGAGAATGAATATTCGGTGAACCTAGGCACCTGTTATCTGTACAAAGACAAGGAGTATGAAGGCTGGATCAATATTGTCAACCCGTTCCGGGCGACGATGGTGATCGGAACTCCCGGCTCCGGCAAATCCTTTTCGGTTGTACTGCCTTTTATCCGGCAGCACCTGAAAAAAGGTTTTTCGATGTGCGTGTACGATTTTAAATACCCGGATTTATCGCTAGTCGCTTACAACCATTTTCTGAATGCGAAGAAAAACGGGAAATTGCCCGGCTCAACAAAGTTTTACGTGATCAACTTTGAAGATATCCGGAAATCCTTCCGGTGCAATCCCTTGGCTCCCGAATGGATGGAAAGTCCCATTGATGCCTTTGAATCCTCCCGGACGATCCTGTATAACCTGAACCGGGAGTGGATACGCAAACAGGGTGAATTCTTTTCGGAAAGTGCAGTTTCCTTTTTTGCAGCGGTGATCTGGTTTTTGAAAAGGTATCAGGAAGGAAAATTCTGCACCTTGCCCCACGCCATCGAATTGCTGCAACTGGACTATGATGAGCTGTTTGCCATCCTGGAACAGGAAAAAGATGTGGCCAATATCATCAACCCGTTTATCAATGCGCACAAACGCGGGGCCAGTGAGCAACTGGAAGGACAGTTGGGCAGTCTGAAGATTGCCATTTCGAAAATTATCAGTCCTGAAATCTACTGGATATGCAGCGGTGATGACTTCTCGCTGGACATCAATAACCCGGAGTCCCCAAAAATCCTTTGCCTGGCCAATAACCCGCTACGGGTGGAAATGTATGGCGCCGTGCTTTCCCTTTTCATTACCCGGATGCTGAAGGTGATCAACAAAAAGGGGCAGCAACCCGCCTCCCTGATCTTTGATGAGCTGCCCACGATCTACTTTCGGGGATTGGACACCCTGATTGCCACAGCACGAAGCAACCGGATTTCGACATTACTGGGTGTGCAGACCATTGACCAGCTCATCCGTGATTACGGAAAGGAACAGGCCAATGCCATTACCAGCAACATCGGCAATGTGTTTTGCGGACAAGCTGCCGGGGAAACGGCCCGGTTTATCCAGAACAGGATGGGCAAAATCCTGCAGGAAAGGCAGTCTGTGAACATCAACCGCAACACCCAGTCCTCGACCTTTTCCACCCAACTGGATTACCTGGTCCCGGAAGGCAAAATCGCCACTTTACCGCAAGGCTATATGGTTGGACAGGTGGCTGACAATTACGGCGAGGCGGTCAGCCAAAAGAACTTCAATTGCCTGATCCGTGTGGATGTGGAAGCGCAGCGGCGGGAAGAAAACCGGTATGTCCCGATCCCGGACTTTTACCGGTTCGACAACATCCCGCAGGTGCTGGAATGGAACCGCAACCGGGTACAAAACGATATCCGTTCGATTGCCAATCAAAACTCAGGGCAGGTTCAAAAGCAAAACCCGGAAAAGTCAAACTAAAAAGAATAATTCCAACAAAAACACGAACGACATGATTGAGAATACAAGCTATATCACGTGCAGGCCGTCCCAACTGCTGAACCTGGGCAATTTTCTGCCGGTACTGGTTTTGATACCGGCGCTTTTCCTGCCGGATGAATTGGTCCGGGAATACATGCCGGTGAGTTATCTTCCGGAAAAGCTGGCGGTTCATCTCTTTCGCCTGCCGGTTTACCTGGCAGTTATGGCCGGAGTGAACCTGGGGTACCACATTCTTAGGATACGCTGCATCCGCTACGAGATTACCCCCGAAGAACTGAAGCATTACTCCGGCATCCTTAACCGGAAGCACGAGTTCATTGAACTGTACCGTGTGAAGGATTTTCGGATTGAAAGGCCGTTTATCTACCGGGTTTTTGGCCTTGGAACCCTAGTTATTTACACCTCGGACAAAACAACCCCGGTGTTTCGGATGAAAGCAGTCCGAAACACGGAAGACACATATACCGTCCTTCGCGGTTTTGTGGAACGAAACCGAAGGAAGAAGCACGTTTTTGAAGTGGATTGACCTAATTTATAAATCATCAAAAATCAGAAATTATGGAACAACAAAGCACACGCATGTCGATGGATCAGGTGCCGTTTGACAAACTGGAAAAAGTAGGCATTAAAGCCGATCTGATCAAACAAATGGAAAAACAGGAAATGACCGATTTTCTGAACGGTTTTCGTTCGGATAAGCTCTATACCGTGAATGCCCGGATCGGCAATGAAGAATACAAAATCCCGGCGAAAATACGGTTGCAAAGCAGGGAAGACGGATCGGTAGATATTAAAGTACACCCGATCCAGCGGCTCAATGTCCCGGATGAATACATGGGTCACAAGTTCACCAAAGAAGAAAAGGGGGCCCTCCTGAATGATAAAAACCTCGGGAAAACGGTGGAACTGACTGGGCGGGATGGTAAGAAGGACAACTATTATTTGGCTATCGATCCCAAGACCAATGAATTGATCCCCTTGCGTACCAGTTACATCCAGGTGCCCGACAAGATCAAGGGGGTGAGCCTGACAGCCGAACAGAAAGACAAGCTGGCGGCAGGGCATAAAGTCGAGGTGGATGGAATGACGGGCAAAAACGATAAAAAGTTTGGTGCTACTCTTCAGGTAGACGCTGCCGGGAGGAACATCAGCTTTTCCAATTTCAAGCAGGAAAAGATGGAGAAAACAGAAGACCAGAAACAGGATGCCAAAGCTGAAAAGAAAGCCGGTGCAAAACAAAAAGTGAGTTAGTATTTATCAGGTCTCGTTTCCAAACCGAGGGGGAAATTCTGAAAGCAGGTTTCCCTTTCTTTTTGAGAAAAGACAACTGAAGATCAAAGATGAAAAGCAAGAAATCAGGGAGAAACTCTTATTCAAAGTGGGGAATGCAAGATACTATTATAAAAAGCAAATTTTAGAAGCATTTTTTTTGCAGAAAAGACAGCTTGAAGAGGTTGGTTTCTACCTGGAACTAACGTAGGCAATGCAAGATGT
>JAVEYG010000078.1:0-6521 GCA_034003625.1 Prolixibacteraceae bacterium | reverse complement strand
CCTATCTCATGTTAAAATACTCTCGCAAAACCTGCCTTTGGAAACTTATGAATTGTTGCCCTCAGGATTTATAACCAAACAAAAATCCTTCGTTTTAAAAGACTTTAATCACCTTAATGAATGATTATTTGCTGTTTCTCAGGAAACCCTTTTTGAACCATTTCGCCATATCCTGATTTGAATGGATAAAATAATCCCTTTCTCCACACATGCAACTGATTTTCCTGCAATAAATAAAAGAATTACAAGGCAAAAACTCAGGAAGATACAGGGAACAGATTTTTTATTGCGGAAGTCTTAAAAAGACAGAATACTTTCCGGCCTTCTTCAAGGTTTAGCTTTTCGACTGAGCGGGCAGTGATCCTGACTAAAACCTGAAAACCTACATCAACCCGGCAAATCCTGTTACGCCCATCCGGTTTCATTTGAAGGAGTTTTCCCTCCAACTGGTTTTGTGCTGAAATCCCTTCGAGGCGTGATAATGAAAGAGAAACATCTTCAGGAAATAAATTAAAAAACAAACGGGCATCAGTTCCTATGCCCGGAATATTCTCTGTAGTCAGCAAATTATCAGGCCAACCGGAATTATAACTGAAACTCAGAATCTCATTTTGATGCACGATTGACTTTACTTCAACCTGAATGCTGTTCACTACCGGTTCCTGATGGAGGCAGCATGGGTTTTCCCCATTCATTATCAAATCGAAATACGATCCCACTCCTTTTATCTGTCCGCCGTCGACCAGCACCAACTGATCGGAAAGCATTAACAAGTCCGACAAGTCGTGACTGACCACGATAACCGGAAGTCCAAATTTTTTCGTGATTTTCAGCAGAAAGGGAATGATGTTGTGGCGCAAACGCTGATCCAATGCAGAAAAAGGTTCGTCGAGCAACAACAATTCAGGCGAATGCAGCAACATACGGCCAATAGCAATGCGCTGCTTTTCGCCGCCGGAACAATCATCCGGACGTTTTTCCAGCAGATCACGAATTTCAAGCAGATCGACCACTTCATCGAAATTGAAACGTGATTTCTCAGAATAGCCATACAACAGGTTTTTCCGGACATTCATGTGCGGGAACAAACGTCCTTCCTGAAAGACCAGCCCGATTCGCCGCTTCCGAAGCGGCAAATTTTGCTTTTTATTCTTGTTGAAAAGCTCTTTTCCATTCAATTCAATCACTCCCTCATCAGGAGTTTCAATACCTGAAATCAGTTTCAGCAATGTACTTTTTCCGCTTCCCGACGGGCCGAAAACCCCGGTAATTCCTTCAGGAATACTTAAATTCATCTTCAGCGCGAAATTTCCCCGTTTGTATGAAAGGTCGATATGTAAAATTTCGTTCATGGATTGTTCTTTTTCAGATAGTTCCGGTTTACAATTTCCGAGGCCAGCATGGCAATAAACGAAATTGCCACCGAAATAAGCATGAAACGCAATGCTTCAGTTTCTTTTCCGGGAGTTTGCATCGACGAAAACAGCGCCAGCGGAATGGTCCGCGTTTCGCCAAAAATGTTTCCGGCAAACGTGATGGTAGCGCCAAATTCGCCAAGACTGCGGGTGAAACTCAGCAAAAATCCACTCAAAATACCGGGAAATGCCAGCGGAACTGTAATACTGAAAAATATTCTCAAACGGCTGGCGCCCAAAATGCCGGCTGCATCTTCATACCGTTTGTCGACCATTTCGACAGCCTGTTTGACGGCCCGCACCACCAGCGGAAAAGCGACAATAACCGATGCCAGTACCGCCGCCCCGAAACTGAATGCGATTTTAATTCCGAATGTCCCGAAAAGCCAGCGTCCCAGCAATCCGTTGGCTCCAAAAATCAGGAGTAAGATGTAGCCGGTAGTAACCGGGGGCAGCACCATAGGAATGTGCAAAAAAGCTTCGACCACCGATTTGAAACGGAAATTTTTTCGGGCCAAAAACCAACCTGTAATAACAGCAAAAGGCAGGGAAATAACAGCGCAAAGCAACGCCACCCTGACTGAAATACTCAGAGCCGACAGTTCCGCTTCGGATAATCCTATAAACAAGAATGTACTCAATCTGCTTTAAACTGATATTTCGCTAAAATGTCTTTTACTTTTGATGAATAAAGATAGTCGTAAAAATCTTTTGCAAGGGGTTTCCCGGAGATAAGCACCCGAAAATAACTGATCGGCTGATGCGTTTCCTCCGAAAAAGCACATACAATATTCACTTTACCGGATTGGATTGCATCTGTTTTATAGACAATTCCATAACCGGCTTCTCCCATCTCAACCATCATCAGAGCAGAACGAACATCTACCGTTTGAAACAGTTTTGAAGATAAATCAAGCTGATAAAAATCAAATACCTGTAGGGCATATTTTCCGGCCGGAACATATCCCGGATCGCCAATGGCAATTTTCTTTTCGGTTTTTTTCAGGATCGAAATCACATCAGAGATCTTCGCTGTGTCAACAGAAGGAGCGATCAAAACCAGATCGTTGGCTGCAAAAACAGCAGTTTCACGAACCATTTTCTTTTCTGCCAGATAATTCTTCCAGTTTTCATCGGCCGATAAAAACACATCGGCCCCGGCACCCTGTTCAATTTGCCGGGCAAGCGTTCCCGATGCTGCAACATTCAGCTTTATTTCGATATTTTTATCTACTTTGAAACTGTCGGCAATTTCAGAAATAACATCCGAAAGACTGGCGGCAGCAAACACAAACAGTTCCTGTTTTTCCACCTGCTTTTTCTTTCCTGAACAGGAAAAAAGAAGCGTTGCCAGCAATATCAAAATTCCAGTTTTCAAACCTGTATTTATTTCTGCAAAGGTAAATTCTATACCCCGCGTTTTCACATCTGCTTTCAAAATAAATTTTAAACCTGAAGCGAGGTACACTAAAAATTTCCCTCAGATCACCCCTTTCAGAAACTCCCCGGTATAGCTACGCGAACAGTTGACCAAATCTTCGGGAAGGCCTTCAAACAGCACCTCTCCACCGTTTTTACCACCTTCCGGCCCCATGTCGATGATCCAGTCGGCATATTTAATGATATCGAGGTTGTGTTCAATGATAATCACAGTATTATTGTGATCAACCAGCCGTTTCACAATACGGTAAAAATTATCAATATCCGACATGTGTAAGCCGGTAGTCGGCTCATCCATAATATAGATATTGCCATTTTTACCCAGTTCGGCAGCAATTTTCAGGCGCTGTGATTCGCCGCCCGAAAGTGTGCTGAGCGACTGACCCAATTTGAGATAGCCCAATCCCACTTCCTGCAATATTTTAAGGTGCTTGTTGATTTTTGGGACATTGAAAAATTCGGTGGCCTGGTTCACTGTCATGTTTAGCACGTCAGCAATACTTTGTTTTTGATAAAGCAGTTCCAGCACTTCGGCATGATAACGTTTACCGTCGCACTCATCGCATACAGTTTTTACTGCATCGAGGAAATGCAACTCGAAACTGAGCACTCCCTGCCCGTTGCACTTCGGACAGGCGCCTTTCGAATTGAAACTGAACAACGATGCATCGCTGCCGGTAGCCGCAGCGAACTCTTTGCGGATCAGGTCGAACACGCCCATATAAGTAGCCGGATTGGCGCGCGATGTTTTACCAACAGACGACTGGTCAATGACAATTGCTTCGGGATGTTCCTTCACAAAACATTCGTGAATAAGGCTGCTTTTACCGCTTCCGGCCACTCCGGTTACGCAAGTAAGAACTCCTTTCGGAATTTTTACCGATACATTTTTCAGGTTGTTGACCGTTGCATTGCTGATTTCATAAAAATCATGCGCCCGTTTCCGTTGAAAAACCGGCTTGTTGCTTTCAAACAAGTACTTGCCGGTAATACTGTCTGTATTTCTCAGTCCATCAGGCTCGCCGCCATACACAATATTTCCTCCCATTTTCCCTGCTTTCGGCCCAATATCGATGATCCATTCTGCTGCCCGTATAATCTCCGGGTCATGCTCTACCACGAACACGCTGTTTCCCTTTTCTTTCAACCTGAAAAGAATGGAAAGCAACTTTTCGGTGTCGCGCGGGTGCAGCCCGATAGAAGGTTCGTCCAAAACATACAGCATATCCACCAGGTTACAATCGAGCTGTTTAGCCATTTTTACCCGTTGCGACTCGCCGCCCGAAAGCGTTGAAACCGGCCGTTCGAGCGACAAATAACCCACTCCTATTTCGATGAGCTGTTCGAGAAGAAAACGCGCTTTCCGCAGGATGGGTCGCGAAATTTCATCGTCAATATCGGAAAGAAACTCCTGCACATCGGTGAGCTCCATATTGCACACCTGATCAATGGAAATTCCTTTTATTTTCACCGAACGCGCCCGTTCGTTGATACGCGAACCGTTGCAATGTTCGCAAACCGAATAAATAAAATATTTCGAATAAGCATTTTTCTCATCATCAGGAGCTTCATCTTCAGCTTTCCCCGACACAGCGTTCTCCAGCTTCCGGGCAATTCCTTCAAAATATTTACTGTATGCCAGTTTCTCTTTGGAAGTTTTAATTTGAAAAGGTTCAGAATATAAAAGTCGGTCCAGTTCTTCAACTGAATAATCTTTCAGCTTTTTATCAACGTCGAAAATTTCCATTGCCATAAATTCACGCCAGTAAAAACCGCCAATCTTATAAAATGGATGCGTGATCCCGCCCTCACGGATCGACTTTTCTTTATCGAGAAACAATTCAATATTCACTTTCACACGCTTGCCCAACCCGTGACAATGCGGGCACATGCCTTCGGGATGATTGAACGAGAAATAAAACGACGGCCCGACAAAAGGTTTCCCCAGTCGGGAATACAACAACCGCAGGTAGGTATTGATTTCAGTCGCCGTTCCCACGGTGCTGCGCAGGTTGTTGCCCATTCGTTTCTGATCGATCACGATGGCGGTGGAAAGGTTCAGAATGTCGTCCACATCGGGGCGCGAGAGTTTGGGCATCCGGGTGCGGGCAAAAGTTGAGAAAGTCTCTACTAATTGCCGTTGCGCTTCGGTATAAATGGTATCGAACAACAGCGACGATTTTCCGGAACCGGAAACACCGGTAAACGCCACCAATTTATGTTTGGGAATTTCAACCGAAATATTCTTCAGGTTGTTGGTGTGCGCGTTCTGCACGTAAATAAAATCTCTGTTCATGGCTACAATAATTAAAAATGCGTCGCAAATTTCCTGTTTTTATTCTGAAATGAATTGTAAAAAAACGACAAAACAGGGATTTTTACCATTCGATTTCTGATGAAACTTCACCGGCGGCTTCCACGCAGAGTTTCATATCGTGAAGGCCGATTGCCCCTTTAAACAGGTTTTGCTTTTTATTAAGCTGATTGATCTGATGATGAAGTTGATTATAATCAGCCCAGGCTAAATCGCTGGCCGAGCAATATCCGGAATCGTACAGCATACGGGCAAACGTTGCACCCACCCAGCGAATCCGGTTCAGATCAGCCAGATGTGCCAGCAGCAGGATTTCTGTTTCCGGTATCCCGGCTTCTTGTGACAGTTCTTTTCGTGCCAAAACCGTTTTCACCCGGTCGAACAGTTGAGCAGTAGTGAGGACGCCTGATTTTGCCAAACATGCAACAGTTTCCGGCGAAATGCCCCGAAACTCTTCTATTTTGCATGGTTTTGGCTGCATACTATTGATTTCGCGCAACAAAACGATTAAGTAATTTTCATCGAAAATTCCGGTGCGCGCAAATTCCTCAATTTTACTTTTCTTTTTCAGTGTTTGCTGTAATTCATAAACATTCCGGATTTCCTTTTGCCGAAAACAGTCGAAACGTTCAGTCAGTTTTTCTTTCAACAGGCAACGGCTGGGAAGCAAATCGGCGGCGGCCAGCTTCGATTGAAAATCGTCAATACTCAGAGATTTGAAGTCAATGTAATAGCCCATGAATTTATTTTTATGATATAAGGACTGATGCTTTAATTCCCCAAATTACACGGTAATTTTCTAAAATACAAATGTGTTTTCAGGGCTATCTGCTTTTTTAAAACAATCAGAAAATTACTATCCTTCTCCGTCGCAACTTTCTTAGTTTCCCCTCCTTTTTCCACCTCCCCCAACCCGGACTATCCCGGATTGGGTACTCCTCCTGAATGCAGGAGGAGAATCTTTTGGCCGGTGAAAATTGACATGGGATTGTATAGAAAATCGATTTTTATACACAACAGAGCAAGCTTGCCTGAAAAATATACAAAACCCTGCATTGGTTATTTACCAGTAATCTGTAACTTGGGTGGCCAATACCTGTCATGTTGGAGAAGGTTGGAAATACAAATCAGCAGGTAACACAAGCCAAAGGATGCAGCATATAAAAATGACATTCAACAATTTGAACTAAGAAAGGTAAATATATAAACAAGTTAGCAACTATTATGACGCGTCCTGAAAAATGTCTACACAAAACGTAGTAGATATGTACAAAAATGAACAAGTAACCCGACGCTACAGCGAAGGTTTCAAACTCAAAATTTTAGCCGAACTTAGTACTGGGAAATACTCA
>JAVEYG010000011.1:0-116171 GCA_034003625.1 Prolixibacteraceae bacterium | reverse complement strand
TTGATGAATACTGTTACCGTTTCAACCGAAGCAATATGAAGGATGGCATCTTTGACAACCTTCTACGAAGGATGGTCAAGGCGGATCCGTTACCTTACAAATTTTATTGCTTAAATGCCTAATTCAATTATTTTTTTTGTATGGGTTCCGATGATGGCGGCTGCCCAGAATTACAAGCAAACTGTCAGCGGTACGGTTTTCGACAGTGAGAGCCGGAAGCCATTGAGCGGGGTGAATATCAGCTGCGAAACATGCAACCCTGTTGTTGGTTGTGCCAGCGATTCGCTGGGGCGTTTTGAACTGAAGGTGCAGGTGGGGAGGCATGTGCTTTCGTTTACCCATGTCGGGTACCATTCTTTTGGTATGAGCGACGTCCAACTTGGGACAGGAAAAGCGGTTCAGCTTGAAATCCCCATGAAGGAACGGGTTTACCAGGCTGATGAAATTTCAGTTCAGGCAGAAAATACCCGTGCGATTAACCCGGTGGCAACAGTCAGTGTAAGGGGCCTGAAAGCGCAGGATGCCAGCCGTTATGCCGGTGGTTATTTTGATCCTTCACGAATGGCAGCCAATTTCCCGGGAGTTGCCTCGGGAAACAGCGACGACAGCAACGAACTGGTTATTCGCGGAAATTCGCCACGCGGCGTGCTCTGGCGTATCGAAGGAATTGAAATCCCGAACCCGAACCATTTTTCAAACGGACAAGGTGCGACGGGCGGCGGCTATTCGGCTATTACCACTAATGTCCTTTCCGGATTTGATTTTTTTACCGGTTCATTTCCTGCTGAATACGGAAATGCATATTCGGGTGTACTGGATCTTCATCTCCGGAAAGGAAGTACTGAAAATTATGAAATATCGGGCGGAGTAAGCATACTTGGTCTTGAATTTTCGGCAGAAGGCCCTTTTAGCAAAAGCGGAAACCGAAATTCATTTCTGATTGATTATCGCCATGCCAATTTCAGCCTGCTCACCAAAAACAATATCATTGATGATGAAAACTTAGGCATTCCCCCGAAAACAACTGACTGGGCAGTCAAAAGTTCATTCAGTACATCCAACGCAGGTACTTTTGATGTTTTTTGCGTGGGAGGTGAAAGTACGACCGGAGATAAAACTTCTGTTGCATTGGAAGAGTCGGCTTTGGGGTACGATACCGATGAGTTTTACGAACGCCACTCCATGTTGGTACTGGGGGTGAAACAGAGCATGTCCTTGCCCAACAACAAAACCTACATGCGAAATACAGTTGCATTTACCTACGATTTTAATTCCGACCGGAACAGTATTGTGGATACTGCTTTTCACCGTACAGATACTTATTACGATTACTATGAATACATGGCATTCCGGTACGCTACGCTGTTCAACCACAAGTTCAATGCCCGTCATTCATTTCGTTTCGGCGGTACATTTAATTACACCTGGGGCGACCTCTTTGCACACCGGCTCAATAATTTTGCCACTTACGATACGTTGATGGACGCCCGGGACAAAGGCTGGTATGCCTCTGCCTTTATTCAGTGGAAATATCAGTTGGGCAGACGATTAGAAGTTTCTCCCGGGCTTCATTTCCTGGTGTCGGGGATAAACCGCGAATTTTTAGCCGAACCCAGGATAAACCTTCTTTTGCACCTTCACGGTAACCAGTCGCTTAGTTTCGGGAGTGGGATTCATTCCCGTATTGAACCATTTTCGGTATACAATTACATGGTGAAAATTTCGAAAACACAACGGCTGGCTTTAAATAAGGAACTTGAAACAACCAAAGCTTTTCATCTGACTTTGGGCTATAATAAGAATTTTGGTAACCGTTTCCGCTTTGGTGCTGAAAGCTATTTTCAGTATTTGTTTGATGTGCCGGTAAATAAAAACGACAACAGTACCTATTCGATACTGAATATTTCGTACGGACTGCCCGATGTGACATTAGAAAACAAAGGCTTTGGTATGAATAAAGGCGTAGAACTGACTCTGGAAAAACTGTTTTCCGATACGTATTTTTTCTTGGTAACTACTTCTCTGTTCGACTCGAAATATAAAACCGGCAGTAATGTGTGGTATAATTCGTTTTATAATACCAATTACGTGCTGAATGTGGTGGGAGGGAAAGAATTCGCATTGGGAAGGTACGATCAGAATGTCTTTGGGTTAAAAGTGCGGGGACTATTTCGTGGCGGTTTTCGTTACACTCCCGTCAACGAGGCAGAAAGTTACAGACAAAAAAAACTGGTATATGATACCGCTGAAACCTATGGTAATCAACTGCCTGCCTTCCGTCGTTTTGATTTTGGTGTCAGCTATCGCCTGAACAGGCAAAAACTGGCATGGACTTTTATGGCTGACATTCAAAATGTGTTGAATATAGACAATGTATTAAGACGAAGGTTTTCCTTTTCAGGTGGAAAAATTACAACCCGCGATACCAAAAGTTATGGGATAATTCCTGTTTTTACAGTGAAAATCGAAAAAAAGATTGCTAACTGACGTAGTGTGTTCCTTGCCCCGATACTTTTTAGAAATTTGAAAACCAATCCTGCTTTTCAGGCTTATTGATGCCAGCTTTTGATTTTTGCTTTCTGTAAACGGTATTCCTGCGCAGGAGAATAATTCTGTCCGGTTCCGGTCACAATATGGTTTAGTCAGTCGTAATACACCGGGTTTGGAAGAAGTATAAAACGGCTCCCAAGCAATTTTCCTGTATACGTTTATGCTGTCTTTAATTTGTTTTTCTGTGCCCCTCCTGACAATATCAAAAGCCTTTAAACTGTTTGAGGATGGTTTTATCGTTATCCGCCACTACAGCATCCTTTTCCCTTTTGTCCTTTTTGTGTTTCAGATTGTGTGCCAGAGCCTGTTTGTCAACATTGAAGGATTGTATGTACAATGCACGCATTTCATGGATATTTCGAAAAAATGTAATGATTTTTTTTGTACCTGTTCCGGAGTAATACCGGATTATTCACCTTATTTCCCTGTGCCGGAAACAACTTGTCAGATGATCGTTGACCATACCGGTTGCCTGCATGTGCGCATAAATAATGGTGGAACCAACAAATTTGAACCCCCGTTTTTTCATGTCACGGCTAATGGCATCGGAAACCGGGCTGGTTGCCGGAATCTGGGACAGGCTTTCCCAATGATTGACAATGGTTTCCCCGCCAATAAATCCCCAGATATACCGGTCAAAACTTCCGAATTCCTTCTGTATCCCGATAAACCTTTGTGCGTTGTTAATACTTGCCAGAATTTTCAGTTTATTACGGACAAGCCCTTCGTTGTTCATCAGTTCGTCAATTTTGTCCTGCCCGTAAGCAGCTACTTTTTCAACCTCAAAATCATCGTATGCTTTCCGGTAATTTTCGCGTTTTCGTAATACGGTCAGCCAGCTTAAGCCAGCCTGGACGCCTTCCAGGATGAGAAACTCAAATAACTTTTTATCATCATGTACCGGAACTCCCCATTCCTCATCGTGATATTGAATGTATAAAGGGTCTTTTACGGACCAACTGCATCGTTCGTTCATGTAATCGGGTTTAAAAATGAGTCATAACTTTATAACCGGTGTGAATAGAAATTGTTCGTGTCCATTCACAATAGCAATCTTTTGTACAGCTGTTAAAAACTTCAAATTTTAAATAAAAAACTGAAAATACAACCTGAGCCATGCAAATTATTATTTTTACCCTTATTAAATTGCGGGCAGATTCTGAGAGTTGTATTTTCTGAACCAATAATATAAACCGGTGGACCAATCCGCATTCATGTTGCGTGTATGAGAAAAACATTTCTGATATTTTTTTTACTGGTTTCGGTCAGTTCTGTGGCCCAGTTGAATATTGACCATTTTATGCGCGTTGGACGAACCCGGGTGCAGATCGGAAATTATGTAGGGGCGATTGAAAATTTCAATATTGTCATCAAATTCAAACCATATTTGCCGGAGCCATATTTTTTCCGGGGAATTGCCAAACACAATTTAGAAGATTTCAGGGGAGCGGTTGACGACTACAATAAGGCGATAGAAATAAAACCGTTTTACCCGGAAGCCTATATGAACCGGGGGTTAGCTTATTTATCGCTGCATGAATATGAAAAATGTATTGCCGATTACAATAAGGCTGTGGAGCTTGATCCCCGGAACGAGTCGATCTATAATAACCGGGGAATTGCCAAAATGTCGATGAAAGATATTGACGGGGCTATTGCCGATTATGACAAAGCAATCGGGTTGAACCCGAAATTTACCAATGCCTATATCAACCGGAGCAATGCCCGCATCCTGAAAAACGAAATACGGGAAGCAATTCGCGACTTAAACCGGGCAATTATCATCCGTCCTCATTTTTCGAGTGCCTATCTTTTGCGGGGGCTGGCCCGTTTTGAACTGGAAGATTTTGCGGCTGCCCTGCGTGATTTTGACCAATGCCTCAAGCTCGATCCCCAAAATGCCTTTGCGTTCAATAACCGGGGAATTGTAAAGCAGAAATTAGAAGATTTTCACGGGGCGATTATGGATTACGATTTTGCCATTTATCTTGACCCGACAATGGCCAATGCTTATATGAACCGGGGGATTGCAAAGGAGGTGCTGGGCATGGAAGGTTACCTTCAGGATTACCAGATTGCCGCCCGGCTTGATCCAAAGTTTGCTTATGCTTTGCGTGAAATGAATGCCGATGTGTTTGCGCAGAACCGGCAACAACAGGCACCACAACAAAGCCGGCAGGCTGGAGCTTCGCAGGGTAGTACCGGTGCACAGAGCACTGGTAATGCATCTCAGCAGACCGCAAATCAACAACAAAAGGGGGCGCAACAGCAGGTTGCTCCCTCGGAAACAGAGGAAGAGCGCGACCGCCGTCGCTTCCGCCTGGCACTTGCCGATACCCGGAACCTTCCTGAAATGGGGGAAGAAGAGGTGGACGGCGGACTTGTTCAGAATAAAAATGTGATCATCGAACTGCAACCGATTTTTATTCTGAGTGCCTATGACAACAGTTCGGTAGAGTTTAGCGAATCAAGATATTATAACCTCGCTCTGGAAGAACTGAACAACTTCAATAATTACAATCCGACCATGATGCTGACCAACAAGGCAACAGATTATTTTCTGGAAACATTCAGAAATTATGTGCGCTTTTTCGATGAAAAAATAAAAGTAAACAGCACCCTGAACGAGAATTTTCTGAACCGTGGTGTTTTTCGGGGGTTGGTAAGCGATTACCAGGGGGCAACCGAAGATTTCGATAAGGCCATAAAACTAAAGAATGACAACCTTCTGGCATATTTTTCCCGTGCAAATTACCGTGTGAAAATGGCCGAACTTGTTGAATCGCTCAACGACCCATCGGAAGAACTGACCCTGCCAATGCAGGGAGTTCTGCAGCCAGCAACAGGGAACAATGTGGTACTCGACGATTACCACGATGTTTTGAACGACTACAATGAATGTCTTCGCCTGAACCCAAGGTTCCCGTTTGTATATTTCAACAGTGCGTATGTAAAATGCAAACTGAAAAATTACGAAAGTGCCATGACTGACTTAAATGAAGCAATACGGTTGGAGCCCGATTTTGCAGAAGCCTATTTTAACCGTGGCCTGATCCGTATTTTTATGGACGATGTGGAGGGCGGAGCTGCCGATCTGAGTAAAGCCGGGGAGTTAGGCATCCAGCAGGCATACAATGTAATTAAACGATATTGTAACTAAATACCGGATTTTATCCAATACGAGTATCAAGCATCGAGAATCAAGCAACAACGAAGCAATGATGAGCAATCAGCCACTGGCAGAACGTTTGCGCCCGAGAACATTGGACGATTATATTGGCCAGCAACATTTGGTTGGCAAAGGAGCGGTATTGCGTAAAATGATCGAATCGGGCAATATCTCTTCCATTATTCTCTGGGGCCCTCCGGGAGTGGGCAAAACCACGCTGGCCAAAATCATCGCCAATACCCTCGACCGCCCCTTTTATACGCTGAGCGCAGTCAGTTCGGGGGTAAAAGATGTCCGTGAGGCCATTGACAAGGCCAAGAATCAACGTTTTTTTAACAGGCCGAACCCGATCCTTTTTATTGATGAGATTCACCGTTTCAGTAAATCGCAGCAGGATTCGCTGTTGGCATCGGTCGAACAGGGCATTGTGACGCTGATTGGCGCGACAACCGAAAACCCTTCGTTCGAGGTGATTTCCCCCTTGTTGTCGCGTTGCCAGGTGTATGTGCTGAAACATCTTGAAAAAGAAGATCTGGCGAAAATTGTGGAAATGGCAACCACCAAGGATCCGGTGTTAAAAGAGAAAAACATAGTTATTGAAGAAAATGAGGCCATGTTCCGGTATTCGGGCGGCGATGCCCGTAAACTGTTAAACGTACTGGAGTTGGTCGTGAATGCCGAAGATAGCGATGAAATAGTGATAACCAATGAGATGGTTACCGATCGTCTTCAGAAAAACCTGGCCATATACGATAAAAACGGAGAAATGCATTTCGACATTATTTCGGCCTTCATCAAAAGCATCCGTGGCAGCGATCCAGATGCCGCAGTTTACTGGCTGGCCCGTATGGTCGAGGGCGGGGAAGATGTGAAGTTCATTGCCCGCCGTTTGTTGATCCTGGCTGCCGAAGATGTGGGACTTGCCAACCCGAATGCCCTCCTGCTGGCGCAAAGTACCTTCGATGCCGTTCATAAAATCGGGATGCCCGAGTCGCGCATCATCCTTTCTGAATGTACCATTTATCTGGCTACTTCGCCCAAAAGCAATTCGGCCTATTCGGCTATTGATGCAGCATTGGAACTTTTCAGGCGCACCGGCGACCTGCCTGTTCCGCTCCATATCCGCAATGCACCGACAAAACTGATGAAAGATTTGGGCTACGGAAAAGACTATAAATATGCACATTCGTACGACAATAATTTCGTTGAACAGGAGTTTCTTCCGAAAGAAATAAAAGACGAGCGGTTTTATTTTCCGCAGAACAATCCGGCTGAAGCAAAAATTTTAGAAAAGCTGAAAAGTTGGTGGGGAAAACGGTTTGGTTGAAAATGAAATTATTTTCGGGAAGGATTGATTTTTACGTGAGAAAAAATTTGCAACCTATTTTGAAGACTTGAGCGACTATTGCCCTAAAAATTAGAGATGTAAAAGCTCAACCTGCACAGAGAAGCAGATGAAGCAAAACTTTTCTATGACCTATCTGGTTGAATGACTTAATCAATTATTCGTTTCATTTCGTTCCGTTATTCCTTTTCCTGTCTTGCATTCATCTGCCGGGCAGTCCGGATAACTTGAGAGGGGGATTATTTACGCATTTATTTTAATTTTGGGATAAATATTTATTTACAGAGAACAAGCAGGCTTTGTCTATAACATCTCAACATATCGATTATCGTACTGTTAAAAATCTCAGAGAAGGGGATGTGAAAGCATTTGACGATTTGTTTAAGAAATATTCCCCGCGACTTTATAACTTTTCGGTCAAATATCTCAAGTCAGACGAAGAAGCTGAAGAAGTGGTACAGGAAGTGTTTCTTTATATCTGGGAGAAACGCGACGGCTTGAAACCGGATAGTTCTTTTAACGCTTATTTGTTTACCATTGCCCATAATATCATTAAGAAGCATTTCATTAAAAAATCAAGGGAAAATACTTTTAAGGATGCCCTTATTTATGAATTTTTGAAGCAGGAAAATAATCTCGACCAACTGATCGATTATAAATTTCTACTCGAAAAAGTCGAATCGATCATTGATGTATTGCCGGTTCGTAGAAAGGAAATCTTTATAAGACGAAAGTATGATGGTTTGCCGGTCAGGCAAATTGCAGACGAACTTTCGATCTCGCCCAATACGGTTGAAAACCAGCTTGCAACAGCCCAAAAACAAATATTGAGTGAATTAAAAAAAGAGAAATTGGCCGGATTGCTGTTTTTTACACTTTTCATCTCAATGTGATTTTAGTTTTTATCCATCTCATTTCTAATGTATTACCTGTTGGTCTAAATTTTTTTGATTTTTTTTCTGATTTTGAATAGTGGAAAAAGACTTTAAAAAGACATAACACATAGATGATGGACACAAAAAAAGAAATATTGAAACGTTTCACCAATAACAAATTCTCGTTTAATGATTATTTGTTGACTTCTTCCTTCTTTAAGGAAGAGAGGTATTTGGCTGATCTGCAGTCTTGTATGGAGACAGACTGGAATGAGACAGAAAATGCGGGAAATAAAAATGAACGTTTGGACCAACTGCTTGATAGTTTGCACCATCAAATAAACCTCAAACATCAGTTCATTCCGGTTTCGTATTCAAAATTTTACCGGGTAGTATCTAAAATTGCAGTTGTTTTGTTGATTCCTGCATTGATAACCATTGTTGTTTTATCTTATTTCTCACTTCCCGTTCAGGGTGTGTTTGAATCTTATGCAGAGATTTATGCACCGGTGGGAACGAGAGCCAGATTCCGGTTACCAGACGGGACAGAAGGATGGTTGAACAGCGGATCTTCAATTAAATACCCGGTCAGTTTTAAGAAACGTCAGGTTGAACTTTCAGGAGAAGCATGGTTTGATGTGGTCCACCGGCCATTGAATGATTTTCAGGTAATTACACCATATTTCAATATAAAAGTATTAGGTACTCGTTTCAATGTGGCAGCATACCAACGGGAAGAAACTGCTGAAGTCATTCTTGAACAGGGGAAAGTAGCCATATTTGACACAAATAATGAAATGAAGGCCGAATTACTTCCCGATCAGCAACTGATATATAATAAATCAACAAAATATTTGAGAAAAGCAAATATCGACTCGAAAGTTTATACAAGTTGGAAAGATGGGTTGTTAATTTTTAAGAATGAACCGATGACTGAAATCGCCAGGCGATTGGAGCGGAAATACAATGCAGAGATCATACTCCATGGCGATTCATTGAAAGCTTCCTTGTTCAGGGCAACTTTTCAGGATGAAAGTTTGGATGAAATTTGTAAAATGCTGTCGGAAGTAGCGTCAATTCAGTACAGAATATATAGAAGAGAAAAGCAGGCCGATAATACATTTACAAAAAGTAAAATAGAAATGTGGTTTGAATAATAAGTCATCCGGCACAAATACTTATGCAGAAAAAAATAAAAACAGGGAGGTATTGGCACTACCGCCCTGTTGCGAATCAGTAGAATTTTAAAATGAGGTTAATCTACTTAAAAACAAATTTATGAAAAAAAAGCGAACAAAAAGGCTGGCTGATAATGTTTGCCTTTTAAAAATGATCAGGATTATGCGTTTTACAATTTTTATCGTATTTCTTTCCCTGTCACAGGTTTTTGCGGTGAACTCTTATTCACAACAAACGAAACTGAGCCTGGACATGAAAAATGTGAGGGTTGAAGAAGTTATCGACCAGATAGAAAAGGACACGGAATTCTTTTTCATGTACAACAAGGATATTATTGATGTAGACCGTAAGATAAACATCCGGGTTGAAGAGAAAGATGTAAATGAAGTATTGGATCAGATATTTGAGAATACCGGTGTTTCGTATTCAATCAAAGGTCGGCAGATATTGTTGGCAATCAGTAATGTTTCAGTATTGGGTGAAGGAGAGAATTTACAACAGCGTAAGAATCTTTCGGGAAGCGTGACAGATACATCGGGGCAGCCGTTACCAGGTGTTTCGGTAGTGGTAAAAGGCACCACCACCGGAACGATTACTGACTTTGACGGAAAGTATAGGCTTTCCGTACCGGGGGGGTCTACACTCGTATTTTCGTTTGTGGGGATGAAAACGCAGGAAATTATCGTATCGGGGAAAGATCAGATTAATGTGGTGATGGTTGAAGAATCGATAGGTTTGGAGGAAGTGGTTGCTATCGGATATGGTTCCATGAGGAAAAGCGATTTAACCGGTTCTGTCGCATCGGTCAGTTCTGATGAGATGACCGCATTTCCTGCAGTTAATGCCGTTCAGGCCTTGCAGGGACGTACAGCCGGTTTGCAGATACAATCAACCAATGGGGAACCGGGGGCTGCCTATACGGTAAGGATTCGTGGGGCATCGTCTATCAATGCGGCCAGCGATCCGATTTATGTGGTCGATGGTTTTGTCGGAGCGTCGCTTCCCCCCGCGGAAGATATTGAGTCGGTAGAAATTCTGAAAGATGCATCAGCCACCGCAATTTACGGGTCGCGCGGCGCAAACGGTGTGATTATTGTTTCAACAAAACGGGGAAAATCAGGTGAAACAAGGATCGATCTGAATGCTTCCTATTCCGTTCAAAAAGAAATTAAACGTCTGGAACTTTTAGACCGGGAAGGGTACATTGATTATATAACTGAATATGCTCCAGGTGCAGTTTTTGGAGACGCTGATACCGATTGGCAGGATGTGGTTCTTAAACAGGGGAAAATTCAGAATTACCAACTATCGGTATCCGGCGGATCGGAAAAGGTAAAATACTATCTTTCAGGTGTATATTATGATCAGGATGGAGTTATTGTTACATCTGAATACAACAGGATGTCCCTGCAAAGCAACATTGATGTTCATCCTGCTGATAGAATCAGGTTTGGTGCAAATATTTTTATGTTCAGGGATTCCAGAACCGGGGTCAGGACTCAGGAAAATAGCGGGGCAGCTAATGCCGGGGTTATTTCCTTAGCTTACAATTACGACCCCACTACGCCTGTTTTCAATGTAGACGGAACGTATGCCCGGTCATCCCCCAACAGTGATAACCCTTATGCTGTGGCGATGGAACGGACGGATGAAAGAATATCCGATAAAATGCAGGCAAACCTTTATGCTGAACTTGAACTTCTGGAAGGGTTAACCTTCCGGTCAACATTGGGAGCCAATGCAAGTAATTCAAGGCGTGGGGAATATGTACCGACAACCCTTACTGCAGGTGCAAATGTAAATGGTGACGCTTCCATGAGCACCAGCAAGTCGACAATGCTTCTGAACGAAGATTATCTTACGTATGCAAAGGAGTTGTCTGATGGCCATCGTTTAACCATTTTAGGTGGATATTCTTATCAAAAAGGGCATGACGAATTGTTGGGAGCAAGCGGGCAGGCATTTATTTCCGATGCTCTTTCATACTGGAACCTCAGTAGTGCCACAGTGCGGGGTGAATCATCATCGGGAATAATCGAAACAAAACTGGTATCCTGGTATGGAAGGTTGAATTATTCATTGAAGGACAAATATCTGTTCACTTTTACTTCAAGATATGATGGCTCTTCGAGTTTTAGCAAGAATCACAAATGGGCTTTCTTTCCTTCAGGCGCTTTTGCCTGGAATGTAAAAAACGAACCTTTTCTGCAAAATACAGCTTCCTTAAGTCAATTAAAATTAAGGGCAAGTTATGGAGAAACCGGAAACCAGGCTATTGCTGCTTATCAGACATTGGCGCGAATGTCATTCTCTCCGGCAGTAATTGGCGGAACCGCCCAAAATGGAGTAAGGCCTACGACGGTGGCCAATAATGAGTTAACCTGGGAAACTACAAATCAGACCGATGTAGGCTTGGATGCCGGGTTGTTTGATAACCGGATCAATGTTACTGCAGACTATTATTATAAAAAGACGAAAGACCTTTTATTTAATGTACCTCTTCCTCAGTATTCGGGGTACGGAGAACAGTTGAAAAATATCGGAGCTGTTGAAAATAAAGGGTTCGAATTTAGTTTGACCACCCGAAACCTGGTTCACGGATTTAAATGGAACACAAACTTTAACATTTCCTTTAACCGGAATGAAATATTGAGCCTTCCTGACGGGCAAGACATTCTGTACGAATCTTTCCCGACCCATATTATTGGCGTTGGAAGTACTCAGGTATTGAGGGTAGGACAAGCTGTGGGGGCATTTTATGGTTTTGTTTACGACGGAGTATATCAGGAAGGAGACACATTTATTCCTGGGTCCGGCTTTGAACAGGTTGCCGGAGGTGAAAAATTTAAGGATGTTAACGGACGGGATGCTGAAGGAAACCTGACGGGAGAACCCGATGGCCAGTTAAATAACGATGACCGTACAATTATTGGAAATCCTCATCCTGATTTCTTTTGGGGCTTAACGAATACTTTCACATGGAAAGGCTTCGATTTGAATATATTTATTCAAGGTATCCGGGGAAATGATATTTATAGCTATACCCTGATGGAGTTGGGTAATGGGAAAGGCCATAACGGGTTAAGCTCCCGGCTTTCCAATCGGTGGAAACCAACCCATACCGATACCGATGTGGCAAAAGTCAGTTCACAGCGGGTTAGCAGATCTTCGTCTCAATGGATTTTCGACGGAAGTTATGTCCGGCTGAAAAACATCTCATTAGGTTATACTTTGCCAAAATCGTTATTGGGTGGAACCGGAATCAGTTCATTACGTTTGTATGTCAGCGCCCAAAACTTTCTTACAATTACCAATTATCCGGGGGTTGACCCGGAAGTAGCATATCGCTCCGGGGGTGCAGAATCAAGGAACACAAACGTCGGATTGGATTATGGTAGTTACCCGAATGCCAGGTCAGTAACTTTTGGACTTAACATTGCTTTTTAATGTACAAGAATAAAAAATCAATATAATGAAAAGGACAATAAACTATATATCAATCGTTTCATGCTTGTTGGGCATGTTAAGCTGTACCGATTTGGAAGAACAACCTGTGGGGCTTCTGGCGCCGGAAGGTTTTTTTGCATCTCCCAAAGATGTACAGGCAGCAATATTCAGCGGATATGGAAGGCTTAGTTCCGAAAACCTGTATGGACGGCAATATAATTTAGGTTTGATGTACCGGGGAGATATGCTTGATATTGGCGACCCTGGTACTGCAGCAGAAAGGCATCAGGTAAACAGTTTTATTATGGACGCGAACAATGGTATGGTGAGGCGTTGGTGGCCTGAATTTTACAATATTGTAAGTGCGCAAAACTCAGCTATTTTTGGAGTTCAACAGATAACTGCTGACGAAGCGGTAAAAAATACGCTGCTTGGTGAAGCGCGGTTTCTTCGTGCTTTTGCTTACTTTAACCTGGTCCGTCTTTTCGGCGATATTCCTTATATCGAAGAGTTTGTCACCGATCCAGATGCAGTGAAAGCCATAAATAAAATGCCAGAGAATGAGGTATATCAGAAGATAATCGCCGACCTTATGTTTGCAAAGGAAAATTTGCCCGACAAGCATCCCGGAGATGTGCGTTCGCGTGCAACAAAAGGAACGGCTGCAGCCTATCTGGCATCAGTTTATCTTACAATCGGGAATTATCAAAAAGCAGCAGAAGAAGCAAAGTGGGTAATTGCCAATAAAAACCTGTTTAATTATGGATTAGCTCCTGATTTTCAGGATTTATTTAATGCTGAAAAGGTTTCAGGATTGAACGAACCACTGTTTGTAATTGATTTTCTTGCTCAGTTCAGGGCATCAGACGGCACAAATTACGATCAGCTTGGCAAAACAATTGCCGTTAACCGTGCATCGGCAGCTAATGGCGGAACAGCCGCGGCATACAGAGGTTTTGCTGCCGCAGTTCCTTCGCTGAAAGTATATCAGTCGTGGAGTGGTAACGATTATCGCAAAACAGTTTCATTGGATACAATTGTTGATTTTGTGAACGGAACAAAAAAGCCATATCCGCAATGGTATGTGGGAAGGCCGCATTGTGCAAAATGGTGCCGTTACCCTGGTCCAAATACAAACCTTGGGGCTGATACCGATCAGGATTATATTTTAATGCGGTATGCAGAAGTATTGCTCATTGCCGCCGAAGCAGTCGGAGAAGTTAACGGTCCTACATCTGAAGCAATGGGGTATGTTAACGAAGTACGTGCAAGAGCAAGAAACCGGGCTGGTACCATGACCAATTTCCCTGCTGATGTACAGGCAGGTTTGAGCAAACAGGAATTTATTGATTTGGTGTTGGAAGAAAGGCGCATTGAGCTTGCCTTTGAATGGGGACGGTGGTTTGATATCAAACGCAGAAAACTTGGTGATAAAGTGTTTAAAGGGCCCGATTCATTGGAACCCCATGCTAATTTTGATTCCAACAGAGATTACTTATTCCCGATCCCATTGGCTGAGATCGAACGCTATACGAACCTGATGCCTCAAAATCCCGGATATTGATTGATCCGTTTAAGATGAAACAACAAGAGGCTGTCTTTCAAAAGTATGGACAGCCTCTTGTTATATTTATAAAATTTGTAGGTTTGTACTATTTCTGACTTTATGTATAAACTTTTGCTATATATAGTTGCTTTTCTCCTTCCCGTTGTGTTGTTGGCGCACAACCCTAATATTGAAAATATTACTACTCGTTCGGGGCTTTCGCAAAACGACGTGACCTGCATTTACCAGGATTCGCAAGGGTTTATCTGGTTTGGTACCAATGACGGACTAAACCGTTACGATGGCAAGGAATTTAGAATCTATCGGAGTTCGACGGATGAATTGACCAGCATCATCATTCACGATATAGTAGAGGATCAAAACAAAAATCTTTGGATTGCCACGATAGATGAAGGGATTAATAAGCTGAACCTTCCAACCGGTAAAATTGAACAGTTTCGGAAACAAAGTCCTGAAGGCAAATCGGTAATCGACGATGAAATAAGCAGCCTTGTTTGCGACAGGGAAGGAGTAGTGTGGTATTGTTCCAAAAAAGGAATCGGAAAAATTATCGGAAATGGCGATGAAACCCATATCATCAATTTTAAAACAGATACCCTCCCCGATAATTTTTTTGCGAATCCCCTGCTTTTTGTGGATGAGGAAGGCCGGGTTTTGCTAATGACCAATCAGGCGTTTTACCATGTGCAGGACAGCCGAATTGCCAAAACCTTTGAAATTAGGGATGGTTTTTTAAAAAGTATCTGCCAATCCGAAAATGGTTTCATCATTGGTACTTCAAAGGGTATTTTTTTTATTTCAAAAGAGAATTTCAACTCTAACTCATACGCCCCGGATTATTTCTCGGATATCTCTCCATCCGACATTATCTTAGATAACAATCGCAATTTATGGGTAGGGACCAGGGAGGAAGTTTTTAAGTTCATTTTTTCCGAATCGAAATCAGCATTCGTGCCGGATCATGAATTTGAACTGAACAAATCCAAATCGATTCTCTCCAAGCTGAAAGTCCTGAACCTGTATAAGGACAAAACCGGGATTATCTATTTTGGAACGTACGGACAAGGAGCCGTGAAGTACAATGTTCAGGGGAAAAAGTTCAGGTATTATGCGCTGACGGATGGCACAGGCGGAAATAAGGTCCGTTCAGTAACGGAAGATGAGGACGGGAATCTTTACGTTGGAAAAGATTTTGGCTTGTTGCATGTGTTGCCCTCGTCTGTACAGAAAAACTATGAGACGGGATTTGTCAGTAAAAATTTTTTTCCCGGTTTTACCAAAGGGATCAACCGGACCATTTATACCATCCTTGAGGCAAAAAATGGGGAGGGTAAAAAAATGATGCTCGCCGGAACAGATCCGCCTGCTTCTATACTGAAATTATCAGGGGGTAATTTTCATATCCCTACATTAAATTCTATGGTATTCTCTCTTGCGCAAGGCCCGAACGGACTGATTTGGGCCGGTACTTACGAAGGGGGATTGTTCCGGATTGATCCGTCAGGAAAATTGCCTTTAAAAAGATTTACCGCTGATGGCACATCCCGGTCGCTCCGGTCGGATATCATCCGGAGCCTGATGTTTGACTCGAAAAACAGGTTGTGGATCGGCACGTCAAAAGGGCTTCATGTGTTGACCGCCAACGAGCAGGAAAAAGAAAGTCCATCGTTTGTCGGAATAGTCTATGATCCGGCATATCCGGGCAGTTTGAGCCATAATTATATTTTGCCGTTGTTCGAATCGGCGACGGGCGACATCTGGGTTGGAACCATGGGCGGTGGTTTAAACCGGTTAAAATCGTTTGATAAGGATGGAAAAGCTGAATTTGAGCATATTACTGTTGCCGACGGGTTGCCCAACAATGTGGTTAAATCAATTCTTGAAGACGATTTTGGAAATTTGTGGATATCCACGAATAAGGGAATATGTAAATTCAATCCGGATGACAAAACATTTGAAAATTACGATGTCAATGATGGGTTGCAGGATTATGAATTCAGTGAACTGGCTGCCTGTAAGCGGCAGGACGGGGAAATGGTTTTTGGCGGGGTGAACGGCATCAATGTTTTCTATCCGAATGAAATTGAAAAAAATACCAGTGAAGCTCTTCCTGCGTTTACCCGTTTCACCATACTTAATAGAGATGTTGAGGCCGGCGATTTTTTAAAAGGCCGGATTATTCTTGATAAAGAAATCAACTTTACCGATCGGATAAAGCTCAAGTACAGCGAGAACAGTTTCGCGATCCGCTTTGCTTCACTGAACTACGCGCTTCCGGAAAAAAACAAGTGCATGTACATGCTCGAAGGGTTTGATCAGGAATGGATATTGGCGCCTTCGGGAGATGTTGCCAAATACACCAATATTCCACCGGGCGAATATGTGCTTAAAGTAAAGGCGGCCAATAGCGACGGTATTTGGGGACATCAAATCAAAGAAATTGAGATTGATGTGCTCCCTCCGTTTGTATGGACCATGCCGGCCAAAATTTTCTACATTTTGCTGATTGTTTTGGCGTTATGGTTTTTCAGAAAATACTCCGTCATCGGCGTGAACCGGAAGCACGAGCTGATTATGAAAGAAATGGAGAAGCAAAAAGACAATGAGATCATTCAGGCCAAACTGCGTTTTTTTACCAATATTTCGCACGAATTTAAAACTCCGTTGACGCTGATTATCGGCCCGCTTGAACAACTGCTGAACCGGGCCGCTTTGCCTCCGGAAAACATGTTGAAGGAGTTTCACAAAATGATCTACCGCCATGCCAAAGTACTGCTCCGGTTGATCGATCAGTTGCTGGAGTTCCGGAAACTCGAACAAGGCATCATGAAATTGAAAGTCAAAGAAGGCAATATCAGGAACTTCCTGCGCGAAATTTACGATTCGTTTCTTCCGCTGGCAGAAAGTAAGAAAATCAACTTCCTTTTTCTGGACCATTCGTTCCGGCAGGATTTTTGGTTCGATCACGACAAGCTGGAAAAAGTGATTTACAACGTACTGTCCAATGCCTTCAAGTTTACCGATAAGGGTGGAAACGTTAATCTCGAATTGTTGGAAGATGACAGCGATTATTTGACGATCATTATTTCCGATACCGGTTCAGGAATTCCGGAGGAAGCGCAACCTCATATTTTTAACCGATTTTTCCGGGTTGAAAATTCAGAATCCCATTTCCAAAGTGGGACAGGAATCGGGCTTTCTTATTCCAAAAGCCTGGTCGAATTGATGAAAGGCTCGATCAGTTTCAAAAGTAAAGCAGGAGAAGGGACTTCATTTTTCATCAAATTGCCCAAAGATTCGAAGGTTTTTAATGAAAATGAACTGACGTATTCAGTTACACCTGACCCGGCAACGGAGAAAGAAGTTTATCCGGAAGAAAAGGCTCCTGTGGTTCTGCCTGAAACAGCTACTCAACCGGTCAATGAAGAGTTATGCACGATTTTAATTGTTGAGGACAATGAGGACTTAAGGGAATTTTTAAAGAATCTCTTTTCCCTGCAATTTAATGTATATACCGCTAACAATGGGCAGGAAGGGTTGAATAAATGTCTGGAAATTTTGCCCGATGTGGTGGTGAGCGATGTGAGCATGCCGGTGATGGACGGGATCGAAATGACCAGGCAACTAAAAGAATCGTTTGAAACATCGCATATCCCGGTGGTTTTATTGACGGTCAGGGCTGAAGATGAAGAGCAAAAAGTCGGGTTACAGGGCGGTGCGGATGTGTATATCAAAAAGCCCTTTAATTCGGAAATTTTAGTGTCTCAGATTTTGTCCCTGATTAAAAACCGGCAGCTTCTCAGGGCAAAATACCGGGAAAAAATTATGGTTACGCCTTCTGAAATTGCCCCTTCAAACCGGGACGAGCAGTTTGTAAAGAAAATCCTGAAAATCGTCGAAGACAACCTTTCTAATCCTGAATTTTCCGTTCAATGGTTGGCAAGCGAATACGGGATGTCTCAAACTTCTTTAAATAAAAAACTGGTTGTCCTTACCGGGCAAAAGGCAAAAATTTTTATCCGCACCATCCGTCTGAAAAGAGCTGCCCAGCTTTTAAAACAGGACGAAAAATCGATTGCCGAAATTACCTACGAAGTGGGCTTCAACGATCTTCAGTACTTCAGGAAATGCTTTGTGGAGGAATTTGGCTGCCTGCCCAACGAATACAGTTTCCTTCACCGGAAAAAGGATTGAATTTCAAAAAAAGACGTTTTGGATCAATTTTTTTTCTGACCGCATACTGACAAATCTTGTTTTGTAAAGGTGCTGTATTTCATGTATTTAATAGTTTGATGGCTTTTCTGTTTTAATTTTTTCCACCTTCAACTGAGAATTTTTCCACCCTTCCTGTCGAAAAATTCATGCGTGTCCTGAAATAATTTTGCACCATCAAATTTTTGTCCTCCAACTCTTTAAAATTATTCCCGGCAGCCGATACGGCCAATAATTACATTTATCTCCGATTTCTGAAATCGCTTTTGAAAATTAAGGTAGATGAAGATGAATTGCTAATTACAAATCAAATCTGAACATCGTGAAAAAAATGAATGAGATTAAATCCGAAACATTGGGCAACTTGATGAAATGCCCTGCTTTCCTGCTTGTAAGGGATCAAGAAGATACTTCAAGAATATCAATCTTTTAAACCAAAAAACTCATGAAAAAAATGAAGACAAAACTTGTATTTTTTTTACTTTGGCTTGTTTTCCTGACGGCAACAGTCAGCATAGAGGCATCCGGTAAAAAAGTGGGTGGAATTGTCGTTGACGGGAACCATCTGCAGCTTCCGGGAGCCTTGGTTAGTTGTTCGGAGCAACAAACCATAACCGATGCAAACGGACGTTTCAATATTAATATTGAAACGGAGAATCAATTGCTTATAGTAAGCAAAGAAGGATTCAGTTCGGTTTTCGTCAAAGCAGAAGTTCTAATAAATGATACGGTTGTATTACATCCTGCTTTTCAGAAAAAAGTGACCTTGCTCAACCAGGGCAAGAAAGCCGATGAGATCAGTGAGGCCGTTTCTTTTATTGACGGGGACAAAATGAAGAATTTGCCGGGAACCAACCGGTTCAATCAGCTGTCGGGCCGTCTTCCGGGCTTGTTAGTCATGCAAACCGACGGACAGCCGGGTTGGGAAGAAAACCTGATCAGCATCCGGGGAAGAAATAGTTTCGGAACGATCATTTCGGAGCCGGTCATTTTACTCGACGGGCACGAAGCGGATTTGACCCAACTGGATGCTTATGATATTGAAAGCATTACCGTGTTGAAAGACGCAGCGGCAACAGCCATGTACGGGCTTCGGGCTGCCAACGGAATTATTTTGGTGAACACCAAAAGAGGAGAAAAAGGAAAAGTGAAAGTTTCTTTCAACAACCAAACCGCTGTGGCAATGCCCGTAAAATTCCCGGCGATGCTCGATGCTGCAGCTTATGCAGAATTATATAATGAAGCAGCTGTAAACGACGGGTTAAGCCCTGTTTATTCCAATACCGATATCGAAGCGTACCGGAACGGTTCTGATCTTGTTGCCTATCCAAACAACAATTATTTCAACGATTATTTTTCGAAATCTTCGGTTCAAACCCGCAACAACCTGAACTTGTCGGGGGGCGACGATTTTGCGCTTTACCATGTTTCCCTGGGGCACACGTCCAACAGCGGATTGCTGAATACGGAGGATTCCGAAAATAAATACAATACCAACACCTCTTATGAAACCTTCAATGTGCATGCAAATGTGGACATTAAGGTGAATGACAGGCTGACGGTGTTTGCCGACATCAAAGCAAAAAAAGAGAAAAGGACTTTGCCGGGAGCATATAACAGCAGCGGTGTTTCAGGAATTATTGCAGATGTGCTTGGCACCCCTTCCAATGCCTACCCGATATTCCTTACCACAGATTCTTTGGGCGGTACCCCGGATTACCGTAATAACATTTATGGACAATTAAACCGCTCGGGGTATTCACTTTGGGAAAGGTATTATCTGTCGGGAAATGTGGATTTCGAATATGACCTGAATGTTATAGAAGGTCTTTCACTGATAGGTTCAGCTGGCTATAATAATTTTGGGAACCAAATCATTAACCGTTCCAAATCTTTCGCGGTGTATCAGTCTCAAGCTGATGGAAGCGGGGGCGTTGTAGTGAATAAAATTGGCGACGATACCCCCATGAAAAATGAAAGTACTAAATCGGGCATGATACGGTTTTATCATGCCGAGCTTGGGTTCGGTCTGGACAAGACCTTTGGAAGTTCTTCTCTGAACGCTAAACTGCTGGCCGAAAACAGGATGACAGAGCGGGACATTGCCAGGGTTCCGCAGTGGAAACGTGGATTAAAGGGCCGGGTGGATTATAACCTCAATTCAAAATACCTGCTTGGATTTGCTTTTGCGTACCAGGGATCGGAACAGTTTCCAAAGGAGGACCGTTATGGTTTTTTCCCTGCTCTGTCGTTGGGCTGGGTATTATCCAATGAAAATTTCCTGAAAGATGCCACTTTTCTCAACTATTTAAAATTGAGAGGATCAGCTGGCATCACGGGTATGGATTTCGATTCGTTTTATAGCGATGCCTATTTTGCTTACATCGATCAATTCGCAGAGGGGGGCACTTATCCCTTTGGAACATCGCTTGGAAACAAAGCCCCTCGGTTTACCGAACAAGCCGATGCCAACGATTTGATAACCTGGGCCAAATCAAAAAAACTAAATGTGGGGTTTGATGCTGCTTTGGCCGGAAATAAATTGTCGCTGACGGCTGATTATTTCACGGAAAAAACGTCCGATTTGTTGGTTGGTGGAACCCCGGGGGTTATCGGTATCGGATACCTTTATCCGCAGGGGGTTGTTGAAAACAAAGGCGTTGAAGGAATGATAACCTGGAAACAAAAAGTGGGCAACAACTTCGAATATTTCCTGTCGGCCAATGTCACCTATGCAAAAAATAAAATCGTCGAGCAGAACGAAGAAGCCCGCGAATACGAATGGCAATACCGGACAGGTCACGAAATCGGTTCACTTTTCGGGTACCAGTTTGATGGTTTTTTTACTGAAAATGACGACATCAGCGCCTATCCGGACCAGTCTTCCATTGGTGAAGTGATTCCCGGTTCGTTGCGTTACAAGGATTTGAACGGCGACGACATGATCGACGAACGCGACGAAACTTATCTTGGAAATGGCGAATTCCCGGAATTGTGGTACGGTTTCTCAGGCGGATTGACCTGTGGCGGCTTCGACTTCAACTTTCAGTTTTCGGGCGTGGCAAACCGCATGGTCCAATACACCGGCGATCTGGCATACGCTTTCAATAACGGGAAAGGTTCGGCAAACGAGTGGCATCTTGAAAGATGGCAGCCGGGCGACGGACAAAATGCTACTTATCCAAGTGTGTCGCTTTCGAAGTTTCAAAATAACAAAGCGACCAGCTCTTTCTGGATACACGATGCCGGTTTTCTTCGCCTGCAATCGGTAGAACTGGGATATTCGCTCCCGAAAAAGACTGCCACGAAAATCGGATTGGAAAAAGTCCGTTTGTTTGTTACCGGAAACAACCTGATGACCTGGTCGAATGTAAAATGGATCGACCCGGCCGGTAATGGAAATGGAACCAACTATCCTGTCGCAAGAACATTTTCAGGGGGGTTAAACCTTACTTTTTAGAAATAGCTAAACCGAAATAAAATGAAAAAGACAATACATATTTTGATTTTCGCTGTAATAAGCCTGTTTTGGGCGGCATGTGAAGACAACATCAACGACATGCCCCAGGATTACCTCGATGTAAACGACTTGTTGACTGACACTACTTATGTAATTGGTTTTGTTGATGATATCTACGGATCGGTTCCCAATGGGTACAACCGTTTAAAAGGGAATTCAATGATCGCTTCCTCGTCAGATGAAGCGGTTGAAAGCGGGATTAATTCGGAAGCCGAAAATATGGCCCTGGGAATCTGGTCGGCGGCAAACACACACGATGATGTGTGGTATGCGATGTATGAAGGCATCCGGAAAACAAACGTCTTTTTGGAAGAAATTCATCCTTCTGTTCCGGATGGTTTGTTCAGAAGCGCCAATACGGTCAATTTACTTCGCGGGCAGGCCTATTTTTTCAGGGCGCTGTTTCATTTCGAACTGGTTAAAAGATACGGCGGTGTGCCCATCGTGACCGAGGTGCTGAAAGCCGGTGAAGGAGCTGATCTTTCGCGAGACAACTACGATAATTGTATCGCGTTCATTGTTGACCAATGCGACCAGGCTGCCGGTATTTTGCCGGTTGAGTGGCCCAGTGCAACCGTCAATTTCGGACGTGTTACCAAAGGGGCGGCGCTGGCGCTGAAAGCGCGTGCCTTGCTGTATGCTGCCAGTCCTCTGTTCAATGATCCGTCCAAAACTGAAAATTCACCGGAACATGGCGCATACAATGCAGCAAAGTGGCAAACGGCGGCACAGGCAGCCAATGAAGTCATAGCTTTAGGTTATTACAATCTTTTTGCGAATTACCAAAACTTTTTCACCACGCTGAACAACAACAAGGAAATTATTTTTCTTCGCATGGCTGCTCAAAATAACGAGGTTGAGAAGTTAAACGGCCCCAGCGGTTATACAGGCGGCGGCGGTGGTTCATGTCCTACGCTCGATCTGGTCGAATCTTTCAGAATGTCTGACGGTTCTTCGTTTGACTGGAACAATCCGGCTCATGCAGCCAATCCTTTTGCGAACCGCGAACCGCGTTTCTATGCGACAGTTTTGTATAACGGTGCAACCTGGATGGGCGATGTGATCGATACCTACGAAGGCGGCAATGACCTTGGGAGTTCCAATTCAACCAAAACCGGATTCTATTTGAAAAAATTTATGTCAGAAAGCGCCCGGTGGTTTGGAGGGAGTACTGGCAATACCTACCATTGCTTCCCGCTTTTCAGATATGCCGAAACCTTGTTGAATTTTGCCGAAGCAATGAATGAAGCAAACGGGCCTTCCAATGCAGGTTCATTCAGTATGAATGCCGTAACGGCGCTTAACATGGTACGCTCAAGAGGAGGGATTCCTGCAGTAGATACCGGAGTTTCGAAAGACGAATTGCGCGAGCTGATCCGTTATGAACGAAGAATTGAACTGGCTTTTGAAGAACACCGCCATCTCGATTTGCGTCGGTGGAAAATTGCACAAAGTATTCTTAACCAGCCTGTAAAAGGACTGAAGATTGTTGCAGAAAACGGTGGTTATTCCTATCAGCCAAAGGTTGCTCAGGTCCGGGTATTTCGGCCCGAAATGTATTTATATCCGCTACCAAAAACGGAGATTAACCGCAGCAACAGCCTGCTCCAGAATTCCGGCTGGTAAACGGTGTGAATATATATGGCAAAATAAATCAGAATAATAAACTATAAGCATATGACGATGAAAAATATATTTTTCTTATCGATAATATTTTGTCTTACCATCATCCAGGCCTTTGCCCAAAAACAGACATTGACCGGCGTGGTGAAAGATGAGACGGGAACAGGTATCCCCGGCGCCAATATCGTTGTTGACGATACAACTGTCGGGACAATCACGGATTTAGACGGTAATTTCAAGCTGGAAGCCGACCAGTCGGCTAAAACGATTGTCGTTTCATTTATCGGCTATAAAACACAACAAATAGAAATCGGTACACAAAAGAATTTTACGATCTCACTGGAGTCTTCAACTACCGATCTGGACGAAGTGGTGGTGGTGGGGTTTGGTGCCCAGAAAAAGGTGAGCGTTGTGGGCGCTATTTCCAATATCCGTTCAGATGAATTGGCAACCACGGCAACTACCAACCTTTCCAATTCGATCGCCGGCCGTGTTTCAGGTGTGATAGTAAAGCTTGGGGAAGGCCGGCCCGGTGCGGATAGTCCAAGCATCAACATCCGTGGAATCGGAACGACAAATAATTCTTCTCCTCTGGTTTTAATCGACGGTATGGAAGGTGATATGGGCAGGATCAATCCTGAAGACATTGAATCATTCTCGGTATTAAAAGACGCTTCGGCCACAGCCGTTTACGGAGTGCGCGGCGCCAATGGGGTAATTCTGATCACTACCAAAAGAGGGATTGTAGGAAAACCAAAGATTTCGGTGAATGGACAATATCGCCTGCACAGCATTATCAATTATCCAAGTTACCTGGGAGCATACGATTATGCGCGTTTGTATAATGAAGCGTTGCTGAATAACGGAACTCCTTTACGGTTTAATGCCGAAGACTTAGAGCATTACCGAACCGGCGATTCACCATACACCCACCCGGATGTGGATTGGTTTGACGCGATGGTTGATCCGTTGTTCCCCGAGCAACGCTATGATGTGAACCTGCGCGGAGGTACCGAAAAAGTAAAGTATTTTGTTTCCGGCGAGTTTATCTCGCAGGAAGGGGCCTACCGTCAGTTTAAGGGCATGGACAACAGCACCAATGCCGGGTACAGGCGATTCAACCTCAGGATGAACTTTGACTTCGCCGTTACAAAAACCACTGACTTAAATTTGAGCCTGAACGGCAGGATACAGGACACCCGGAACAATACTTCCGGAAACCGGACGGCATCATCAACCCCCGGCTTGTGGGACGACATTGCATGGACTTCGCCAGTTGACTCCCCGCTGTTAAACCCCGATGGTTCCATTGCTGCTTCGGGGATTACAAACAATGTGGATTATGCACTGCTCCGGACTGGTGGATATGAAAGAGACAAAGACAATGATCTAAAAGCATCGGTAAGGCTTGACCAGAAACTCAATTTCATTACAAAAGGTTTATCCTTCAGGTTTATGGCAGGTACCAATACCAGTATGAGTTACCGGTTCAACCTGGAAAAACATGATGCAACCTATATTTACAATCCCGTGAATGACACTTACACCGTGGCTGCCCAGCGCCAGTTGCCAACCTACAGTATTGATAACAAACGGGTACGAAACAATACGTACATCGAGTCGGCTTTGTCGTACGAACGCACTTTTGGTAACCATGCCATCACAGCCCTGGCACTGTACAACCAGGATAAAATTTCGGCAAACTCGAATCCCTGGACGGCCCACCGTGGTTTTGCAGGAAGATTAACCTATGCCTTTGCCAACAAATACCTGGGCGAAATCAATCTTGGGTACAATGGTTCAACACAATTTGAAACGCAGAAGCGCTATACTTTACTTCCTGCATTTTCAGCCGGATGGGTTATTTCCGAAGAAAAATTTTTTAAAAACCTGTCTTCGCCTATCACGTTCCTGAAATTCCGTGGTTCGTACGGTACCGTTGGCAATGACAAAATTGGTGACTATGATTTTCTTTATCTGGCGGTATTCGAGGGGATGAGCGGGGCCAATGAATATCTGTTTGGGGAATCCTACCAGAAATATGCAGCCATTCGCGAGGCTTCACTTGCAAACGAGGATGTGAGCTGGGAAATCGCAAAAAAGCAAAACTATGGCTTTGATATGGAAATTAAAGATGGTGTGTTCGGCTTAGGCTTCGACTACTTTTTGGAGAACCGTTCAAATATTCTTGCCAAGAGGCGCACAATAACCCAGGTGTTTGGGTTGCTGGAAAGCCAGTTGCCTGCCGAAAATTTTGGAAAAGTGGAGAACAGGGGATTCGAAGTTGAAGCCCGGTTTAATAAAAAAATCAGGGACTTTGAGATTAGCCTCAATGGAACTTTCTCGCGGGCGAAAAATAAAATCATCGATATTGACGAGGTAAAATATGATCTGGATTACAAAAACCAGACAGGAAAGTCAATCGGTCAATACTTTGGTTATACCTGGAGCGGCGAATTTTACACACATGAAGAGTTGGGCTATGTTTGGGATGAAACAGTAGAAGGTCCCAATAAGTATGTTTTACCGGCAGGAGCTGTTCCGTCGGTGCCAGTTTATACTGCCGGAAGCGACCCCGGAGACCTCAAGTTTGTTGACCGAAATAACGATAACGTGATTGACGACCTGGATATTGGAGCGATAGAGAAAACTTCGCTACCCGATTTTATCTATGGGCTGAACTGCTCCTTCAAATACAAAGGGATTGGACTGAATATGTTCTGGCAGGGAGCAGGCGGGTTCAACATGAGGCTTTACGGACAATATATCCAGGAATTCCTCAACAATTCAAAAGTTCATGAAATGCACCTGGGCAGGTGGGCTTTTTATGAAGACCCGTTTACAGGCGAATTGGTTGACACCCGTGCCACGGCCACTTATCCGCGTCTAATCATTGGCGGCAGTCCTGAATTGGCGCAAGCATCTACTTTTACCTTGTTGAAGGGCGATTACCTGAGGCTAAAAAACCTGGAACTTACTTTTGACTTGCCAAAACAAGTCATCGAACCATTGAAAATAAAAGATGTAACGTTGTTTGTAACAATGAGCAATGTGCTTACTTTCAGCAAGGTGAAGTTCCTGGATCCAGAAAACCCGAACCAACCTTCCAGTTATCCGCAAACACGTTTTTACGGCGGCGGTATTAAAATCAGTTTGTAAATCATGATTGACGTGAATTTGAAACAACAATTAAAAGTTAGTAACATGAAATGGATAAACAAAATAATAGGAATTCCGGTGATCATTGCTCTGATGATGGTTTCATGCCAGGATTTTAATGATTTGCTTGAAAAAGAAGATACCGGGGATTTGAACCTTGAAGCTGTTTTCTCAGATATCCGGAATGCAGAGAAGATACTGACGGATGTGTATGTCAGGATTCCCGATTACCTGTTGAATAACCAGAATAACAGCGGTAAGATGGCACAAAGTTGTATGGCTGAGGCCTACAGTGTGTATGGTTCAACAACCTTAGCGTTTGCTCATGCCTTCTGGTGGCATGCCGGCAGTTTTTCACCGTCGACCCAGTATGTTTCAACCAACGCAACCAGGGCAAGCGACTTTGGCGATTTTTACCGCTTCGACTATGCCGCGATCCGGGCCGCCCTCTTGTTCCTGGAAAATATCGACAAAGTTCCTTATGATGCCGAATATGGTTACGGCCAAACCGAAAAAGACGTGAAAAAAAATGAAGCCAAATTTTTGCTGGCCTTTTTCTACATGGACCTTCTAAAAAATTATGGAGGTTTCACCATTGTTGATCACGTGTTGAATACAACAGATCCCGAACTTAAAGCTGAACGGAACACTTACGATGAATGTGTTCAGCATATTGTGACACTCTGTAACGAAGCAGCATCCGGCTTACCGTTAAGCTGGCCTTCAAGCCAGATAGGAAGGGCTACAAAGGGCGCAGCCATGGCCTTAAAAGCACAGGCGTTGTTGTTTGCTGCCAGTCCGTTGTTCAACGATCCCAATAAACCCGACGACTCTCCATTTCGCGGACAATATAATCCGGATAAATGGAAATTGGCTGCACAGGCCGCTGCCGACGTGATTAAACTGAACCAGTACCAGTTGGTTGGCGATATCACCAAGTTGTTTACCACTTTCACCAACGAAGAGATTATCTTCGCCCGCATCACGGCTCCTGGCTATCATTGGGAACGGTCAACATTGCCAAGTTATATTGGCTGGAATGCCACCAATGCAGGCAGGAACCAGTTGACCTATAATATGATGCAATATTATAAAATCGTAAAAGACGGGAAGGCATACGATCAGAATGACCCCAACGGAGGTTTCGATTTGCAGAATCCGTTTGTAAATCTTGATCCTCGTTTTTACAGGGATGTGGCTTACAATGGTGCAAACCTGCGCCGCAACCGGATCGTGAAAGTGTGGGAATTGGGTGAAAATACCTCAAATGCCGACAAGGCTGCAAACCTGGGACAGATTAATACCTATCTCTACAATATCAAGATGTGCGACCTGAATATTGATCCACTCAGAAGTGCCGCAGGCGGGCTTGCCCACCACAATTTCCCATTTTTGCGTTATGCCGATGTACTGCTGATGTATGCCGAAGCCATGAATGAAGCGTACGGCCCGGATGTGGATCAATTGGGCGTTGGTTTAACAGCGACCCAGGCAGTCAACTTAATCCGCGCCCGGACGAAGTGCATGTCCTATCCCGAGTTTATGGGCAACACGTACAGTATGCCTCTGATGGAAGCTGGTTTGTCCAAAGACCAGTTTAGAAAAGAAGTCCGGCAGGAACGAATTGTTGAAATGAACTTCGAAGATGCGACCTTCTATGACATACGCCGTTGGAAATTCCCGGTCGAGTCGCAACGGACAGCATCCATCCTGCAACCAGTCTTATACCGGGATGCACCGGGAGCTGCAAAAAAGTTGAAGTATCAATTGGTTGAACAGCCTCGTGCATTTGAAAGTTCATGGTACATTTTGCCAATACCTCAGCCGGAAATACAGAAAAACCCCAACCTGGTTCAAAATCCGGGTTGGCCAGGTTCTCCGGAAGCAGACAATAATTAATTTACAAATCAGGGGTCCGGGGGTTGCAAAAACAAATCCCGAGCCCTGATCAATACATCAAAACGGGAAAGCAAAAACGGAGATTTGTAGCATCACCAAACTGCTTGGGGTTGCCTGATAACAGCAATCATGTCAAAATGGGTAAAGTGTTTGTCCGTAAGTTTAACGGGCAATCCGGTAATGGATTGATTCAATGTTTGCTTTCGGTATCCCGTCGCTTTGCCGCAAATTTAGTAATGACACAGGTAGCATCGTCTTTGCTTCAGTTTAGAAAGATATTATGAAAAGAAGAAGTTTTATAAAAAATTCGATGGGCATTTCCCTGGCGGGTTTTCTTCCGCTGAATTTGTTTTCACAGCAAGCAGATGCCAGGGAATCTCAATTTTCCAGATCATTGACAGGAAAAGGCAATCGGATTCTTGAACAGGAAGGATGGAATGTTTGGGGATGTTCACCCATTATTGGAGAAGATGGATTGGTTCATGTCTTTTTTTCACGATGGAGAGGAGGGCACGATAACTGGCTGAGAAAAAGTGAAATTGCACATGCTGTTGCAGAAAAGCCTGAAGGGCCTTACCATGTGCTGGGAACAGTTTTGAAAGGCAGGGGATCAACACATTGGGATGCCGATACGATTCATAACCCCACGATTCACAAAGTAGGCGAACAATACCTGTTGTACTATATTGGGAACAACCTGAAAGTGGCCAATAAAAACCATGCCCATCATGCCAGTACACAACGGATTGGCCTTGTAGTTTCAAATTCTCTGAATGGGCCGTGGAAACGGGTTGGCAACGATGGTATGATACTGAATACCAGTAAAAATACAAATGACTGGGACAGCTTTTTAACTACCAACCCGGCATTACTGCACCATCCAAGTGGCAAACTTTGGCTTTATTACAAGGCATGGGATGTGAATAACGATAACTTACGGAAAATGGGGGTTGCTTTTGCTGATTTCCCGGAAGGGCCCTATCAAAAATACGACAAGAACCCGGTCATTTCCTTTTCATCCATCAATGCACAGGTTGAAGATGCCTATGTGTGGTTTCAGGATGGAAAATTTCATATCATTATGCGCGATATGGGAGTTTACAACGAAAGGGCAGGGTTGTACCTCTTTTCCGAAGATGGCCTGAACTGGTCCGAACCCATGTTTGCATACAAGGAAAGCACCTGTTATTTTCCGGATGAACCGTTGAACCGGTTTGAACGTCCTCAACTCCTGATAAAAGACGGAAAGGCAACCCATTTGTTTTTGGCATTGATGGGTGGAAAGTATAATACTTCGAGTGGGGCGGTACTCCGAATAGATAATTCATTATTTTAGGAAGGCCGGATAAGTTAGGTTGAAGTAGTTTAAAATATAACAAAATGAACAAGGCAATCATTCATAGCGCGATTTTGGTTGAATGTTTAATTTTATCGGCATTCGGTCTTTCCGGTAAAAGTACCGGTTACCCCGATGAAATGCAACAAAGGGCAGTCGGGCCATCCAAACATGTATACCTGGTGGAAACGGGTGGTATCTTGCAATCTCCTGCTGACAGCGATGGTTATAAAATTCCTGATTTTTCTTATGCCGGATACATGAACAGCAACTGTCCTTTGCCGGTTTCAGGGAAACACTATCAAACAGTCGTCAAACTGATAAATCCTTCAGGCGATGAAACAGTCCGAATCCAGAAAGCGATCAACTCGGTGGCTGAACTTCCGTTAAACAAATACGGCTATCGCGGTGCCGTGGAGCTTGGAGAAGGCGTTTGGAACATTACGGAACTGATTATTGATGCGGATGGAATTGTGCTGCGCGGCAGAGGAATCGAATCAACCGTTCTGCAAAATATTGATACCAAGGCGGCGAAACAAGTAATTCGCATCGGCCCCGAAATCCCGTCTTCTTTCCCGACCGAACTGTGGGATGACGGGAAAGATGGCTCTTTGTGGAACATCACCGACGAAGTGGTGTATGCGGGAGACAGGAGTTTCAATATTTCACCGGGACATACCCTGGAAGTTGGCGACCGGATCATTATTGAACATCCCTGCACGGATAAATGGTTGTCTGCAATAGGAGGTGGTGCGCCTGCGCCGAAACAATGGCCTGTGGGTTCGGTTCCCATTCGTTACTATCGCTATGTAACGGATGTGGATGGTAACACAATTCAGATTGATGCGCCGGTCATGTATTCTTTGGTAAAAAGTCTTGCGCAGTGTATGGTTTTCAGGTATTCAATAATTACCAGAAAACAAATAGGGGTTGAAGATTTATCCATTGATGCCGATATTTCTTCGGATACTTTCAACGAAAACCATGCAAAGACATGTATTCAGGCACAACGGGTCGAAAATTGTTGGTTCCGGAATGTACACACCAGGAACTTTTACAGCTCCGGTTTTTATTTGATCGAAAGTAGCCGGATCACCGTGACGGATTGCGAAGCCATCGACCCGCATTCAAAAATAACATCTGCCCGGCGCTATAACTTTCAGACACGGGGGGGGCAGCTGGTTCTTTTCAAAAACTGTTTCGCCTCGAAAGGCAGGCACTGTTTTGTGGGCGGTGGGCATGGAATGGATTCCGGAAATGTTTTTCTGAACTGTATTGCCGAAAACAACTATGCTGCCACCGAAGACGGGCATCAGCGTTGGGTCAACGGGACACTTTTTGATAATTGTGCCTTCCGGCAAACAACTGTCCCGGAGGATGGCAATGAATTTGATCCAAAAATGCTTTGGTTGGGAAATCACGGCGTCAACTCCAACGGGCACGGATGGGCTTCGTGTACAACCGTCGCTTACAAATGCACGGTGGAAGCGCCCGGTTATGCCATTGTTGCCAAACCTCCCACCGGCATGAACTACGAAATTGAATGCCGGGGAGATTTCCGAAGTGACCACTTTGCACACGGCGATTATCCCGGAGCACTTGATATTGTAACGAAAGGCAGTTTGCCGGAAAGCCTGTTTGAGGCGCAACTGAAGCAACGTTTAAATAAAATTCGAAATCAATAAATTATGAAAACAACTCTTCTAACTCTTGTTTTTGTATTTCTGGGAATGATCGCATTTTCTCAGAAGACATACAACGTGGTCGATTTTGGCGCGAAGGGCGATGGTAAAACCATCAGCACCCAAAGTATCCAGAAGGCCATCGATCAATGCAACAAAGATGGCGGCGGAACAGTGGTTTTCCCTAACGGCACCTTTCTTTCAGCAACCATTTTTATTAAGAGCAATGTCAGTCTTTTCCTGAACGAAGGCGCTACACTGAAGGGTGTTGCCGATATGAAAGCCTATAAACAGGTATATCGAAACAATTATGCGTTTATCTATTCCGAAGATCAGGAAAATATTGCGATACTTGGACGGGGCACCATTCACGGGAACGGAGAACATCCTGTTTTCAAGAGCGACGACCATTTCAATGGTTTGCCCAACCGGCCAAATACCATATTCTTTGCCAAATGTACCAATGTGAAGTTGAGGGATTACACCTTGCGGAATGGCGCCCGATGGTGTTCCAAATTTGATGATTGTACCAACATCCACGCTGATGGGGTAACAGTAATAAGTAATGCAGTGGCCAACAACAGCGCCTTCGAGTTCGACGATTGTCATGGAGTACGAGTGGCCAACTGTTTTATCGATGTGGGCGACGATGGCATTTGTACGAAAAGTTATTCTGACCGGGGCGTAAAAAATGTCACCGTTACCAATTGTGTCATCAAGAGTATGGCAAATGGCCTCAAGCTTGGCGCCGTCAGCATTGGGAGCTTTGAAGACATAACCGTAACAAATTGTACTGTTTACGATTCTCGCTTTTCCGGGATTGCCATTTTTAGCGTCGACGGCGCCCGGATCGAACGGGTGAATTTCAGCAACATCACCATGCACAATGTGAATGGTGGAGTCTTTCTGAAGCTGGGAGCCAGACCAGAATACACCACGCAATCCGGCATTATCCGGAATGTTGTCATTTCCAATGTAATTGCCGATGGCGTTGGCTGCTGGCTGCCCGACAAAACAAACCCATACTACAAAGAAGCATTCGATTCAAGAATAGGGGTCGGTTTGGCAGGGCAACCCGGATACCTGATTGAAAACGTTCAGCTCAATAACATTTACATGCAGTTTGCTGGCGGCGGGACAAAAGAACATGCCGAAATCGTGATGGCGGATTTGCCCCATACTTATCCCGAGTACAAAAACTGGGGAATCACACCTGCCTACGCTTTCAATTGTCGCCACGTGAAAGATGTACAATTCAATAATGTTCAGTTCGACTACATCAAAGAGGAGAAAAGACCGGCCATCTTCTTCGAAGATGCCGAAGGGGTCGTGCTGAACCATGTCACTGCAAAAATCGATGATGAGGCGAAAGCTGTGTTCAGGTGCAAGGATGTAAAGGATATGTTCATTCACACCAACAAGCCGCAGTCCACTTCCGCTCCTTTTCTTTCTTTTGAAGGGAATGTCAGCGATATTACGATTATGAACAACGATTTTCATAAAATCAGTCAGGTATTTAAACTGACTGATGAAAAATTCAGGAACGAGATACGCATGATGAACAACATTATGAAATAGTCACGTATTAATCTAAAAATCAAGGCGATGATAAATTCCGAATTCAAATATTCCGCTTTTTCAATTTCCGCTTTGTTGCTGTCGGGGGCATTTACCGGTTGCTCTCCCGATAAAAAACCGGCGCAAGTCAATAATGATACCCCGATGAACGTACTGTTCATTCTGGCCGATGACTTTGGCGCAAATGATCTAAGCTGTACGGGAAGCAGATATTACGAAACTCCCAACATCGACCGGATAGCGAACGAGGGGATGACTTTTACCAATGGGTACGCGGCCTGTCAGGTTTGCAGCCCATCGCGGGCAAGTATCTTTACCGGAAAAACACCAGCCCGGCACGGGATTACCGATTGGATTGGCGCCCATACCGGCGAGGATTGGAGAAAACAACAGCGGCACAACCTGTTGCTGCCACCCGAATATGTGCGCCAGTTACCTTCAGAATACACTGTTTTGCCTGAAGCATTGAAAAAGGCCGGGTACAAAACTTTTTTTGCAGGAAAATGGCATTTGGGCGAAAAGGGATCATGGCCTGAAGATCATGGTTTTGACATCAACAAAGGAGGTTGGGACAAGGGAAGCCCGATTGGCGGCTATTATTCGCCCTGGGAAAACCCCAATCTGGAAAACAAAAAAGACGGAGAAAATTTATCCATGCGCCTGGCCGAAGAAACCGTTCAATTTTTAAACGCGAATAACCCGAAGCAAACCGGCCAACCTGTGTTTGCATTTCTGTCATTCTACGCGGTGCATGGGCCCATTGAAACCACGCAGAAAAAGTGGGATAAATACCGGAAAAAAGCAGAACTGAACGGTATCGCTAAAACTGGCTATAAAATGGGGCATTTTCTCCCTATCCGTCAGGTTCAGGATAATCCGGTTTATGCCGGGCTGGTTGAAACGATGGACGATGCAGTGGGGAAAGTCCTGAATGCTTTGGATGAGCTGGATATGGCTGAAAATACCATTGTTATTTTCACTTCCGACAACGGAGGGGTAGCTGCCGGCGACGATTTCTCGACATCGAACCTGCCATTTAAGGCCGGAAAAGGCTACCAGTTTGAAGGGGGCATTCGCGAACCCTATTTCATCAAAGTTCCGGGACTGACTAAAGGAGGGGAGAAGTGTGATGTGCCGGTTACCGGGACCGACTTTTATCCGACGATTCTGGATTTGACCAAAGTTGCACTTCTTCCGGAAGAACATGCTGACGGAGTAAGCCTTTTGCCATTGCTGAAAGGAGAAAGTATTGCTGAACGCCCGTTGTTCTGGCATTATCCGCACTACGGAAACCAGGGAGGCGAACCGTCGTCGGTTATACGTGACGGCGACTGGAAATTGATTCATTATTACGAAGATGGTCGGAACGAATTGTACAATTTGCAAACCGACCTTCAGGAAACATCCGATTTGGCAAATGTTTATCCTGAAAAAGCGAAAGAATTGCATAAAAAACTCTTTGGGTATCTCAATGAAGTAGGTGCCCGTTATCCCGAAAAGGATCCCGGCTACAGCGCTGAAATGGAAAGGAAACACCTTGAAGATGTAAGGAACAATATGTTGCCAAAGTTAGAGAGACAGCGGATGGAATTCTTATCGAAAGATTTCGATCCGGGAAACAATTGGTGGGGGAGCAAGGTTACAGCCGATTAGAAGCTATGGCTTAAGCACAAACAGCAATGAATACGAATACGTTAACTCAATCACTAAATCGCAGAACAGGCTGTTCAAAACAGGTAATTCTACTGGGATTTTTTGTGCTCTGCATATCAACCGGCATTTTTGCCCGGGGTGTTGGCAAAAAAGTTTCTTCACCGGAAAGACTGGTCGTCAGTACTGAAAATCCACACTTGATGGCTACCTCTTTAGGAAAACCAGTCTTTTTGAATAATTATACGGTCTGGCAACTTTTACGGAATGGATCAAGAGAAGATGTCAAAGAATTAATCAGCACATTATCAGAAAGAAAAATAAATACTTTTTCAGTGATGATCCTTGATTTTGAGCCAAAATCTCCGGGACGAAATTTTTATGGCGATTTTGCTTTCGGACTCGGTAAAAACGGGATGCCCAATCCGTTACAGCCAATTACCACTACCGGGAATAATCCACATTCGGATGATGAATATGATTTTTGGGACCACCTCGATTATGTGGTGGAAACAGCCGGCGAAATGGGAATGTATGTGAGTTTGCACCCGGCTTGGGGCGATTGGTTTTCAGGAAAATACAGCGGTGAGCCTGATTCGATGATTATTTTTGATGAATTGAATGCCTATAAGTACGGGCATTGGTTGGGCAACCGCTACAAAGATAAAACGAATATTATCTGGATGGTTGGAGGCGACCGTTCTGCAGTGTACGATTCGAAAACGCGCGGCGAACGGACCCGAATTTACGATTACCGGGCAGTTTATTCTTCGATGGCAGAAGGACTGGCCGACGGGGCAGGAGGGGAACCGGAAAAACCCGATGGCAAGGCCGTTTACAGCAATATCGTCATTTCGTATCATCCGCGAAAGTGGGCGCCCAATTCTTCGGAATGGTTCCACAACGAACCCTGGCTGACGTTTAATTCCATACAAGATACGCCTTACGACCAATTCGTGTCGGTTCCGTACGACTATAACCTGAAACCTGTGAAACCGACCTGGCTTTATGAAGGAAGGTACGAAAAGGCCATAACCGACTGGGGCATTCGTTACCAGGCTTATCAAACGGTTCTGGCTGGTGGCTTTGGACATAATTATGGCGCAGAAGAACTCTGGAAATTTCCCGCAAACTGGAGGGAACTGCTTCAACTTCCGGGAGGCATCCAAATGAAATATTTGTACGAAATAGCGCGGGAAGTGTGGACTGATAAACAATTTCTGCAGCGTACCCCAGATCAGGCACTTATTATTGGAGATCAGGGGGCTACTGTTGGTGATGGAATTACTACAAATGATGGCGATGGTGGCGGAAAACATCGCACAAGCGCGAACGGAAGATCGGACCGGATTACGGCCATGCGCAGCAGCGATGGGCGCTGGGCGCTGGTGTATACAGCCAATGGCAGGGACCTTCATCTCGATCTTTCCAGATTAACGGGAAAGTTGAATGCCTACTGGTTCAATCCCCGAAACGGGATGTGGTGGGTTGGTGGCAATGAATCAGCAAAAATGACGCCTTTCAAAAAAAGCATCAAAACCGGTTCAGGGGATATGGTATTCGATACCCCCGGTAGTGCTGCCGATGACAATGACTGGGTTTTGATGCTGAAATAAATTAGGATAATATTTATGGATATCCACAAATTTATCTCTGGTCACTAAAGGTCATTTAGTTGTCATTAAGTTGCACTGAAACGATAAATGACAATAGAATGACAAGGGATGACAAAAATTGACTGATAAGAGAAATCTAATAGGTAAATAAATTGACAAATAAGGAATTAAAACAGAAAAACATGGAACGCAGAAAATTTATAAAAAATTCATCGTTGGCTGCTGCTGGTGGATTAACAATATTGAATTTCCCATTATTTGGGAAAAACGCGCCAAGTAACAAGATAATTATTGCTGTAATGGGCGTGAACAGCCGGGGGGCATTTCACATCAAGAATTTCTCGAAGATACCCGGGGTGGAAGTGGCCTATATTTGCGATGTGGAGGATGGCGCCATTAAGCGTGGGTTCGAAGCTGTGCCGGAAGGTTCGCGCAAACCAGCGCTCGAAAAGGACATTCGCAAGCTGGTAGCCAAAACCGATTTTGATGCCCTGGTGATTGGAGCGCCTGACCATTGGCATGCTCCGGCTGCTTTAATGGGCGTTTCGAATGGCAAGCACGTGTATGTGGAGAAACCGGCTGGTCACAACCCGCACGAGAGCGGAATACTGGTTCAGGCCAGCGAAAAATACAACAAGCTGATCCAGGTTGGAAGCCAGCGCCGTTCGTTCCCGAATTTGATTGAAGCTAAAAAACTGATCAGCGAAGGCATCATCGGCAACCCATACATGGGCAAGTCGTGGTACGTAAACGCCCGCAAACCGATTGGTGTGGGCAAAGTTGTTCCGTTGCCATCGACCCTGGATTGGGATTTGTGGCAGGGGCCTGCTCCGCGTAAAGATTACAAGGACAACATAGTGCATTACAACTGGCATTGGTTCTGGCATTGGGGTACTGCGGAAACCTGTAACAACGGTAACCACGAATTGGATTGCCTGCGTTGGTTTATGGATGTGGATTATGCCACCAAAGTAACTTCGGCCGGAGGACGTTATGCTGCAAAAGACGATTGGGAAACGCCCGACACGCAAATCGCTTCGTTCGAGTTTGGCGACGAAAAAGTGATTACCTGGGAAGGCCGCAGTTGTAATCAATATAAAATTGATGGCACTGGCCGCGGTTTCGTTGTATATGGCGACAAAGGCACCATTGTCGATGGGAAAAAAATTTACGATCTGGATAACAAACTCGTCAAAGAAATCAAAACCGACATCAATGCCAGTTCAACCGACATTGTAAGTTCCACTGGTACTGCCGACATGTTCCACCTGAATAACTTCATCGAAAGCATCCGTGGCAATGCTAAACTGACGGCCCCGATTGCTGATGCCCATAAGAGCGTGCTGCTTTGCCATTTGGCCAACATCGCTCAAAGAACAGGCGCAACACTGCATTGCGATCCAAAAACCGGCTCTGTTGTCGGGAACAAAGAAGCTGAAAAACTCTGGGGCCGCAGCTACGAAAAAGGTTGGGAGATGAAATTGTAATCACTTAAAGATCGGTAAAAATGAGAACAATTATAGGTGCTTTGTGCATCCTGCTGCTTGGTTCGGGCGCTGTAAATGCCAAAAAGAAAAAGCAGCTTTTCCCTGAAATGCCGGGGATGGTTTCGTTCACCTATCGCAATAGTTTTGCGAAAGACGTGGCCGCAACACTCGACACTTTGAAGGAAATGGGCATCAAAGACATGGAATTTTCCAATCTGTTTGGGAAAACAGCGGCTGAACTTCGGAAATTGCTCGATGACCGGGGCATGTTTTGTTCCTCCTTTGGTGTCGGTTATTCCGATCTTGTAAATAAAACAAGCGAGGTTGGCGAAAATGCGAAAGTGCTGGGCGCCAAGTATGTGCGTGTAGCGATGATTCCCCATAAAGGAGTTTTTAATTTCGAAGTCGCACAAAAAGCGGTTAACGATTTCAATACGGCTGGAAAAATACTAAAGGATGAATTCGGCATTACCTTTTGCTACCATAATCATGGCTACGAGTTTCACCCACATGGTAACGGAACGTTAATGGACTTTATCATTACCGAAACAGATCCGAAATATGTCAGCTTCGAGATTGACATTCTCTGGACATTCTTTCCTGGGTTTGATCCGGCTGAATTGATCAACAAATACCCAAAGCGGTTTAAACTTCTTCACCTGAAAGACCTGAAAAAGGGCGTTGAGGGCAACCATTCGGGTACTACTCCAAAAGAAAATGATGTAGCCCTGGGAACAGGTCAATTAGACATACCTGCTATTCTGAAAGCGGCAAAAAAAGCGGACATCGAACATTATTACATCGAAGATGAAAGCCCGGTTTACTACAAACAGGTTCCTCAAACTATTGAATACCTGAAAAGCCTGAGATTCTGATAAAATCATTCAAAGATGAAGTCCCTGTTTAGAATTCTAATTTTTTGTCTGATTGGAGGAGGTATTTTGGGGATTTGGAAGCTGATCAATGTAGATCAGCTAAACAAGCCAGATACAGAACGGCCCCTGAATACGCTTAATTTTTTAGAGCTTATTCCAGACACCTTTTTGCGATCGTCTGTTTTTAAGTTGGATGATTATATGGTATGGTGCGCAGATATGGTGCAGACACCAGACGGCACATGCCACATGTTTTTTTCCCATTGGCCCAAACATCTGGGGCACCGTGCATGGGTAACCCACTCTATGATAGGCTATGCAACCGCCGATAAACCTGAAGGTCCATATACCTATAAAGGAGTTGCGCTGGGGCCACGAAAACAGACAGATTGGGACGGTACTATGGCCCATAACCCAAGTATAATCGCGTTCAACAATAAGTACTATCTGTATTACACCGGAACTCATGGCCCGGGAGACTGGGGGCCAGAAAAATCGATTGACGACAAAGATGAAGCATGGCAGTACCGAATGAACCAACGGGTTGGGGTGGCCGTTGCTGACCATCCATCCGGCCCCTGGCAGCGGTTCGATAAGCCTTTGCTCGATGTTCCTGAATATGGTAGTGGAGTTGTGGCAACTCCTTGCGCTATGGTTACTCCGGAAAATAAAGTCTATCTCTATTTCAAGACACAACTGCCCGGAGAAGGCCGGTTTGGTGGCGGTGTATTTCACTATCCTTCTATAGGTGAATCGCCACTCGGACCGTTCACCAAAGTTGAAAGACCGTTGGTAAATAAAAACGAAGTCTTTCCTGATAAATTTTTCAATTTTCATGTTGACGATCATGAAGAATGGTTCCAAAATGACCGGTATTATGCGATTGTAAAAGATCATGATGCGCCTTTTCTGACCGAACATGGAAACATACTTCACCTGCTTGAATCGGAAGACGGTATCAATTGGGAAAGGTCTGCAAATTCATTTGTAAAGGATAGGAATATACTGTGGGAGGATGGAAAAATACAGAATTTTATACGATTGGAGATGCCGAAAATCTTTATGGAAGACGGAAAGCCCAAAGTGTTGTTTTTGGCCGGGCTTCCATCAGACGATCCGGAAGAACACTCATTTAATATTGCTATTCCACTGAAAACAGATCATTAAAACAAAAACCATGATGATAAATTCTTTTGACTTTAGACTGATGCAGCCGCACGATCAGGTTGTTATGATTATTAACCTGATTTACGGAAAAAAATGACAACCACTTTCCTGCTTTGATATCTTTTGGTATTGAAGAACAGGAGATGGAGAATCTTAGTGAGAAGTTCTTAGGTAACTAAATGAATAATGAATTGGATGATATCCGGAGTATAGGAATAAATAAGGCCGATGAAATGAAAAAATTAAAATTGATTTCGTATTTTTTTATCTTTTTAGCTCAAAGCTTGCTATGCAATGCCCAAGCCGTGCAAAAGCTTGAAATCCCCAAAGGGAGGGTCGAAACATTCCAATTCAACAAAAGCAAAATCTATCCGGGGACCGAACGCACGGTAACGGTATATCTTCCTGCCCAACTTGATCCATCAAAGCCGGCTTGTGTGTACGTCCAGCAAGATGGTATTCGTCCGAACTCCGCAAGTGTCATGGATTCCCTGATTGCAATTAATGGTATTCCGGTAATGGTTGGGGTTTTCGTAAATCCAGGGAATGTGCCACCTGCTGATAGCAATACGAAACACCGTCCGAACCGTTGCTTTGAGTACGATGCCCTTGGTGATGCTTATGCGCGATTCATCCTTGAAGAGATTCTTCCTTTCGTTGTTGAAAAGTATAAGCTAAACCTGAGCGATAAGGGTGACGACAGGGGAATTGGCGGTGCCAGTAGCGGTGGGATTTCAGCTTTTAACGCGGCATGGGAGCGGCCAGATGCATTTACGCGGGTGTACTGCAATAGTGGCAGTTTTGTGGGCTTTCGCGGGGGGCACGAATTCCCATTGCTTGTTCGTAAAACTGAAGCAAAACCTATCCGGGCCTATCTTACAACCGGCACAAACGATATGGAAAACTGTGCTGGCAACTGGTTCCTGGTGGACCAGGAAATGGACAAGGCATTGAAATTTTCCGGTTACGACTATCAATTCCGAATATTAGAAGGCAAGCATGTTGTTGGCTATAAAGAGTATTTTGCCGAAGCAATGACTTATTTATGGAAAGATTGGCCCGAACCTGTTAAAACGGGGCTTAGTGCGCCAAGAGTGCAGGATATTATCCTTAAGGGCGAAACATGGAAGTTGGTCGCAGATGGATTTGTCGATGCCCGTGGTCCTGCATGTAACGCCAAAGGAGAGGTATTCTTTGTTGATGAACCAGCCAATAAAATATTCAAGATTAGTACCAGTGGTAATGTAGCAACCTTTCTCTCCGATGGTGGTCACAGTTCAGGTCTTTCATTTGGCGCTAAGGGGGAACTTTATTCTGTTTCTTCAAAAACAGGTAAAATCAAGAGTTATAATAGCCAGGGAAAAGAGACTCTTTATGCTGAAGAAATTTACGGAGAATATGTATTGGCTAAACCCGATGGCGGGATTTATGTTTCCGAAGCAGAATCAGGCAAGGTTTGGATGGTAAAAGAAGGAAATAAAATCATGGTCGATTCAGGCATCAAATTTCCAACGGGCATTGCCATGTCACCTGACCATTGGTTGCTGGCAGTAGCTGAAAATCAATCTCATTGGGTTTATAGTTATACGATAGCGCCTGATGGGAAACTAAATAACAAGGAACGCTTTTTCTGGCTTCATGTACCTGATGCGGAGGATAATAGCAAGGCAGAGTCAGTTTGTTACGACAGGGAAGGGCATTTATATGTAGCCACGAATTATGGGATACAGGTATGCGCATGGGATGGCCCGACACAAGTTATTTTGCCTCTGCCCAACAATCAAGCTGCTACCGGTGTATGTATCGGAGGCGCTGAGTTTGACACGCTTTTCGTATTTTGCGGGGACAAAATATATAAAAGGAAAATAAAGAACCATACTGTTGGTACATTCACTCCTTGGACCCAAATGTCGCCCGGAAAACTTTGATTTATCGTCTATGGTTCGTTACGTGAGATTTAAAAATTAATAGATAATGTTCAGTTAGGAGGTTATGACAATGGCAACAACAATTTCTAATAAAAGGATATTAAAGTTTCTGTCCTTACTATTTATTTATACGACATACTCTTTAGGGCTGTCGGCCAATACCTATAATGTGTTGGATTTCGGTGCAAAAGCCGATGGTATTGCCATCGACACCAAAGCGGTACAAAGTGCCATTGATGCCTGTACCAAAAATGGCGGCGGTACGGTATTGATACCTTCAGGTAAAACGGTGGTAATTGGCACAATTTTTCTTAAAAGCCACGTTACCCTTCGAGTAGATAATGGTGCAGTATTGCTTGGTAGTCCGAATATTGCCGATTATTCGGACAATACCCATAAAAACATGTACAAAAACGAGCCCCACATGAACAAGTGCCTCATATATGCCGATGGCGCAAAGTCGTTCGCAATTGAGGGTTATGGGACCATTGATGGTAACGGGTATCCCGAAAACTTTACCGCAAAAATCGGTCGCCCGATGTTGATGCGGTTTAAAAACTGTAGTGATATACACATGCGCGATCTTACAATTATTAACCCTGCCGCCTGGGTGTCGGCCTGGCTGTATTGCACCGAAATTGTTGTCGATGGCATCCGCATCCACAGCCGCGTGAACAAAAACGGAGATGGGCTTGATTTTGACGGATGTAAAAATGTCCGTGTTTCAAATTGTTCGTTCAATACCAGCGACGACTCCATCTGTCTGCAGGCATCCGATCCGAATATTTCGTGCGAAAACATCACAATTACCAATTGTAATTTTGAAAGCAAATGGGCGGGGATGCGCATTGGTTTGCTGTCGCGTGGCAATTTTGAATCGGTCACGGTGACCAACTGCACCTTCAGCAATATTCAGGATTCCGGATTGAAAATCCAGTTGAACGAAGGCGGGACCATGAAAAATATGACCTTCTCGAACCTGACGATGAAGAACGTGCCGCGTCCGATTTTTATGACTTTCTGCCAACAACGGGCGTGTGTCGATTCACCGGAAGAGATGTACCCGATGGAGTCGATGCAAAACTTCATCTTCAGCAATTTTATGGTAGACAACCGAGAGCTCGATAAAAATTCAGCATTTTTTATTACCGGTTTGCCGGGACATGATATTGAAAATCTGATCTTCAGGGATATTCAGTTTTTTGTTTCCGGAGGCGGGACCAAAGAAGATGCCGGACGCCAAAATCTGAACGAGTATACCCTTGAGGTACTTAAAGGTTGGTGGCCCGAGTTCAGTTTAGTGGGGACTTTGCCGGCATCGGGTTTCTTTGGACGACATGTCAACGGGTTGCATATTGATAATTTTCATCTCCATTTGAACAAGACAGATGAACGCCCACCTGTGGTTTTGGATGATGTGAAGAATGAATCCGTTTCTAATGTTTATCTCAACAAATCGAAAATTCCTGAAAATAAAGTCATAAAAAGATAGAAGTTGCTAAATCGGCATTCTGAAAAGGGTAAAATAACTACATTTAGGGACCGAACCAACAAAACGAAAAAATGAAGCATTCTACTCTTTCCCTTGCTGCTTTGGCATTGACAAGTTCTCTGAGTTGTACTTTAGACAAAAATTCGCGCAAAGAGCCGTCTCAGACAACTGGACGGATGAATGTACTGTTCATTCTGGCCGATGATTTGGGCAAACACGATCTGAGTTGCACCGGAAGCAGGTATTACGAGACCCCAAATATCGATCGCATTGCCAACGAAGGAATGGCTTTCATCAATGGATATGCCGCCTGCCAGGTTTGCAGTCCTTCACGGGCGAGTATCCTGTCGGGAAAAACGCCTGCACGGCATGGTATCACCGACTGGATCGGAGCACCTTCCGGTGCAAACTGGCGAAAACAGAACCGGCACAATCAACTTTTGCCTCCCGACTATGTGCACCAGTTGCCTTCCGAATATATTACTTTGCCCGAAGCGATGAAAGAGGCAGGCTATAAAACATTCTTTGCCGGAAAATGGCATCTTGGCAGCAAAGGTTCCTGGCCCGAAGACCATGGTTTCGACATCAATAAAGGGGGTTGGGACAAGGGCAGTCCGATTGGCGGCTATTATTCGCCCTGGGAAAACCCGAACCTGGAAAACCGGAGAGATGGTGAAAACTTATCCATGAGACTGGCGGAGGAGACTGCGCGCTTTTTCAAAGAATACAATCCGGAAAAGACCGGTCAGCCCGTGTTTGCATTCCTTTCATTTTATGCGGTTCACGGGCCTATAGAAACCACCGAAGAGAAGTGGAAAAAGTACCGGCAAAAGGCAGAAGAAATGGGGATCGCCAAAAGCGGTTATAAAATGGGACATTTCCTTCCGATCCGGCAGGTGCAGGATAATCCGGTTTATGCAGGGTTAGTAGAAACCATGGACGATGCGGTCGGACTGGTTTTAAATGCCCTGGATGAATTGGGGTTGGCCGAAAACACCATCGTCATTTTTACTTCGGACAACGGTGGCGTGACCGCGGGTGATTCAAACTCAACCTCAAACAAACCCCTTCGGGCCGGGAAAGGTTACCAGTTTGAAGGAGGCATCCGCGAGCCTTATTTTATCAAAGTCCCGGGCTTGACCAAAGGCGGCAGAAAATGTGACGTTCCGGTTTCCGGTACCGACTTTTATCCGACTATTCTTGATTTGACCGGGCAGGTGCTTCGCCCGCAGGAACATGTTGACGGTGTGAGCCTTCTGCCTTTGTTAAAAGGAGAAAATATTACTGAAAGGCCATTGTTTTGGCACTATCCGCATTACGGAAATCAAGGGGGCGAACCTTCATCCATCATCCGCGAGGGCGACTGGAAACTGATCCATTATTACGAAGATGGCCGGGAAGAATTGTACAATCTGAATGCCGACCTTCAGGAAACAACCGATTTAGCACAGCATTATCCGGATAAAGTAAACGAATTGCACACGAAACTTTTTGATTATCTCGGTGAAGCTGGGGCGCGCTTTCCTGAAAATGACCCGGAATATAAAAAACAAATAGAAGAAAAACATCTTGAAAAGGTTGAACAAATCCAGCTTCCGAAATTGGAAAAACAGCGGATGGGAGTCCTTTCAAAAGATTTTGATCCCGGAAACAACTGGTGGGGAAGCAAAGTAACCCGGGATTAACACATTGTTAATCTTGGAATAAAAATATAACGTATGGAGTTGGAACGTCTTGTCAAAAAAAGAAAAAGATTGGGATACATAGTTTTACCGGTGTTTTTTTAAGTTTCTGTTTTTACAGAACGGAACCCGGCACCCACTGAAAAACCGGTGGTAAACAGACAGAATCCGCACCTCCTGGCAACTGTTGTGGAACGGCTCACGGAAAGATATCAATGAATTCATCGGTATTCTGAAAAAACAAGTACAACGTCCTGCGTTGATCTGGATATTGACCGGGTTCATCCGGGACAGAATTTTTACGGCGATTTGGCTTTTTGCTTGGATCAAAAAGGTCGCCCGTATCTGTTGAAGCCTGTTGTAACTGAAAGCAACGACTATGGAAATCAGATTTTATTTTTTCTGACCGATGATTCTCGTACAACCAGTCGGGTTTTTAATATTGTTTGAACCGGTGGCGCTTCGGGATTCCCGACTTGCCGGAAAAAAAGCCGGGCCACCTCTTGCCCCATCTCAAAAGTCGGATGGGTGATGGATGTCAGGGGCGGGTCAACCACCGTGGCATGGAACTCGTCGGTAAAACCAACTAATGCGATATCGTCTGGGATTCGCAATCCGCGTTGTTTTATTTCTTTCATCGCTGCAAAAGCCACCGTGTCATTGATCCCAAAAATGGCATCGGGTTTTGCACCCGAATCAAGTAGCCTGGCCGTTGCTTTAATTGCTTCGTCGGTACTGAGATTACAATTTTCGAGCAGATCAGGATCAATATTTAGTCCACAATCCCGAAGCCCTTGCCGATACCCGTCCAATCGTTCTTTACTGATATTCAGATGCCCGGGCCCGGCAATATAGGCAATTCTCCGGCAACCGTTTTTATAAAAATGGCAAGTTATTGAACGGGCTGCTTCTGCATTGTCGGCAACCACACTTGATACTTTGTCTGTCATGCACACCCGGTCAAAAAAAACCAGTGGAATTTCATTCTTTAGCAAAGGCTCAAAATGTTCAAATGAACCGGTTTCCTGGCTCAGGCAAACAATCAATCCCTCAACTCTGGTATTCATAAGGTTTTGAACCGATTCTACCTCTTTTTCAAACGATTCGTTCGACGACGAGATCAGGATGTAGTAGCCATGCCTTTTAGCAATTTCTTCAATGCCTGAAATAACGGATGAATAAAAATGAGTAACCAGGTCGGGTACGATTACCCCGATCATTTTGGTTTGCTGTTTGAGTAATCCCATGGCAAGCGGGTTAGGCGAGTATTTTCGTTCGTGTGCCAGCTGTTGGATACGGGCAGTCATTTCAGGACTGATATCCGGGTGGTTTTTCAACGCTCTCGAAACTGTTGAAACAGAAACACCCAGCTCTTTTGCCATATCCTTCAGGGAAACATGTCGTTTGCTCATGCCCGGTTATTCAGGTTATTTATGCAAAGCTAAAATTTTATTTGTAAGTGAACCTTTACGATACGTGCTTTTGATGTTTGAAAACATTTTTTGATTACCGCAAAGCATTGCGGAAACCTTTGCATTAACATTCAGAAAAACAGCATGTTGTATTGTTGATTGAAAGTAGGGATATTTGTGTCGGAAACCGGGATCTTTAGCATTGACCGGGTAATAATTCTGAAAAAATAATGTCGTGTTTAATTTAAATATCAGAAAAATGAAAAAAATTGTAGTTGCAGGAGCAGGGGGGTTTATTGGCGGCCATTTGGCCCGGAAACTTAAAGACATGGGACATCATGTGCGCGCAGTTGATAAAAAACCATTGAACCAGTGGTACCAGGTACATGAGGGTGTGGATAACCTGGTGCTTGATTTGACCAGTATAGAAAATTGCTACACCGCACTGAACGGTTTTAACGAGGTTTTCAACCTGGCTGCCGATATGGGCGGCATGGGGTTCATTGAAAATAACAAAGCCGATTGCATGCTGAGTGTTCTGATCAACACCCACCTGTTGATGGCTGCACGTGATTTAGGCATCGACCGTTTTTTCTATGCCTCGTCAGCCTGTGTATACAACGGCGAAAAACAAACCGATCCGAACAATCCGGGATTGAAAGAATCGGATGCCTACCCGGCGTTGGCTGAAGACGGCTACGGATGGGAAAAATTGTTTTCGGAACGGATGTGCCGTCATTTTATGGAAGATTATGGCGTTACGACCCGTGTTGCCCGTTTCCATAATGTTTACGGGCCTTTCGGAACATACGACGGAGGCCGTGAAAAAGCGCCTGCTGCCATGTGCCGGAAAGTAATAGAAGGCGAACTGTATGGGAAAGATGAAATCAACATATGGGGAGACGGGCACCAGACCCGTTCGTTCATGTATATTGACGATTGCGTGGAAGGTATCCTGAAAATCATGTATAGCCACATCTTGGAGCCAATCAATCTCGGAAGCGCAGAAATGGTTTCCATCAACCGGCTGGTTGACATTGTGGAGGATATTGCAGGATACAAACTAAAACGCACGTATGACTTGGATGCCCCCAAAGGCGTTCGCGGGCGGAACAGCGACAATACGCTTATCCGAAAATATCTGGGCTGGGAACCAAGCTATCCCTTAGTCGCCGGCATGAGGAAAACCTACGATTGGATCAAAAGCGAAATGTTGAAGAGAAAAGAGGAATCCTGATTTCCGGGTAACGGAAACTGATCCGTAGAAATTCAGAAAATTATTTTTGATAGTAAGAACAAAAGGCCATAAAATAGTCAAAGGGCCCCAACTTTCCGGGAAAAGGAGGCAGGGGGAGCTAAAATTAACTCAATGAATGATAAAAAAGTTTTGGTGAGCGGTTGTTACGACTTGCTTCATGCCGGACACGTGGCATTTTTTAAAACGGCTGCCCAATACGGGAAACTATATGTCAGTGTTGGCCAGGATGACAATATACTCGAACTGAAAGGAAAAAAACCATATTTTACACAGGATGAACGTGTTTATATGGTTGGCTCCATCAAATATGTATACAAAGCTTTTGTTTCATCCGGTCGCGGCATGCTTGATTTTGAAGAGGACATGAAGCGGATAAAACCCGATATTTTTGTTGTAAATACAGATGGTTTTACGGAAGAAAAAGCACGGCTGTGTAAGGAAAACAATGTGGTGTTGATTGTTTTGGAACGGATTCCTGAAAAAGGATTGCCTGTCCGGTCGAGTTCGTCATCGAAACAAGAGCTGCAGTTTCCGTATCGCGTATGTATTGCAGGAGGATGGATGGACCAACCCTGGGTTTCGGAAATCCATCCCGGGTCGGTGGTTGTTGCCCGGATATGGCCAACCATTGATTTCAATGACCGTTCGGGAATGGCCACCAGTTCCCGACGGGTAGCTCTTGAACTTTGGGGCGGTAAGATACCTGAAGGCAACCCGGAACGCAATGCCCAACTTTTATTTGGCGCCGAGAATCCTCCGGGAAGTAACTATGTGTCGGGCTCCCAGGATCATATTGGACTTTTGGTCCCCGGCGTGAGCCGGCTCGATTATGATGGAAGCTACTGGCCGTCGGATATCGAAAATACAACTGATAAGGCCACTTGCGAATGGCTTTCCGATGTACTTCATTTTGTACCGCTTTCACCTCGCCCCTGTGGGTACGATCCGCTCAGGGAACAGCATCTCGAAAAAGAACTGATAAAAGAACTGGGAAGTGCGGGACAGGAATGTTACGATGCTATCATGGCGAAGAATGTTCGGATGTTAGGGGAATCGATGACGAAAACTTTTTATGCCTGGAAAAAGATTTTACCATATACTGTTCCTACATGGGTTTTGGATGAAATGGAATCAAAATATATTGGCAGATACCCGGGAGCAATTACGTCGGGATGCGGTGGAGGCTATGCCATCATTGCGTCGGAGGAGCCGGTTGAAGGAGCTTTAAAAATTAAGGTACGTTATTAATACTGGGATCAAATCAAATGGAAAATCTTCATTGCCTGATTATGGCGGGGGGAGCAGGGACCCGTTTCTGGCCACGGAGCCGAAAAGCAAAACCTAAACAGTTTTTGACTATTTCTGGAGATAAGTCACTTTTGCAGTCCACTATCAACCGTTTTGCCCGGTTTGTTCCGGAAGAAAATATTTTTATCATTTCAAATGCAGGTCAGAAGAAAATTCTGGAAGAACAAGCCTGCCGGCTTCCGAAAAAGAACCTGATCTATGAACCAGTGGGTCGAAATACCTTGCCGGCCATCAGTCTGTCGGCATTGGTACTTGCAAACAATAATCCCGGGGCGGTGATGGTTGTTTCTCCATCCGACCACCTGATCGGAAATGACAAACTTTTTCAGCAAACCATTATGCTGGCTGTAGAAACTGCTTCCGGGAGTGAGGGGATTGTTACCATCGGGATCACTCCTGATACTCCGGCTACCGGCTACGGTTACATTGAAATTGGAGATGAATTAACGAACGGACAGGACATCCGCTCTTTTACGGTCAGTCGTTTTGTTGAAAAGCCGGAACAGGAAACGGCGATGCAATATTTATCTTCCGGAAGATTTTTCTGGAATGCCGGAATATTTGTGTTCAAGGTTTCCGTTTTTCTAAAAGCTGTTGAACATTTTTTTCCTGGATTGTATGCTTCACTACTGGAAATTGCGAGAACAGTTGGTTCTGATACATATGAGAAAATGCTTGCTGAGATTTATCCCCAGTTGGAGTCAGTGTCTGTCGATTATGGCATAATGGAAAAAGCCGGTAATGTTTTTATGGTTCAGGGGGATTTTGGCTGGAATGATCTGGGAAGCTGGGAACAGATATATCAGTACACCGAAAAAGACGAAAACAGGAATGCCAGCATCGGAGAGGTTATCTTTCAGGATACAAAAGGATCGTATGTATGGGCGTCCGACGGATTACTTGCAGTAGTGGGAATGGACGATGTGATTGTGGTGAAAGAGGGCAATATGGTACTGGTTTGCAAGCGCAACCGTACTGAAAATATAAAACAGGTAGTTGACCGGTTAAGAGCCCGGGAACTGGATGAATTTCTTTGATTTACCGGAAAATTCAACACAGAGAAATGTTTATAATAAACTGTATATCTGTTAAGAAGGGTTATTTTTTTTTATTGCGGTTGTCTGGTCATTTTGTAATCCGGATATTTGTTGTCATTGTTCTTTCTGCTGTCGCCGGTCGCGTTTCATAAATGCCATTGGGTTGTTGAATATCCGTTCACGTAACTCGGCCTGCCGGGTGATCCGCCATTTTTCGATATATGTGATTAACTTGCGCAGGAGATCGAAATACAGCGATATCATCATAAAACCGGTAAACAACCAGATGACAATGATGTTGAACAGTATCGTATCAATTTTCAGGTTGCCAATGTATTTGTATGCAGCATAAAAATGGGCGCTCCCGTTACGGTATACCGGATGCCGGAAAATGGGCTCGTCTCCCTGGTATATACGGTTGTCCGACAGGTACAATTTATCGGGTGAATACTTGTCGCGCACTAATGTTTCTAATTTTTTGTTTACATATTTGTTCCTGAAACCGATCATTTTGTTTTTATCGCCACCAAATTTCGACAACAGAAAATCGTATTTTGCTTCCAATACATTCGATGCGTTTGTATATTGTTTCTGGTATTCGGATGTCGCCTTGTCGAGAAAAGCGAACAATAATGCAATTTCTTTTTCGTTCAGTGGTTTGTACCCGATCATCCCGATGAGGCTGTATACCGAATCGGAAAAAGGTTTTACCAATTCTGATAAATCTGAAAATGAGTTTCTCAGGACACCTGTATGCCGGGCTGCTTCTTCCGGTTCGTTATTTCTCAGGTGGGCGCGGTACATTTTCAGATAATTCCCCACTTCGGGCAACTGATAATATGCGAGAAAAGCCAGTTCATTTTTTTTGACCTCTTCATTGAAAATATGCTGCCGGTAGTCGTTGTTTTTAAACTGATTGACGGCCAGGGCCTCATAAGACCAGCGCGATATCATAAAATCGCCAATAACCGGGGTTCGGTCGTAACTGGCCAATGAATGGTGCATTTTATTGAAATCGACAATCACGCCGCTTAACAAAAGCTGAGGCACCAAAAGGAGGGGCACCAGCACATAAATAGCGACTGCCGAATCCATACCTGCCGAAAGGTTCAGTCCCAGCAGGTTGGCAAAACAGGCCGTTGAGAACAAAATGGCCCAGGTGGAAAAACTTAGTCCCTGTATTTCAAGCATGGAATGACCAACCACGACGAATGAAGCCATCTGTACAGCCGAAATAATCATCAGTATGATAATTTTGGAGGCAAAATAGGCGCCTTTGCTGAGGTTCAGGAATTCTTCCCGCTTGCGGATTTTTCGATCTTTGAAAATTTCTTCGGCGCTGATGATCAACCCGGTGAAAAGGGCGACCACCACGCTCATAAACAGGAATGCCGGGATATTTACATTTTCGCTGAACAGGTATTTGCCATGTTCCGAATATTTAGAGAAAAATCCGAGGATCAGGGCCAGAACAGGCGCTTCGAGCAAAGCGATGGCAAGGTATTGCCGGTTCGATTTTTTGGTGGCGAAATCTCTTTTTAGAAATAATTTGAATTGCCGGAACCATTTCGGGGTACTGAAGTTTACTTCCGGGAATTTTTCCTGTTCTACCGGGTTTGCTTTCATGAAGTCGGTTACCCGGGGTTCTACATTCTGCCTGTATTTCTGGTACCATTCCTCGGGCGATATTTTCCGGCGGCGGATGCTTTTCCCAAAAGGGTCGACCATCCGGGCCTGGATAATGCTCAGGGGCTGCTCGGTTTTCACGTTCCCGCAGGAAAGGCATTCGCTTTCGTCGGGATTGATGTAGTTGGCCTGGTGTTTGAAATAGGTAATTGCATCCATCGGGTTTCCGAAGAAAACCACCCGTCCTCCCTTGTCCATCACGATCATGCGGTCGAACAACTTGTAGATGTCGCTTGACGGTTGATGGATATTTGCAAATACCAGTTTCCCCTTTAAACACTGGCGTTTTAACAGGTACATTACTTTTTCCGAATCAGCTGAAGACAGGCCGGAAGTAGGTTCGTCCACAAACAGGATAGAGGGTTCGCGCATCAGCTCTAAGGCAATGTTGAGGCGTTTTCGCTGACCGCCGCTCAATATCTTTTTCAGCGGGTTTCCCACCACTAAATCACTGGCCTCCACCAAATCGAAATCGACTAATGCCTGTTCCACAATCGCTTCAATCTCTTCGTTGCTGATGCTTCCAAAACAAAACCGGGCATTAAACTCTAAGTTCTGATAAACGGTCAGCTCTTCGAGAAGCAGGTCGTCCTGCGGAACATACCCGATCACCCCTTTCAGGATTTCTTTATTTTCCGGATCGTGGAGGTTGTACCCATTGATGCTTATGTTGCCACGGGCTGGTTTCAGTTTCCCGTTCAATACATTCAACAGGGTGGTCTTGCCCACCCCGCTTCCTCCCAATATGCCGACCAGATCGCCTGAACGTTCCTGGAAGCTAAACGGGTGCAGCCCGTAAACCCTTCGGTTAAAACGGTATTCAATATTTTCTGCGTTCAGCACTATACGTGGTTTCCCCCGTTCCTGGATAAAACGGGTCATGATACTGCTGTAGTAAATCGGTATGATGCGCGATGTTTTCAGTATTCCGCCCGGAGGGAACATGTACAGGCGGTGCTGGTCGAGCCGGTGCCCGTTCATATAGAGGTTACGCGGGCCCCAGTATTTGAAAAAAAGCGTGTTGGTACTGTTGACCCGGATGAGACGTATTTCAACCTGCTGGTTTTCACGGTACAGATGGTTGATTTCCTTGTCTGGGTATCCGTCGGGATTCCCGTTTACAACAAACAGGCAATCTTTGTCTTTTACCTTTTCGATCGAAAACAGGAAAAAACGGTACAGATTTTCATATTCACGATAGTCGATTTTCAGCCCGCGGGCTACTACGTTCACCATGATCAGGTCGTCGATGTGGAGGCCGCCCGGCTTATTGATGAAGTTGAGGAGTTGGGAAACAATCAGGAAACGGGTTTCCAGATCGTAATGCGAAACAATATCGCTGCAAATATCATTCAGGTATTTTTTGTTGATAAATCGTTTTTCCTGTCCGTTTTCACGATACAGTATTTCCCTGTGTTCAATATGGTAATAGTTTACGTACTCCTGATAACTTTCCATGTACTTGCCTGCCATTTCACTGTTCAGGTTTTCCTTCAGGTACGATTCAACGAGCGTTTTGCTTTCGTCGGGCAAATCTCTCCGGTAATCGGTAATGATTGCAAAAAGTTTGATCAGCGTTTCAATAATTCCTTCGTACATAATTCCGGGAGTTACAAGGGACCTGTGTATCGGAAGTTTTTCCGGAACACCCGTTCCCGATATATTTGTATTTGTTACTGCACATAGCTGTTTCCGGGCTTTTCAAGGGTTTGGGATGTATTTTCTGAAATATGCCTTGTCGGATACAATCCTTTATGATCTGCTCTCATTGAAACCTTATATGTATTTTAATCCCTGAAAAATACAACCGCGCATCCGGATTCAGGGCTTTTATCCCGAAAAAGCACGATTAGTTTAGCTAAAAATAATACAAAAAACAGGTTGCTGCTACAGCCGGAGATTTTTTTCTGAACTGTTTTTGTGTTCTGAATGAGGTTTTGAACAATTCTTCTGTCAAATATAAGAGATTTATCGGGAAGGAGACAAAACCGAAACATTGTTTGTAACGGGATTGGCCATTGTGGAGCAGGCTGCGATAAAAATTCCTGAAAATGTATTTCAGCCTGACGCCATTTTGTTTTTGGCTGTTTCAAATGACGTTTATATTTTGTAATTTGAGGAAAAAACCAAAACCTCGATATATGCGAAAACCAATCCTCATTTCAGTTTTTGTTATTGCTGCCGTTTTTTTCATTCTGGGTGGCAATCTGGGCGAAGGTGGTTGCCAATGCAATGTGTCTACTGCAAAATTATCGGATGCCAAAGTTTGTACCAGTTTAACCGGTAACCTTTGCGATCAGGATCATCTGGATATTCCTGTATCCACGCCGGTTATTTATGCCAGTTGCCTGTTGAAATACGCCCCCTCGGGTACAAAAGTGAAATTTAGCTGGATGTATTACGGCGATACAAAATTGGAAATCGGCAGTGTGGTGCTCAATTCAGGGGACAATGGCAGTACAGTCGAATTGTATTCCAACCTTTCCTGTCCTGATAATGGCTGGCCGGCAGGTGTGTACGAAGTTATTATTCAGGTGCAGACAGATAATGCCATGCCATTGGTAAAGCAATTTAATATAAATTGATTTTGATAAAGGAAGGTTAATCAAAAAAGAAAGTCAAATTACAAGGATCAAGGCGTGGAAGAAATTATTCGAAACATGATTGAAAATTTTCAGATATGATGCAGATAAAAACGGGATGCTTGTTTTTATTTTTTCTGATCCTTTTTCCGGTTCGGGCTGAAAAGATTGACAGTCTCCGCCTGCTTAGCCAATCGGTTTCAGGAATCGAAAAAGTCAGGGTACTCAATCAACTGTCGGAAGCTGTGGTGTACACCGATCCTGGCGAATCGCTCGAAGCCGGGAAACAAGCCTGGCTGCTTGCCAAACAGCAAAACGATGAAACGGAAAAATACAAAGCGTTGAAAAATATAGGATATGCCAACGGGTATCTGGGGAATTTCAACGAATCCATCCAAAATATGGAAGAAGGGCTGGTGTATTACCGGTCGGTTGGCGATTCAGTGAAAATTGCGGAAGCGTTAAGCGACATTGGTTATCTGAAAATTGCCCTTTCCGATTTTGAGGCAGGCGCTGAATTGTACCGGCAGGCATTGGCTATCCGCGAAAAAATAAACGACCCCAAGGGGATCAGCTATTCCCTGAACAACCTGGGCGCGCTCTACTGGCAATGGGGCAAACCCGACGATGCCCTTCATTATTATTTGAGGGCTATGCCCTATTTCAGGGATAACAAGCTTACCGAGGAATATGCTTCCGTGCTTGGGAATATCGGGGTTATTTACAGCAACCAAAACGAATACGACAAAGCCCTGGAATACTACAAACAAAGTCTTGAACTGAATAAGCAAATCCGTCATAACATTGGCATTGCCAAAATGCAAAGCAACATGGCGATTATTTATGCCGACCGGGGAGAACATGATAAGGCGCTTGATTTATTTCGCCAATCCGCTGAAATAAGGGAACAGATTGGCGACCGGGAAGGGCTTGCCCTTTCGCTTCATAACACCGGAAAACTGTATGAAAAAATGGATCAGGCCGATCAGTCTATCAATTTTTATCGCCGCTCGGCCAGCCTGTCGGAAACTATCGGGGCAAAAAACATATTGCTGAAAAATCTGGAGGGTTTGTCTTCGGCGTATAAAAAGCAGGGAGATTACAAACGGGCATACGAGTTCCTGGAAAAAGAAAAAAGCCTGAACGATTCCATTTTCAATGCTGAAAGCCACCGTCAAATTGAAGAATTGAAAACCAAATACGAAACAGAAAAAAAGGCGCTCGAAATAAAAACGCTTCAGCAAAAAAACGAAAACCAGCAACTCAAGCTAAGAAGACGAAGTGTGTCAATCTATATTCTTCTGGCGATAGCCGTTTCCGTTTTGCTTCACATCCATTTGTCCCATATCCGGCGGAAAGCCGTTTTGGAACAGAAGAGCTTGTCGATTGAGCAAAAATTGCTCCGCTTACAGATGAACCCGCATTTTATTTTTAACTCGATAACAGCTATTCAGAGCTATATCTTCAACAACTCGAAAAAGGATGCGGTCAATTATCTTTCTTCGTTTGCATCGCTGATGCGCCTAATCCTTGAAAACTCGGCCACCGAGTTGATCCCCTTTGAAAAGGAACGGAAAACCCTTGATTTTTACCTTCAATTACAAAGCCTTCGCTATCCGGGGAAATTTGAATATTCGATTTCGATTGATGAAGAAATTGATCCGGCGAATACTTTAATCCCGCCGATGCTGGGGCAGCCATTTATTGAAAATGCCATTGAACATGGCTTGAAAAATCTTTCAGGAAAAGGGAAAATTGACGTGCATTACCGGTTGAAAGGAGAAACTATTTTGTTTGAAGTTGAAGATAACGGTATGGGCATATACAGCGATGGAAGCCAGAATAACGGCAGCCACAAGTCCATGGCGATTGGGATAACAAAAGATCGTCTGGCGCTGTTGAACCGGAAACAAAAAAATAAATTATCTTTCGAAATCATTGATAAATCGGAAGCAGGGGCAGGACGGGGGACCATTGTCCGGTTTTCCATTCCGGTGAGACAAGAGTTTTAATAGCTGGCTATTGGGGTTGGTCGTTTTGTCCTGTGAACGGCGACGGAATACTGAAAACTGTTTTTGAAAACTGGAATTTGAATAAACGGATGCTGAAAGTACTGATTGTTGACGACGAAGAACATGTCCGGGCGATGCTGGTAAATATCCTGCAATCGTTTTGTCCCGATCTGGAAATTGTTGGTCAGGCCGGCGATGTGGCCGGTGCAGTTTCAAAAATAAAAGAATTGAAACCAGACTTGGCGCTGCTCGACATCAACCTTCCGGATGGCAACGGGTTCGATGTGTTGAAAGCTTTCAGCAAAGTCGATTTTTCGGTGATATTTGTTACCGCTTACGATGAGTATGCCGTAAAGGCGTTCAAATGCAGCGCCCTCGATTACATCCTGAAGCCGTTCAATATCGACGAATTGGTTGAAACCATTGAGAAGGCCCGCGAGAGCATTGCCAATAAAAATCTTGCGAAAAAGATCGCTGCCTTTCTGGACAACCTGAACAGCAATTCTCCCGACGAAAAGAAGATTGTCCTGAAAACCCAGGAAAGCATCCATATTGTGAAAGTATCGACTATTATCCGCTGCGAATCGTTTCATAATTATACTGAATTTCATATTGCAGGGGCGAAGAAATTAGTGGTTTCAAAAACACTGAAGGAATACGAAACATTGCTCTGTGGATTTGGGTTTTTCAGGGTACATCAATCGCATCTTATCAATGTAAATTATATCAACCGTTTCGATAAAACCGATGGCGGCTACCTGGTCCTTGCCGATGGTTCACAGGTCCCGGTTGCCAAGCGCAAGAAAGACGAATTGCTCCACCTGTTTGAAAAAATGTAAACGAATTTCTGTCCGTCTGCCCCGTTTGTTCATTCTTCCCGGTCGTATGTTTTTTCCCTGTGGGGGCGACTAAAAGTTATTGTACTTTTATTTTGCGTTCATACAATCAATCAGGAAATGGTTTCAAAATTTATTGCTGAAAAAGGAAAACTGATTATTGACTCGGGCCCGTCCATTAATTTTATCGATTCAGGGCAAATAATCTTTTGCGAACAACGCGGGGAAGAGCTGGTTTTTTGTATGGCCGACAACTCCTCTCTTACCGTTCATTTCGGTATTCATGAGCTTTCTGAATTGCTCGAAAACAGCTCTTTTGTCCGAATAGGCAAGGCGTTTGTCATCAACCTGAAATACCTGGAACACATCCCCGATCCGGCTTCCGGCTATATTGAAATGGCGGGGGGGCACAGGGTTCCTGTAACTGGCACTTTTAAGAAAATGATCTTTGAAGGGTTTAAAAAGATGGAAAATTCTTAACTTGAAAAACAAAACCAAAAATCATGAAGAAATATTCTGCATTGTTGCTGTTTGTGATCCTGTTCACGGTTTTTTCAGCAAAAGCACAGAGCCGGTGGGTTGAAGATTCCCAAATGAAATTTAAAATTTCCATTCCGGCTAACTACCAAACGAACCAGTTTTGGGACGGAAGCGATAAAATTCACGCTTTTGTCAGTCCCGACCAGAATGTGGCTGTGCGCGTACGGTCGATCCCCGTCCCGGCCAATGCAACGGTCGATCTGATTGTACAGGCGTTTTCCCAGAATATTATTAAAGGCGCACAACAGTTGGTGAACCAGGCCCACACGCTAAACGGGTTGAGCGGCAAACTGGCTGCTTATAAATGGAAATACAATAACATCAATGTGGTGATCGGTGCATTTTATACGATCGAAAACGGGATCGCGTATGTTGTGTGGACGATGGTTCCTGAAAATCTCCTGGGCAAACGGAGCGCCGAGTCGGATGCCATTACCAATTCGTTTACCGTACTTGCCGACAATGCACAAACATCCACTTCAACTCAGACCGGGGGGCTGGGCAGTTTAGGCGAAATCAGCAATTCACAGACAACAGCAGATATTCCTGTAAATATCCGGATTACCGATCTGTCGATTGGCACGGAAGCTACTGCCGATGCCCAAATTCCAAATCCGCAAAGTACGATTGACCCCTTGACCGAAAAGGTGCATCTTGTTTTTGGTTATTCAGGCAATGCCAAAGGGAAAACATTTATCGTGAAATGGTTCAATGAAACCACGAACGCTTCGCTTGGAGATTCTCCCTATTTCCCGGCTGATGCGCCATCGGGCCGTGGCTATGCTTCCCTCAACAACCCGGGGAATTTATGGCCCGAAGGCCGGTACCGGGCTGAAGTTTGGCTTAACGATCAAATGCAGGATCAGGCATGGTTCGATGTTGCCAGTACAGGATATTCAGATTTCTCGAATACATCGGACATTGTTTCTTCTGTTCCGGACGGTTATTTTGAACTGGTCTCCGATGATGCCTGTATTGAGCATCTCGCGCCCTCCGGCTACCAGGTTACCGGTTCAAAACCCGGGCAGTCGATATGGGGCGACGGCAGCGGCCTGAACATGGTACAGCAGGTAATCATTAAACAAACCGGTTTCGATACTTTCATGAGTGAACATCTGGATGAGATAAAAAACAAAGGTGCAGAAATTATCGGAAGTAGTTCGATGGACGTGAACGGGCTCCCGGTTTATCAGTACCTGTATAAATACGGCAATTCCATTTTTGTTTATCTTTCTACTGAGAACAATAACGTATTTTATCTTCTGGGATTTGCCGGTAATGTTTCAAACGAAGAAAGGGCGATCGTGTTTTCAAATACAATAATAAACAGTTTCAAAAAAGCGGATTGCCCGTTTTAAGCTGAATCAACTTTAAAATCAATATGATGAAAAAACCAATTATCATTTCAGTCATCCTGATCATTGCCATCTTCTTCATTTTAGGGGGCAGTATGGGCGACGGTGGTTGCCAGTGCAATGTTTCTACTGCAAAAATCAGCGACGTAAAAGTTTGTGCTTCGCTGAATGGAAATTTATGTGATCAGGACTTTCCTGTTGTTCCGGCATCGGCAACTGAGATTTTTGCCAGTTGCCTACTGAAATATTCTGTTGCCGAAACCAAGGTGAAATTCAGCTGGATGTATTACGGCGATACCAAAATCGAGATTGATAATGTAGTCCTGGATACGGGCGACAAAATGGGGAACCTTGAGTTACACTCCAGTCTTTCGCGCCCCAACAAGGGGTGGCCGAAAGGGGTTTACGAAGTGGTTATCCAGGTGCAGACAGACAATGCAACACCTGTAGTAAAACAATTTTCAATCGAATAACATGGAAGCAGACAGAAAAGCAATAGCGGGCAATTCATTCTTTTTGATTTTCATTTTGTTGGCCGCTTTTGGTATTCAAACCATACAGGCACAAACGCGCTGGGTAGAAGACCGGCAGATGAATTTCAAAATAAATATTCCTGTTCATTACAAGACCAATCAATTGGTGGACGGTTCTGACAAAATCCATGTTTTCGTCAGCCCCGATGAAAACTTAGTGGTGCGGGTACGGGCAATTCCTTTAAGCCAGCAGATTTCCGACACACAACTTCAGTCCATCTTCGAACAAAATATCATTCAGGGGGCTGTCCGGATCAATGATGAATTGACGGATTTAAATGGCCTTCCTGCCCGGTGGTCCGGATATTCGTGGGTGTACAACAATGTACGTACCGTGTTGGCCAATTATTATATTGTACGACAGGGCATGGCTTACGTGGTTTGGGCCATTGTTGCTGAAAACCAGGTCGATCAGAAAACCGTTGAAATGTCGAATATCCTGGGATCGTTCACGCTGATTAACGGTCATCCCCGGCAAAATAATTACCCGCTTGTTTCTGCTCCGGCTTCTTCCGGGACAGGCGCTTCCGGTTATTCATCTTCAGGCAGCAACCAGCCGGCAACTAACCCGTCAGCAGGGGGAAATTCAAGTACCGGGAACCAACCCGGTTGGTCCAACCAAACATCGATTTCTACAAATCGCCCGGCTTCATCAACAGGCGGGGGAGGAGTGAAAGTTGCTTCGTTACAAATGGGGGGCGGAGTGAATAACAGCCTTGATATAATTGACGGCGGGACAAATTTTCCGGTTTCGGAAAAACAAATCCATTTGGTTTTTGATTACCAGGGAAATACGAACGGGCAGAATTTTCAGGTGAAATGGTTCAGTAAAACCCACAATTGCTTAGTGGTTGAGGATGATTATTTGCCGACAGCCAACGGACGGAACCGCGTGCATTCGTTTATCGACAATGCCGGTAATGCCTGGCCGTTGGGCGATTACCGTGCAGAAGTATGGTGTTCGGGGCAAAAATTAGCTGAAAAAGAATTTTCGGTAGGTGGGCAGCAAAAAGCAGCGCTGCCAGCCGGAGAAAAATTGCTGGGCGAGTGTTATGCCGACGGCAAAGGCGACAATTACACGAAAAGCCTCGGGGGCCGCTATTTGACCGTTGACCTGAACCAACTGAAAGATGACGATGTGATTGAAGTCCGCATTAAATCGGGCATTCTCGATTTTGTGCATGTTCATTATCGCACTACGTCGGGCGTTTGGCACGATGCGTATCACGGTATGAACACCCGTTTTATAGTGAAGGATTTGTTGGCCGGTAAACGAGGTTCTTACACTCATCTGGTTTTTAATGTCAACGCACAGCACGAGAAATACCTTTCTATTCAATGTTATGCCGATGTGTGGCTGCTCCCGCCCGGAAAAGCATCGGTGGCAGCGCCCCCGCAACAGAAAACAACGGCAAGTACCTCGGGCGGCACATCGCAAAGTGGCGGCGTTAAACAGATTGTGCTTGACAACCAAAACAATGGCTACGATTTTAAAACAGGCAAAGTTCGGGATGGACACCAGTCGCCCGACCCCGATGTGCTGAACGAACCCTGGTGCACGACCAATCCGGCCCTTTGCGGCAACTGGGCAAAAACCGGTAAATCGCGAATGGAAGATGTGAAGTCAGCTCCCGTGTCAGGATACATAAGTGATGGAAAATCATTTATCGATTGCCAGGAATGCCCGGTGAACGAAGTGCTGGCTTTCAAACTGAAAGACGGCAGCTACGGAAAACTGATGATTACCAAAGACGAGAAAACACAAACCAACAACGGGTGCCAGCACCGGATTACCTGTTTGGTAGAATATCCGGCATTTAAATAATTTAAAAATGAAAAGAATGGAAAATAAAAAATATATAATCGCTCTGATACTGTTCATTTTTGCCGGACTGTTTGCAGGAGCTCAAAATAAATTTCAGATTACTAATCTGAAAATTGAGCATTCAGTTAAAGAGGATGGAAATATCGATGCAAGGATCACCTTTACTTACAAACAAACAGAAGGGTACATTGATAAAGTTACACCCAGGCTGGCCGTTGATGGAAATGCGATAATATCATCCTATCAGGGAGGGTTTAACGGAGGTGCACTTCGGCTCGAATCGAATGGCGTATTAAACTTACGAACCGGCATGGAAGAAATGCCGAAAGACTTATCAACCAATACGCTGATCTCGAAACTTAGCGATGGGCAACATACATTAAGTGTAAAATTTGAAGGCTATACCAGTACAAGTTCGAATAAGTTTATTGCTATTGATAGTAATGTTGCCACAGTTAGTTTTGTTGTTGGAAATTCAAAACAAACGGAAACACCTCCACCGGTATCAAACACAACAAATCAAACTTTTGTTAATGTTGAAACGAATAACACTACTGGTGTACCCTATACCGGGGTTACGGCTGATGGAACATCCAGTATCCGCATCAATCTAAGCGGCATATCAGGTGACAGGGTGAAATTTGAAATTCCTTACGGGATGGGTTTCTTAAAATACAAAGGAGGGCTTCAGGCTATTAACGAACCAAAAATCGATCAGTATATTTCATTGTCAGGTGGTTCTGCAACGGTTTTTTTTCATCCTCCCAAATACCTTGCTCCCGACCTGTTAACCAGTCAAACCGGAATTAAGGAAAGACAAGTTTGGTGTATAAATGCACCGATACATTTTACATACAAGGATGCAAGTGGAAATATTCAAAATCAGATAATTAAAATTAATGTTTTGCGCCCGGTGGTTTTTTTAGTGCATGGTTTTACCGGCGACGCTTCAACATGGGCCAGTTTGTCAAAACATCTGACAGACCAGAAGTTTGATTGTAAAGCAGAGAATTATTATGCTTTGAACGATGACTGGGGGCTTTTAAAGAGGCAGAATGTTTTCGCGCAATCCCGGAAGTTGTCGGAAACCATCGATCTGGCAAAGGGCGAATATGCCGCATCCGGCGTGAAAATGCTGAAAGTGGACGTGGTCTCGCACAGTATGGGTGGTTTGATAGCCCGTTACTACGCACACGGATACAACGATTACCGGAACGATGTACGCAAATTGTTTATGGTGGGCACGCCCAATCACGGGATTGGCGACAAAAAACAACTCTTGGGCGCTATCGGCGCTGTTACATCGTGGAGCCATTTCGGGATGTTGGCCGATGTTCACGAAGAAAGCGCATTTATGATGAACCTGAATAAGGATGAAAGAACAGGAGGCCATTTAAACCCCCATGTAGAATATTATAATATTTTCGGGACTTTTGATGATGGCGTTACCAATGCATCTTCAGCATATATGCCCGGGGTATTGTTTACGCAAATCAGGAAGTGTTGCCATTCGCCTTCTCCCGGTTTCTTATCTGCACTTGGCGCTCCGCTTACGGTGCACCCCGAGGTATTTACAAGAGTAACCGAATATTTGCAAAAGGAAATTATGCGCATCCAGTTAAAAAATGTAAAGGCAGAAATTGTCCAGCAACGGGGCGAGGTATTGGTGGATGAAGGGGCCGGTAACAGGAGGATGGTTCTGGTAACTCCATCTGAGGTCAGGCCCTATGATAAAATTTACACGCGTGAAAATTCATCAACAACGATTTCTTTTACCATGGATGGGCAGGAATGGGGACGTCTGATCACCGGGCAGAATACCTCTCTGCAATTGAAAAATTATTCGCCGCAAATGTTCACTGTCAGGGTCGTGAAAGGCAAAGCCCGCTTTAGAAGTAACGGAACGGCAAAGGATGGCAGCCATTTCCAGGTTGAAATTGTACCCGATAATTACAGCAAACTGGAGTGGTACACGTTTAGTCCCAAGGTTGATATCAATTCGATCGGAACCACATTTGAGGTTATTTATGAGAATGGTATTGCCAAAATTAACCTGATAGAAGGGCAACTTCGGTTGGACGATAATGAAGCAAACGAATATAATAATATCTCAACGCCGCAGACGATTGCCGTTTCTGAAAACGGACAAATGCACACACAACCTTTACAGGTTGACAACGAATTGAATCAGCTCGATACCGGGGGGCCGGTTAAAGGCGGGGCCGAAATAAAACCGGGTAATCCGCTCTTTGCCCACGTTACAATCGGGGGCACCCTGGCCAATCTCAGGAACAAACAACAGCAATCTTCTGCGGGTGGCGGCAGTTTAAACAGTTGCCTCGGTCAGTTAAAAGTCCAGTTTGTTCAAAAAACCGGAGCCGTTAATGATCCACAGGCCCGGATGATTATGATGAAAATTGATGACGAAAACAAGCGGGAATTGTTCTGGTTTAATCAGGCTGCCGAAAACTACAAAAAGGGCGTTTTTCCGCGCGAGATGTCGGGTACTTACCGGAAACAACAGAGCCCAGGTGTTGCCAACCGCTCGTACTTCAGTGAGACAATTACTCTTTTTGAACCCATGAAGATCACCAGTCCAACAGGGAATTCACACGGGTTTATGCTGATGAAAGACTCACGGGAATACAAGCAGTTCAACACCAATCAGGAAGCCGAAGGAGTGGTTTTACCCTGCGGAAGTTATAAAGTTTACCCGGCAGACGATTTGCCTTTTGCTACAACAAAATTTCAACTGGTGAAAACACAATAATAAAGGCAGTGCCTGTTTAAATAGTCTAAAAAACCAAATCAGGGACTCCGGCCTTTTCGATGAAGTGAAGCATCGTCAAAAGGGCCGGAGTTGTTTTTTTGTGTGTCCAGGTTCTCTGTAAATATTTTCAGAAGTTTATTCTGAAATTTTGTCTGTATAATTTAAAATCCGGTCTAACAATTAGCAGTGTTGGTCGAAAAATGTTGACATGCTGGTAACTAATGCGTACTTTTTCAGTCGAATTGAAAACAGTAAACAATTTTTAGTTGTGAATATCAAGATTGAAAATCTCTCGAAGATTTACGGAAACGGAAACCATGCGATAAAAGACCTGAACCTGAACATCGAAAACGGAATGTTTGGATTGCTGGGGCCCAATGGCGCTGGGAAGTCGAGCCTGATGCGGATATTGGTTACCCTGATGAAACCATCTTCAGGAACCGTAAAAGTAAACGGGTTGGACATCATCAAAGACCGGAAAGAAATCCGTTCGATGCTGGGCTACCTGCCACAGGATTTCCGTTTTTTCTCGTCGCTGTCGACCTGGGAATTCCTCGATTATGCGGCCCGGCTGGCAGGCATGAAATCGGGACGGGAACGAAAAGCTGCGGTCGATAAGATGTTAGAGGAAGTGGGGCTTTTTGAGGCACGCGACCGGAAAGCCAATAAACTTTCGGGGGGGATGAAGCGGAGGCTTGGTATTGCCCAGGCGCTCATCAACAACCCGAAAATTATCATTGTTGACGAACCGACTACCGGGCTCGATCCCGAAGAACGCATCCGTTTTCGCAACCTGCTTTCAACTATTTCGACACAGGACGTGATCATCATCCTGTCGACCCATATTGTGGGCGACATTTCGAGTACCTGTACCAATATGGCATTGCTCAACCGGGGTGAACTGGCCTATTCGGGTCCGCCCGATGAGTTGGTCGCCCGGGCCGAAGGAAAAGTGTGGCTAGTAAAAGCGACAGAAAACGAATACCTGGAAATCAATGAAAAGTTTCCGGTTATTTCCAATGTACCTACCGAAGAAGGGTGGGAAATCCAGTTGGTGGCCGACAGCATTAACGGTTATTGTGGAGAAAACATTTCCCCCAACTTAGAACATGCGTATGTGTATTTTATGGAAAGTAAACTTCAACAATGGACTTAAAAGAGTGTTCAGTCTCAGTATACAGTCTCAGTAAAAATCAAATGATATGATTTCATTTCACAACATCAATTCAATAGCTAAATACGAAACAAAGACCCTTTTAAGGAGTTGGTTCTTTCGCATTTTTGCGATCCTGTCTATGGTGTTTTTGTTCTTTTTCAATTTTGGAGTATTGACCCAATCAGGAGGAGGTGCCGGTGAATGGCAAATCAAAGCATTACCTTCGCTGATCCCTTATGTGAACCTGCTCATGCTCAATGTGGCACAGGCTATCATTGCCATTTTTCTGGCATCCGATTTTCTGAAACGGGACAAAAAACTCGATACCACCGAAGTTATTTACATGCGTTCGATGACCAATGGCGAATACGTGATCGGGAAAACCATCGGGAATTTGGTGGTGTTTCTGATGCTGAATATCCTCGTACTTCTTATCGCATTGGTTTTCAACCTTGCCGTCGGCGATGTTGCTGTCAGTTGGATTTCTTACCTTAATTATTTTCTGCTGATCAGCGTCCCGACACTGGTTTTCATCATGGGGCTTTCGTTCCTGTTTATGAGCGTACTCCGTAACCAGGCGCTCACGTTTATCATTTTGCTTGGCTATGTGGCGCTTACCTTGTTTTATTTGCAAAACAAATTTTATTTTGTGTTCGATTATATGGCCTTTCGTGTACCGTTGGCTTATTCCGATTTTGTCGGGTTTGGCAATAAGTCCACATTACTGGTTCATCGGGGTATCTATTTCTTTTTAGGCCTTTCGTTTATATTCCTCACGATTTCGTTCCTTAAACGGCTGCCTCAGGCCAAACATTTCAGGCAGTTTTCGGTAGTGGTATCGGTATTGTTTTTTATAGCCGGTGTTTATCTTGCCTGGCTGCATGTGTCTTCGGTGCTTTCCGAAAACAGGCTTCGTCAGGAAATGCTTGCCATTAACGACAGTTTAACGGGTGAAAAAGCGCCGTTTGTCAAATCGTACCAAATCGGTGTGAAACATTCCGGCGAAAGCATTCGGGTTTCCAGTGTGCTGTTAGTGAAAAACGACAGCGAAACCAACTCGCAGAAATTATTTTTCAGTCTTAACCCCGGCTTTCGGATCGAAAAAATAATCTGCAATGGGGTCGAAACGCTGTTCTCGCGCAGACAACACCTGATTGAACTGGAACCGGCGCTGGCTCCCGGCGATTCGTCGGAACTTGAGTTTGTTTATTCGGGTTCAGTAAACGAAGCAGCTTGTTTCTTGGATGTCGACGATGAAAAACGAGAGGAACCATATGGCCGGATGATGTACCAGATTGATAAACGACATGCGTTTATAACCGATAATTTTGTATTACTGACCCGTGAAAACAACTGGTACCCGGTCCCGGGCGCCGGTCCCGGGAATACCAACAAACAGTGGTTTAACCGCCAGTTTTCGAATTTCAGCATGACAGTGGAAACCAAACCCGGTTTGGTGGCCATTTCGCAGGGAAACAGCACACCGGAAGACAATAAATTTACTTTTGTCAATAAAAACCCGCTTTCACAAATCTCCTTAGTAATTGGCGAATACGAAAAATCGGGAAGCGAAATCGACGGGTTACATTTCAACTTGTATGTCAAACCAGGGCATGATTATTTCAGTAAATTTTTTGAAGAAATAAAAGATACCATTCCGTCTCTTATTGCCGAATCGTTACAGGATTTTGAACGTACCATCGACATGTATTATCCTTTTGAAACGCTTTCGTTGGTGGAAGTCCCCGTTCAGTTTCATTCTTATGTCCGGATTTATTCGGGTGAAAGAGAGCCCCTTCAGCCCGAGATAATCTTGTTTCCGGAGAAGGGGGTTACAGTGGGAGAGGCCGATTTTAACGGGCGTTTTAAACGGATGCAACGGTACAGCAGGGGAGACGAAGCCAACCTGATGCCCGCGGAACAAAAAGTGCGGGTGTTCCAGGGATTTTTGGGCAGTTTCACACAACCACAGGGGCGACCAAATTTCAGCCGTAGCCGGGGAACATTTGAGGTGACCGAAACGGCAAATGAATATTATGTTTTTCCGATATTTTACAATCATGCTTATTACATCAGCTCCGATACATGGCCGGTGACCAACCGTATTTTTGAGTCGTACCTGAAGCAGGTTTCGTCCGATCCGAGAGCAGGTTTTATGAGGAGCATGCAGGGGACATCGGAGGATGAGCAGGCCAACATCGCCTTGCTTGGTAACAGCTTTGCCGAATTGCTGAACGACCCGGAACAAATTACGATCATTGACAATGTGATCCAACTCAAAGGAGAGGCGTTGTTTTCGATCATTAAGCGCAAAGCCGGCGATGAGGCTTTTGATGAATTCATGTATAACTTTCTGAGCAGGAATAAATTCAAAACGGCTAATATCCGGGATTTTAACGACGAAATAAAGAAAACATTCGATGTAGACCTGTTCCCGTACATGGAAAACTGGTTTAACAGCAAAGAACTTCCTGCCTATCTGATAGGGGCGGTGAGTGCGGTTGAGGTACTTGACAAAGATCAGTTAAAAACGATGGTCAAATTTAAGATTACCAACGCCGAACCGGTTGAAGGTATTGTTTCCGTTCAATTTATGACCGGTGGGGGAGGTGGCGGAGGCCGGATGTCCTTCGGGGGACCCGGTTCCATGACGACTGTTAACAAATTGGTGCACCTGGAGGGAAATGAGACCAAACAGGTTAGTTATCTTATTGACAGACAGCCGCGTAGGATAACGATCAAAACACTTACCTCAAAAAATATTCCCGCCGAACTCAGCTTCCCGTTCGATAATATTACCGAAGATAAAAAGGCTGTACCGTTCGAGGGCGAGCAGGTGACCGATATTCCGGTGCGGATTGCGGAAGACAATGAAATTATTCTTGATAATGAAGACAGCGGTTTTTCGATTGTCCAGCCCGAAGAAGTCAGTTTGTTGAAAAAACTTCTTTTACAGGAAGAAAAAACCAAGCTGAAATATGTAGGCTTCAATTCCTATCGTCCGCCACGAAACTGGACAGCAACCACCAATTCAAATTTTTATGGACGTTTTATCCGTTCGGCATATTACACCCGTTCGGGAGAAGGTGACAAAAAAGCAGTATGGAAAATACCGGTACCGGAAAGCGGAAATTATGCCGTATATGCAAACATCGCGAAAGACAACCGGAGAGGAGGAGGCCCCGGACGCCGCGAACGCGAGGAAATAAAAGGTGAATACGAATATACGGTTCATCACGACAATGGGGAAGTAACAGCATTGATTGATCTGGCAGGCACAGAAGAGGGCTGGAACAACCTGGGAACATTCTATTTTTCATCGGACAGCGCTGTAGTTGAACTCAGCAATAGGTCGGAAGCCCGGATTGTGGTAGCCGATGCCGTGAAGATCGTTAAACAATAAAGCTAAAAATAAATGATAAACGGATTATCAATGTTTTAACCTCGTAACAACTATAAACTTATAAATATGAAATTTCAGACAATGATGAAAACAGGAATTGTGGCGCTGACTCTGATGTTTGCTGTTCTGACAGCCGGTGCACAGCGTATCCTGACGCTTTCCGATGCATTGGAAATTGCCTGGGGAAATAGCCCCGACATCCAAAAATCGTTGCTCAGCTTAGAGCGTTCGGAACAATCGCTGATTGCCCAGAATGCAGCTTTGAAATCAAAATTCTCACTGAATGTAACACCGTTCAGTTACGACCTGAACCGCTCGTTCAATGACTTTTATTCAACCTGGAACACAAACGAAAATTATCAGTCGTTTGGTACGTTCACCGTTTCGCAACCCATCCTGCTGACCGATGGTACTGTTTCGCTGATCAACCGTTTTGGCTGGCAGGACAATTACAGCGAGTTTAACGATACCCGCTCAAAAACATTCAGCAACAACCTGTACCTGAGTATTAGCCAGCCATTGTTTACCTATAATGCAACAAAATTAGAACTGAAGGAGCTGGAACTCGACCTGGAAAATACAAAACTGAATTATGCCATTCAGAAACTAAACCTCGAAAAAAACGTGACCCAATTTTTTTATAATGTGTACCTGGCCCAGATGAGTTTGAGCATTGCGGAGGATGAATTTGCCAATACCGAAAAAAGTTTCGAGATCACAAAAAATAAAGTGGATGCAGGCCTGGCAGCCAAGGAAGAATTGTACCAGGCCGAGCTGAACTATGCCACAGCCCGGTCGAACGTCCAAAATAAACGGGTGACCCTTGATAATTATAAGGACCAATTTAAACAATATATCGGGATGGAACTGATGGAGGAAATCTCCGTAATGACCGATGTGGAAGCCCAGCCGGTAAAAATTGATATGGAAAAGGCCATCGAATACGGATTGCTTTCGAGAATGGAAATCAGGCAACGGGAAATTGAGATTGAAAATTCACAGTTCAGCCTCATCCGCACCAAAGCGTTGAATGAATTTAAGGGGAGCATGAACCTTTCGGTCGGGATAATCGGCGACAATGAAAAGTTAGTTGATGTATACCAGAACCCGACCAATAACCCGCGGTTCTCACTGGCATTCAATGTGCCGCTTTGGGACTGGGGCGAAAAGAAAGCCCGCATCAAAGCGCAGGAAGCAATAATTAAAACCCGTAACTTAGACTTTAATCAGGAAAAAATACAGATCGTGATGGACATCCGACAGGTAAACCGGAACCTGCAAAACTTAGTAAACCAGATCGATATTGCCCGGCAGAATGAAAAAAATGCACAACTCACGTATGAAATCAATCTCGAACGTTATGCCAACGGCGATCTGACCAGTATGGATCTGAACCTGTTTCAGACCCAGCTTTCCGAAAAGAAAATGGCTTACGCCCAGGCCTTGATCGACTATAAAATCGAATTGCTGAACATGAAAGTCCAAACCCTCTTCGATTTTGAAAACAACAAAGCCATTGTACCGGAAGAATTATTAAAAAAATAAAAACATAAAATATTTCACAGATGACACGTACAAAAAAAATTTTCATTTTAGTTTTAGGCGCTTTTGCTGCTGCGTCGTGTGGCAACCGTGATGCAAGCGTCAGCACCGACCTGGCTGTTCCTGTTTCGGTTGAAGATATAAAACCAGCTTCCATCGAAAAGACCATCAATACCACCGGTACGCTTACTGCTTCAAAAGAAGTAACCATTAATTCGGAAGTGGCTGGCGATTATCACCTGAAGATCAACCCGCGTACCGGACGAAAATTTGCTCTTGGCGATCTGGTTGAGAAAGATCAGGTTATTGTGGAGTTTACCGACGAAGAGTATGTAAACGGCATTGCCATCGAATCGAAGAAACTGAACTTGGAAATTGCCGAACAGGAATTTAAAAAACAGGAGTCGCTGTATAACAAGGGCGGGGTTACCCAACGGGAATACCGTAATTCCGAAGTTTCGTTTATCGATGCCAAATACAGCTACGAAAGGGCCCAGCTCCAGCTTGAAAAAATGAAAATCCGCACACCGTTTAAAGGGGTTATCACCGATCTTCCGTTTTATACGGAAGGGACACGGCTTGCTTCGGGAAACGCCATGTTCAGCATGATGGATTACAGCAAAATGCAGATGGAAGTGAACCTTCCTGAAAAATATATCGGCGAGGTGGAAAACAACCAACTGGTGCGTATAATGAATTACACCCTTCCAAACGATACCCTTTCGGGAAGGGTGAGCCAGCTTTCGCCTGCCATCTCTACCGAAACGCGTACATTTAAAGGAATCCTGACGGTTGAGAACCCGGAATTGAAACTACGCCCCGGAATGTTTGCCAAGGCCGATATCATTATTGCCCGCAAAGACAGTGTGGTCGTTATCCCGAAGGATATTATTATTTCCGGGCAAAGAGGGAAAACCGTTTTCATTGTGGATAACGGTACGGCCCAGGAAAAACGGGTTACGTTTGGATATGAAACACAGGACCGTGTGGAAATCACCTCCGGTTTGAAATACAACGACCGCATTGTAATAAAAGGTTTTGAAACGCTTCGCGACCGCTCGAAAGTGAAGATTATTAAGTAATTGACGACCAATGAAGAAATTAACTGAATTTTCAGTCAATTACCCGGTTACTATTCTGATGATGGTGCTTGCCGTGCTTTTGCTCGGGTACATCTCGTACGATAAACTGGGGATTGACCTGTTTCCTGAAATAAATAACCCGCGGCTTTTTATCGATGTGAAATCGGGCGAACGTCCGCCGGAGGAAATGGAAAAACAATTTGTTGAAAACCTCGAAGCCCTGGCTATCCGCCAATCGGGAGTGGTGCAGGTTTCATCGGTATCGAAAGTAGGCTCAGCACAAATAACTGTTGAATATACCTGGGAAAAAGATATGGACGAGGCTTTTCTCGACTTGCAGAAGGCGGCCACTGCTTTTGCCCAGAACAGGGACATTGACGAGATAAACATCAGCCAGCACGACCCCAATACTTCACCGGTGATGATCGTCGGCCTTTCGCACACAACCATCGACGACATGAACGAGTTGCGGAAAGTAGCCGATAATTACATCCGCAATGAACTCATACGGCTCGAAGGGGTTGCCGAAGTAGATGTTTCGGGCGCTGAAGAAAATGAGGTGCTGATTGAAACCGAAAAATATATGCTCGATGCCTTTGGGCTCACCCTCGACGAAGTGGCTACCCGCATACAGAATTTCAATCAGAATATTTCCGGCGGTTCTATCAACGAAATGGGCCTGCGATATGTGGTGAAGGGGATCAGCCTGCTCGACGATATTGACGATTTTGGGAATGTGATAGTAGGCTATAAACCAATTATTGCCGATGATCAAACAGCAACCAAAACCCCTGTCTTTCTGCGCGAAGTGGCAAAAATCAGTTATCAAAACAAGGAACCCGATAACATTGTGCACCTCGACGGGAAACGTTGCCTGGGGCTTTCTATCTTCAAGGAAACCAAGTTCAACACGGTAAAAGCGGTAGAACAGGTCCGGGAGGCTTTGGTCGATATCGAAAAAGCGTTGCCGGGATACCAGCTTGTTGTTATTACCAACCAGGGAACATTTATCAACAATGCGATAAAGGAAGTGAAAGATACGGCCCTGATTGGTATTTTGCTGGCCGTTGTGGTACTTTTTGTTTTTCTGCGCCGCATCGGAACGACTTTGATCGTAAGCATAGCTATGCCCATATCGATCATTGCAACTTTTAACCTGATGTATTTTAACGGTTTGTCGCTAAATGTGATGACAATGGGAGGGCTGGCGCTTGGCGCTGGTATGCTGGTCGATAATGCCATTGTGGTGATGGAAAATATTTTTCGTAACCACGAAAACGGTTTGTCAATAAAAGAATCGGCTATTCTTGGTACCTCTCAGGTAGGAGGGGCCATCACGGCATCTACAATTACAACCATTGTGGTTTTCCTCCCGATTGTTTATTTGCATGGGGCTTCCGGTGAGTTGTTTAAAGACCAGGCCTGGACGGTGGCTTTCTCGCTCCTTTCCTCGTTGGTTGTAGCTATTCTGGTGATCCCGATGCTGTTTAATTTCTTTTACAAAAACAGGAAGAAAGTCACCGCGCAAAAATCGGTACAAATAAAAGGATACGGAAACTTCCTCGGGCGTTTGCTGAATGTAAAATGGATGGTGGTCGTTTTAGCTTTGTTCTTAATGGCTGGGGGCGCTTTGCTGTACCCCTTTATCGGCGCCGAATTTATGCCAAAATCGGAAACCCGCGAATTCAGTATTGAACTGAAAATGCAGGAAGGTACACAGTTGGAACGGACATCGTCAGCTGTTTATAACATCGAGAACATTATCAGCGAATTGCTGGGCGATAACCTGAAAAATATATACTCGCATGTGGGGCCAAGTACCGGTTTGACAGGTAGCGAAACCGACATCTTTGAAGGCGAAAATACAGCCTCTATAAAAGTGGTACTTACTGAAAACAGTACCATCGGTTCAACAAAAGTAATTCAGGCTATTGGCGTTGTGTTGAGCGGGATGCCCGATATTGAAACCAATTTTGTTCAGGATGAAACAGCCCTGAACAGCATTATGGGGACCGATGAAGCTCCTTTTGTGATTGAAATTAAAGGCGAAGATTTAGAGGTGATTGAAGACATTTCGGAACAGGTAAAACAGCGGATTGCCGGTAACCCTGAACTGTATAATGTGAAATCGTCGATGGAAGACGGTTCCCCGGAAGTGGAAGTGGTGGTCGACCGCCTGCGTGCAGGTATTTTTAACCTGAGTGTTGCCAATGTCATCAGCCAGATTCAGGACCAGTTGGAAGGTAAAAATGCCGGAACAGTGGAAAAAGGTGGCGAAATGCAGGACATCACCCTGAAACTGCCCGACAAATCGTTAAACGACCTTTCGGATATCGTAATCAAAAACGGGGCACAGGAAATCCGGGTGAACGAAATTGCCGATATACGGATTGGGCAGTCGCCCCGTGAAATCTATCACCGTAACCAGGTACGTATTGGAAAAATTACCGCTCATATAAACAAAGATGTGGCGCTCGATAAATTAGTGAAAAAGGTAGAGGCACAAATTGCCGATGTTGAACTGGCACCTGATTACAAAATATCGATTACCGGGGAAGAAGAGAAACGAAAAGAATCGATGCAGAGCCTGAGTTTTGCCTTGATCCTGTCTATTGCCCTTGTATACATGGTATTGGCTTCCCAGTTCGAGTCGCTGTTGCACCCGTTTACTGTTTTGCTCACGATTCCGTTAGCGGTAGTTGGTTCAGTAGTTCTCTTTTTTGTATTGGGTAAAACATTCAACATCATGGCATTAATAGGGGTCATTATGCTTGCCGGTATTGCGGTGAACAGTTCCATTATCCTGATAGACAGGATTAACCAGTTGCGTGAAGAAGGGCTGTCGAGGCGCGATGCCATTATGCAGGCCGGACAGCAGCGGATCAGGCCAATCCTTATGACCAGTCTGACCACCATTCTGGCCCTGTTGCCCCTTACACTCGGGTTTGGCGAAAGCGCGGCATTGCGTGCGCCCATGGCGCTGGCCGTAATCGGGGGCCTTACTACCTCAACGTTGTTGTCCCTGGTGGTGATCCCTTGTGTATACGATGTTTTGGACGGACTGAAAGACAGATATAGAAAAACTGAAGTTTTTTAACAGACAGTGGGAGACTGGCTCAAAGTCAGGACCTCGCTAAACAGAATAAACAGATGAAATTCATCATAAACAGAAAAACGACCATCAGCATGTTGTTTATCGGACTTACCCTTCTGGGGTTTGTGTCCTATAAACAACTCAAGGTGGAGTTGTTCCCCAATGTAGAACTGCCGTTTCTGTATGTGCAGGCGTCGTACCAGGGAGAGGTCGATCCGAAATTCATGGAAAACCAGATCGTCATTCCCATCGAAAGCGCCATCGGCACACTTGAAGGTATCGAATCTATCGAATCAAATGTTACGGCCCGTTCGGGAAGCATTGTCGTTTATTATCAGAAAGATGTAAATTTTAAATATGCGTACCTTAAACTTCAGGAAAAAATAAACGAAATACAAAGTTCACTGCCCGAAGGGGCGAGGGCTTCCGTGAACAAAGTCGACCTTCAGCAACTGAACAGCCAGTTCATGGAATTGCAGGTGATCGGCAGTGGCGGCATCGACCGGGTACGTAACCTCGCCGACCAGGAAATTGCGCCGGACCTTGAAAATATTGACGGGATCGCCTCGGTGCGGGTATTCGGGGGACGTGAAAAATCGCTCGAAATAATTCTTGACCCGGGGGCCTGTGAGGCATACAATATAACGGGCAGCAGGATACGCAGCATTATTTCGCAAAATGCCCGCGCCCGTACGTATGTGGGGAACCTGAAAGATAAAAATATCCAATATTTTGTACATGTTACTGCCGAATACGAAAACGTTTCGGATATTGAAAATATCGTGGTTGCAAACGGCCCTATATTGCTGAAAGATGTTGCCGAAGTCCGCTTCGGGGTGAAGGAGGAGACCAGTTACAGCCGGATCAACGGAAAGGATGCAGTTACAATCCAGTTGGTGAACGACTCACAGGCGAACCTGATCGACCTTTCTGACAACACGAAAAAAGTAATTGAACGGTTGAACGAAAAACTGGGTTATAAGGATATTCAGATATCAATCCAGAGCAATTCAGCCGAAACCATGGAAAAGAATATCGACCAGATTATCGAACTCGCGTTGGTCGGAGGGTTGTTGGCCATCTTTGTACTTTGGATGTTCCTGAAAAATATCCGGATTGTGGCATTCATTGCGTTGGCAATACCGGTTTCGGTTTATACGGCATTTAATTTCTTTTACGCATTTGATATTACCCTAAACAGCCTGACTTTAGTGGGGATGGCCCTGGCCGTGGGGATGCTGCTCGACAACAGTGTGGTCGTGCTTGAAAATATTTACAGGCTTTCGGGCAAAGGCTATAATCCCGATATTGCCGTAACACAGGGGACCAACGAAGTATGGCGTTCCATCGTTGCGGCTACCCTGACAACCATTGTCGTGTTTATGCCCTTTATTTTCTCTAATAATTTTATGATCGAAATGCTGGGCTATAATGTGGGTGTTTCCATTATTTCGACATTGTTGGTATCGCTCGTTGCCGCTATCCTGTTGGTACCAATGGCCACCCATTTCCTTCTGAAACGCTGGAAAAACAAGTCGGTCACGTTTGAGAAAGTAACGACCAATAACCGGATGGTACAGGTGTATATGCTTTTACTGAAAGCCAGCATGAGAAACCCCGCCACTACCATTATCGGGGCGACAGTAATCTTTTTTATAACCATTTTTCTCAGTCTTGCCGTTAGTGTAAACTCGCTCCGGGAAGTGGAACAAACCGATATCCGTTTGTATATTACCATGCCTTCAGGCGCATCGCTCGGGAAAACTGACGAAACAGTTACCGATATTGAGGGTAAATTGGAAGACCTTGCCGAAAAATTAGAAGTGATCAGCAAAATAGAGGAAGAAGAAGCCATTGTTACAGTAAGGTTAAAAGAAGATTACGAGGAGATTGATGATCGTAATTTTGCTGAAATAAAGGCCGATATTGAAAAACGTGTCAGTTCCATAAATACGGCTGAAATATCGTTTGAGCAGGTTCAGAGTTCCAGTGGTTTTTCGGGCGGCAGCCGTAACATGATGGGCAACTTTCAACGAATGATGGGGATTGGTACAGAAGAAGAAAAAATTGTCATAAAAGGGCAGGATTTTGCGCAGATGCAACAGGTGGCCGAAGATTTTGAATACTATCTTGATGATTTGGAATCGATTCGCCGTGTACGCATCAACGTTTCGAACAACCGTCCGGAGGTACATATGATTTTCGATCCGCTGCTGATGACTGAGTACAATCTTTCACTTGGAAATGTTACTTCCGAGTTGAATTCTTTTCAGAACGAAATCAACACCGGTGTAATGTTTAACCAGGGGATAGATGAATACGAGATTGTCATTACCACCAAAGGCGTGGAAGAAGAAGAGGAACGCAGCATGGAAGACCTTCGCCATCTCCAGGTTACCGATGCCAACGACGGGCTTCACGACCTTCAGGATTTCACTAATCTTGTTTACGCTTCGGGGCTGGCCGGCATAAACCGGGTGAACCAGGAGAAAAGTATTGAAGTGACTTACAGTTTTGTGAGCGAGGCGGAAGATTCAAAAGATTTGTTGGAAGCCTACCGCTACGAAATTGACGAGTTAGTGGCAAGCTACAACCTCCCGTCGGGGGTGGCGGCTGAAGTGGTACATGAGGAAAGCGATTTAGACGAATTTTATTTCCTGATCGGTGCTGCCGTGTTGCTCATTTTTATGATCCTTGCCTCGGTTTTCGAATCATTGTCAACCCCGTTTGTGTTGATGTTCACCATCCCGCTGGCCGGTATTGGTTCGTTTATGGCGCTCATCTTCACCGGAAATAGTCTGTTGAACGCCAACACGCTTACCGGGTTCCTGATCCTGATCGGGATTGTGGTAAACAACGGCATTATCCTGATTGATTATACAAACATTTTAAGGGGCCGGGGGTTCCGCCGTTCGCGGGCTTTGATGACTGCCGGGCTGTCGCGGGTACGTCCCATCCTGATTACGGCTATCACCACTATCGTAGCGATGGTGCCGCTGGCGATGGGCGATGCCGAATATGTCAGCGTGATAGGGGCACCGTTTGCCATCATCGTGATTGGCGGGCTGACCGTCAGTACCTTGCTGACCCTTATTTTTATTCCGACGATGTACTCGGGGCTCGAAAGTTCGCTGGCCTGGTTCCGTGCCCTGGGCTGGAAACTGAAAACCATTCAGTTCAGCATCATGGCTGCTGGTACGGCATACATTTATTTTGAGGTAGATTCCGGATTGTGGCAGGCGATTGATTTTCTCCTGTTGATATTGGTTGTGCCAGGGGCTACCTGGTTTGTACTATCGAGCCTGAAAAAAGCAAAAACAAAGCTGATTGACGAGAATGAACCGGTCAGTATCGTAGTTCAGAACTTAGTAAAAATATACGACCGTCCCGACCGGTTTACCCGCGAGTGGAACGGGGGGGTCAATATCCGTAAACGGGCAGGCCTCGAAAAAGAATATAAATCGCTCCGCGAATTTGACCAGGTAATCTGGCAACTGCCCCTTCTGGCATTCTTTGTATATTTCACGTTTTTTTATCTTGAGTCGGCATTGTGGATATTGTTTATGTCGGTGATGGTATACCTTTACATCAACGGGATATGGAAACCGTTCAATTATTACCTTGGGAACCTTGCCAAAGCGAAAAACAAAAAATGGCCGCTTTCTTTCCGGAAAGCAGTGCAGGTTATTTTGTTCTGGATTCTGCCTTTGCCCGAGTTGTTCATGCTATGGGTAAATACAAAATCTATCGGTTTGCTGGTCACGGTATCTGTATTGTGGTACTTAGCTCTGGTAATCTCGGTTACTTCGCGGAAATTATACGAAGAAAAGGTAAACATCAACCGTATCACGGGGCGTTTTGGCAACCTCCGGCGAACGGTATACCGGTTGGTAAAACAAATCCCGGTTATCGGAAAACGCCGTCAACCGTTCAAGGCGCTAAACGGGGTCTCCCTGAAAATAGGGACAGGTATGTTTGGCCTGCTGGGGCCTAATGGTGCCGGAAAATCAACCATGATGCGGATCATTTGCGGCATTTTTGAACAGAGCTATGGCAAAATATGGGTCAACGGAATTGATACACAGGAAAGACGTGAAGAACTACAGGGCTTGATCGGTTATCTTCCGCAGGAGTTCGGTACTTACGAAAATATGCCTGCTGAAGATTTTCTCGACTATCAGGCTATCCTGAAAGGATTGGCAAATAAAACCGAAAGGGAAGAACGGGTCGCTTATGTGCTGAAATCGGTACACATGTATGAACGTAGAAAAGAAAAGATCGGTTCGTTTTCGGGAGGGATGAAACAGCGCATCGGGATTGCCCAAATTTTGCTCCACCTGCCGCGGATATTGGTGGTCGACGAGCCCACTGCCGGGCTTGACCCGCGCGAGCGGATCCGCTTCCGTAACCTGTTGGTCGAACTTAGCCGTGAACGGATTGTGATCTTCTCGACCCATATTATTGAAGATATTGCCAGTTCGTGCAACCAGGTTGCTGTGATCAACCGGGGGCGGGTGAAATACACCGGTACGCCGTCGAACATGGTACATCTGGCCAAAGACTTAGTTTGGCAGTTCGATGTCCCGGCACGGGATTTCGATAAAATGCCGAATAAGCAAATGGTAATCCACCACATGCGGCAGGACGATAAAATCAGGGTGCGGATGCTTTCGAAGACCCAGCCGGATCCCAATGCCGTGGTTGCAAAACCAATGCTGGAAGATGCCTATTTATGTTTGATTAAAGATTTAAAATGATGGAAACAACAAATCAATCAGGGCTGGCAAATACGCTCCATTTAGTATGGAAATTGGTACGCTATAACATGCGCATTATTTTCTCCAACCGTTTTATCTGGTTTTTCTTGGCTTCTTTGGGTTTCTTTATTTTTATATCCATCAACACGGCCTTGAACGGGGACAACCTTGATGAAGAAATGGTGTATTATACCCTCATCTTTCCCGGTATATTGCTGGTATTTTACCCGATGAGCTTTGGTATCCAGAACGATGTGGACGCCGGGATACTTGAGATTTTGTTTGGTATCCCCGATTATCGTTACAAAGTGTGGCTGGTACGTATGCTTCTTGTGTTTGTGCTGGTTTTTCTCATTTTATGCGTTTATTCTTTCCTGTCAACAATCTTCCTGACCCCTTTACATATTTTGGGAATGACCTACCAGGTAATGTACCCGGTGCTTTTTATCGGGTGCCTGTCGTTCATGTTCTCGACCCTGATTAAAAACGGGTACGGGACTATGGCAGTGATGGTTATCTTCGGGGTTATTCTGATGATTATAAGCGAGGATTTAGTTGAAAATACCCAATGGGACGTTTTTCTGAACCCTTTCAATATGCCGCGAAACATGAATGAAACTATCTGGGAGGGAATTATCGTAAAGAACAGGATCTTTTTGTCGGTTAGCTCGCTGATATTTGTATTATACGGATTGTTTAACCTTCAAAAACGAGAACGGTTTGTGTAAATAGATTACCAGGGGGTTGACCTGGCGCTATATAATACAGTAATGGCTTGTAAATTGTTCATCCATCAAGAATAAAAGAAGACAATTAAAAGCAGTTGAGAATAATTGGAAGGTAAATTAACCGACCGGATGAAACGCACTGTCATGATGAGATCGTCATCATAGCAGTGCGTTATGGCATCTGAAAGGTGCGTAATTGTTTCAACTGGGTAATATGGCATGGCCGGGGTACATGATTGCATCAAACAGGTGCGATATTCGACTAACAATGGGTTGCAAACAATGGGTTGCAACCCATTGTTAGTTTACTGCGGCCAAATATTTATCTTTGGAATTTATAATTTATAGCGATGAGGATTCATTATATTACGATTGTTGTGTTGCTGGTAATTGTAGTTTCGTGCAACCCGAAGAAACCTGTCTACATCACCAATCAGGGCTTTATATATGGGACAGTGTATACCATCAAATACGAAAGTCCGGATGGCAAAGACTTGCAGGCCGGGATTGAGGGAGAGTTGAACAAGATAAACCGTTCGCTTTCAACCTTCGACAGCCTTTCGGTAATTTCAAAAATAAACAGAAACCAGGAGGTCGCTCCCGATAACTATTTTCTCACTGTCTTCAACAAGGCGATGGAAGTCTCGGAAATAACGGACGGGGCGTTCGATATTACCGTTGCACCGATGGTCAATGTATGGGGCTTTGGTTTTAAGCATAAAGAAAAGGTTACCGAAGAGCTTATTGATTCGCTGAAGGAATTGGTAGGGTATCAGAAGATCAGGATGGAGGGGGAACGGCTTGTCAAAGAACATCCCAATACCATGCTCGATTGCAGCGCGATTGCAAAAGGATATGCCTGCGATGTGGCCGGAAATTTTTTGGCTGTAAAAGGCTGTAAAAATTACATGGTCGAAATAGGGGGCGAGGTAGTGGCGCGGGGAGTCAATGCAAAAGGTAAATGCTGGAGCATTGGTGTCAGCAAACCGGTTGACGATACCTCACCGGCCAGTCAGGAACTAAAGGCTGTTGTTTCATTGAAGGACAAGGCTTTGGCGACTTCGGGAAATTACCGCAATTTTTATGTCGAAGGCGGAAAGAAATATGCCCACACCATTGATCCCAAAACCGGTTATCCGATACAGCATTCGCTGCTGAGCGCCACAGTGCTGGCCGATGATTGCATGACTGCCGATGCTTTTGCCACCGCATTTATGGTGTTGGGGCTCGACGGTGCAAAACGGGTTGCTTCACAGGTTGACGGATTGGATGTATATTTCATTTATTCAGGAGAAAACGGAGAGTTGGATACCTGGCTTTCCGAAGGTTTTCGCAAAATGTTGGATAAAGAGCTCAATTAATTTTCATTTTGGCAGCTTACTTTTATTACTATCTTTGAAAAAAACAGATTTCAGTAATGGGCATGCTTTTTTTATATCTCACTGTGGCACTGGCAATTTCCTTCTTGTGCTCGGTACTCGAATCCATCCTTTTGTCCGTCACGTTCTCCTATATTTACCTTAAAGAACAACAGGGTAGCCGTTCAGCCGTCATCCTCAAAAATATAAAAACAAAGATCGACCGTCCGCTGGCAGCCATTCTGACACTGAATACGGTGGCACACACGGTTGGCGCTGCCGGGGTGGGCTCGCAGGCTACAAAAATTTTCGGAGAAGCCTATTTTGGCTTGGTTTCTGCTATTCTCACAATACTTATTTTAGTGCTTTCAGAGATCATTCCCAAAACCATTGGCGCCCGGTTCTGGCGCGAACTGGCATTACCATCTGCCCGCATTGTCCGGGTTCTCATTATGATTACTTATCCACTGGTAATATTTTCAGAATTAATTACGCGGCTTTTTTCAAACCGGAAAAACAAGCATTCAGTAAGCCGTGAAGAAGTTGCAGTGATGGCTTCGCTGGGACATGTGGAAGGGGTTTTTGAAGAAAGCGAAAGTAAAACGATCAATAACCTTATCAGGCTGAAAGATATTAAAGTGAAAGACATTATGACCCCGCGCACGGTGTTGGTTGCCGCTTCCGAAAACCTCACCATGTCTGATTTTTTCAGAGAAGAAAGTTTTCGCCAGTTTTCGCGGATCCCGGTTTACGAAGAAAATATCGACCAGATTACCGGTTACATCCTGAAACAGGATATATTGTATAAACTGGCTACCGGGGAAAAAGGAAGCCTGCTGAAAGATGAAAAAAGGGAAATTATTGCCTGTTACGAGAATTTTACGGTTCCGGGTATTTTTGAAAAGTTACTGCTCAGTAAAGAACATATTGCCCTGGTCATAAACGAATATGGCGGAACCGAAGGGCTGATCACCATGGAAGATATTATCGAAACCATCCTGGGACTGGAGATTACCGACGAAAAAGATATTCAGGCCGATATGCAGCAGTTAGCCCGTGACCTATGGGCAAAACGGACCAAAAATGTGAATTAAACGGTGAGTCGGTATAGTCCCCCGCTCCCGATACATCAGAAACTAACACATACAAAGTTGTCGGGCAGAAAGTTGGTTAAATTTCTTTTTTTTGATCATAATGAACAGGGCTGGTAGCGGTTCTTTCCCTGTTCGTGCCGTTCAATCCATAAGAAGTGTTGTCCGGGCATTTCCGGGGTATTCATGGCCGATCATCCCGATTGTTGAAAACTACAAATCATTTCGTCCTGAATAACTCAAAAACATATCCTACTTTTGAAACGATTTTCGAAAACAATAAAGCGTGTACAACTATTTGAATGAATTAAACAAGGCGCAGCGTGAAGCCGTGGAAAATTACGATGGCGCCTCGCTTGTTATTGCCGGTGCCGGTTCGGGCAAAACCCGGGTGCTCACCTATCGTATTGCCCATTTGCTGAAGCTGGGGGCAAAACCATGGTCGGTGCTGGCGCTCACTTTTACCAATAAGGCCGCCCGTGAAATGAAAGACCGCATTGCTACCATTGTTGGTGCCAATGTTGCCAGGTATTTGTGGATGGGAACTTTTCATTCCGTTTTTGCACGCATATTGCGTGCTGAATCCGAAGCAAGCGGTTACCCGTCCAATTTTACGATTTACGATTCAGCCGATTCGAAAAATCTGATCCGGACCATCATACGGGATATGAAGTTGGATGAAAAAACCTACAAACCCGGGGTGGTGGCTTCGCGGATTTCCGCTGCAAAAAATAGCCTCATAGGCCCGGCAGTGTATGCCAATATGCCGGAGCTTTACGAATACGATCAAAGCATCCGCATGCCATTTATCGCCTCTGTTTACAAGGAATATGTAAAACGTTGTTTCCTTGCGGGGGCGATGGATTTCGACGATTTGCTCATGAGGACCAATATCCTTTTTCGCGACCATCCGAAGGTGCTGGAAAAATACCAGCAGCAATTCGGTTACATACTGGTCGACGAGTACCAGGATACCAACCATGCGCAATACCTGATCATTAAGCGGTTGGCCGAAAAGCACCACAACATTTGCGTGGTGGGCGACGATGCGCAGAGCATCTACTCTTTCCGCGGCGCCAGGATCGAGAACATTCTCAACTTTCAGAAAGATTATCCGGAACACAAAATCTTCAAGCTCGAACAAAATTACCGTTCCACACAAACCATTGTCAATGCTGCGAACAGTATTATTGCGAAGAATAAGCGACAAATTCCGAAAAATGTTTTTTCCGAAAAGGAAAAAGGAAACCTGATAAAAGTGACAGGCGCCCTGACTGACAATGAAGAGGGGTTCATAGTAGCCGGCCAGATTGCGGAACTACGGATGCGTAGCCATTACCGGTTCGAGGATTTTGCCATTCTGTACCGGACCAACGCCCAGTCGCGCATTTTTGAGGAAGCCCTGCGAAAACGGAATATCCCGCATAAAATATTTGGTGGCCTTTCGTTTTACCAGCGTAAGGAAATCAAGGATTTACTGGCTTATTTCCGGTTCATCATCAACCCGAAAGACAACGAAGCATTTAAGCGTATTGTCAATTACCCTGCACGAGGTATTGGCGATACCACCTTAACCCGCCTCGAACAGGCAGCTTCAGGATATGGGATCAGCATTGCTGAAGTTATTTCAGAAAAAAAGGCTGAAAATCCGGCCCAACTCAATAAAGGGATGCTCGTCAAACTGGAGGAGTTCTTCCGGATGATAGACGTTTTTAGGGAAAAACAGCAAACGGCAGATGCTTTTGAAACGGCAACCGAAATAGCAACCGGTACCGGGTTGCTGAAAGATTTATACAAAGACCAGACGCCGGAAGGATTGAGCCGTTTTGAGAACATCCAGGAATTGCTGAACGCGATCCAGGAATTTACGCTTTCGGCCCGGGAAGAAGGCCGTCCTGCCCGGCTGGAAAATTATATGGAAGATGTGGCATTGCTCACCGATCAGGATTCGGAAAAGCCGGAGGACCGCGATAAAGTTTCGATGATGACCGTTCACATGGCGAAAGGCCTCGAATTTAAAAATGTATTTGTGGTTGGTCTCGAAGAAAATCTGTTTCCTGCCAACCAGGCCGGTTCAAAAACGGCAGAAGAACTTGAAGAGGAACGCCGTTTATTTTATGTAGCCGTCACTCGTGCCGAAGAGAATGCATTCCTGAGTTATGCCCGTCAACGTTACAAATGGGGCAAACTTGAGTTTTGCAACCCCAGCCGTTTCATTGCCGAAATCGATGAAAATTATCTTGACCAGCCGGTGGAACGCGAACTTTCGTTTTTCGACAATACATCCAAAGAAGCCGAGGATCGTTCGTTCCGGGGCTTTCAACCGCCTGCCCGGAAATTCGCGCGAAACCCGATGGCAAATTCTGTCGAATTGTCGGACAAGCTACAGAAACTCCGGGATGTAAAAAAGGAGATGAGCGAATTCGACGGCAGCCCGCCTTCGGAAATACAGCCCGGTATGACCGTTGAACACCAGCGTTTCGGCCGTGGTAAGGTATTACAGGTAGAAGGACAAATCCCCAACCTGAAAGCTACTGTATTCTTTCAGAATGTTGGTCAAAAACAACTGTTATTGAAATTTGCCAGGCTAAAAATCGTCAGAGGATAAAAAATGGATACACTGAATGATAGATGAACGCGGTATTGCGGAGTAATTTCAGGCAACGCATTGCCAAATAAACAATTTTCTTTTAATTTGCAGGAGAAATTACCTTTCGAACTGATTATCATTAAAATTGCCTTTTTTACGATAACAGCCGGAAAACAAAAAAAATAATTATAATTTTTCTAATGGATTACAATTCACAAAGAGAAAAACTGCCTCTACCTGAGTATGGCAGAAATATTCAGAACATGATAAACCATATCCTGACCCTGGAAGATCGAGATGAACGCAACAGGGCAGCCCGGTCGATCATCGAAATTATGGGAAATATGTACCCCTATTTGCGGGATATCCAGGATTTCAAGCATAAACTGTGGGACCATTTAGCCATTATGGCAGATTATAAGCTTGATATCGACTATCCCTACGATCCGCCAAGTCCTGAAGTGTTTAAAGCTCCTCCGGCGAAAATTCCGTATGACAGCAACCGGATTAAATATCGCCATTACGGGAAAACACTTGAAATGATGATTGAGCAGGCCAAAACCTATGAACCTGCCGGGGAACGCGATTATTTGATCAAACTGATCGCCAACCACATGAAAAAGAGCTACCTGGCATGGAACAAAGATGCGGTGGAAGATGAAAAAATCTTTGCCGACCTGAATGAACTTTCAAAAGGGACAATCAAACTGAGCAATTATCAGTTGGCTGAAGTAAAAATTGAACCGGTACAAAAACTCAAAAAGAAAAAAAACAAGTACAAAAAATAAGTTCCGGGATAATATATAACAGGTTGAAAAACGGCAATGTTCATTAACCTGTCGACCACACGGGAAAAGAGTCAACAGTCAGTTATAATCATCAATTACATACCCAACCCGAAATGGCAACATTTGAAATTGAAGGCGGTCACCGGCTGAGCGGAAATCTTTATCCTCAAGGGGCAAAAAACGAGGCATTGCAGGTACTTTGTGCGGTTTTACTCACCCCTGAAAATGTTTTCATTCAGAATGTTCCCGAAATAAGTGATGTGTTAAAACTGATTGAAATTCTTTCAAAACTGGGAGTTGAGGTCGAACGGCTTGCAAAAGGAAATTATCGTTTCAGGGCTGCCCGGGTTGATGTGGCTTACCTGAAAACCAAAGAATACAGTAAACAGGCTTCCAGCCTGCGCGGATCGATCATGATCATCGGGCCGTTACTGGCGCGTTTCGGACATGGATATATCCCTCAGCCCGGAGGTGACAAAATCGGGCGCCGCCGTCTCGATACCCACTTTACCGGCCTTCAGAAGTTAGGTGCAAACTTTGAATTTCAGGTAGATACGCATTTTTACAGTGTAACTGCACAAAAGCTGAACGGCGCCTACATGCTTCTCGACGAAGCATCGGTGACCGGTACCGCCAATATCCTGATGGCTGCTGTTTTGGCCGAAGGCACTACTACTATTTACAACGCCGCCTGCGAACCTTATCTGCAACAACTGAGCAGAATGCTTATACGGATGGGGGCGAAAATCGAAGGAGTTGGCTCCAATCTGCTCACCGTTCATGGTGTTTCATCGCTACACGGGTGCAGTCATACCATTCTTCCCGATATGATAGAGGTGGGCAGTTTTATCGGACTGGCAGCAATGACCGGTTCCGAAATGACCATCAAAGATGCAGGAATTGAGCATCTGGGCATCATTCCCGACCAGTTTAAACGACTGGGTATCATCATTCAGCAAAAAGAGGATGATATTTTCATTCCGGCACAGGATCATTACGAAATTGAATCGTTTATCGATGGCTCCATCATGACGATTGCCGATGCTCCATGGCCCGGTCTGACCCCCGACCTGCTAAGTATCTTCCTGGTAGTGGCCACTCAGGCCAAAGGTAGCGTGCTCATCCACCAGAAAATGTTTGAAAGCCGCCTCTTCTTTGTCGATAAACTGATTGATATGGGGGCACAGATTATTTTATGCGACCCGCACCGGGCTACGGTAATCGGACTCGACCATGCCCACCAGTTGCGGGCCACTCACATGAGCTCGCCGGATATACGGGCCGGGGTCGCCCTGTTGATTGCCGCCATGTCAGCCAAAGGAATAAGCTCTATTTCCAACATTGAGCAGATAGACCGGGGGTACGAAAACATCGACGCCCGCTTAAATGGCATCGGCGCTAAAATAAAAAGACTGGGGTAGGGCATCCGTGCCAATCTTCAATTTGTTAATAATTCTAAAAATGGGACGAAAGGTAAACTTCCGTTTTCTAAAATGGTTATTTTCGTAGGGGAAAGACAAAAAACAATAGTAATAAATTATAACGCATTGAAGATGAAGGCAAAAGTAGTATTGTTTTTTATTCTGGCAGTTGGAGTCGGATCAGGAGTTTACGCAGGAAACAATGTAGCTGCCAAAACAGGCGGTGCAAAGATCGGGTTAAATGTCGGGAATAAAGCGCCTGAAATAAATGAAAAAGGAATTAACGGAGAGTATTTAAAACTTTCCTCATTGCGCGGGAAAGTTGTTTTAATTGATTTCTGGGCATCGTGGTGTGGCCCCTGTCGCCGTGAAAATCCGTATGTAGTAAATACATACAATACATATAAGGATAAAAAATTTAAAAACGGCGACGGCTTTGCGGTTTTCAGTGTTTCGTTAGATAAATCGAAAGAGGCCTGGATGAAAGGCATTAAGGATGACAACCTGTCCTGGGACTATCATGTCAGCGACCTGGGAGGCTGGCAATCGAAGTATGCTGGTGTATATGGCGTCAGTAGGATACCTTCAAATTTTCTGATTGATGGTGATGGGGTCATTGTAGGATTCGACCTTCGGGGGCCTACACTGGAAGCTGCGATCAAACAAATGCTGCAATAGAATAAGGCATATTACTGAAAAATAGTTGGTAAAACGCTGCCGGGAAGCTATTGTTTTGAGCTGATCCGATGAGGGTACAAAATAGTAACCCATTAAACGGGGCTTGCCCTGTGTGTGTTATTCCTGTCAATCCTCAATAATATATCCAAAGACCATAAGCGGGATAGGTACTTCGTAGACATGGCGCTACAAATATTCATCGCCAAACGAAACCCCCATTTTTCGTGCCTTTGCTATCAACGGGAAGTCAGGTGAAACCAAGCTCAGTTTTCCGCCAACCTCCTCAAGAGGTACCGTGGTGAGCTGGTTGTTCCTGTATGCCACCATGGTGCCAAAACATTCACGGGCAATACATTCTGCGGCAAATGCCCCGTAACGGGTAGCCAGGATACGGTCCATGGGCGAGGGGCTTCCTCCCCGTTGAATATATCCCAGTACGGTCTCGCGGGTTTCAATACCGGTATACAACTGAATGGCTTCCGACAGGTATGATGCCGCCGACTTTCCTTCCGGATGATCAATCCCTTCGGCAACCACTACAATCGAATAGGGCTTTTTGTCTTCGTAACGTTGTTCTATTTTTTTACATACCGAACGGATGTTATATTTAAGTTCGGGCAGCAAAATGATGTCGCCGCCGCCGGCAATGCCAGCATACAAGGCAATCCATCCGGCATTATGGCCCATTACCTCAATGATCATTACCCGCTGGTGAGAGTTGGCGGTGGTGTGTAACCGGTCGATAGCTTCCGTGGCGATCTGAATGGCTGAATCGAAACCGAACGTTACATCGGTGCCCCACACGTCGTTGTCAATGGTTTTGGGTATCCCTATCACGTTCATCCCCTCTTCACGTAACCGGTTAGCTGTTTTCATGGTTCCGTTTCCGCCAATGCAAACCAGGCAGTCGAGCCCCAGTTCCCTATAATTTTCCCGGATCAGGTCGGGCTTATCGTTGTCGCCTTCCTTCACTATCTTATAGGGTTTCTCGCGCGATGTCCCCAGGATGGTGCCTCCCACAGTCAGTATTCCGGATAAATCCTTTTCACGCAAATGAATATAGTCTTTCTCAATCAATCCGGTAAAGCCCGCATTAAACCCGATTACTTCCATTCCGTAAGCAACAATTGCCGTTTTTCCAACTCCCCTGATGGCTGCATTCAGGCCGGGACAATCTCCGCCGGCTGTTAGTATCCCGATTCGTTTTGCCTTTTTGTGGTTCATAATTATTCGCTTCCTTTGATCATTTTTTATTTTAACCGAAATTACGAAAACAATTTACTTCTTATATAGCTGCCACGGTTTAGGGCTCAAAAAAAATTTCTGAAGGCATACAAGGAAATCGATTTTAGAATTTTACTGGCTACAGGTAAAGAAAATTTTTTCTTTTTGGTATTTAAAAGCGATTTCCATAGCTGTAGCAGCCTTCAAAATACTGATCTTTTTTTAACTTTGTTTTCAGACTTTAAAATAATTCAGATACATTAACTTTAAATTATTTCAAAATGAAGCAAATCCTATCTTATTTTCTGGTTGTTGTATTGTTGGTTGCAGCAGCCTGCCAGTCGGCTCAGAAGAAAGCTGAAAAAGCCGAAGGCAAAGAATGTTGCGACAGTACAAAAGCCGTTGTTGAATTAAATGCCTTATCAGCCGACGAACAGTCGGGCGGGTGGGTATTATTGTTCGACGGCACCACTTCACAAGGTTGGAGAGGCGTTAACAAAACCCATTTCCCTACCGGTTGGGAAGTTGCCGACGGAGCCCTGCACTGTAAAAGTTCAGGTAAGGGAGAAGCCGGCGCTACGGATGGCGGCGATATTCTTTATGACAAGAAATTTAAAAATTTTCACCTGAAACTCGAATGGAAAATTGCAGAAGGTGGTAACTCGGGTATTTTTTATCTCGGGCAGGAAGTTCCCGAATGGCCGATCTATAAAACTGCTCCCGAAATGCAGGTATTGGACAACGAGCGCCATGTGGATGCCAATATGGGCAAAGACGGCAACCGCAAAGCTGGTTCATTGTACGACCTGATCCCTGCCAAACCACAGAATGCAAAGCCTGCCGGCGAATGGAACTCCGTTGAGATCATTTGTTACAAAGGCACCGTGGTACACAAACAAAATGGCGAAACCGTACTCGAATACCATTTGTGGACCGATGACTGGAAAAACCTGGTTGCTGGAAGTAAATTTCCGGGGCTGAACCCCGACTGGGCCAATGTTGCCGAAGAAGGTTATATTGCATTGCAGGACCATGGCGACGATGTATGGTACCGTAATATCAGGATCAAGGAATTGTAAGCAGTTATTGTTTAATTCACAATACAAAGCCGGTTTCCGAAAAGGATTCCGGTTTTTTTTTGTAGCTGGAAAACCGGGCATAGCGTGTTTCCTTGTCACCCTGAACGTAGTGAAGGGGCTCATGATCAGAGTTCTTTCAACAGATGCTTCACTTTGTTTAGCATGACAAAACCAGGTTGACACAACAGTCGCAATTCTCAACTGCGGCATTTAATTCTCATCCTGATTACATTTTTCTGTGTTGTACGTACAAAACCTGATACAATATCCGATACGAAAACCAGGGCCATGCCGACAAAGGAAACGGGTGGGAACAGCACTGAAGATTGAGTAGGTTCTCCAAGAAAATATAATATAAAAAAAGCCTTCATCCCGAAAGATGAAAGCTTTTCTTATATCAGTTGTAAACGTATTACTTCTTGAAGTATGCAGTTACATCATCGTTCGGAATAATTTCCTCAACAAATGTGTATGCGCCGGTTTTTTCTGATTTTACCATTTTGATCACTTTGGCGTGACCTTTACCGGCTCCTTTTTGCAGTGTTGCAACAGCTTTCTTTGCCATAACTCAATTATTTTATTTCTCTGTGAACAGTTACTTTTTTCAAAATTGGGTTATATTTTTTCAACTCAAGGCGTTCAGGTGTATTTTTCCTGTTCTTGGTAGTAATGTACCGCGACATTCCTGTCATTCCGCTTTCTTTTTGCTCAGTACATTCCATAATAACCTGTACCCTGTTTCCTTTTTTAGCCATTTTTAAAGCGTTTAAATATTTTTAATATACCCTTTTTCTTTTGCTTCTTTCAGCGCATAATTCAGCCCCTTTTTGTTGATCGTACGGATACCTGCTGCCGAAACGGTCAGGGTAATCCAACGGTCTTCATCAGGGAAATAGAACCTTTTATTGAATAAATTCGGCATAAAAGTCCTTTTCGTCCTTCTTTTCGAGTGGGAAACATTGTTGCCCACCATCGCTCTTTTTCCGGTAACTTGACAAACTCTTGACATTGTCGATATTTTTAATTCAGAATCTCACTTTTTTCAAACAGGTTGCAAAGGAAACACTTTTTATTTAAAAAATCAAACCGACAGAAAAGATTTTAAATTTATTTTTCTTTTGCATTTCTGATAGCTATAACCAGTGACCCTTAACACGATAGCCCGTACAATATATCTCCCCATAAAAATTTGATTGGTAAAATTACACCGACATTGTATTTCTTCACCAATTCCCCATCAACAGGCGCTATAAGTTGTTATGAACAAAACCAACCTGCGGTGGGTTTATCTCATATTTTGAAGTATATTTGTTTAACGAAAAACGGAAAATATGGCCATTTTAAATAAAGGGGATAAAGCGCCCGCATTCAAAGGGTTAAACCAGAACGGAGAATGGGTTTCATCGGAAAATTTCAAAGAAAAGAAACTGATCCTTTATTTTTACCCCAAGGACAATACCCCGGGCTGTACTGCTGAATCGTGCAACCTGAGCGACAACTACCAATACTGGCTCGGGAAAGGTTACGAAGTGGTTGGCGTTAGTCCCGACAGCGTGGCCTCGCATAAAAAATTTGCCGATAAGTTCGGCCTCCCGTTCAACCTGATCGCCGACACCGAAAAGGAAATTCTTCAGGCGTATGGAGTGTGGGGCGAAAAAAGCATGTATGGGAAAAAATACATGGGCGTTTTACGTACCACTTTCATCATTAACGAAAACGGCATTATCGACGAGATTTTTGAAAGCGTAAAAACAGGAGACCATACCAATCAGATCATGCAAACACTGAAAATATAGTAACGGATATTACTCCTTATAAAAATCATAAATCAACAATCATACATTTCCACATGGCAAACGAAGAAAAATCAAGTATCAATAAAGAAAAGCTGAAAGCGCTTCAGCTGACAATGGAGAAAATTGAAAAAAGTTTTGGCAAAGGCTCCATCATGAAAATGAGCGACCGCCCGGTAGAAGACGTTCCCGCTATTTCGTCCGGTTCTATCGGGCTTGACATTGCGCTGGGCGTTGGCGGCTATCCCAAAGGGCGGATCATCGAAATTTATGGCCCGGAATCGTCGGGAAAAACCACACTGGCTATCCATGCCATTGCCGAAGCACAAAAAGCAGGCGGCATTGCCGCAATCATCGACGCAGAACATGCTTTCGACCCGTATTATGCAAAAAAACTGGGCGTCGACACCGACGAGCTGCTGATTTCGCAACCCGACGACGGCGAACAGGCTTTGGAAATTGCCGACAGCCTGATCCGCTCGGGAGCTATCGATATTATTGTAATCGACTCGGTAGCTGCGCTGACCCCGAAAGCCGAAATTGAAGGCGACATGGGCGAGTCGAAAATGGGCCTTCAGGCACGCCTGATGTCGCAGGCACTGAGAAAACTAACGGCCAACATCAGCAGAACAAAAACCTGTTGTATGTTTATCAACCAGTTGAGGGAAAAAATCGGCGTCATGTTCGGAAACCCGGAAACAACCACCGGCGGAAATGCACTGAAATTTTATGCTTCGGTACGCCTCGACATCCGTCGTATCGGACAGATCAAAGACGGGGAAGACATTCAGGGCAACCACACCCGTGTGAAAGTGGTGAAAAACAAAGTGGCCCCGCCCTTCCGTAAAGCCGAATTCGACATTATGTACGGCGAAGGTATTTCCAAAACAGGCGAAATCGTGGATATGGGCGTTGAACTCGGTATCATCAAAAAGTCAGGTTCATGGTTTAGTTATGGCGACACCAAACTCGGACAGGGACGCGAATCGGTGAAAAACCTGCTTCGCGATAATGAAGAACTGGCACACGAACTAGAAACCAAAATATTGGAAACCGTGACCACCACGACGACCGAAAATTAAAGAAAACTTTAAAAAACAGTAAACCCGGGGTGAAATGGCGGCGCTGTTTCACCCCGTTTATTTTTATATTGTATCTTTTCACCGTTAATTATTTTTAGCATGAAGGTATTGAAATTCGGAGGAACCTCAGTAGGTAATGCCGAAAACATCAGGAGAGTAAAAGACATTTGCTGTCAACAGGACGACGATGTAATCGTGGTGGTTTCCGCGCTGGGCGGGATAACCGATAAAATCCTCAATGCGGCGCGCATGGCCGCAATGGGCACGGAATACTTTCAGGCTGAAATAACAGAAATAAAAAACCGGCACCATCAGGTTATCGAAGCGCTTTTTGTCGACCAGCAAAAAAAATCGGTTGGCGAACGGGTCGGCATTTTACTGGACGAATTGGAGAAAATTATAAAAGGCGTCTCGATGATCGGCGAACTGACCCCGAAAACTTTGGATAAAATTGGTGGTTTTGGCGAACGGTTGTCATCGCTGATTATCTCCGAATTTATTCCCGGCGCCAAATGGTTCGACCCGGCTGCGTTTATCCGTACCGACAGCCATTTCGGCAAGGCCAGGGTTGATTTTGAAGTCACGAACAAACTCATCAAAGATACATTTGCTTCGTTTTCAGGAATGGCCGTTGTGCCCGGTTTCATTGCCAGCAACGAGGAGGGCGACATGACTACCCTCGGACGGGGCGGTTCCGATTACACCGGGGCTATCCTTGCCGCCGCGCTCAATGTCGCTGCACTGGAGATATGGACCGACGTGAACGGCTTTATGACCGCTGATCCTCGGGTCATCAGCAAAGCGTACACCATCAGCACACTGAGTTATGCCGAAGCCATGGAACTTTCCCATTTCGGCGCCAAAGTGATTTATCCGCCAACCATCTTGCCGGTTTACCAGAAAGGAATCCCCGTCAGGATAAAAAATACAATAGAGCCTAAAAACGAAGGGACCCTCATCACCAAAAGCCAACTAAACGGGAAAGACCTGCCGATTAAAGGGATTTCGTCGATTTCCGACATCACCTTAGTGACCGTGCAGGGACTTGGCATGGTGGGCGTTACCGGCATCTCCATGCGTTTGTTTGGCGCGCTGGCAAAAGAAGAAATCAACGTAATCCTGATTTCGCAGGCTTCGTCCGAAAATTCAATCAGTTTTGCCATCAACAGCAGTTGTGCAGAGGTGGCCGAAATGGCTATACACAGCGAGTTTGAACGCGAAATTGCAAGCCAGCAGATCAGCAAAATTACCATTGAGGGCAAATTGTCGATTGTGGCCATCGTGGGCGAAAACATGAAACAAACCACCGGTATTGCCGGAAAACTTTTTCATACCATTGGCAAAAACGGGATCAACATCATTGCCATTGCACAGGGCGCTTCGGAGTTAAATATTTCGTGGGTGGTGAAAGATTCGGATTTGCGCAAAACACTCAACGTGGTACACGAAGCATTTTTCCTTTCCGAAAATATTGAACTGAATGTTTTTCTTCTGGGAACCGGCCTGGTGGGCGGCAACCTGCTGAAACAGGTACACCGGCAACAAGCCAAATTACTGAAGGAAAAACACCTGAAAATAAAGCTGGCCGGTGTAGCCAATTCTAAAAAAATGCTTTTGCTGAGAGAAGGCATCGACATTGCAGACTATACAGAACGGATGCTTTCGGAGGGAAAAGACAGCAGCATCGAAGGCTTCAAAAATGAAATCATCGGGCTGAACATGTATAACTCTGTTTTTGTGGATTGCACCGCCAACGACCAGGCCGCCGGTATTTATCAGGAACTGCTGAACTCGAATATTTCCGTTGTTACGGCCAATAAAGTGGCGGCTTCATCGGACTATTCAAATTATTTAAACCTGAAGAAGACGGCCAAACGAAAAGGCGTTAAATTTCTGTTTGAAACCAATGTGGGCGCGGGTCTGCCCATCATCAACACGCTGAACGACTTAGTTAATTCGGGCGATAAAATTGTGCGCATCGAAGCCGTTTTGTCGGGAACGCTGAATTTCATTTTCAACACCATCAGCGAAACGGTCCCCTTCAGTAAAGCGATCCGCATGGCGAAGGAACAGGGCTACTCGGAACCCGACCCGCGTATCGACCTCAGCGGGATCGACGTGGTCCGGAAATTGCTCATTTTAGTCCGCGAATCTGGCTATGTAATCGACAAAGAAGATGTTGCTATCCATAAATTCATGCCCGATAACTTTTTTGCAGGCAGTGTAGACGATTTCTGGAATTTGGTTCCCAGCCTGGATGCTGAATTTGAAGAAAAGCGCAAAAAACTGGCTGCTGCCGGGAAATGCTGGCGGTTTGTCGCCCGTTTCGAGGAAGGCAAACCGGAAGTCGGCTTGCAGGAAATCGGGCAGGGGCATCCTTTTTTCGACTTGCAGGGAAGCAACAATTTAGTGATGTTTACCACCGAGCGGTACCACGAATTCCCGATGATCATCAAAGGCTACGGAGCTGGCGCTGAAGTGACCGCCGCCGGAGTTTTTGCCGATATTATCCGGGTGTCAAACATATAAGGAAAGACAAGCCCCCTTTTATCCCCCAAAGGGGGATAAAAAGACTGAGGGCTTTCTGTTTCTGTGATATTTAAAAGTTGAAATAATTTTAAAAGCCTTTCCCCCGGCTGTTATCTTTCCCCCTCCCGGGGGAATAAAAAGGGGGCCTGTATTATGAAGTACATTATTGTTTTAGGCGATGGCATGGCCGATGAGCCAATGGAACAATTGGGCGGAAAAACCCCGCTTCAGGTAGCAAAAAAACCGGTGATCGACAACCTGGCAAAAAACGGAAAAACGGGCCGGTTAGTTACCGTTCCCGAATCGATGCACCCGGGAAGTGAAATTGCCAACCTGGCCGTATTGGGCTACGATGTGGAAAATGTGTTCGAGGGGCGCGGCGTACTCGAAGCGGCCAGTATGGGCGTTGCATTGCAGGAAGGCGACCTGGCCATGCGCTGTAACCTAATCTGCATCGACAATGAAAACATCAAAAACCATTCAGCCGGACATATCTCCAACCAGGAAGCCCACGAACTGATTGCTTTTCTGAATGAAAAATTAGGGAGTGAAAAAGTAGTGTTTCATCCCGGTGTTTCGTACCGCCACCTGCTCGTTATTAAAGGCGGGAAGAAAGAAGTAAAATGCACCCCTCCACACGATGTGCCGGGCCAACCGTACCGTAATTATTGGGTAGAAGCCCTCCGGGGCGAAGCGGCAGAAACAGCCGGGTTGCTCAACGAACTGATCCGGAAATCAATGGTTTTGCTGGCAAACCACCCGGTAAACCTGAAGCGCAAAGCCGCGGGAAAAGACATGGCTAACAGTATATGGCCCTGGTCGCCGGGCTACAAACCACAAATGCCCACACTGAACGAACTTTTCGGGATTGAAAAGTCGGCAGTTATTTCGGCAGTCGACCTGATCCAGGGAATCGGCGTATACGCCGGAATGGACGTAATCAGGGTAGAAGGGGCGACCGGTTTGTACGACACCAACTACGAAGGAAAAGCGCAAGCCACCATCGACGCGTTAAAAGACCACGACTTAGTTTACCTGCACGTGGAAGCCAGCGATGAAGCCGGCCACGAGGGCAATGCCGAACTGAAAACCCGCACCATTGAATACCTCGACCAGCGCATCGTGAAGTTTTTAGTGGAAGAAACAGCAAAGATGGCCGAACCGGTCGCTATTGCCGTCCTGCCCGACCACCCGACGCCCTGTGCAACGAAAATACACACCAAAGCCCCGGTGCCATTTATTATTTATAAACCTGGTGCTCAAGCAGATGAAGTGCAGTTTTACGATGAATTCTCGGTTGAAAAAGGCACTTACGAAATGTTGAAAGGCAACGAGTTTATGAAGGCATTACTGGGCAAAAAGCCCCTTAAATCCCTAAAAGAGGGAATTGGGTATTGCGAAAAATGATTTCCTTTGTACTCAGAAATAAAAAAAATTAGATAGCACACAATAAAAAGCCTTTTCCCCGGCTGTTGATCCTTCCCCCTCCGGGGGGAATAAGAAGGGGGCCTTTAGTTATGAAATATTACAGCACCAATAAATCTGTTCCTGAAGTTTCGCTCGAAGAAGCGGTAGTAAAAGGCCTGGCCGACGACAAAGGCCTGTTCATGCCCGAACGGATTGAAAAATTTGAGCCTGCGTTTTTTGAAAAAATTCATCCACTCAGTTTCCAGGAAATCTCGTTTGAAGTAGCCAAAAAATTTTTCGGTGAAGATGTGCCGGAAGAAATCCTGAAAAATTTAGTGTACGACACGCTGAGTTTCGACTGCCCGCTTGCGCATGTAAACGATACAATCTACGCGCTGGAACTGTTCCACGGGCCAACACTTGCTTTCAAAGATGTGGGAGGCCGTTTCATGGCGCGACTCTTAGGGTATTTCCTGAAAGACCATAAAAACGAAGTAAACGTGCTGGTGGCTACTTCTGGCGATACCGGCAGCGCGGTGGCCAATGGTTTTCTGGGCGTTCCGGGAATAAAAGTCTATGTGCTCTATCCGAAAGGATTGGTCAGCGAAATTCAGGAAAAACAATTTACCACCCTCGGACAAAATATTACGGCCATCGAAATCGACGGCACGTTCGACGATTGCCAGCGGTTGGTAAAAACCGCTTTTCTGGATGAAGAACTAAAAAATGCCCTGCAACTGACATCGGCCAACTCGATTAACGTGGCGCGCTTCCTTCCGCAGGCTTTTTATTATTTCAATGCGTATGCCCGAATTAGGGAAAGAGGGGTTCGCGGGGATGTGGTCATTTCGGTGCCCAGCGGTAATTTTGGCAACCTCACTGCCGGTTTGTTTGCAAAAAAAATGGGATTGCCCGTCAAACGGTTTATCGCGGCCAACAACGAAAACGACATTGTTTACAAGTACCTGCAAACCGGAAAATACGAACCACGCGCTTCGGTGGCTACCATTGCCAACGCGATGGACGTGGGCGACCCCAGCAATTTTGCACGCATCCTCGACTTGTACGGGCATTCACACGAAGCAATTTCTGCCGAGATGAAAGGCTACCGGTACAGCAACGCCGAAATCAGGGAAGTGATGAAAGAGGTATATTATAAATATGCTTACACCCTTGACCCGCACGGGGCTACCGGCTACAAAGCATTAGAAGAGAATTTACAGGAAGGCGAAACCGGAATTTTCCTCGAAACAGCCCATCCGGCCAAATTCACCGAGACCGTTGAAGAAACGCTCGGACGGAAAATACTGCTTCCTGAAAAATTAGCCGAATTTATGAAAGGCAAAAAGCTTTCGGTTCCGATGAGCAAAGAGTTTGCCGATTTCAAAGCCTATTTGCTGGAAAAGACGTAAGAAAATTCTTTATTTTGTGAACAACCGATCCAGCAGGTCTTTCCGGTTTTGTTTCAGCAGCTCGGTTTTTATTTCGTTGCGGTATTCACGTTTGTACCAGAAAAAGAATTTTCGCTGGGCCAGTTTTTCCTTCTGATTTTTGGCTGTAAATACTTTTTCCATAGTATATGGATGATAACCGGAATAATAAATGACGGTAGCTACGGTCATTGGGGTAGGGGTAAAATCCTGTACCTGTTCCAGTTTAAAATCCAGTTTTTTTGTTTCCACCGCCAGGTTGGCCATGTCAGTATTATGGCATCCCGGATGACTCGAAATAAAATAGGGTATCAGTTGCTGGTTCAGGTTTTCCGATCTGTTCACTTGGTCAAACGCTTCCTTGAATTTGTAGAATAATGAAAATGAAGGCTTTCGCATGATTTTTAGTACCTGGTCGGAAGTGTGTTCAGGCGCCACTTTTAACCTACCTGATACATGGTATTTTATAATTTCGCGCAAATATTCACGGTTCCCGGTATCAACCTGTTGGTTCCCGGTTTCTTTCAGGATCATATCGTAACGAATACCGCTGCCGATAAATGCCTTTTTTACTTTCGGGTGTTGTCTGACCTTCCGGTACAGTTCGAGCATAGGCCGGTGATCGGTATCCAGGTTCTTACACACGTCGGGGAAAATACACGACGGACGTTTGCATTTGTGACAAATTTCTTCATGGATGCCTTTCATCTTGTACATGTTGGCCGACGGACCGCCTAAATCGGAAATATATCCTTTGAAATCGGGCATCAACGTGAGTTGCTCTACCTCTTTCAGGATGGATTTTTCGGAACGGCTGGCGATAAATTTTCCCTGATGTGCCGAGATAGTACAAAAAGTACAGCCACCAAAACATCCGCGGTGAATATTTACCGAGTGGCGGATCATTTCGTAGGCCGGGATAGCGTTTTTGTTTTTATAGCGCGGGTGCGGGAGGCGGGTAAACGGTAAATCATAAAAACGGTCGATTTCCTGCTCTTCGAGCGGTGGCCATGGCGGATTGACAACCACCTGCTGTTTCCCGATATACTGGATCAGTTTGCATGCTTCCGCTTTATTCGATTCTTCCTCAATGTGCATGAAATTTTTTGCATATTTCTTTTTATCCTGAAGACATTCTTCGTGGGAAGCAAGGATAAATTCGTTCCAGTTCTTTTGTGTGGCGTATTTTTCGTCCCGATCAATCAAAAAGGCCGTTTGCGGTATGTTGGTCAGTTTTCGGGCATCGACGCCACGCTGGACCAGTTGGGCATATTCAATAATGGATTTTTCGCCCATTCCGTAAAACAGAAGATCGGCCCCCGAGTCTTTCAGAATTGACGGGCGCAGGCGGTCTTCCCAGTAGTCGTAATGGGTCACACGGCGCAGTGATGCTTCAATGCCCCCAATGACCAGGGGGACATCCGGGAAAAGTTTTTTCAGGATATTGCAGTAGGCCACAGTGGCATAATCTGGCCTTTTGCCGGCTTCTCCTCCGGGAGTATAGGCGTCGGTCGAGCGTTTGCGTTTATTGGCCGTATAGTGGTTTACCATGGAATCCATGTTCCCGGCTGTAACAGCAAAAAACAGGCGAGGAGCCCCCAGCTTTTTAAAGTCGCGCAGGTCGTCCTGCCAGTTAGGCTGTGGCACAATGCCCACTTTTAACCCTTCGGCTTCCAGTACACGGCCAATTACAGCAGCTCCAAATGACGGATGATCGACATAGGCATCGCCGGTAAAAAGGATAACATCGGGTTGTTCCCATCCCCGTTCCCTGACTTCCTTCAGCGAAGTGGGAAGCCATTGCACGGTTTTATATTTTTGATAAAGAAAATCCACGTAAGCTCTTTTTATAAATTGCGCATTATCATTTACAAATTACGGTCTGTATTGTTCATCGAAACAAAACAGTTGGTGCAAAAATAAACAGTTCGGCGGGAATTCGCCTTATAAGGGAAAAACAATTCGGAATATAAATATCGAATTTTCAGGGTCTTATTGCTTTTTCAGGCAAATTATCGAATTGATTGGTTAAAAATTCTGATCATCGAATGAATGGATTTCAAAACGGATTTATAATTTTAGGGAAATAATTTCCCTTAAAAATGGAGATAGTAAAACCAGAAGATGTCTTAAGGGGCAATCCTAACCTGAATTATTTCGGCGGTGAATTTTTTGCAAAATTTCTTATGTATGTCCTGAAATTCAATAAAATCAATAAAGTATACAAGCAAATAGGCAACAAGCAAGGGCTTGATTTTATTGATGAACTGCTTCGTATGCTTGAGATCAGGTATGAGTACGACAGGGAAGAATTGCAGCGCCGTGTTCCCAAAGAAGGCCCTTTTATTGTGGTTGCGAATCATCCGTTTGGCGGTCTTGACGGAATATTGCTTATCAAACTTATCAGTGAGGTCCGTCCCGATGTGAAGGTTTTGTCCAATTTTCTTTTGCAAAAGGTCGAACAAATCAGTATGTTCTTCTTAGATGACAATCCTTTTGAACGGGGGCGTGCGAATGGTTCCGGCTTTCGCGGAATAAAATCGGCAAAGACACATCTCCTGCAGGGAGGCGGTTTGTGCATTTTCCCTGCCGGAGAAGTTTCGGGATACGATGCATACCGTACCATTTCCGATCGCTTGTGGCAATATTCGGCCATTAAATTTATAAAAACGGCTCAGGTACCTGTGGTCCCGGTTTATTTTAAAGGACATAACAGCCGTCTTTTTTATCTGATGGGGCGTATTCATCCCGATTTGAAGGTGATTAAACTTCCTTCGGAAATGCTGAACAAACGCAATAAACTGATAAAAGTACGCTTTGGTTCACCGGTCACAGTCCCAGAACAGGATTCGTTTTCCGATATATACCAGTTTGGGCGTTACCTGAGGGCAAAAACCTATAGCCTGAATTCAAAAATTGAAGTCAGAAAATTTTTCAATTATTCCCTTAAACGTCAGCAAAAAGTGGAAGAGGTTGCCAGTCCGGTTGCCCCTCAACTGGTGCTTCAGGAAGTGAAAAACTTAGAAAAGGATCATTTGCTTTTCAAACTGAAAAATTACGCAATATATTGCGCCCCTTCGAAAGAGATGCCCAACATCCTCACAGAGATAGGGCGTCTGCGCGAAATTACCTTTCGTGAAGTAGGCGAAGGTACCAACCGGAGCATCGATCTCGATGAGTTTGATTTATATTATCACCAGATGTTTATCTGGGACGAAGAAACCCAAAAGATTGTGGGGGCATACCGGATCGGGAAAGGCGCCGATATCCTTCACCGGTATGGTATTCGCGGGTTTTATACCTATACGTTGTTCCGCATGAAAAATACAATGGAACCAATTCTGATGCAGTCGATGGAACTGGGGCGTTCGTTTGTTGTAAAAGAATACCAGCGCAAACCCATGTCGTTGTTTTTGCTTTGGAAAGGGATTTTGTATTTTATCCTGAAAAATCCGGATTACCGCTATCTGTTCGGACCGGTAAGTATCAGCAATAATTACAGCGAAAATTCAAAAGATCTGATCATCCGGTTCATTATGGCCCATCATTTCGACTGGCGCAGGGCGAAAGATATTGCCCCGCGCAATTCGTACAAATTCAGGAGTAACGATACCAATATCAATATTCTGATGGAAAGCATGGGCGAAGATATCAATAAACTGGACAAGGCAATCGGCGATGTGGATGAATTGAATACCGGTTTGCCCGTGCTGCTAAAAAAGTATATCAAGCTAAATGCGAATATTATTGGGTTTAATGTCGATCCGAAATTCAATAACTGTCTTGATGGATTGATTATTCTCGATTTGTTTGATGTCCCGAAAAATACCATTGAGTCGCTTTCAAAAGAAGCGAACGACGGGTCAATTCTCGAACGGTTCTATTCAAATCGTGAATGATGAAATGGTCCGTCCGGGAAGATTTACAGATGGTAGTGTGATCCGTGATATCGGGCATCCGGTATCAAATGTCCAAAATACAAACCTGTGCTGCTTCAAGTAACAAATATATCAAAATCGTACTTCGGGAGGAAAATCCTGGATCAACTCAATCTTTCCGTCGAATGTGGCGAAAGCATTGCCATTATCGGTCCTTCGGGATCGGGAAAAACGACCCTGTTGAACCTGATTGGTGCACTTGATAAAGCAGATGAAGGTACGATTTGTTTTGAAGGACAAAATATTTCTGAAATGGGCGCACAGGAACTGTCGGCTTTCCGGAGCGAAAGAATAGGTATGATATTTCAGTTGCACCATTTGTTGCCACAACTTAGTTTGTGGGAAAACGTGCTTCTGCCTACGCTGATCGATAAAAAGTTTCAGTCGGACGAGGTCGTTGAACGGGCTAAGCGGTTAATTGAACGGGTAGGGGTTGCCGCTGTGGCCCGGCAAAAACCGGCAGAACTTTCGGGGGGCGAATGCCAGCGTGCTGCGGTAATAAGGGCATTGATAAACAAGCCCCGGCTGATTTTGGCCGACGAGCCAACCGGTGCGCTCGACCAGCACAGCGCAGCAACATTGGGTGATTTGCTCGTTCAGTTAAACAAAGAAGAAGGCGCCGCGCTGATCACGGTGACCCACTCGATGCAACTGGCCGAAAAAATGAGCCGGATGTACAGGCTGGAGGATGGAAAGCTTGTGGCCGTTTAGTGAGGCATGTCATTCTGAGCGTAGCGAAGAATCTGCAACTAATTCATAGTATTACAAATATCAGCTCACTGTGAACTTGTTTCGTTACATATTAAAATCCCTGCTCCACTACGCAAAGCTAAATGTGGCGACCATTTTGGGAGTGGCCCTGGGAACTGCTATTTTGGTAGGTGCGCTTGTTGTTGGCGATTCGGTGAAATACAGCCTGCAGCAAATTGTAGTCGAACGGTTAGGAAAAACCGATGCCGTGGTTACCGCCGGGGAACGTTTGTTTACCCGACAATTAGCCGGAAATATCGGTGCAAACAGCGATCTGACGGCTTGTGCCATACTCCGCGCCAACGGCATCGCTATTGTCGACGGGGGCCGGGTGCGGGCCAACCAGCTTCAGGTGTGGGGCATCGACAGCTTGTTTGCCCCTTTCAGTAAAGCTCCCGAACAATTCGATATTGCAGGCGACGAAGCGCTGATCAACGAAAACCTGGCTTCCCTGATGGGCATTCAGACAGGCGACGAGTTGTTGCTGCGGGTGAACAAACTCAATGTTTTTCCGTCGAACACCCCTTTTGTCCCGGCTGACGAAACCAGTGTTTCATTCCGGGTAAAAATAAAGGGCATTTTGGGTACGGCAGAAACCGGTAATTTCAACCTGCAAAAAATACAATCAGCCCCCCGCAATGTGTTCGTCAATATTAAATGGCTGACGAAACAACTTGGGCTGAACGACAAAGCCAATGTCATTTTACTGTCCGGAAATACGGCTAAAAACGATATTGGCACAAAACTGAAAAATAGCTGGACAACGGACGACCTGAACCTGAAAATCAGGGAAAACAAAGAACTTTCGTATTCTGAAATTATTTCGGAACGGGTGTTTGTGGGCGAAGAGCTTGAAAAATTCTGCCTGCAAGGTATTTCGGGGGCTGAACCGGTATTCAGCTATTTTGTCAACCGTTTTACATTACGCGAAAAAGAAACCCCCTATTCGTTTGTTTCTTCCCTTTCCGAAGGCCTTCACGGAAACGAAATGGTGATCAGCGAATGGCTGGCAAACGATTTAAACGCCCAACCCGGCGACACAATCCGTATCAATTATTTTGAAGTCGGGCCGCTTCGCCGGTTGGTTGAACGCGACACTTCGTTTATTGTGTCGCGCATTGTGCCCATGAAAGGGGAATGGGCCGATGTGTATCGGATGCCCGAAATACCCGGATTATCGGATGCCGGGCATTGCCGCGACTGGGAGGCCGGTGTGCCAATCGATTTAAACAAAGTGCGGGCGACCGACGAAGAATATTGGAACCGGCACAAAGGAACCCCCAAAGCCTACATTTCGCTTGAAACAGCCCGAAAACTCTGGGGCAACCGCTTTGGAAACGCCACCGCCATCCGGTTTCCGTTTCAGGAAAAAGAACTACTGGCCCAACAAATTTTATCGGTTTTGCAAGCTGATAAAATGGGCTTTGAACTCCGGCAGGTAAAGGAGGACGGAATTTATGCCGCCAGCAATGGGGTCGATTTTGGGGGTTTGTTTATCGGGCTTAGCTTTTTTGTGCTGGCCGCTGCCGTGCTGCTTACGGTTTTGGTGTTCAAACTGTTTCTCGGGTTTCGCAAGGGCGAAACAGGCACGCTTACCGCATTGGGATTTGGCGCCGGCCAGGTGCAAAAAATATTCATTGCTGAAGCCCTGGCGCTGATTGTAGCCGGTATTCTTATCGGCATTCCTTTCGGTATCGTTTACAACAAGCTGGTTTTACAGGCCATCAGCTCAATATGGTCCGATATCGTGCGCACCTCGATTGTTCATGTTCACATTCGCGCCGCTTCCGTCTTGCTGGGCGCTTTCTCTATTTTTTCACTTTCGTTTTTGCTCCTCATCCTGATCACGCGAAACGTCCTGAAACAGGAAATAGCGGGCCTGCAAAAACAAACTTTTCGCAGGCAGGGACCATCACGAAAAATCGGAAAAAAAGCAGGAATCATCCTCGTTGCAGCCTCTTTTCTAATGATCTTAGGTGGTGGCCTGAACAAAGGGGAAATCAACCCGAAACTATTTTTTATCAGCGGTTTTGGCCTTTTGCCGGGATTGATCCTGTTGCTGGATGATTTATTTTTTAGGATAGGGAAACGGGACGCGGGTTTCGGCTTCAGCCTGAAAAGTTTTTTACTGAAACGCATTGCCGGCAACCGAAAGCAAAACACGATGATTGTCAGTTTTCTGTCGATCGGAATTTTCCTGGTGGTTTCGACCGGGGTGAACCGTAAAGACCTGGCCCGAAATGCCGGATTAAATTCGTCCGGAACAGGCGGTTACAGCTTGTTTGCCAAAACCACGATCCCGGTGCCGGAAGATTTGAACGACCCCAGGATTGCCGCGCAATATGGTTTCGAGGCTGGGGTGGAATTTGCGCAGTTCAGGCTGAAACCGGGCGACGATGCCAGTTGTTTGAACCTCAACCGTATTTCACGCCCCCACCTCATCGGTTTTAATCCGGAAATGCTCAATCGGAGGCAATCGTTTACTTTTGTGGCCCGTACCGGCGACCTGGATACGGCCAGCCCGTGGCTGTCGCTGAACCAACCCACCGCCGATGGCTACATTCCGGCCATTGCCGACCAAACGGTAATCCGCTGGGGACTGTTTAAAAATGTGGGCGATACACTGGTTTATTTAAATGAAGATGGCGAAAAACTGGCGCTTCAACTGATTGGTGGACTGGCCAATTCCGTGTTTCAGGGCAATGTACTGATCGCCGAAAATTATTTTATTGACCATTATCCCTCGGTGAGCGGCTCCAGCCTGTTTCTGATTGATTCGGAAATGGAAAGTACAGCGCTCGAAGCTGCCGTAAAAAGCAACCTGCGTAATTACGGGGTAGATGCGGCGCCTGCCGTTCACCGCTTGTTGGAATTTTATAAAGTTGAAAATACGTATCTGAATATCTTCCTGATGCTGGGCGCGTTAGGTTTGCTGATCGGGACCATCGGACTGGGGATCTTAATCTTTCGGATGGTTAGCGAGAGGAGCCGGGAATACGCCGCCATGCTGGCGATTGGTTTCCGAAAGAAACAGGTTTTCCGGCTTGTTTTTGCCGAGAACCTGCTTATTGTCGGGCTGGCCCTGCTTGCCGGACTGATCCCGTCGGTGGTCAGCGCCATTCCTTCGGCCACAACAGAAATTTATCAAAACCTGATCTGGTGGCCGTTTGTAATCAGTTTGCTGGTATTTGCCAGCGCGGTTATCTGGATGATATTCAGTATCCGGATGGTATTGCGCAAAAACCTGGTTGCTTTGCTGCGGAACGAATAAGAGCACAAAAATTCCCGACGGTTGTGTTAGGTGTATTTTCAATCTCAAAGCAGGCAACCTGCTGCACCAAGCCAACTGCGAAGCACAAATTTATTTTGTTTTTTTTAGCGGGGAAAATCTAAAAACCGTCATGAAAGGCGGTTACCCGGAATGGTGGGGCAGAAGTTCTTCCTGATCTTTCATCGGGACATGCTTACACTTGTTCGTTGGCTATAAACTATTCCCATACTTTTCTAACCATTTAATTGATTCTTTATAATCTGGGTAATATGATTTTAGTAATGTCCAAAACTTGTTTGTGTGGCTCATTACTACTGTGTGCAATAGTTCGTGAATAATGATATAATCAATCACATATTCAGGCGCTTTAATTAGTTTCCAGTTTAAAGATATATTTCTTTCTTTTGAGCAATTGCCCCATTTGTTTCTCTCTTCTCTGATAAAAAGTTTGTTATATTGAAATTTCAGTCTTTTTGATAGTTGTTCAGATCGTTTTACAAGATGCTTTTTTGCAATATTTCTATACCATTTTTCCTGTGTTTCAGGGTCAGTTAAATCTCTTTTTGCAGATATTGTTCTATGTTCGTGATTGATGATTACCTTTTGCGCGAAACTGGGGTCATAAAAATAATTGTACCTGTTGCCCAAAAACAGAAGCTGGTTTCGTTGCAACTCAATTTTTGACATAGCTTCAAAGTACTTTACATTTTTATCAATCCATTTTGCTTTTTTGCGGAGCAAGGAAGAAATATCGTCCTCAGAGAAAGATGGTGGAGCAATGATGCGCACCTTTCCATCTTCACTTACCCTCAAACGGGCATGCTTAATTTCTTTTCGGATTAATATATAATTATCAGGCAATTGCATTAGTCCAGCTTGTAATTTTGTAAAACGGCTTTCATTATATGCTCCACTAATTCTTCGTTTTCATCAATTTTCAATTCCTCGAATTTTGGATTTACCGACAGTAACAGTATTTCATATTTTAAACGGTCAAATTCTCTTGGTACATCTTGCCAGCCATTGTAAATTTTGGCTTTAATTTTATCGGCTGCTTCAAAAGAAAATTCCCTCACAAGGTTATCGTTAAAACTTTCGTCCGATGCGTTTTTTATAATGGTAAAAAATTCAAAACTACCCTTGTCCGGAAATCCCATTCTTGTTGGAAGAGAAGCCACATCGTCTAATTCGGTGTACAGAATGCCCAATTGATTCAGTATTTCTTCAATTGCCAGGCTTTCTTCCTTCTTTTGCTTGATCAAATCGTCCAAGCGGTTTTGGAACTCCACGTAAATGGCGCTGTTTACCTCATTTTGGCGAATTACGGTTTCAATATCACGGATTATTTTTTCTGCTTTATCCGATGGGTTGAGCTTTATCTCTTTTAGCTTGTTCAGATAATCGGAGTCAATTAAAATTTCAGGCAAATGTCCTTTGAAGTTCAAGAGCTTTGAACTTTCCTGAATTAACTTTCTTGTTTTGGCTGCATAAATTTCAGCATCAAAGTCAAGTCGCTTAAACTCTTCGAGATATATTTCATAAATCTCATTCAGCCATAAATATTTGATTTTTGATTCACGCAAAGCCGGGTGTGGAGAAATAGCTTCCCAAAGTTGAACGACTTCCCTAAAATCGTTTTCAAATTTTCCGTGGTCAATTTCAGTCAGTTTCCTTACAATCTGCATTGTACACTCGTAACTGTCTTCTAATTCAATAGCTTCAAATGGTTCAAATGCACTGTCTAAAACTTTTGGGAATGTTTTTACCAAGCTTTCAACATCTTCAAATTCGCCAATATCTTCGGGGTCGTAATTAAGGGCTTCTTTGTAGTTTTGGAAAACTCCGACATAATCTACAATTCGGCCAAATTCCTTTGAAAGTTTGGTTACTTTATCATCATACGGTCTATTCGTCCGTGCAACTGCTTGTAAAAGATTGTGGTCGCGTAACGGGCTATCCAAATACATGGTTTGCTCAATGGGTGCGTCAAAGCCAGTTAGCAACATATTACAGACAATTAAAACTTTAATGTTGTTGTCCATTTTTTGTTCTTCTTCTGTAATACGGCGTTTAAACTGTTTTATTAGTTTTTTGCGTTCTGCGTCTTCCTTGTAGTGGTCTTTATACAGTTCATATTTCTCACCTTCTTCGTAATTGCCGGTTGAGAATACAATGGATAGTTCCGAACGGTCGAAATAGTTTAAAAGTTCGTTGTAATACAGCACACAAGCTTCTTTGTCGCAAGCAACTATTTGGGCTTTATATCCTTGCGGTTCGAGCATTTCCCTGTAATCGGTTGCAATATCTTTTGCCAATGTCTTTATTCGTTCAGGGTGCTTTAAAAAGGTTTTCCAAGGTTGTACCCTCCACTCAACCAAACGTTTTTCATCTTCGTTCAGTTCTGCGGTAATTTCTTCGTAGCCTTGTTTTAATTTGTCTTTATCGAGAAACCACTCAGTAGGTCCAAATGTGTAACGAATGGGTTTGGTAGCTCCGTCGTCAATCGAATCCTGAATACTATACCGGTCGAGATAATATTCGTGTTTGCCTTTTTCCTGGTCAACAATTCCGAATTCCTGATGAGTTTTTGGTATGGGTGTTCCTGTAAACGCAAAACGTTTGGCATTGGGCAAAACGGCCCGCAATTCCATTTGATAATCGCCGTATTGTGTTCTGTGGGCTTCATCAATCAACACAATGATGTTATCGCGCAAGTCTTTACGATCGCCTAATTCGTCAAATTTCTGTACGGTTGTAATAAATACACCCGATGGGGCTGTTTTGATAATGTGTTTTAAATCACCGATATTATTGATCGCTCTGGCGTTTGGAAATTCGCAATCGTCGAAAGTACCACCTATCTGTTCCCGTAAATCTTTACGGTCAACTACGATGTAAATAGTCGGGTCTTTCAGTTCTTTGCTTTGACGGAGCTTATAGGCTGTATAAAGCATGGTTAAACTTTTGCCCGAGCCTTGTGTATGCCAAATAACGCCTTGATTTAAATCGCTGTTAATAACCCGATCGGCAATTTTGTTTGCTGCCCTTAATTGCTGGTACCGGGCAACTTTTTTTATGATTTTACCTTCTTCCCGCTCAAAAACAATAAAGTGCTGCAATATATCCAACACTCTTACCGGTTGGAGCAATCCAATAATGCCCAATTTCATGCGTTCCAACACTTCGCCGTTGGACAAACGGGCTACATCAAAATTCCAAAGCCCGTCTTTTTTATCCTGGTAAGTTGGACATAGGTCATTTGTGGGTTCAAGTATTGGATTGGTCTGACTGACATCCAGAATCGTATCTTTCCATTCGTTAAAATAGGACGATGATGCGCCTGGTATTCCGTATTTTGTTATTCTGCCATTGCAAGCCACACCAAAAGCATGGCACATAAACAGTTTATCGGCCCGTTGGTCGTAGGTAGAAAACTGGCGAACGCCTTCCATCCAGTTGGTGCCTTTTCGGGCTCGTTGTTTGGCTTCAATGGGGACTAAGGGAATGCCATTTACCAACAGCACAATATCGGTTTTTACCATTTTATAGCCTTGTACCCAATACTGATTGGTTACGATAAAATCGTTTTCCCAAATATTTTCAAAGTCGATAAAATGAACATCTATATCGTTGTTCTTAACCGAAAGGGTTACGCCCGAAACCAGTTTGTCTAAAAAAGCTTCGTTGCCCAAAATCGGGATAGGGTTGTTTAGGTTTTGCAGTAAAAGTTCAACTGCATTTTTGGCAACACGTTCAGGTATATTGTTGATTTTAGCCGTTTTATCAACTAAAATTTGTTCAACAACAGGCTTTGAAAAAGCACGTTCGTATTTTTTCAACTCTTCGTTGCTTTTAAACGTCCAGCCCATTTTGCTGAGCCATTCGGTTACCGGCTGTTCAACCCCTTTTAGTTCTGATAGATGTCCCATATTATTGTTCCCGGTTTTTTAATTTATTTTCAAGTAGTTTGAGTTCTTTCAAATCTTCCTCATCGGCTTCTAATGCTTCAAATTCTTTTCTTCTATTGTCAAACAAACTGTAAATTTCATCGACCTTCTCTTCCATCTGTTTTTTACTAATGCTTCCTTTTGTAAGAAGCAAAGGTTTGTTGTTGAATTCCAGTAATCTGTCTACATTTTCTGTCCAAAAACTCATCGTAATATCTTTACGCTCTTTAACCCGAAGCTCGGCAGTTTCGAGGAAGATTACGACCAACCTGTTGAGGGTATCTATTTCATCATTGGTTAAATAATTTTTGGCGATATAAATATCCTGTTTGCGCACTTTTGCCCCTTTCCAGTTGGTAAGCGCCATATTTGGGCTGTTTGCATCGGCTCTTGAAACAATAATTTCGGCAGCAGTTTGTTTGGTTACCGCATATAGTAATTTGTTTTGGGTTTCGGCAAAAAACATTTGGGTCGCTTTGTCGGTTTTATCATAATCGCTGCTAAGCGAAAACAAATCCCTGATTTTTTGATAAAACCGCTTTTCCGAAGCCCTGATTTCCCGGATCCGTTCCAGAAATTCATCAAAATAGTCGGGTCTGCCGTCAGGATTTTTCAGGCGTTCGTCATCCATTACAAAGCCTTTTACAAGGTATTCTTTCAGGTGTTTGTTTGCCCAAATCCTGAATTGGGTCCCTCGCTTGCTCCGCACCCTAAAACCTATTGCCAAAATCATATCAAGCGAATAAAACGTAACATTATACGCTTTGCCATCGGAGGCAGTAGTTAAGTAATCCTTAATAACTGAATCTTGATCTAACTCGCCTTCTTTCAATATATTAGATATGTGCATGCTAATATTTGGCACAGAGGTGTCAAAAAGTGCTGCCAACTGGTTTTGGTTCATCCACACCATGCCATCTTTGGCATACAGCGAAACCGATGCTTTGCCGTCGGCAGTATTGTAGATGATTAATGGTGAATGGTGAATGATGAATGGTGAATTATTTTTTGCCATACTTTTTCTCTTTCGATGTGATTATTATTGATGCCAGTATCTTATTTAATTCCTGAATATCAAGAATAATAGAATTGTATTGAGCATTGTCTAAATATTCAGATTGGAATAAAAGCTCTATCCAATAGGTTGTTTCATTAGCTTCTTTTTGTGCTATTGCCATTTTATGAATGAAATCGGATGGGCTTTCAGCATATTCTGCCTCTCGAACCAATGCACCAATTGCAGTTCCGCTACGCAATAATTGTTTACTAAGCACAAGCTCCTTTTTTTCAAGTAGAAACTTATAAAGCTTCACAATCCGCAAAGCAAAAGCAAAACTTTTATCCTTTATAACATTTGGTCTTCCCATAATTCACAATTCATCATTCACAATTCATCATTCTCTCCACATCAAGCCTTACCTTGCCCGTTAGCAAATTTTGCATTAACGATTTTTTGAGGCGTTGAAGGGCAAGGATTTTGGTTTGTAATTTCTCTTTATTTTTTTCAATCTGGTCAAATTTGCTTACAATCTCATCTTGCTCATTCTTTGGCGGTCTTGGAATATAAGTATTTCGAAGACTTTTTGCATTGATGTTGGCTTGGCTAACTGCTGGGGTAGCCTTAGACCTTAAAGAACACTGGCCTTGATATGAATTAAGATAGTAATTTATAAAACAAGGATTGTTCTCTGAATTTACCTTTAAACGAATAAGATAAGAAGCAAAAACGTAATCACCATCCAATTCAAAGATGCCAATTTTACCAACCAAATCCAGACTATTGGTGCGATTGAATAAAATATCAAACTTATCCAATTTGTAACGTTCAAATTCTCGTTTAGGAAGATTAACTGACACCATTGGTTTATCAACCATTTTCCCATCGATGATATTATTCATTCTAAACATTGGATACTTACCGTCTTCTACTGAAGGGACATTAAGCCCATATTGTATTTGTATCGTTACATCCTTAATTTGTCTTCTTGACCACCCCTTCGGCACTTTCCCAAACTTTTCATCCTCATAAAACTCATCATCGGTACGCCAGGTACCATCGGGTTTTAGTTTGCCGGTAAGCAGGTTTTGCATCAGGGCTTTTTTGAGTTTTTCGGCTGCCTTAATGCTGTTTTGGGTGGCTTCTATGGCGGCATCTACTTTGGATAGAATGGTGGCTATGGCGGTTTGTTCGGCTAGATTTTCGGGATATTCAATTTCCAAACTCTTAAAATCACTTAGTGAAAGTGTATATCTTGTAGTTCCAGTCGCCCGTGTTACAAAATGTTTTTCAGCTTGGTATGCATTTAATGAATATGAAAGAAATAAAGGATTAAATAATTCCGGTTTATAAAGTCTAAATCGAACTAAGTGATAGCTATAAACGGTATTTTCCAATTCTTCCATAACAACGCCAGCATGTCCTATATCAGTAGGCTTTTCAGATGAAGGTGTAAAAAGTATATCGCCTTTTAAAACATTTGCATTTTTAATTTCAGCCTCCTTTGCCGTCACCTTCTGAAAATCAATTTTAGAAGATATTTGATGATTTCGATAAACATCCATATAATTTATCAAACACACTTCTTTTTGATTGCGATCAATTAGTTTATTAACCCCAGCACTACGAAGCCAACCAAGGGGTTTTAACTTTTCTTTTTTCCATTCCATATTATCCCAACATCTTTAACAGTTCATCAATAGTATTATCCAAAGCGGTATTATCAACCATTATAAATTTATCATTAACCATTACGGATGTTGCAATTTAAAATTTAGTTTTTCTCGTTCTATCTCCGCTTTTAGCTCTTCTTGTGTAGGCAGGTAGAGCTTGTATTTGGATGCAAAAAGTTGTTCGTTGCCTTTGAGGATAGAGTATCGGGCAATGTCTTGATCGGTTTCAGAACACAGTATAATGCCCAAAGTAGGGTTGTCGCTTTCGGTTTTTATTTCTTCGTCATACATCCGCACATACATATCCATTTGTCCAACATCCTGGTGGGTAATGCGTTCGGTTTTGAGGTCAATGAGTACAAAACATTTGAGAATAAAATTATAAAAAACAAGGTCTATAAAATAGTCACGCATCTCTGTCTTAATGATTTGCTGCCGAGCTACAAAAGCATAGCCTTTGCCCAATTCTAATAAAAACTCTTTCAGGTTGTCAATAATAGCTTTTTCAAGTTGGGCTTCGGTATAGCCTTTGCTTGGAGCGATATTAAGAAATTCTAAAATGGCAGGGCTTTTCAAAAATTCATTTTTGTCTAAGGTAAAATCTTTGGTTTTGTCTTGCATTTCGGCAATCACATCCTCTTTGGCGTGCGATAAAAACAGTCGCTCATAGTATTGAGTGGCTATGTTTCTATCCAAAGTACGCACCGACCAATTGTTTTCTGCGGTTTCTTTGATATAATAACTGCGAGCTTCGGCATTGGTTACACGCATTATGGTTTTAAAATGAGACCAACTCAATTGGCTCCACGGTGTAGAGCTTTTTTGATTTGGCAATTGGCTCCATGGTGTAGAGCTGATTGGGAGGTTACTAAAAACAATATAAAATTGTCTGAAATTTTTGAGGCTTTGCTCCGAAAATCCTCTGCCAAATTCTTGAGTTAGTTCTATCGAGAGATTTTTGATCAAAAAACTGCCATATTCTGCCCGTTCTTTCCCGTTTTGTTCTTCTTCTACTATACGTTTGCCAATCAACCAATAAGCCTGAACCATAGCAGAATTTACTGCCGTATATACTTGCTGTTTGGCAGTTTCCAATATGACTTTAATGTCGTCAATATATTGATGGTTGTTTTTTTCTAATGACATTAGTTGAGTACTTTTAAAAGTTCATCAATTGTATTATCCAGCGCGGTTTCTTGGTTGAGTGCGGCTTTAAACTCAGCAATGGCTTGTTTCAGGTCAATTTCTTCTTCGGGCTCAAAGGTGTCCACATAACGGGGTATGTTCAGGTTAAACTCGTTTTCTTCTAATTCTTCCATATCGGCAATGGCAAAATAGCGTTTTCGCAGTTCGGGGTCTTGCAGCATGGTAATGAGTTCCTGCTCAACGGCTTCAATGGCCTGGCGTTCCTTTTCAGCTTGCTCGCGGGCTGTGGTTATTTTGCCGTCTTTTTCCTTTGTGGTTTTATCCAAGGCATTTTGTGCCGTATCTACTGCTTTGTTTTGGCTTTGAGTGGGCTTTTCGCCTTTTGCTTTTTTATCGGCAACTACCTTTTGGGCTTTTGCCAATTTTTCGTTTTGCAGTTCAATATCATCGGCGTAGTATTCTTCAATTTCCAGGAGCTTAAAATCCAAATCTTCCTGTATTTTATCCTGCAATCGTAGTTTTTGCGAATCAATCCACGCTTTGGCCGTTTCCAAATCGCCCCAGCTTTCCAAAATGGTAGAAATACGCAACATATCGTGGGGCTGCAAGGTATTCATGTTGGCTTCTTCTTTGTACCAGCCTTCTTTGGCGGCATACACCATTAGTACCTTGTCTTTGCGGTCGGCAGCTTTGTTCTTGTTTATAAAAAGAATCGCGCCGGGAATGGTGGTGCCGTAAAACAAATTGCCGGGCAATACCACAATGGCATCAACAATATTGTACATTTCGGTAAACTCGCCATTGCTATCCACTTTCCCTTGCAAAAATCCACGGCGGATGATATACTCATCGTCGGCTTTACGTTTTTGCCCGTCTTCTTCCTCTGTTTTTTCGGGTTGCCCGCGAAACAAAACACCCTGCGGACACACAACACCCGCTTTTCCATCGTCTTTCAGCGAAGCAATAATGTGCTGTAAAAAAGCAAAATCGCCGTTAGAGTACGGTGGGGTGCCGTAAACCAAACGCTCAAAGGGATCAACAAATCCTTCTTTGGGATATTCCAACTGGGGCGAGCCATCTTTTTTATTGATGGTTTTGCCCTTGTTGTCTTTTTTGGGTGTGCCTGTTTTGGTCCAGTTCTCTTGCGAAAAGGGGAAATTAGCCATCACCAGGTCGAAAGTACGGATGGCGAGTTCGTTGTCTTCATCCCTGAATTTAGGGTCTAACAGCGTATCGCCTTTTTCAATACGGGCATCCAGTCCGTGCAAAATCATGTTGATGTTGGCAATCGCCCAGGTATTCCAAACATCCTCCTGCCCAAACAGGCGAACCGCTTTGGGGTTGTTGTAATTGGCTTTGCAGTATTTGGCGGAATTAATGAGGAAACCACCCGAACCGCAAGTAGGGTCGTAAACAGTGTTGCCCTTTTGTGGTTTGAGGTATCGGACAATTACATCAACAATCTCCTGCGATGTATAAAATTGCCCGGCCATGGTACCGCCTTTGTTTTCATCGGCAAAGCGTTTTATCAGATATTCGTAAGCATCGCCCAGCACATCGACCGAAGCATTTTTGTTGCTCAGATCCACAGCGTCCAAATAACTCACAAGGGTAGTCAGCACTTGCGGACTAAGTTTTTTACTACCGGAGCCATCGGGTGCAGGCTCGTTCCAACGCACGGTATTGATAACACCTTTTAAAACGGCTTTGCCATCGCGGTCAATATTTGCATCGGCAATATCGTTTACCGCTTTGTTGAGCTTTTCATTTTTTTTGTCGGGCGAAGCATCACGTACATCTTTCCAAAAACAACCTTCAGGAATTTTGAAATCGTGCTTTTGCCCAATGATGATGTTTTTTTCTTTCTCGCTCGGTTCCCGTCCGTTCTCTTTTATAAATTCTTCTATGTTGTAATCCAAATTCATGGAGCATTATTTTTAAATAATTTTTCAAATCTTCCCGTACCTTTATATTTGTAAAGCCCAAGAGGAAACAGGCTCTGCCGGGGGGCAACCTGCCAGCAAT